>NZ_JBEXCR010000002.1:0-585483 GCF_040605375.1 Nonomuraea sp. NPDC005650
GCCACGAGCGTAGGTCCTTGTGTCGTGCGAACTTTGGTCGGTTCAACACGGCAACCTACGCTCGTTTCCTTTTACACCGCAGCTCGGACGCGACCAACCCCTGTCGTTGTGGCCTTCGTTGTAGTAGCGGGCCTAGATCTTCTGCATCGCTCCCCCGTGGGCGACTCGCGGTTGGGTCGCCGGGGGGATGCCGTTAACGTCGCGTCACCCTGCTCCAGGCGCCTCGCGCCAGCCTGGAGCGGCCACTCTCCAATTCCTGGGCGCGCCCGTCGATCTATGCACATACTGGGCGCATGGAGCCACAAGATGCGTTTGACATGGTCATCAAGAAGAACGTCCCTCTGTGGACCCAGCTACTGGACCTGAGGGTGGAGGGTTTCTACAACAGTGCGCTGCTTATCAAGTTCCCCTGGTCCGACATCCTGGCCCTGCAACGCCTGACGCTGTCCACCGCGGCGATCACGGCAGCCGCCGACGTCGCCGGTCAGGTTGCAGTTGCCTGCGCGCTGGATGAGCTCGGTCAGACATGGGAGTCGATGCGGGTGTCAGAGTACGTAATGAAGAGCTACAGACCGATATCGAGACCGGACGGTGACTACTCCGAGATCTTGATCTTCGCCAGGGCGACGGGATGCACCAAAACAGACGCCCGCTGTGAGATCACCATAGGGTCGTCGAACATGGATGTGGATGATTTCCCGGTCGCAGCCACAGTGACCTACGCACTTCAGCCCTGACGACCGTCCCCGGCACTCACACGTCGGCACCGTTGGACCGGGCGCGGTTATGCCGGCCCGGCATCCAGGTGGGTGCCGCGTGGTACGGCGTCCGGGGACAGGTCGAGTCGCAGCCGCCGGTACCGCATCGGGTGCCGCCACCGGCCGCGCTCGTCGGCGACGTCGGCCAGGACCTCGACCACCAGTTCGGGCACGACCTGCTGGTAGGTGATCGGGTCGCCTTTGCCGGGCAGGTCGCTCGCCCATCCGTGAACGCACTTCTGGGCGTGGAAAGGGTCGTCGGGCGCCGCCTGGCGGGCGGCGGCCGGGACCGGCCGGAGAGCCGCATGCCCGGTCGGCCGATCCATCAGGCGGCGCCCGGCGCGGTGCGCGGTGAACTGGAGCAGATCGCCCCGGTAGGCGCGCACGGTGTGCGGGGAGGCGCCCGCGTTCTTCTGGTCGGTGAGGAAGTCGTCCAGATGCCGGGCGAGCGCGTGGTCGCGTCCGAGCTGTTCGACGATCACTGGATCCACTCTGGACCTTCCATCCGCCAGGGTGCCTGATAACTGGGAAACGAACCATCAGCGCGGGAGGTGCGGTCTCCAGCTCACGATTGGCGTCCGATCTTGTTCTTGCCAGATAACAAGGGCTATCTTGCAACCCCTCCGGAAGCTGCGTCTGGCGGCATCCCCCGGGGTCTCCAGTTCCGGCAAGTCGGCGTGGGGCTCAGTCGGTGAAGGCGACGGATGCCGCCAGGTCCTTCTGGGCTTCCAGCGCGGCCAGTCGCTCGGTGAGTGCGTTGTGCATGAGGTGGAGGCCGTCGGCACCGAGCGCGAGGCGAAGGGGCGGGTTCGGGTCGCGGGTGGTGTCGTAGATGGCGGCGGCGACCTTGGCCGGGTCGCCGGTGAAGATGCTGGGATCGGGGTTCTGCATGAAGCCCCGGATCTGCCCGACGGCGTTGGTGCGGTAGGCGCCCGTTTCGGTGGTGTAGCGCATGGCTGAGTTGAAGCCGGTGCGCATGGCGCCGGGCTCGATCAGGGTGAGGCGGATGTCGAAGTCGGCGACTTCGCCGCCGACGCTCTCGGTGAAGCCTTCGAGCCCCCACCGGCCCGCGTGGTAGGCGCTCTGTGCCGGCATGGCCATCTGGCCGCCGGCGCCGGACATCTGGATGATCCGGCCACCGCCCTGCTTGCGCATCGGCTTCAGGAAGGCCCGGGTGATCAGCATCGGCGCGAGCAGGAGGACCTCGATCTGGTCGCGGATCTGCTCGGCGGTCATCTCCTCGGCGGCGCCCATGAGGGCGTATCCGGCGTTGTTGACCACGATGTCCACCGGTCCGGACTGGAGGGTCCGGCTGATCACCGTGTCGATGTCGGCGGGCCGCGTGAGGTCGAGGCTCTCGACGGTCAGCCGGTCGCCGTAGGTCTCGCGCAGGCCGTTCAGGGCTTCGGCTTCGGTGGGGCGGACCGTGGCGGTGACGTGGTCGCCGTGGCGCAGGGCGTGCTCGGTGAGGCGGCTGCCCATGCCGCCGGAGGCTCCGGTGATGAACCAGCGGCGTACGGCCTTGTCGGCGAGGGTGGTCATGAGTTCTCCTGAGGTAGAGTCGTACCGGAATGCTTTCCGCTTAAGACCTTAAGCGGAACGCGTTCCGGAATGCAAATGGAGACGATGCCGGAGGTAACCGCATGTCCACCCCTCGCCGGACCAGGAGTGACGCGCTCCAGAACCGGGAGCGCCTGCTGGAGGTCGCCGCACGCGTCTTCGCCGAGCAGGGACTGGACACCGCTCCGGCCGCCATCGCCAAGCAGGCGGGCGTCGGCGTCGGCACGCTCTACCGGCACTTCCCGACCCGGGAAGCCCTCATCGTCGCCGCCCACCGGCAGCAGCTCGCCGGCGTGTGCGAGACGGCAACAGAACTCCTCGCCCGGCACTCGGCCGCCGAAGCCACCCGGGCCTGGCTGGAGAACTTCCTCGACTACGCCACAGCCAATACCGAGATGTGCGCGGCGCTCAACACCGTCATCGCCTCTGGAGCCGATCCCTACGCCGACAGCAGCACACTCCTCACCAGCGCCGTCGCCACCCTCCTCGACGCGGGCGCCCGCGACGGCAGCCTGCGAACCGACGTCACCCCCGCCGACGTCCTGCTCCTCATCGGTGGCGTCTCCTATTCGGTGCAGCACAGCACCAAAGAGCAGGTCCGTCGCCTCATCGACCTCCTCATGGACGCGCTGACCAAGAACGCGACCGTGAGTTGAACCCCACGCCCGTGGCCGGGTACTGGTCGATATTCCCTGACGGCGTCGGGAGCTACGCAACGTCCTCGTTGGGGAGATCGGGGATCTGCCCGAGCTCTCGCAGGCCATGCGCCCAGGCATGTTTTGCCTGCTTATCGTGGTTGCGGTCATGCAAGCGAGGGCGAATATTTCGTCTTGAAGGGTTCCGCGTGGAGCCGGCGCTAACCGGGCTCACCCCTTCCAGACCAGACACCATCAGGGTGCTTACCGGCGATCCGGGCCGGCGACCCACACAGACGGCAACCGTCACTGCGGAGGGAGCGATGCAGAAGATCCAGGCCCGCTACTACAACGAAGGCCACAGCGACAGGGGTTCACTGACCTGGGAAAACCCCGCTAACGCCGGATTCCGTTCCAAATCTCTCTGACCCCCACGCCCGCCAGGGCGTGCAGACCACTCGGTGGTGATAGTTGCCGATGGCATGCATGCGTACCAGCTCGGCCTGCTGCCGCGCGGTCTGTGCGGGGGCTCTATCCGAAGAAAGTTTTTGCAACGAGGACGTCGGCCCGTGCGTCCCTGGAAGGTGGAGTTCGAGGAGTTCGTCCGCGCCAGGAGTCATGCGTTGCTGCGCTACGGCCTGGTGCTGACCGGCAGCGCCGACGACGCGGCTGACCTGGTCCAGGAGGCTCTGCTCAAGTTGAGCTCCTCGTGGCGGCGTGTACGCAGCAAGGACGACCCCGAGGGGTACGTTCGGACGATCATGGCCCGGCAGCATGTGAGCTGGTGGCGCAGACGACGGCTGGAACACCTCACAGCGGAGGTTCCCTCGCCGGTCCATGAGGACGAACACGAGCTCGGCGAGATCTGGCAGCGCCTGCGGGCCTTACCGGCCAGACAGCGCACGGTGCTGATCCTGCGCTACTACGAGGATCTCGCCGATGAGGAGATCGCGGCGAGGCTCGGCATCTCGCAGGCGACCGTCCGCAGCCAGGCATCGCGCGCGCTGGCCACACTGCGCGTCCGCGCGGACGCACTCACGGGGAGGTGGAGATGACAACCGAGGAGAAGCTGGCTCAGGCGTTGCGCACCATTGCCGATCGGGCCGAGGACCAGGATGTGTTGCCCGGCGTGATGGCCGAGAGACGACGCCGGAGGCGTAGAAAGGCGAAGGGGGCGCTCGTGGCGGTCTGCGCGGCGGCCCTGGGATGGGGTGCGATGGTCGCCTGGCCTGCACCGCAAGTCGTCGTGGACACGGCTGAGCCGGGGCTGTCGCAGCCGGAGGGCAACGCGGTCGAGCGGGTGTGGCCGCAGGCCGTGTTCACGATGCCCGCGCGCTCCAGGCCGCTGGCGGCGATCAGCGCCACAGAGGTGCTGGTCTGGGGCGAGCGAGGGACGCTTGAGGTCTACGACGCCGCTTCCAAGGGTTCACGAATCGTCGCTGCCCTCAGGCAGGCGCCGCAGCATCTGGCCGTCGATCGTGAGCGGGTGGTCTGGCTCGTCGACGGGCAGGCCTGGGTCGCTCCCTTGCGGGCCGGTGGGCAGGCGAGGAAGGTCGGGCCTATCTCGGGTGAGAACGTCGATCGCATGGCGCTCGCCGGCCAGGATGTCGTCTGGTCAGCACCGCTGGACGGGGTCTGGCGGATGAGGATCGACGGCGGAGTCCCCGAACGGGTGCCCGGGTCCAAGGGCCTGCAGCTCGTGGAGTGGCCGTGGGCGACAGACGAACCTCTGGACGTTCGCACGAATCCGACCAAAGTCGTCAACCTGCAGACGGGAGTCACCATCAAAGTTCGCCCCGCAGTAGGCGTTGAGGGCCTGCGCTGCGGGCCGACCTGGTGTACCGGGAGGCGCGGAGACGACACCGTTGTCCAGCGCAGCGACGGCAGCTGGAACGACGTCCATCGAGGGCTGCGCGACTACCCGTATCGGGATCGGTTCTTCACCGGCTCCGGCGAAATCTACGACGCCCGCACGCGGACGACCGTGACCTTCGAGGGCGCCCAGCTGCCGTCGGGTGGCCAGCAGTGGTCGTCAGGTAGCGGTGTCATTTTCTGGACGCAGGACGCCGGCGTCCGCGTGGTGAACCTGGCTGCCGTTGCTCAGCCGTAGAACGCATCGACAACAGGTACGCGCAACCAGCCCGAGAGTAGCTTTCTGTAATCGCGCTCACGGATTGTGTTACCAGGGGCCATTCGGGCGGTGTTTCATAAGCGACGACGCATGAAACGCGATCAACGGCCGGTCGCGTCCAGGCGAACACCGTTTCATAGGTCAGTGCAAACAGGTGGTCGGTTGAAACGCCCCTATGCAACGCTTCCGAGGTGCGCGATAACGACTACCTCCGTGTGGAGGCCACGCCTGCCCGATGAGCTCCTGCGCCGCCCCTAGCCGACTCGCCCTGCCGGACCGGCAAGGACAAAGTGGCCGTCCAAAACCACATCGCCCGCTTCCGGCTCGTGCCCGCACTCGCCAAGGCGCTCACCGTGGCCACCCGGCCGTGCGTAAACCGGGCACTTTTGTGGATCGAGTTGCCCGCCCGACCACGCGGGGTGGTGTGGGTCGTCTTGCACGACGCCCCCGCCTGTCAGGCCTCGATGGCCAGCAGCGAGCGCAACTCCCCTACTGCTGGCCGGTCCCGCTGCTCTAGCGGTACCGCGCGCAGGACCATGCGCGCCGTCTCCAGGATGTGGTTGGTCTGGAAGCCAGCGGGCAGCGAGTCGATCAGCTCGGCTGCGAGTCTGGCGCCCTCGTCCGCTCCGCCAAGCGCAGCCGTGCTGATCGCCTCATGTAGTTTGGCGTTCATGCGGTACTGGTAGGACCGCTCGGGAATGATCTGAAGAACCTGGTCGCGAGCAGCGTCTGCCGCTGCCTCGTTGTGCGAGTAGGCCGCTACCCAGCTTTCGGCGAACGGGATCTGATCCGGCTTGAAGAAGTCCCAGCGATCGCCAGCGATCCCCTTGTCCATGTGATCATGGAGATCTCGCAGGATACCGGCCGCTTCCTTTGAACGATTCAGCAGCGCCAGCGCCTTGGCCCTGGCGGTCATGAGCCGAGGCCATGGACGACGACTGATCTGGCGAGCATTCTCGATCAGCCGTAGGACGGTCTCAGGCTCTCGCTGCCCGTAAAGACCGTGAATTGCCTCTTCGCTGCGAACCAGAAGGCGGAGCTCAAGGTCTCTGGAGGCGTCAGCGGTCTTACGAGCGGTGCTCCACCAGCGGATGGCGGCCCCGTGGTCGCTGACCCGGGTCAGCGCGTTGGCCTGGATGACGGCCAGCAGGGCCGCCACTCGGTACAGCTCGGTCAGCTCGTCGCCGGACGTGGTGTGCATCTGCTGTCGAAGGGCGTAGAGGTCGATCGACAGGTCCTTGATGACCTGGGCGGGTGGGCGTGTGCGCAGGGCGTGCAGGTGATCGGCCCGTGCGATATCCCAGTCCTCGGCACTGCGAGGTCGATCAGTCGTGTGATCGAGTTCCTGTCGAACGATCTCGTCGAAGCCGACGATTCCAACACTGGCGGCTAGCCCGAACAGCCGTCGGCGTTCCGTGGCGTCCTCCCCGGTCTCCCCCATACTGGTCGTTTATATCCAGAGTACGCACTGGACTCAGTGGGGCGATAGGAGGGAGGATCTCCGCATTTGGAGCGGATTTATTCTCATTTCTCTCAGATGCCTCGATAAGCGCGCCTTGCGCATTGGTCGCGGCTTCCAGCGCTTCGACCACTGTACGGGTTGGCTTCCTCTGCCCGTTTTCCAGCTTGTAGACGTAGCTAGTGGAGATGCCCGCCGCATTCGCCACCGCTCCCAGAGTGCGGTTGCCGCGTAGGTGGCGCAGGACCTGCCCGAACGTCTCTTCGCCCACCATCGCCTCCGTGCGCCCGAGATCTTTTTCCCTACCCGCAGCCCAGGGAACGGCGGGGAACGTGTGTCCAACGCGAAATATGGACTGCGACTCCCCGTGCTGGCCACGCTACTGCTGAACGGCGTAAACGTCGCACGGAATCACTTCGGCGCACCTCAATACGCATGCGGTCCACGTTTGGAGCCTGGAATGTCCCTCGTCAATGCCGAGTTGCACGCTCTCGCTGATCTCGCGGCCCATGACCCTGAGACCAGGGCGTTGCTCCACCTCGATCTGAAGGACTTCCAGCTCTCCGTCCTGCGCACCGCCTTTCAGAGTTGGGATATCTGGTACGGGCTCGACTCGTCAGGTCATTGGGTGTGGACGGCTCGGCCGCACTGGGTGCTGACGCTCGAGACGGCCAGGGCTGGCGTGCTGCCGGAGGTTCAGAGGGGCGACCCGATTGCTCTCATGGCCGTGCTGGCGACGCAGCAGGAGATCGTCCAGCGCCTGGCCGGTTCCCGCCCGTGAAGCCCCCGGCCCGCCGTGCCGGGCAGGCGGCGGGCTGGGCACCAGGCCGGGCCACGGTGTCCGGCGCCATCGAAGAATCAACTCAAGGGAGAACTCCCATGACAGCCAGATCGATTCAGCCCGACCTGTGGGGGGTAGCCGTGGAAGAGGCCAAGTTCACGCTGCTTGACGGCACGGGCATCGAGTACGCGGCGATCGGGGACAGCGACGACTACGCCGTTCGCGACAAGGACCGGCCGGAGGTCGAGCTCCGCCGGCCCGGTGGCGACTTCCGCACGCTGGGCGCGCTCCTCGGCCGCGGCCCCGGAGGCGGCTCCTCGGACGAGGACCTCCACGACATCGACGTGGATGAAGACCGGTACGAGGTAGCCGAGCAGACGCGACTGGAGTACGCCAGGGTCAACGACCACGACGCCTACAGCGTTCGCGACCAACAGCACCCGGGCGTGATTCGCAGGCCCGGCAACGACTGGCGCAGGATGGCCGGAGAGGGCAGGACCCCGCCGCTGGATCTCTACTCGGGTGTTTGTGCCCCTTCTGGAGCTCGCTGAGAGCTCGCAGTGCGGCTGGCCCCGACCACCCACAGGGTGGCGGGATCCGCGCGTTGACGACCGGCATGAAACCTCGTCACCGCGCCAGGCCGAAGTCCCTGGTTCGGTGACGAGTGGCCATTCAGCTGACGCTCTTGGCGGCTTCGATGATGAGCTCGGCCACGGCGTCGGGCTGGGAGATGGACGCGGCGTGGGAGGCCTTGATGCGCACGGCGTGCGATCCGGCGCGTTCGGCCATGAACTCCTGGGCCTGGGCGGGGATGGCGTTGTCCTCGGTGGCGATGACCGCCCAGGAGGGCAGGGTCCGCCAGGCCGGCTGGCCCGAGAGCGGGGCCGTCAGGGCCTTCTGGGACACGGGGCGCTGGGTGACCGCCAGGACGTCGGTGGTCTCGGTGGGCAGGTCGCCGGCGATGACGTCCTGGTAGTGCTGGGGCAGGATGCGCAGCTCCGGCTCGCCCTCGTGCTCGATCGCGCTGGTGGTGTCCGGGCCCATCTTGGCGCCGGGGAAGCGGGCGGCGTTTTCCAGGGCGCTCTCGCCCTCGTCGGGCTGGAACGCGGCGACGTAGACGAGCGTGTCGACGTTGGCGGCGTCGCGGGCGGCGCGGGTGATCACAGCGCCGGCGTAGGAGTGGCCGACCAGGACGACCGGGCCCTCGACGGCGTTGGTGACGGTGGCGACGTACGCCGCATCGGATTCGAGGTCGCGCAGCGGGTTTGCGGCGGCGACGGCGGTGTAGCCCTGGGCCTGGAGGTTGGCGATGACGCCCCTCCACATGCCGGAGTCACCGAAGGCGCCGTGGACCAGGACGATCGTGGGTGTGGTGCTCATGGTTCCTGTACTCTCAAGGAAGGGAGAATGATCGGTCTTTCTGCGAGAAAGACTAGTCGTTCTCTATGAGGGCTGCAAAGTGATCATCTTTGCTGACAAGAACGACTGATCTTTCTCTAGGCTGGATATATGAGGACCCCTTCGGAACTGCACCCCAAGGACCGGCTGCTGCACACCGCCTCCCGCCTGTTCTACGCCGAAGGCATCCACGCCGTCGGCGTCGAACGCCTCATCAACGAGGCCCAGGTCACGCGCGCCACCTTCTACCGCCACTACCCGGCCAAAGACGACCTGGTCGCCGCATACCTCACCACCACCGCCGAGGGCATCCGCGAAGCCGTCGCCGCAGCCCGGGAAGGCAAGCCCCCACACGAGGCGCTGCACGCGGTCATGGCCGTGCTCGGCGACGCGACGCTCGAGGACGGCTTCCGCGGCTGCCAGTTCCTCAACGCCGCCGCCGAGTACCCCGACCGCGCCCATCCGGTGCGCGCGGTCATCGACGACCAGCGGTCGTGGCTGTTCGGAGTCCTGCGCGACCTCGCGGCCGACCTCGACCACCCCGATCCCGACCACGCGGCACGCCTGCTCGTGCTCCTACACGACGGCGCGTTCCAGTCCGCCGAGCTCGACAACCCGACCGTCGTCCGCGAGACCCTGCGCCGCACGATCAACCAGCTCTTCCCCGCCCACGAGGCATGAAGGGCCCGCCTCGCACCGCGAACACCGCAGCGACGGGGCAAGCAAGCAAGTTCCGCCAGCTTCCATCGCATTCGTCGCTGTTCACTACTTGAGTCCGTTTGGAGTACACACCCGCCATGGCATTGTTCGACCTTCCCCTGGAGCAGCTCCGCGATTACCGGCCCGACATCCCCGAACCGGCCGACTTTGACCAGTTCTGGAAGACCACCCTCGCCGAGGCTGCCGCCCACGATCTCGACGCCCGGATCGAACCGTATGAAACCGACCTGGTCACCGTGGAGGCCTTCGACGTCGTCTTCGCCGGGTTCGGCGGCCACCCGATCAAGGCGTGGCTGGTCAAGCCCAAGGGCATCGACGGCCCGCTGCCGTGCGTGGTCGAGTACATCGGCTACTCCGGTGGCCGCTCCTACCCATGGGCGCACACCACCTACCCGGCCGCGGGCTGGGCGCACTTCGTCATGGACACCCGCGGCCAGGGCTACGGACACTGGAACCCCGGCGACACCGGCGACCCGTACGGGACCACCGGCCCCACCGCCAAGGGCTGGGTGACCCAGGGCCTGGAAGCCCCCGAGCACTACTACTACCGGCGGGTCTTCACCGACGCCTACCGCGCCGTCGACGTCGCCAAGGGTGCCGAGGGGATCGATCCGGACCGGATCGTGATCGCCGGCGGCAGCCAGGGCGGCGCGATCACCCAGGCCGTCGCCGGCCTGCGCGCCGACATTGCGGGCGCGATGGTCGACGTGCCGTTCCTGTCGCACATCCGCCGCGCGGTGACCATCACCGACGCACCCGTGTACGGCGAGTTCGTCGAGTTCCTCGCGGGACAGCGCCTGAGAGAGGACCAGGTCTTCGCGACCCTCGACTACTTCGACGGCGTCCATTTCGCCGCGCGCGCCACCGCCCCGGCGCTGTACTCGGTGGGCCTGATGGACGCCGACTGCCCGCCCTCGACCGTCTTCGCCGCCTACAACCGCTGGCAGGGCGAGAAGCGGATCACCGTGTGGCCCTGGAACCGCCACGAAGGCGGCGGCATCCGCCACCGCGGCGAACAGCTGAAGTTCCTGGCCGAACGCAAGTAGCAAGCGGCATTCGCAGATGAAGACAGGGGCGGGACCATCGGTCCCGCCCCTGTGCTTTGGACCGCATCGGGTTGTCCCGCCGCTTGCAGCCGCCCGGAGGTACCCGTGGAAGACAGGCGACTTGTCCGACCACACGCCGATCCGTCCCTTCTCGAAGATGACGTCTGGCCACCGCACCCCGACCCCCTCACCACGCCGCAGGCCGCGTACCGCGATCAGAAATGGCGGCTACCAGGAGACCGGGCGCGGCGGGGACGCCAAGACCATCACCACCGTCCACGCGACTCTCGTCACGAAGCACCAGACAGCCCATCGCCACCGAGGCCGACGGCGACCAACCGGGACACCACGTTCTCCTCGGCGCGTCCGGTGGACAGGAATGTTCGGCCCGGTCAGCGTGAACCCGCGCCGCACCAAGCCCCCTCCGCGAAGCCGCCGACCAGACGACACAACGCAAGGAGATCCATCTGTGAATGACGAGACCATCGACCAAGCGCGGGCCGCTGAGCTGAGGGACAAGCTCGCGGACGAACTCAAGGAAGCCGGATTCATCGCGTCGGCCCAGGTCGAAGCGGCGTTCCGCACGGTACCTCGGCACGCGTTCGTGCCGGCCGGCACCCCGCTGGAAGTCACCTACCAGGCCGACAGCGCCGTGGTGACCAAGAAGGACGAGCACGGGGTCGCGATCTCCTCCGTCAGCGCCGTGTTCATCCAGGTGGCGATGATCGAGCAGGCGCGGTTGGAGCCGGGCATGGCCGTGCTGGAAATCGGTTCAGGTGGCGTCAACGCGGCGATGCTGGCCGAAGTCGTCGGGCCGGACGGCCAGGTGGTCAGCGTGGACATCGACCCGGAGGTGACCGACCGCGCCATCGCGCTTCTGGACGCCGCCGGGTACGGCGACCGGGTCACGGTGCTCACCGCCGACGCCGAGCACGAGATTCACGGGTTCGGGCCGTTCAACGCGATCATCGTGACGGTCGGCGCGTGGGACCTGGCCCCGGCCTGGCTACGCCAGTTGGCCGAGGGCGGCACGCTGGTGGTGCCGTTGCGGATGAACGGCATCAGCCGCTCCATCGCGTTCCGCCGCACGAACGACCATCTCGTCAGCACGTCCGCCGTGGTGTGCGGGTTCGTCCCCATGCAGGGAGTTGGTCAGCACAACGACAGGGAATTCCGCCTACCGGAACCGCACGGCCACACCGTCACGCTCCGGTTCGACGACGGAGCACCCGACAACCCCAGTCTGCTGGACGGGGTGCTGGCCGGCGACCGCAGCGAGGCGTGGTCCGGCGTCACGGTCGAGCACGGGGTGTCGTTCGCCGACCTGCACCTGTGGTTCGCGAGCTTCCTGCCTGGCTTCTGCAAGCTGGCCGTTGAGGAGGGAAGCGAGCTGGCCCAGGAGCGCAAGAGCTGGTTCCCCTTCGCCGGAGTACGCGGCGACTCCTTCGCCTACCTTGCGGTGCGGCCCGCGTTGGAGGGCGCGGGCGTGGAGTTCGGGGCAGGAGCCTACGGTCCGCACGGCCCGGAGGCGGCGAACGCGATGGTCGCCCAGATCCAGGCGTCGACCTCCACATCGCCGTTGGACGTCGCCACGTTCACGCTCAGCTGGTGGCGGCGAGCCGCGTCGGTGATCTGCTGGGTCAGCCCCGCGAAGTAGGACGGCGTGATCTCAGGCAACACCAGCCCGACCGAGTCGGTGCTGCCCGTCTTCATGGCCCGCGCCACGACGTCGCGGCGGTAACCGAGCTCCGAGATCACGTCGAGCACCCGCTGCCGGGTAGCCGGCGCGACCTGACCAGGAACGTCGTTCAGCACATAGGAGACCACGGCAGTGGATACACCTGCCGCGCGCGCGACGTCCTTGCGCGTGACTGCCATGCGTCGATCTTACGGCAGGCTTGCCGGGCCACGACTGGCATCGCGACTACAGAGAGTTAGTTTTGGGCCGGCTGTACGGACCCGAGTGGAGGGCCTGGGAGGAGGGCCTCTGCACCCAACCGAACCCCCCTCTTCGCTAGCGTCGGTAGAGGGCCAGAAGTCGAACTCGCCCTTTTTCGCACCGTCAATGAATGTGGCCCATACCTCGGGCCGAACGACGAAGGGAGCCTGGTCAGGCGCTTCGGTGTCGCGAATGCCGACACGGCCGCCGGACAGTGGCGCGACTTCGATACAGTCTCCGCCGTTTCCGGTCGAGCGTGTCGCCTTGCGCCAGGCCGCCGTCTCCAGCTCGGCCGTCAGGTCCATTTCTCCACCATCTTCCTGATGAATTCGACCGACGCCCTCTGGGGGAGAGCATCCGCCCTGATGGCGTCCAGCTTCATGGTAACCAGCTCAACCACCTCGGCGTAGCTCGTCACGACGGGCTCGGTAGCGGTCTCCAGATAGACCGTGTGACGGACGCCGTTGGGCGCTTGCGCGATGACGATACCTCCGCTCAATGCCCTGCTGATCGGCTACCTCTCCGCCGCTATTCGGTCGATCCGCCGCGCCCGGCGAGCCGCCAACCGCCACCCGGCCCACCCGGAACACCCCCAGCCGCCGTACCCGCCCGCCTCGTGAACAGCAGGCACTTCCTCTCCCCACCACCTGTCCATTCTTTGGAGCCCGCCATGCCCGAGCCTGTTGCCCCCGCCATAGCTGCGCATGCCGCCGCCCACCTCAGCAATCTGCGGGAACTACTGCACGATCTCGGCCTGCACGCCCACCTGCTCACCCCGGACGAACGGCTACCGCGCCTACGGGCGATCAACCCCCCAAGCCGCCACCCTGTCGGAGCTCATCTTCGCTGCCCCGATGGACGACCAATGGCTGTTCTGGTGGTACATCGAGACGGCGTTGGACACCACGCCAATGCCAGGACGTACCCGGCCGTGCGACACGGAAGACCCGCCGCTGCGGGATTGGACGGGCACCGAGCAGCGGAAGAAGTTTCCCAGGAATTGGGCCGCGCCAGCCAACACCATCGCCGGGAATCCGCCGACGCGAGCGACGAAAGACGAGAAGGCGGACAACCGCGGCGTCTTCAACCACAGTACCTTCACCGTGAACGGCCAGCAGTACACCAGAAACTACTGCAGGTACTACTATGAGGATCGATACAACGACCCGGGTTATATCAGGTTGGTCGACCCGAAATACCAAGAGCTGCAGTGCGATGAATATCCCTTCGCCTCGACTAAGCAGGGTGCGAACAACGAATTCTACGATTATTCACTCAGAGCGCTCGGCAGACAGCACAACGGACTACAGGGCTCGGCCCTGAACTCCTTCTACACGAAATACCGGGTGGTGAATCCCGGAGACCCGTTCTGGGTCATGATCGATCCCTGATCTCCAGCGCGGAACCGGACGAATGACTCGCGTAACGAGAGGAACCGAGTGCCGAACAACGCTCATCCGCGTCCCGCCGAAGACCAATGGGGTCTCCTGTCCTCGCACGGCTTCTCGGAGCGCTTCGCAGGCACCTGGGTCGAAGGAAACGCCCCCGAGTCCGTGGCCCAGCAGCTTGGCGCCGACCTGGACAGCCGGCTGGTCTGCGATCTTCCGACCGCCATGCGGTGGTACGACCCGTACTCTCCTGAGGAGATCATCTGGGTCGGTCCGCACGCGCCCGGATGGTTGCACATCATCAGTCTCAGCGGCGGGCCCGTCGCCCCCTTCCCCATCAGCGGGAGCGGCCGCCGGCTGTTCTACCTGGAATACGATGACGGGGAGGGCGGAGCGCACGGCCTCTCCTACTGGCGTGACGGCCAGAACAGAGGTCAGTGCGGGCGCGACTCCAACTTCCTCGGAGAGCTGGAGCCGCTGCTCGGAGAGTACAACCTCGAATCGACCGCTACGGCCGGCTTCGCCGACGAGGAGGACGAACTCAACGACTACCTCCATCTGATCGGACTGGTCACCGGCCGCTACATCGACCACGAATGGTTCGGCACCTCCGGCACCCTGTACCACATCCCGGACGAAGCCTGAAGTCGACGGCGCCCCAACCCGACCGCATCTACCTCGCCGACCACGTCAACGATGGTCGCCTGCTCGTGGAAGATCGAAGGTGAGCAGCCAGAAGGGACCGATCATGTCTGTTCGCTTGAGCGCCGTCGTCAAAAGGCCGGACGGGCGGCTATTGGCCCTGGGGCAAGGCTTGCCGGACAACGCCCAACGCCACTTCTTGCCTGGTGGTGAGGTCGATGCTGCCACGACGACCTTCGAGGACGCTCTGCGACGCGTCCTGCACGAGCAGCTCGGCATCGAGTTGACAATCGGTTCGCTCATTCACGTCGACCGGACGGGCGACCACGATGAGTACGTGTTCGTGGCACATATCGCAGACCACGACGACACGCGATTCCGCATCCCAGCGCCCAACGGATGCTTCTGGGATGGCATCGAACTCACCCCTGCCGCTGTCCATGCTGCCAACTTCATGCCCAGGGGGATCGGCGCGCTCATCGCCGGTCACCTGCGTCACGGCCGGCCTCCGTGGGCCCTGCCCGACCTGCGATCGCGGCCCCAGGCGAAACGACGCCACCGCAAGACCCGCTGAGTGTCCCCTCGCCACCACCTCACACACGTTCGCGCGAACACCCGAGGCTGTCAGCGTCACCCGTCGCCTGACCGATCTCGAAGGGTCAGGCGGCGCGGCATGGGGTGCCGGTCCCGGTCGGCGGCGGGGCTCAGGGTGCCTGTCGGCCGAAGCCGGCCCGCCGCTCAGGGCGCGGGTTGACTTCAACCTAAGTTGAGGTTGAAGACTGCTCTCGCAGGCCTCGGAGAGGTCGAGTACCGCACATGCCAGCCGCTGCCGGATGCGCGGGGTGCCTGCTCGGTCGGCAAGACATCTGTGCGCTCTGGCAGGGCGACTCAAAAAAGGAGAACCGGCATGGCGACGCCACAGGCTGACACCGCGGATCAGCGACTGACGACCAGGCTTCTGCTGTTCTCTGGCGCGATCGGCCCGGTGGTCTTCGTGGCCGTGTATCTCATCGCCGGGGCTGCCCGTCCCGGGTACAGCACCTGGCACCACACCATCAGTACGCTCAGCCTGGGCGATCAAGGGTGGATACAGATCGTCAACTTCATGCTCTACGGATTGCTCACGCTGTGCTTCGCAGTGGGCCTGAGGCGCGTTTTACGGACCGGGGCCGGCTCCCTGTGGGGGCCGATCCTGTTCTTCGTCGTCGGGCTCGGCCTCATCGCCATCGGTCCGTTCGTGACGGACCCGATCCTCGGCTATCCGACGGCGACGCCCGCTGTCGCGAGCCTGGGCGGTTCCATCCACAACCTCACGAGTCTGATCGTATTCATCGCCCTCCCTGCCGCCTGTTTCGTGCTGGTAAGGCGATTTGCTCGCGACAAGTGGCGTGGATGGGCTTCCTACTCGATCGCGACGGGCACCCTTGCCGT
Source organism: Nonomuraea sp. NPDC005650 (assembly GCF_040605375.1). Lineage (NCBI taxonomy): Bacteria > Bacillati > Actinomycetota > Actinomycetes > Streptosporangiales > Streptosporangiaceae > Nonomuraea > Nonomuraea sp. NPDC005650. The sequence goes on from NZ_JBEXCR010000002.1 coordinate 15,889, forward strand.
CGTGTTCTTCGTGCTCTTCTTCGCCGGCGTTTCGGCTGCCGACGGTCAGGACGGGGGGACCTCGGCAGCCGGGCTGTTCGAGCGGATGCCCACCGTCATCCTCGGCGTCTGGCAGAGTCTGCTCGCGCTCCGGCTCCTGGGCGCGAAGACCTTCGAGCATGGCGCTTCAGCTGAGGTGACGACTGCGACAAGGTGATCGGGCAGCGAAGATGTGCGGGTGATGAGCAGGCTCGGGTTGCGGTTCACCTCCGTACCATGCCGTTACCCGAACGAGCCGTCCTCGCGGTCGACGAACCGTACGCAGCCGTCGTGCTCGAACCGCACCCGCCCGTCGAACGACGAGGCCGGGTTGGTGCAGGCCCCGTAGTCCAAGCCGAGCTGACCGCTCAACGCGATCCAGAAACGGCATCCTCCGCACTGGGCGTAGTACCACTCGTCCAGGTACTCGGGTTGGGCGGTGGAGCGATTCAGCGACGCGCCCCACCGCGCATGGCACTGATCGTTGTGAGCTCGATCATTACCCGTCCAAGGCTCACCAGTGGCCATTCTTGGCGCCTCCGCCCGAATCCGAAATCGCGGTGTTGCGTCGGCGGGTGGCAAGGCCTCGGTCGTCGTGGCCGGATCCCACGCGCGCCTCCAGCCCGATCTTGGCACTTCGGCGGGCGTGGAGAGTGCGTTCAGCCGAGTTCCGCAGGCCGGGGGGCGGTGGTCGGCGGATGGCGGGTGGCGGTCAGGTAGGCGATCGCCGCCCCGAAGACCAGCAGCGCGGTCCAGACGTTGAAGCGCAGCCCCAGGATGAGAGGGGCGGGGTCCATGCGCAGCCACTCGATCCAGGCGCGGCCGGCGGTGTAGGCCGCGGCGTAGAACGCGAACGTCCGGCCGCGGTCGAACCGGAAGCGCCGCTCGGCCCAGAGGACGAGCCCGGCCACGCCGAGGTTCCACAGCGACTCGTAGAGGAACGTCGGATGGTAGGTGGCCGTGGATTCCAGGCCGGGCGGCCGGTGGGCGGGGTCGATCTCCAGCGCCCAGGGCAGGGTGGTCGGCCTGCCGTACAACTCCTGGTTGAACCAGTTGCCCCAGCGGGCGATCGCCTGACCGAGGGCGATCCCGGGCGCGACGGCGTCGGCGAAGTCGCGCAGCGGAATGCCGCGCCGGCGGCAGGCCAGCCACGCGCCCAGCGCGCCGCCGGCGACGGCGCCCCAGATGCTGATCCCGCCCTCCCAGATCGCGAAGACGCGCAGGGGGTCCTTGCCGGGGCCGAAGTACTGCTGCCAGTCGGTGGCCACGTGGTAGATCCGCGCACCGACCACGCCGAACGGCACGGCCCAGGTGGCGATGTCCCCGACCGTGCCACGCTCGCCGCCGCGGGCGGTCCAGCGGCGCTGGGTGACCCAGATGCCGACGGCGATGGCGAGCACCATGAGCAGGGAGTAGGCGCGGATGGGCAGCGGGCCGAGGTACCAGACGGCCTGGGACGGGCTGGGGATGGCTGTCACGCCGTCGAGTCTGGCTCCGGTGCGGCCGCGCGCGCATCGAGCGGGACACCGATCGCCGGGTCAGTCGACTGGTTGATGCCGGAGCGGCGGGTGGTTGATTATCGTCGGTGCTGTGGAGTCCTGGGAGCGGTCCCGGCGCCGGTGGCAGCACGCCTTCTTCGTCTCGTGGCTGGTGCTGACCTCGGCCGGGCCACTGATGGAGGTGGGGCACGCCCTGCCGGTGGCGCTCGTGGCCGGGCTGGCCGCCTGGTATGCGGTGTGGTTCGTGCTGCGTACGCCTCCTGCGGGTGAGGTGCCCCTGCCGTACGTGGTCGGCGGCGGGTTGCTCTGGTTGGGGCTGTTCGCGATCGACTCGTCCTTCCTGGTGGTCTGCCTGAGCGTGCTCGTCCCGTACTGCATGGACGCCCTGCGCGTCGGGCTGGTCGCGGTGCTGTCGTGCGCCGGGGGCTGGTTGTGGCACAGCTACCACGAAGGCGGGTCGATCACCTGGACCGAGATCGCCATCACCGCGCTGATCGCGATCAGCGCGGCCACCGCGGTCGGATACTTCTATTCGGTGGCCCGGCAGAGCGACGAGCGCAAGGAGCTGATCGACCAGTTGCAGGCCGCCCAGGAGGCGCGGGCGACGGCCGAACGGCAGGCGGGCGTGGCCGCCGAGCGGCAGCGGCTGGCTCGCGACATCCACGACAGCCTGACCCAGGGGTTCGCCAGCGTGGTGATGCTGCTGGAGGCGGCGCAGGAGCGGTTGCCCGACGACCGGCACCTGACCCAGGCGTTGCGGGCCGCCAGGGAGAACCTCGCGGAAAGCCGCCGCGTGGTGCGGGCGCTGCGGCCCGGCGAGCTCGACGACGGCGGCCTGCCGGAGGCGCTGCGGCGGCTGTCGGGCCGGCTGTCCGACGAGACCGGCATCGAGGCGCACACCGTGATCACCGGCACGTTCCGGCCGCTGGAAGCCCAGGTCCAGGCAGAGCTGCTGCGCGTGGCGCAGGAGGCGGTCGCCAACGCCCGCCGCCACGCCCGTGCCGAGCAGGTCACCCTGACGCTGTCGTACATGGAGGATTTGGTCGTGCTGGATGTCCACGACGACGGCGACGGCTTCGATCCGGAGCGGACCGCCTCCGGCCACGGCCTGCTGATCATGCTTGAGCGGATGGAGCAGCTCGGCGGCACGCTCCTCGTGGAAAGCGCGTCCGGGGAGGGCACCACGGTCGTGGCCAGCCTCCCGGCGGTGGCGCGATGACCGCGCGGGTCGCCTCGGTCGTGGCCAGTCTTCCGGCGGTGGCGCGATGACCGCGCGGATCGCGATCCGGGTCCTGATCGCCGACGACCACCCGGTGGTCCGTGACGGCATCCGGGCGATGCTCGGCACCCAGGACGATCTGGAGGTGGTCGGCGAGGCCGTCTCAGGCTCGGACGCGGTACGGCTGGCGCGTGACCTGCGGCCGGACGTCACGCTGATGGACCTGCAGATGCCCGAGCTCGACGGCGCGACGGCGATCGGCCGGATCCGCGAGCACGACCCCGGCGCCAGGGTGATCGTCCTGACCACGTATGACACCGACAGCGACATCTCCCGTGCCATCGACGCCGGAGCGATCGGATACCTGCTCAAGGACACCCATCGGGAGCAGCTGTTCGACGCCATCAGGGCGGCGGCCCGAGGGGAGAGCGCCCTGTCGCCGGCGATCGCGACCCGGGTGTTGTCGTGGGCGCGCGCCGACGCGCCCGGCGCCCTCAGCGGCCGGGAGATCGAGGTACTGGGCGCGGTCGCCCAGGGGATGAGCAACAAGGCCATCGCCGCCCACCTGTGCATCAGCGAGGCCACGGTCAAGACCCACCTGCTGCACATCTTCGCCAAGCTCGACGTCGACGACCGCACCGCCGCCGTGACCGTGGCGGCCACACGGGGGATCATCCGCCTCGGCGGCTAGGAGAGGTCCTTCTCCGTGCTCGCCGAGCCGTGCGTCGCCATGAGCTGAGCGGCCGGCGCTCACGCGAAGCTCGGCCCCTCCCGTGTCGGAGCCGGCCGCCGTAACCGGTTCCCGACCGCGGTCAGCCGGCCGCCACAGCCGGTTCCCGATTGCGGTCAGTTGAGCCCAAAACTCGTCGGCCTGAGCCCCATTTCGGGCGGCAACGGGACCCGCAGGCCGTTCGCGGAGCGGGCTGCCCTCGTCAGCGGCCCCCTCAGGTCGCCTTGGACGAACGCGCGCCCACCTACCGCGTCATACCCGGTCTGAGCTGGCGTTTCCACCTGTCAAACGGCGCGTACGCCCGTACGGAGAAGTTCGTCGAACAGGCTGACAACACCGATCTGCTACCGGACACGCGAGCGAACCGAAACCTTGGATTCCGCCACACAGGAATCGCCCCAGCCCCTGAACCGGGAGTAACGATGAAGCTGCCCTCACGCGCCGCTGCCCTCTTGGCGGCCGCCCTCTTCGCTTCACTGACTGGAGTGTCCGAGGCGTCGGCGGCACAGACGGCTGACGCTGAGGCCCTTCCGAGCCTGAACATGGAAGCCGCCGTCAAGGCGGCCCAGATCGACCCGCGGCGGCCCGACAACACGCTGACCCCGGGCGCCAAGGCCAGCGTGCTCCTCGTTGAGCAGGCGCTGAGTGACCAACGTTTCCTCGACGCGAAGTGGGTGGACGGCTACTTCGGCACCACAACGGTCGCCGCCTACGCGAAATACCAGAAGTCGCTCGGCCTCACCGGTCTCGACGCCAACGGCCTGCCAGGCAAGACGTCGCTCACCAAGCTCGGCGCCGGCCGCTTCAAGGTCACCAACGTCATCGACCCGGGCGCCCGGGTGTCCACCGGCGGTTTCGTCATCAACGCCCGCACGCGAAGCATGCTGGCGGAGGCCAAGCGGCTGCTCGGCCGCGACCTCAAGCTGGATCAGGGTTCGTACAACCCCGGTGGCGACCCCACATCCGCGGGCACCCACGACGGCGGCGGCGTGGTCGACATCTCGGTAAAGGGGATGAGCTCCGCCACCCGCACCTCGGTCGTCCGCACGTTGCGCCTGGTCGGCTTCGCCGCATGGCTGCGTAACCCCCAGCAGGACGACTGGCCGTGGCACATCCACGCCACCGCCATCAACGACACGAGCCTCTCCGGCCAGGCGCAGCACCAGATCGGTGACTACTACCTCGGCTTGAACGGGCTCGCCGGCCGCGGCCCGGACGACGGCCCGAAGGTGACCATCCGTACCTGGGAGGAGTACCAGCGCCGCTGACTCCCCCATCCGAAACCCAGACTCCGCAAGCAGTCCGCAGACAGAAGGAGAACAGCATGAGCAAGCTGACCAGGATCCTCGCCACGGCGACCACCGCGATGGCGCTCGGCGGGACGGTCCTCGCCGCCGCACCGCCCGCCTCGGCCGCAAGCCGCGACGGCGTCTGCGATACCGGCGAGTTCTGCTACTACTTCAACAGCAACAACCAGGGATCGCTCTCCGACTTCACCGGGTCGATCGACGACTACGCCACCACCCAGCCCACCTGCTACGACTTCAAGGGGGCGGGCGAGGGCAAGGGCAAATGCATCAAGAACGCCGCCGCCTCCGTCTGGAACCGCAGCAGCAAAACCGTCCGCGTCTACTTCAACAGCGGCCACACCGGCACGTACCAGGACTTCGCCGCAGGCGCCAAGGGCAACCTGAACGCCTCCCTGAAGAACCAGAACGCCTCGCACCAGTTCAGCCCGGGGTCATCACCGTCGCGCAGCAACATGTCGACCTCGCTCTACAAGGCCGCCGGCACGATCACCTGCGGCTTCGACGGTTACACCTCCACCGCCGGCCGGCATGAAGGCATCGACATCGCCCGCGGCATCGGCTCGAATGTCTACAACCTGGTGGCGGGCAAGGTCATCAACGTCGTACGCGGATCCACCGGCAGGGCGGGACTTTCCACGATCGCCGTCTACAACGCCGCGGCGAACAAAACGGTGATCTACCTGCACTCCGCTCCGTCGTCCTCCCTGCGCGTGGGCCAGCAGGTCAGCCGCGGCCAGGTCATCGCCACCGAGTCGTGGCATGGAGTGTCGAGCCGTTCGTCCGCGCACACCCACGTCGAGATGCGTCCCGGACAGCAGACGCGTGCGGCCAAGAGCGTCGGCGACTCGCACCTGGAGAACCCGAACCCGACCTCGTTCTGGAACTCCCAGGGCTACACCGTCCGATAACGCTTCGCGGCCACCGACAAGATGAGGAAGACAACTGTGCCTTTACGAACTGTCCGGCTGATCTCGCGGCTCGCGGCCGCGGCGACCGCCGTGATGGCGCTCGGCGGGACGGTCCTCGCCACCGCACCGCCCGCCTCGGCGGCGAGCCGCGACGGCGTCTGTGACACCGGCGAGTTCTGCTACTACTTCAACAGCAACAACCAGGGATCGCTCTCCGACTTCACCGGGTCGATCGACGACTACGCCACCACCCAGCCCACCTGCTACGACTTCAAGGGGGCGGGCGAGGGCAAGGGCAAATGCATCAAGAACGCCGCCGCCTCCGTCTGGAACCGCAGCAGCAAAACCGTCCGCGTCTACTTCAACAGCGGCCACACCGGCACGTACCAGGACTTCGCCGCAGGCGCCAAGGGCAACCTGAACGCCTCCCTGAAGAACCAGAACGCCTCGCACCAGTTCCTGGGCTCCACGACGCCGACGCCGACGCCGACCGGGTGCAAGACCGACGGCACGGACACCAAGCTGCCCACGACGATCCTCGTGTACCGGAAGTCCATCGATCGCGTGGAGCGGGTGGATTTCAAGACCTACGTCAAGAACGTCCTGCCCAACGAGTGGGTGACGAGCTGGCCGAGCGAGTCCCTCAAGGCCGGGGCGATGGCCGTGAAGAACTTCGGCTGGTACTGGGCGCTGCACTCCAACCGCAAGACGTCAGACGGCCGGTGCTTCGACGTCTACGACCACACGTCGAGCCAGGTCTACAAGCCCGGCTCCGCGAAGGCGGTGACGAACGCCGCGGTCGACGCGACCTGGGGCGCCCGGCTGACCCGCAGCGGGAAGATCTTCCGGGCCCAGTACTGCTCCACGACGACGGCGTGCGGCAACTGGGTCGACGGCGACTGGATGTCGCAGTACGGCTCCCGCGATAAGGCCAGAGCGGGCTGGAGTTACTCCAGGATCCTCAAGAACTACTACACGGGGATCGTTCTCGGCTGAACCCCCTGAGCAGGTCGGACTCTGGTTCCCCGCCGTGTCACACATGGCGGGGAATCAGAGTCCGTCGACGATGATCTGGAAGTTGATCGGCCGGCTTCCGGGGAACACGACCGCTCCCGAGGCGTCTACCATCTTGAACCTCACGTAGCACAGGCCCAGCTTCCTGGGCGTGGTGATGACGGTCTGGATGTCGACCGTCTCGCCAGGTTGCGTGTCCTTGATCGGCACGTCGGAGATGGTCTGGCAGTGATCGGCTTGCTGCGTGGAGTCGAGGCGCCGCAGCGAATATCCCTTCCACGGCACGTCCCCGGCGTTCTTGAGGCGCCAGATCTTGGTCATGGTCTGGCCGGGACCGACGCGCGAGCAGTCGGCGAGCGTGACGTCCTCGATGAACACGGCCGCATCGCCCTTGTACAACGGCGGGGCCCACGGCGGGTTGGTCGAGCGCACCGGGCATTCGGCGGCCGCGGCAGGCGCGGCGATCGACGGGCTGCCGGTCGGGTGCAGGCTGTTTCCACCGGGCGTGGAGCCGCGATTGACGACGGCCGCGGCGACGATCGCCGCCCCCAGGATGACAGCCGCTGCCGTGAACGCGGCCGGGCGCGTCAGCCGTAATCGCTCTCTGCTCCCCGACGCAGGGCGCGGAGGCTGGACGTCGCCCGCGAAGGACAGTGGCGGCGTACGCACGAATGCCAAGGTCTCGCCGGCCGACCGGGGCGGTTGCGACCCGCTGGCGAGTTGCATGGTACGAAGCTCCGCGGCGCCTGTGACGGCGACGGCGAGCCCATCAGCCGGCCGGTCCGCCAGGGTGTCCACGCGCATTGAGGGATCCCCGGCGCTCGTCGACCTGACCGCCAGGTTCGCTCTCTCCCAGCGTTCGCGGTACGCCGCCGGGTCTGCGTCACACGCCTTGACGAATTCGACAGTGGTCTCCCAACTCGGGAGCCGGTTACCCTTCGTGGCTTCATGCAACGTCGTGTGAGAAATCGCTCCGGACCGGCCGGACATCTCACGGAAAGGTGGGTTACCGACCGCGTTGCGTAACTCCCGCAGGGTCCCCGCGAATTCCTCGATTATCTCCGCCCGTGCACGCTTGTCGTCCACCGTGCGAAGGTAACAGCACCCACGGTCTTCACTCAACTCAACCGGAGGAATCGGTCCGAAGCCAGACGCGATGAATGTGCAATAAGCCGTACGGCCCATCCCCGCCACGCCTTGAGACGGCCGCACACCAGGCCGAACAGGCCCGTATCCTGGTCTAACGCGCTGGAGGAGGCCGCGAAGCCGCCCGGACCGCCCTCCCCACCCAATAATCAGGAATATAGACGATTACACCTATTAGTCAGGACACTGCCGGGCCTCCACGTTGACCTGAACGCCCTTAGCCGAGCCGGTCTCGGCGGCGAATGCTCACGTCCCGGGTCCGTGACCGGGGACGGGACAGTACGCGACGGAGCGGCTCGGGTCAGGCGGCGAACGGCACGGGTCGAGTGCCTGATCAAACCTCCAGCGGGCGGCGAGGTCTGCTGTAAATAGGAACGGTCAAGGAACGCCCGCCGAATGCTTCCACCGACATTTACCGGCAGAGCGCTACATTTAACTACGACACAAAAGGCCCGAGATAATTCTGTCGGCTTTTAATCCGCAGGCAGGGCAGCGGGGACAGGATGCACGGCTGTCGACGTAGGCTGGGTGGTGCGCGCTCAGGGCGCGCCCGGTCCGCGGGAAGGGTCAAGCCCACCTGACGCTCGTCGAACGACCCGGCCCGACCTCTTTTCCGGCCTGATCATGCGGACACCAGGCCAGACGGAAAGGAGGCCCTTGTGCCCATCCATCGCCTGCCCGACAACCCCAGCATCGAACGGCTCCGCAAGCAGGCCAAGACGCTGCTCCAGTACGTGAAGGCGCAGGTCCCCGAGGCGCTCGGGCTCGTCGCCGAGTTCCATCCCCGGCCGCCGGAGACGCTCAGGCTGTCCGACGCGCAGCTCGTCACCGCCCGCATGTACGGCTTCGCGAGCTGGCCCAGGCTGAAGGAGCACATCGACGCCGTCAAGCGCTACTCCCGGTCGCCGCACCAGGTCGCGCCGAGCGAAGAGCTGCCCGAGGAGTTTCTACGGCTCGCCTGCCTCACCTACGGTTCGGACTACCCGGGACGGACCGAGGAGGCCGACCGGCTGCTCGACCGGCATCCGCACCTGGCCACCGCGAACATCTTCACGATGGCCGCCACCGGTTCTGCCGACGCCCTGGCCGGTGCGCTGGCCGGAGATCCCGGGCTCGCCCGCGCGCAGGGCGGCCCGTTCGGGTGGGAGCCGCTGCTGTACCTGGTCTACGCGCGCCTCAAGGCTCCCGGCCGCTCCGTGCGGGCGGCCCGGCTCCTTCTCGATCACGGCGCCGATCCCGACACCGGTTTCCTGTGGGACGGGCTGACCTCGCCGTTCACCGCGCTCACCGGCGCGTTCGGCGGCGGGGAGGGCGACCAGCCGCCCCATCCGCAGGGCCTGGCGCTGGCCAGGCTGCTGCTGGAGGCCGGCGCGAGCCCCAACGACAGCCAGACCCTCTACAACCGGGGGCTCGGCGGCTCCTTCTCCGACGAGACGACCCATCTTGAGCTGCTGCTGGAGTTCGGCCTGGGCCGCGGTGCGGGCGGACCGTGGCATGCCCTGCTGGGTCCGACGCTGCAGTCCCCCCGGCAACTGCTGCGCGAGGAACTGGCCACCGCGGCGCTGCGGGGCGGCCCGCGGCGAGCCCGGCTGCTGCTCGCCCACGGCGCCGAGGCGGACGGCCTCGGCGAGCATCCGGCGTACGGGGGCCGCACGCCCTACGAGCTTGCCGTGCTGAACGGGCACACCGAGGTCGCGGACCTCCTCGCCGCCGCGGGCGCCTCGCTGGTCCTGGACGAGATGGACGCGTTCACCGCCGCCTGCATGCGCGCCGACGCCGACGCGGTGGCCGGATTCGCCCCGTACGTACTGGAGCGAGCCCTCGCGCGATCCCCGGAGCTGATCAACCGCGCGGCCGAGCACCGCAAGCCCGCGGCGGTGCGGCTGCTCGCCGGGCTCGGCTTCGACGTGAACCACCCGCACCGAGCCACCCCGCTGCACCAGGCCGCCTGGAACGACGACGTCGAGACGGCCAGGACACTGATCGAGCTCGGCGCCGACCCCATGATCAAGGACACCGACCACGACGCGACCCCGCTCGGCTGGGCCGAGCACGGCGACAGGCACCGCGTGGCGGCGTACCTGCGAGCCGTTGGCCCGTAGCGTGCGGCGGCGGTCCGGCTGAGAGGGGTGGTCGAGGCCCGGACGGCGTCACGGCGCGCGTAGTGCCGGGCGGCGCGCCCAGGTGACCCATCGCCACAGCCACTCGATCGGCCCCTGCAGATAGCGGCTGAGCCAGAGAGTGGACCAGATCCATTGGACGGGCAGGATGACGCCCGCGATGATCAGGACCGTGGTGGCGGGCCATTCGTGCGGCGCGCCGCCCACCAGCGGGGCGGCGGCCAGCACGAGTACGGTGGCGCTCAGGTAGTTGGTCAGCGCCATCCGCCCCAGCGGCGCGAAGAGCACCTCCAGCGCGCGCCGCAACGGCGTCCTGAGCAGCACGAGCATCCCGCAGATGTACGCGCCCGCGATCAGCAGCCCGGCCAGGGCCAGGGTAAGGCTGAAGCGCACCTGCTCGACCTGCAGCTTGACCACGGGCACCGCCAGCACGGCGAACAGGACGGCGAGCAGCGCCGGCACGCGGGCGGAGTGCTCGATCCGGTCGATCACGCCGTACCGGGTCAGCGCCGAGCCCAGCAGGAAGAGCCCGGGGACCAGCGCGAACGGCCCGGCGGCCAGGGCCAGCGCGACCGCGAGGAACACGAACGCCAGCCCCGCCACCGCCCAGCGCGGCAGCCAGGTCGAGGGCAGCAGCACCACCAGCCCGACGACGGCGTAGACGGCCAGGATGTCGCCCTGCCACAGGAGCAGGTGGTGCGCCAGGCCCATCGCGAGCAGCGCCAGCAGCCTGCGCGACAGCAGCAGCCGCGGCCGGGCGGTCCGTTCTCCGGCCGAGCGCAGCAGGAGCGAGAACCCGACGCCGAACAGCAGCGAGAAGATCGGGTAGAAGCGTTGTTCGACGAGGAGGCCGAGCCAGGCATCCCCGGGGCTCGCCGAGGGCTCCGACACGGCCGGCGCGCCCAGACTGGCGATCGGCTGGACGTTGGCCAGCAGGATTCCACACAACGCGAACCCGCGGATCACGTCCAGCGCCGCGATCCGCGGCCGTCCTTGCCGTAGTTCAGGTGACATGAGGCCTCATCCTGCAAAACAGGACCAGCCACCCACATCGACAGAAAGCAGGGAACGCGACAGTACTTTCGGTCGATACAGGCTCCTGAACGTGGGGCTTGCGCCGACCATACATCACTGAGAGTATCGCTTTGATTACTCATTGCACATGAGGCTTTCGGGAGGCGCTGTGTCCGGTCCTGCCCTGCGATGACCTGCCCCCGGCCGGGCCCGGCGCGCTCGTCAATCCCGTCACGCCCAGGGAGGCCCCATGAACCGCCTGTCAGGCGCGCTGGCCGCCGTCGTCCTCGTGCTCGCCGCCGGCTGCTCCGACCCGACCAACACCCCCGCCCAGGGTTCCCCGCAGAACGTGATCAACATCTACCTGTACCAGAAGCCGAAGCGTTTCTCCCCGCTGGATTCGCCCAGCGGCCCCGACCAGCAGGTCATGACGCTGATCTACGACAACCTGCTGACCGTCGACGATACCTACGCCTACGCGCCGCGCCTGGCCGAGCGGTGGGAGGTGGACAAGGACCGGATCACCTTCCACCTGCGCCGGGGGCTGAACTGGAGCGACGGCGAGCCGTTCACCAGCAAGGACGTGCTGTTCACCTACAAGCTGCTGGCCGACGCCAAGACCGGCAGCGCGATGGCGGGCAAGCTGTCCGGGGCCGTCTTCGAGGCCCCGGACGACACCACGTTCGTGATCAGGCCGGCCAGGCCGAACATCGGCTTCCTCAGCCTGATCGCCGGGCCGTTCGCCTTCATCCTGCCCGAGCACGTGCTCGGTGAGGAGCCGGTGGACAAGATCGCGGGCAACGCCTTCTTCAACCACCCGACGGTCGGCATGGGCCCGTACACCTTCGTGAGGTACCAGACCGACCAGTACGTGGAGCTGGCCGCCAACCCGCACTACCGCAAGCCCGTCGCGATCCCCAGGATCTTCCTCAAACCCATCAGCTCGGACGTGGCGACCGCGCAACTCGGCACCGGCGAGATGGATCTGGTCCAGATCTCCCCCACCGATCTGCAGGTGGTGAAGACGTTCAAGGGCGTCACCGTCTCGGCCAAGCCGAGCTCCGGCTTCATCAGGCTGGCGGTCGACCAGAGCGACCGGCGCTTCGCCGACCCCCGGGTACGGCGGGCGATGCTCCACGCGATCGACCGCGAGGCGCTGGTCGCCAAGCTCCTGGCCGGCAAGGGCCGGGTGCAGAACTCCTCGTTCGTCACCCCCTGGGCGCTGCCCGGCACGCTGGAGGAGTACGCGTACGACCCGGCCAAGGCCAGGTCGCTGCTGGCCGAGGCGGGGTGGCGGGCCGGCGAGAAGGTGACGCTGTCGTGGGTGCCCGGCCAGCGCGACCGCGACGTGGCGGCCACGGTGGTGCAGGGCGCGCTGAACGCGGTGGGCATGACGGTCGAGCTCGAGCAGGTACAGGTGGCCGAACTGCTGGAGTCCTTCGAGGAGCGCACGTTCGACCTGGTGCTCTACGGCGGCGGCACCTACGCCGTGGACCCCACCAGCAGCGCCACGATCATCAGTTGCGGCACCTTCTACCCTGCCGGCGCGAACGTCAGCAACTTCTGCGACCGGTCGCTGGACGCCCTCACCACCCGGGCCGACGCCCGTACCGACCAGGACCAGCGCGCCGAGCTCTATCAGGAGGCCGCGAGCAAGGACAACGCCCAGGTCCCGTACCTCTGGTTGTACAGCCCCGACACCCTGTGGGCCACCAGCTCGCGGCTGCGCGGCTTCAAGCCCAGCGGCGACTTCACCGCCGGCTTCTGGAACGCCGACGAGTGGACCCTGGCCGGCTGATGCTCGCCTACCTCGTGCGCCGGCTCCTGGTCAACGCCGCCGTCTTCCTGCTCATCAGCGTCGCCGTCTTCCTCCTGGTCCGCGCCGCGCCCGGCGACCCGGTCCGGATGATGGTCAACCCCGAGCAACTGGCCTCGGGCGGCCCGGCGTTCGTGGCCGCCAAGCGCGCCGAACTCGGCCTGGACCAGCCGGTCCTGATCAGGTACGGCATCTGGCTGCGCAACGTGCTGGGCGGCGACCTCGGCTACTCCTTCGTCAGCCACCGCCCGGTGACCGAGGTGCTCGGCGAGCGGATGGGCCCCACCGTGCTGCTCATGGGCACCGCCCTGGCGATCGGCCTGGCGCTGGCGGTGGCGGCGGGCACGCTGGCCGCGGTCCGGCGCAACACCGCGGTCGACTACGCCGCCACGGTCGCCGGCCTCGGCACGATCTCGGTGCCCAGCTTCTTCCTGGGCATCGCCGCGATCTACCTCTTCTCGCTGAGGCTCGGCTGGGTGCCGTCCTCCGGCATGTCCACGCCGGGCGACGGCGGCGGCGCCGACATCCTGGCCCACCTGGTGCTGCCCGCGGCCATCCTCGGGCTGTCCATCGCCGGGCCGCTCACCCGGTACGTGCGGGCCGGGCTGCTGGCGGAGCTCAGCGCCGACTACGTGCGTACGGCCGAGGCCAAGGGCGCCGGTCCGGGCCGGGTGCTGATCCGGCACGCGCTGCGCAACGCGCTGGTCCCGCTCATCACCGTCGTGATGATCTACATCCCCCAGTTGCTGGCCGGGGCGGTCGCCCTGGAGCAGGTCTTCGCCTGGCCGGGCATGGGGCAGCTCGCCATCAGCTCGATCAGCCAGCTCGACCACCCGGTGGTGATCGGGTTCGCGATGTTCGTCGCGGTGCTCGTACTGGTCTGCAACCTCGTCGCCGACCTGCTCTACGCGCTGGCCGACCCGAGAATCAGCCTGTCATGACCGCCGCCCCCGCCCTGCTGGCCGCCCGGCGCTTCCGGCGCAACCGCATGGCGCTGGCCGGCGCCGTGTTCCTCACCGCCGTCGGCGTGCTGGCGCTGGCCGCGCCGCTGGTGGCCGGGCATGACCCGAACGCGGTGGACCTGGCCGCCTTCCGCGAGCCGCCGTCGGCGGCGCACCTGCTCGGCACCGACTCCACCGGGCGGGACGTGCTCGCCAGGCTCGTGCACGCCGGCCGGATCTCGCTGCTGGTCAGCCTGCTGTCGTCGCTGGCGGCGGCCTGCCTCGGCACGCTGCTCGGCGCCCTGGCCGGCATGTTCGGCGGGCCGGTCGACGCCGTCGTCATGCGCGCCGCCGACGTGGTGCTCTCCTTCCCGCCGCTGGTCGTCATCGTCGTGCTGGCGGGCGTGCTCGGGCCGGGCACCGCGATGCTCGTGCTCGTCTTCGCCGCGTGCAACTGGCCGACCGCCTGCCGGGTGGTGCGCGGGCTGACGTTGTCGCTGCGCGAGCAGGAGTTCGTCCAGGCGGCGCGGGCCTTCGGCGCCGGGCGGCTGGCGGTGATCGGCCGGCACGTGCTGCCCGCCGTCCTGTCGCAGGTCGCGGTGGTCGGCACGCTGCTGGTGGCGCACATGATCCTGCTGGAGGCGGTGCTGTCCTTTCTCGGCCTCGGCGTGCAGCCGCCCCGGGCCAGCTGGGGCAACATGCTGACCGACGCCCAGAACCTCACCCTCATCCAGACCATGCCGTGGTTGTGGCTGCCGCCCGGCCTGGCCATCGCGCTGACCGTCCTGGCCGTGAACTTCGTCGGCGACGGCCTGCGCGACGCCGTGGACCCGAAGGGAGCCCGCAGATGACGCCGCGGATGACGCCGCTGCTCACGGTCGACGACCTGGCGGTCGAGTTCCCCACGGAGGGCGGCGTGGTGCGCGCCGTCGACGGAGTCAGCCTGGAGGTGAGGCCGGGCGAGATCCTCGGCGTGGTCGGCGAGTCCGGCTCGGGCAAGAGCGTCACCGCGATGTCGGTGCTCGGCCTGGTCCGGCCGCCGGGGCGGGTGGTGCGCGGCAGCGTGCGCTTCGACGGCGAGGACCTGCTGGCCCTGCCCGCGCGCCGGCTGCGGCGGATTCGGGGCCGCCGCATCGCGATGATCTTCCAGGACCCGATGACGGCGCTCAACCCGGTCGTCCCGGTCGGCGCCCAGATCGCCGAGGCCGTCAGGCTGCACCAGCCGCGCCTCGGCCGCGCCGCCGTGCGGGCCCGCGTGCTGGAGCTGCTGGCCTCCGTCGGCATCGCCAACCCCGCCGACCGGTACGGCCGGCACCCCCACGAGTACTCCGGCGGCATGCGCCAGCGCGCGGTGATCGCGATGGCCCTCGCCAACGAGCCCGACCTGCTCATCGCCGACGAACCGACGACCGCGCTGGACGTCACCGTCCAGTCCCAGGTGCTCGGCCTGCTCGACACGGCCAGGCGGGAGGCCGGCGCGGCGGCGGTGCTCATCACCCACGACCTGGGCGTGATCGCCGAGCTGGCCGACCGGGTCGCGGTCATGTACGCGGGCCGCGTCGTCGAGCACGGCGACGTGCACCAGGTCTTCACCACGCCCCGCCACCCCTACACGCGCGGCCTGCTGTCCAGCCGGCCCGGCCTGGAGCCGGCGGCGGGAGAACTGGCGCCGATCCCGGGCAGCCCGCCCGACCTGCTGACGCCGCCGCCCGGCTGCGCCTTCGAGCCGCGCTGCGCGCTGGGCGCCGGCCGCGCCACCTGCCGGGCGAACCGTCCCGAACCGGTCGCGGTGGCCGGCGGTCACCTGTCGGCCTGCCACTTCCACGAGGAGCCGGCGTGAGCGAACCCGTGCTGGCCGCGGAGGGCCTGACCAAGCACTTCCCGATCCGCACCGGGATCCTGCGCCGTCGTACCGGGGCGGTCCGGGCCGTGGACGGCGTCGACCTGGCGCTGCACTCCGGCCGTACGCTCGGGCTGGTCGGCGAGTCCGGCTGCGGCAAGTCCACGACGGGCCGGCTCGTCGTGCGCCTGACCGAGCCCACCTCCGGCCGCATCCTGTACGGCGGGCGCGACCTGGCCCCCATGTCGCACACCGAGCTCCGCCCGCTGCGCGGCGAGATCCAGATCGTCTTCCAGGACCCGTACTCGTCGCTGTCGCCGCGGCTGACCGTGCACGAGATCGTCGCCGAGCCACTGCGCACCCAGGGCCGCTACCGCGACGGCGGCCGGGACCGGGTCGGCGAGCTGCTGGAGCTGGTGGGCCTGTCGCCCGAGCACGCCAACCGCTACCCGCACGAGTTCTCCGGCGGCCAGCGCCAGCGCGTCGGCCTCGCCAGGGCGCTGGCCCTGAGCCCGCGCGTACTGGTGCTGGACGAGCCCGTCTCGGCGCTGGACGTCTCGATCCAGGCGCAGGTCGTCAACCAGCTCGCCCACCTGCAGCGCGAGCTGGGCCTGGCCTACCTGTTCATCTCGCACGACCTGTCGGTCGTGCGGCATCTGTGCGACCGGGTGGCGATCATGTACCTGGGCCGGATCGTGGAGGAGGGCGAGCGTACGGAGATCTTCGCCCGGCCCGCCCACCCCTACACCAAGGCGCTCATCTCGGCCGTGCCGATCTCGCATCCGTCGCAGCGCGGGGAGCGGCGGCGGATCGTGCTCGCCGGTGACGTGCCCAGCCCGGCGGACCCGCCGTCGGGCTGCCGCTTCCGTACCCGCTGCTGGAAGGCCCGGGAGCGATGCGCCGCCGAAGAGCCGGCGCTGTCGGGGGCGGGACACCGCGTCGCCTGCCACTTCCCGGAGTAGAGCGACTCGCTGGGGCCGTGACGATCGCGCTGTCCGTGATGGTCATTCGCGTCGCTTTTATCGACATTAAATATGACCCCCTACTCGGGCCATCGATACTCACCTAACCTGGCTGGACGCGCGCGAGGAGGAGAGAGTCACGAGTGCACGACCAGCAGGGTGATCCAGATGTTGAGGGCCGGCGCACCGATCCTCTCGTGCGGCTGTCGCTCGGACAGCTTCGCAAGCGCACGAGCATGAAGTGGCGTGCGCATCCCGACGACGTGCTACCGCTCTGGGTGGCGGAGATGGACGTGCCGCTGGCTCCTCCCATCGCCGAGGCCCTGCACCGAGCGGTCGACCTCGGCGACACCGGATACCCGTACGGGAGCGCCTACGCCGAGGCCCTGGCGGAGTTCGCTCGCGAGCGGTGGCGGTGGGACGGCGTGCGAATCGAGCGCACAGCCGTCGTGCCCGACGTCATGATGGGCATCGTCGAAGTCCTGCGCCTGATCACCGAGCCCGGGGACGCGGTCGTCGTGTGTTCGCCGGTCTATCCGCCTTTCTACGCCTTCGTCACGCACGACTCCAGGAAGATCGTCGAAGCGCCGCTCGGCCCGGATCTGCGGGTCGATCTCGACGCTCTGGAAGCGGCGTTCGTACGCGCGCGGAGCCAGGGCCGTCGCGCGGCGTTCCTCATGAGCAACCCGCACAACCCGACCGGCGTCGTCCACACCCGCGATGAGTTGCAGGCGATCGCCCGGCTCGCCCGCAAGCACGACGTGCGGGTGATCTCCGATGAGATCCACGCCCCGCTCGTGTTGCCCGGAGCCGTCTTCACCCCGTTCCTCAGCATCGAAGGGTCCGAGAACGGCTTCGCGCTGACCTCCGCGTCCAAGGCCTGGAACCTCGCCGGTCTCAAAGCCGCCCTGGTCGTCGCAGGTCCCGACGCGGCCGACGACCTTCGGCGCCTGCCCGAGGAAGTCAGCCACGGCCCCAGCCATCTGGGCGTCATCGCTCACACTGCGGCGTTCCGCGAGGGCGGGATCTGGCTCGACGAGCTGTTGCGGGGCCTCGACGCGAATCGCACCCTGCTGGGGCAACTGATCGCGGAACACCTCCCTGAAGCGCGCTACCACCGGCCCGAGGGCACCTACCTCGCCTGGCTCGACTGCTCCTGGCTCGGCCTGCATGATGACCGGCAGCGCGACGAACTCGGCGTCGTCAGCGACGTCGCGGGACCGGCGAAGATGTTCCTCGACCGCGCCCGCGTCGCCCTGAGCTCGGGACATGTGTTCGGCTCCGGCGGGGCAGGGTGCGTGCGGCTCAACTTCGCCACCTCACCGGCCATCCTGCGCCAGGCGCTGTCCAGG
Source organism: Nonomuraea sp. NPDC005650 (assembly GCF_040605375.1). Classification (NCBI taxonomy): domain Bacteria; kingdom Bacillati; phylum Actinomycetota; class Actinomycetes; order Streptosporangiales; family Streptosporangiaceae; genus Nonomuraea; species Nonomuraea sp. NPDC005650. Next base: position 33,778 of record NZ_JBEXCR010000002.1, read on the forward strand.
ATGGGACGTGCGGTGCGTGACCTGGACGGGCTCCCCGATCTCGACGGTTAAGGCCCGACCGGGAGAGCGAGATCGCCTGGCTGGCGATGGTCAGCTGCTCGTGACCGCGGCTCGCCCGGCGTCTTGAGGGCGATCATGGTTCGCGAGGCTGCACAGGAAGTCCTTCGCTTTCAGGCTATCCCGCCGGCCCCTGGAGCGCCTCAGCTGAGGTCGGGAAGCGTGAGGAGATGCAGGCCGCCCTCCGGCAGCCCGGCCGCCGTCACCTCCAGCACGCTGCCGCTGCCGTCGACCTTCGTGGCGCCGGCGTCCCAGACGCCCCCGGCGCTGCGCCCGCGATCCCACACCCCGGCCCCCGGCACCACGCTCTGCACGTGCAGGGCGCCGTCGGGCAGGGCCGCCGCCGACACGCGGGAGATGGAGCCGTTGTCGTCGATCTGCGTCGCGCCGGCGTCCCACGCTCCGGCGGCGCTGCGCGCGCGGTTCCAGACTCCGCTCCCGGGCACCACGGTCTGCACGTGCAGGGCGCCGTTCGGCAGCGCGGCCGCCGAGACGGCGCTCACGGCCCCGTTGCCGTCGATCTTCGTCGCACCGGCGTCCCAGACGCCCGCGGCGCTTCGGGTGCGATCCCACACCCCAGTCCCCGGCACCACGGTCTGCACGTGCAGAGCGCCGTTCGGCAGCGCGGCCGCCGAGACGGCGCTCACCGTCCCATTGCCGTCGATCTTCGTCGCACCGGCGTCCCACACACCGGCGGCGCTTCGGGTGCGATCCCACACCCCGGCCCCCGGCACCACGCTCTGCACGTGCAGGGCGCCGTCGGGCAGGGCCGCCGCCGACACGCGGGAGATGGAGCCGTTGTCGTCGATCTGCGTCGCGCTCGCGTCCCACGTGCCGGACGGGCTGCGGGTGCGGTCCCAGACCCCGCTCCCCGGCACCACGGTCAGCACGTGAATGCTGCCGTCCGGCAGCGCCGCCACGGCCACGTCCGAGATGGAGCCGTTGCCGTCGATCCGCACCGCGCTCGCGTCCCACGCGCCGGAGGAGCCGCGGGTACGGTCCCAGACCGTGCCGCGCAGGGGCCGGTCGACGGCCCCGTAGTAGGGGCTCCACACGCGTGCCTTGTAGAAGGCCGCGCCGGCGCGAGTGCGGCTCATGGCGGGCGCGAAGAAGTCCACGGTGTTCGTGCACCAGGTGTTGTAGGTGCACTTGGCCGAACTCGCCTGGGTCTGGACGATCTGGCCGGACGGCTGGTTGCTGATGGACTTGACGGCGCCCCGGTTCGCGCCGCCGGGGAGGGCGGCGTCGAAGGTCTTCCTGGTCTTGTCGTACAGGTAGGCGGCCGAGCCGGTGGTGAGCCAGAGTTTGTTCGGGTCGTGGGCGTGGGCGTACACGTCGTGGCCGCCGGGTGTCGGCAGGCCCGACCTGCGTGCGGTGTCCTCGCGCAGCTCCGGCTGGGCCGGGGTGCCCTCGACGGCCAGGGCGGTCAGGATGGGCTGCTCGGTGGCGGGGTCCTGGCCGATGACCCACAGCCGCCTGATCGCCGGGTCCCACAGGGCGGCGTGCGCGTCGGTCAGCTTGTACTCGGCGTACGCGCCGGCGTTGGGGCCCTGTGAGGACGCGTACACCCTGACCCAGCCGCCGGCGGAGGCGGCGACCGCGATGTTGCCGTCGGGCAGCAGCTCGGCGGCGTGCAGGTTGCCCGGCAGGAGGCGCGCCCACTGGCGGACGCCGTCCGGGTAGGAGACGACGGCGGCGATGCCCTGTCCGCCCCCGGCGGCGACGACGAAGCTCTGCGCGCCGGACGGGAGCTCGCGGAGCTTGAAGTCGGCGATGAGCCCGAACGCCGACACCTCGTCGCTCGTGAAGCGGCCGGGCGACACGCTGGGCTGCCACGTCCACTTCACGGCCGGGGAGCTGTTCCAGTCGGCGACGGCCGGGTCGAACGCGATCAGCCGCCGGGCCGCCTGATCCCCGCCCACCACCCAGTAGTCTCCCGCCGCGGCGGCGGCCCGCCCCGTGGGGAGCGCCATGCCCAACAACATGACGACGACCATTGCCGACCTCTTCATGCGGCCCTCCACGATCGATACTGATCATTGATCATGAAACGAGTTCGCCCCGGTTTCAAGAGCAGGATCAGGTCCCCCGATGATCACCTTCGTCCCCGGATGGACGGTGCGACTCGTTAGGCTGCGTACCACTGAGATCGCGAGCGGCGAGCTGAGAGGTGACGGTTGCCCGGGGAAGCAGCGCGGTTGCTGGTGCGCTTCGGCCGCCGGTACGCGGCCGCCGTGCGCCTGGCGACGCTCGTTCCGATCTGCGCGATCGCCCTGTTCCGCGCCCCTCCCGAGCACTTGACGAGCACCGCGTACGTGGTCGGCGTCGCCGCCGCCTGGACCTGCGGGTACGCGTGGTGGCTGCGCGCGGGCCGGGGAAACGCGCCGGTGGCCCTCGACGTGATCGTCCTGCTGGGGCTGTTCATGAGCGTGTTCTGGACCGGCGCCGTCGAGGACAGGAACACCGGGTGGCTGCGGCTGCTGGTCACTTTCGCCTGTGTGACGTGCCAGTGGCACACTCCCGCGCTGGCGGGCGGCGCGGCGGCGCTGGTGGCCGGGGGTGGAGCGGTGGCCACCCTCGTCGTGGCAGGAGCGCTGGACGCGGACTCGACCCTGGTGACGGGGACGATGTGGGCGATCCCGGCGGCGGCGCTGTCCAGAGCGGCCTGGGTGCTCGTGCAGCGCGCGGCCGGACGGGCCGACCGGATGGCGGCCGAGGCCGCACGGGCACGCGGCGAGTCGCTGGTGGCCGCGGCGGTCCGTACGGAGGAGCGCGAGCACGCCAACTCGCTGCACGACACGGCGGCGACGACCCTGCTGATGGTCGGCATCGGACAGGTGCAATCGGACGCGGACTGGCTGGCGCCGCAGGCCCGCCGCGATCTGGACCGGCTGCGCTCCGACAGCAGGCGGGCACCGCAGTACGCGGACCTCGTCGACCTGCTGCGCGCCGACTTCGCTGTCACCCATCTGACCGTGGAGTTCGACGCCCCGGCGCAGGTGCGGCTGCCGTTCGACGTCGCCAGGGGGATCGCCGACGCGGCACGGGAGGCCCTCACCAACGTACGCCGCCACGCGGGCACGACCCGCGCGACCGTCCGGCTGCGCGGGGACGAGAGAACGCTGTGCCTCGACATCACCGACCAGGGAAAGGGGTTCTCGCCGATGGACGTGCCGGCCACCCGGCGCGGCATCCGCGAGTCCGTACGCGGCAGGATGGATCGCGTCGGCGGCACGGCCACGATCACCTCCGCCGAGGGAGAGGGCACCCTCGTACGGCTGGAATGGCGAGCCGGCCATGACTGACGCCGTCGAGGAGGTGACGCGCGCGCAGCTGCGGCACGGCCTGCGGATCGCGACGGCGATCGTCGCCATGGCGACCGTGTTCGGGCTCGGACTGGCCAACCTGCTCGGCCACCGGGAGGCCCATGAGTCACTGGGCACTCAGCTGGTCGCGTTCGCGGCGCTGGGGGCCGTGCTCGTCGGCGAGCTTGTACTGCTCGTCCGGGGGCGTGCGTGGGGCCGGCTGCGTGGGCCCGCCATCGCCGTCGTGCTCGGCGCGTCCGTACTGTCGTACGCGGCCCTGCCCGAGGGACGCACGTCGACGGGCGTGGACTGGATCTTCGGCGCGGCCAACTGGGTGGGCGTCGTCGTGCTGCTCGACCGTCCGCTGCGGGCGGCGGCGTCGTTCCTGCTGGCCCACGAGCTGATCGCCCTGCTCCACCTGGTCCTGTTCGACAACCTCAGCCGGGGGGCGCTGGCCAGGTTCGCCACCGGCTCGGTGTCCGTCATCGGCTTTCCGCTGTGCCTGGCCGTGGTGGCGGCCGTGCTGCTCCGGCTCAGCGCGGCGGCGGCGAGCTCCCAGAAGGAGATCGAGCAGGTACGCGTCGCCGAGGCCGTCGCCGTGGAGTCCCATCGCCGCAGGCAGCAGCGGTTCGTGGAGCTGTCGGCCACCACGGTCCCGCTCCTGGAGGGGCTCGCCGACGGCTCGATGCGCCCCGAGGACCCGGCGGTCCAGCGGCACTGCGCCATCGAGGCGGCCCGGATGCGCAGGTTGTTCGCCGAGGCCGACAATGTCGCGAACCCCCTGCTGCACGAGCTGCGCCACTGCATCGACGTGGCGGACCGCAAGGGCGTCGTGGTGGAGCTGGACACCCGCGGACACTGGCCCGAGCCGCCCCTGGCCGTTCGGCGCGACCTCACCGAGGCGGTGCTCGTCGTCCTCGCCACCACCGTCTCCCGGGCCCGGGTCACCGTCCTCGGCGGTGCGGACCTGGTGTCGGTGAGCGTGGTCGCGGACTGCGGCGAGATGGACCTGCCGAGCCCGGCCACACCCGGCGTGCAGGTCGAGGCGTTGAACAACGACGACACAGTCTGGGTGGAGGCCCGATGGCAGCGGACGAGCTGATCACCGCGGTGATCGTGGACGATCACGCGGCCATCTCCGCGGGTGTGCTCCTGTGGTGCTCCCAGGCCGTGCCACCGATCGACCTCATCGACGCCGGCGAGCGGCTCGCCGACGTCTGGACCGGCCCCGGCGCGCTCGCCGACGTGGTGATCTTCGATCTGGAGCTGGTGCCGCGCCGGCCGGACTTCGGCGAGCTTCGCCGGCTGGTCGACAACGGGCGGCGCGTGATCGTGTACTCCCAGCACACCGACGACGCGACCGCGATCAAGTGCATCGACCTCGGCGCCCTCGCCTACCTGACCAAGCGTGAGGGGCCCGAGCACCTGGTGCCCGCCATCCGGGCGGCCGCGCGGGGCGAGCCGTACACCGCGCCGTCGCTGTCCGGGGCGCTCATCGCCAACGACGATCCCGGCCGGCCGCGCCTGTCGCAGCGGGAGACCGAGGTGCTGCGGGCGTGGTTCGTGTCGTCGTCCAAGGAACTCGTCGCCGCCAAGCTCAACATCACGGTCAAGACCGTGGACACCTATATCGCGCGGGTGCGGGTGAAGTACGCCAACGTGGGGCGGGCCGCCCGTACCAAGAGTGAGCTCGTCGGCCGCGCGCTCGACGACGGGCTCATCACGCTCGCCGAGCTCAACCAAACGGTGACCTCGTTGTAGGGCGTTCACCGGACACCAGCGCGCCCCGTGCCTTCGTAGAGTGGCGATCAGTCGCGGCGAGGCCGCGCGGACACCCCCTGCGGGGGGCAGCGGGGGTGACGTACACCAGCACTCGAACGGGGGCCGGCGGCGGCGTTGACGCCGTGCCGGCCTGATCGTCAACGTCGCGCGTCCGCTCACTGATAGGGACAGCCGCCGGCGCGGCCCGGCTGTCCTGCTCCTACGTGCGGGCGTCGCCTTCCACTTGTGTCGGCTATCCACTGTGACAAGGAGAGCCTTGATGGGATTGGAGATCAAAATCCTGGGGCCGTGGGAGACCACGGCCGACGGCGCGCCGGTGGGGGTCTCCGGCGAGCGGCGGGTCGGGGTTTTGACCAGATTGGCACTGAGCGCCGGGCAGCCGGTCCCCGCGGACGAACTCCTCGCCCAGGTGTGGGGCCACAGCACGGCCACCACAGCGGGCAAGCAACTGCACATCGTGGTGTCGAAGCTGCGGGCATTGCTCTCGCCGCACCACGACGACGAGATCATCGCGACCGTCGCCGGCGGTTACCAGCTGAACCTCGCGTGTGAGCGCGTCGACGCCCACCTGTTCACGCTCCTGGCCCGCCAGGCACGGGCGGCGCGGGACCGCGGTGCGGTCGCGACGGCCGACGCGCTGTTCCAACGGGCCCTGGCGCTGTGGCGGGGCAACGCGCTGGCGGGCATGACCGCCTTGTGGGCCCAGGTCGAGTCCGCCCGGCTGGAGGAGGAGCACCTGACCACGCTGGAGGACCACATCGACCTGCGCCTGGCCGCCGGTGATCACCACGCGGTGGTGCCGGTGCTCACCACCCATGCCGAGGCGAACCCGCTGCGGGAACGTCCCCGCGCCCAGCTGATGCTGGCGCTGTACCGGGCCGCTCGGTCGTCCGAAGCCCTCGCGGTGTACCAGGAGACCCGCCGCGTCATGATCGACGAGCTGGGCATCGAGCCGGGCGCGGCGTTGCGCCGGATGCAGCAGGCGGTGCTGCGCCGGGATCCCGCGCTCCACCTCGCCCCCCGGGCGCAACGGCCCACGCCCGCCAGGCCTGTCGTCCCGATCGAGCTCCCCGCCGACACCCGGGCGTTCACCGCCCGTACGGCGGAAGTCGCCTGGCTGCGCCGGACGCTCTCCGACACCGTGCCCGGACTGCCGACCGTCGCCGCGATCCACGGTCCCGGCGGGATCGGCAAGTCCGCGCTCGCCATCCACGTCGCGCACCGCGTCGCCGGCCGCTTCGCCGACGGCGTGCTCTACCTCGACCTGCGCGCCGCCACCGCCGGGCGCGAGCCGCTGTCGCCGTACGAGGCCCTGAGCCGGCTGCTGCGCTCGCTCGGGCTGGACGGCGGCGCCGTACCGGCCACGCTGGACGAGGCCGCCGCCCGCTACCGATCGCTCACCTCGACGCGCAAACTGCTCGTCATCCTCGACGACGCGCTCGACGCGGGCCAGGTCCGGCCGCTCATCCCCGCAGGGCCCTCGTGCGCGGTCATCGTCACCAGCCGCCTGGTCATGGCCTCGCTCGACAACGCCAGCCACCTGCGCCTGACCGGGCTGGAGGAGGCCGACGCCGCCGCGCTGTTCGCCGGCATAGCGGACGCCGGGCGGGTCCGCGCCGAACCGGAGGCGGCGCGGCAGATCGTCCGCCAGTGCGCCGGCCTTCCTCTCGCGCTGCGCATCGCGGCGGCGCGCCTGGCCGCCCAGCCCGATCGCACGCTGGCCAAGCTGGCCGATCAGCTCGCCGACCCCGACCGCCGCCTCGACGCCCTCGAACACGCCGACCTGGCGATCCGCGACAGCATCGCGGTCAGCCTCCAGCATCTCCCGGGCGAGCCCGTGGGGCACGACGCCGCGCACGCGTTCCTCCTGCTCGGCCTCCTGGAAACCCCCACCCACACGGCGGCCGCCGCCTCCGCCCTCACCGACTGGCCGGAGCACCGCGCGGAGAGCGCGCTCAACCACCTCATGGACGCCCGCCTGCTCGAACCCGCCGGACCCGGCCGCTACCGGATGCACGACCTGATCCGTCTCTACGCCCGCGAGCAGGCCGCCCGGCACGTGCCTGAGCCGGTGCGCGTCAGGGCCACCCACCGCACGTTCCATCACCACCGGGCCACCGCCGGGAACGCCTGCTCCTGATCGGCTCGCGCGGCTCCACCGTCGTCAGGATCGTGCGCCCGGCAGCTGTCGCAACGTCGCCTCGATCCAGCCGTACGCGATGGTGGGCTCCGACGGCCAGGGCCGGTCCTCGATGATCGCCACCAGCTCCCACAGCCGCGCCGCCCGCGGGTCGTGCTCGTCGAACACGCGCAGCATCTCCTCGCGGCTCTGCCCCAGGAGCCCCAGGATCCGATCGAGAATCGGCTCGGACTCGGGCGAGCCGGGCTCGACTCCCGCCCGCGCGGCGGTCAGCGCCTCCCGCATGACCTGGGCGTTGAGCTCGTGCCAGGCGTCGAAATCCCTTTCCTCGCTCCAGAAGTCCCTGCTCTGCCGGCGCAGGCTCTCGCGGTGGTCCTCGTCGGCGAGCAGCTCGGCCAGTTCGAGCCAGGCGTCGAGCTGTGCGGCGGTCGGCTCCTCGGGCAGCTCGGGGAGCATGGCGTCGCGCAGGTTGGTCAGCCACTCGTGCCGGGCCTCGATGTCGCCGCCGACCTCGTCGACGAACTCGTCCAGCAGCAGCTCCATCTCGGCCGCGCCGACCCGGCCCAGCGCGTGGAGTCTTTGCAGATCCTCCTCGGCGGGATCGCCGTCCCGGGCGAGCGTCGCCCTGAGCACCGCCCTGGTCCGCTGGAGCGACTTGAGCTGCGTCTCCACCGCCTTGAGGTGAAGATCGAGCACGTCCCTCAACCGGCGGTCGCCGAGCGAGCGGATCGTGGCCAGGTCGACCCCGATCTCCCTGAGCGTACGGATCAGCTCCAGCCGCGCCCGATCCTCATCGCCGTAGATCCGGTAACCGGCGGGAGTGCGTTCGCGCTCGGGCAGCACGCCCGCGTCCGAGTAGAAGCGAATCGTCTTCACCGGCAGGCCGGTCAGCTTCGCCAAGCGGCCGATCGTGTAGCTCATAATTCCCTTGAGATTCCAGTAACTGGAGACTTTAGCGTAACCGGCATGGCGAAGAACAAGGTAGCCAGGGTCGTCACCCTGCACATTCAGGCCGGTGAGGCAGGCCCGGCGAACGTCGGCAAGGACCTCGGCCCGCTCGGCATCAACCTCATGGAGTTCTGCCGGCAGTACAACGCGCAGACCCAGGACCGGCGCGGGTTCGTGATCCCCGCGGTCATCACCGTCTACGAGGACAGGTCGTTCGAGGTCGTCACCAAGCAGCCGACCACCGCCTCGCTGATCCGCCGGGTCGCCGGGCTCGACGGCGGCAGCCCGCGCCCCGGCCACCAGAGCGGCGGCTCGATCACCCGTGCCCAGCTCCGCGAGGTCGCCCAGGCCAAGCTCCCCGACCTCAACACCGCCGACCTGGACCAGGCCGAGAAGATCGTCGCCGGCACGGCCCGCTCCATGGGCCTGACCATCCGCGACTAGCCCGAAGCGATGACAATCTGGTCGGCATGGGAACCTGCGTCTTCTGCGAGATCATCGCCGGGCGGGCCGAGGCCAGCGTCGTTCACGAGGACGACAGTGTGGTGGCCATCCTGGATCACAAGCCGGCCACCGTCGGCCACGTCCTGGTGATCCCGCGCGTGCACCTGGTCGGGCCGGCGGACGCCGGCGACGCGATCGGCGCGGCGATCTGGCGGGCCGCGCGACGGGTGTCGGGCGCGCTGCGGGCGTCGGGGCTGCGCTGATCCGGGGCGCGTTTGGGTGAAGGCGAGCCCGAGCCGGGGCGTTCAGGAACAGGTGATGTTGCTCGGGCCGGTCGTGGACGGGCCGTTGGCCTGGAAGCCGAAGGTGGCCGTCGCGCCCGGTGCGAGGCTCGTCGCCCAGGTCGGCGGCTTGATCGTCCAGGTGGCGCCCGACGCCGTGATGGTGGAGCTCCATGCGCTGACCAGGCTCACGCCGGACGGCGCGGTCCACGTGATCGTCCAGTTGTTCCAGGTCGTGGTGCCCGTGTTCCGCACGGTGACGTTGGCCGTGAAACCGCCCTGCCATGAGCTGGCAACCTGATAGTTCACGTTGCAGGAGGCGCCGGTCCCACCCGTGGGGGTCACCGTCGGGGTCGGGGTGGGCGTGGGCGTGGGCGTGGCGGTCGGGCCGTTCGAGGTGGTGTAGCTGACCTTGGTGTACGGCGTGCCGCACGGGTTGCAGGCCGACGGAAGCGTGAAGCTGTACACCCGCCCGCCGTTGATCAGCGTGTCCGTGACGTCCCGCACCCGGATCTGGAACTGGTTGGAGCCCGACGTGATCCCGCCGATGACGTAGGACTGGCCCATGTCGCCGTTCATCTGGGCCGGCTGCCACGCGCCGTTGGCGAAGTACTCGACGCCGTGGATGCCGTTGGCCAGGTGCGAGACGGAGATCGCCGGCCACCAGACCTGGGCGGACTGCAGGAAGCCGATGTTGATGTCGCCGCTGTAGTTGGGCGCGGGGACGAACGACCAGGTGACGTGCCGGTTGTTCCAGTGGCTGGGATACATGTCCCCGATCGCGGAGCCGTTCTTCACGAACCGGTTGAGCGAGTCCTTGGACAGGTCCAGGTGGTAGGGGTCGTCGCGGCACCAGCCGTTGGAGTCGCCGCAACTGTCGGCGACCAGCATGGTCAGCTTCGCGCCGTTGTAGGCGTCGGAGACCCAGGAGCCGCCCCGGCAGAACGCCTGGTTCTGCGCGCCGTCGTTGGTGCCCGTGCAGAAGTCGGAGATCTCGACCTGTACGTAGCGGCCGCAGTTCAGGCCGTTGTTCCATAAGCCGGCCTTGCTGAGATTGGCCCCCGTCAGCGGCCGGGGATAGAAGGTGTAGTCGCCAGGGGTGTTGTAGACGTTGAGCGCGACGAAGTCCTGCGAGTCGAGGTTGGCCTGGGGCACCCCGCAGCCGCCGTACGGCATGCCGAGCCCGTCGAAGTAGGTGGCGTTGCCCGTCACGGGGCCGGGCGGGTCGCTGACCGCGCCGGCGGACTCCTCCATCAGGGGCACCAGGCCGCACAGCGCGACCAGGAGACCGGGAAGCAGGATGGACAGCCAGCGGCGACGAAGGTAACTCATCGGACTCCCAACCCCAGAAGGTTCGGAACGACTCTTTCCGCGCGGCGGCGGCCCGGTCAAGTAGAGGCGCTCGCGACCTGGGGAAACACGCCGAAGACCCTGTAACTTTCATCGACCGAAGATCGTCGAGTGCCCCCGGGTCGTCGGCGAGCCGGAGCCGAGGGCGGTCGCGCCGGCCCGCCCTATCGCGTCACGGGGGGCGCTAGGCTACCGCGCCTTCCACGAGCTGCTGGACCCGCGCGGGGGTGTAGATGCCGTCGACCAGCAGTTGCGCCAGGCCGAGCACGCCCGCGTGCGGGTCGAGGTCGCTGCGCACGATCTGGAGGTTGCGGGTGGCCAGCGGGAGCGAGCGCCGGTAGACGATCTCGCGGATGCCCGCGAAGAGCTGCTCGTCGGTGTGGGCGAGCTGCCCGCCGATGGCGATGACGCGCGGGTTGAACAGGTTGACCGTGTCGGCGATCGCGCCGCCGAGGATGCGGGCCGCGCGCCGGGCCAGCCGCACCGCGACGAGGTCGCCGCTGCGGATCAGGCGTACGGCGTCGTCCACGGTGGTCACGTCGCGGCCCGCCTCGCGCAGGTCGCGCACTATGGCCCAGCCCCCGGCGTACGCCTCGACGCAGCCCGCGTTGCCGCACCGGCAGATGGGCGGCTCGGCCACGTCGTCCACCGTGACCTGGATGTGGCCGACGTCGCCGGCCGCGCCGTCGGCGCCGCGGTGCACCTTGCCGCTGGCGATGAGGCCGGTGCCGACGCCGGTGCCGATCTTGAGCATGAGCAGGTGGGGCACGTCCGGGTAGCGCAGCCGCTGCTCGCCGTACGCCATGGCGTTGACGTCCTTGTCCACCAGGACGGGGCACTCGAAGCGGGTGCGGAACCAGCCGGGGATGTCGTAGCGGTCCCAGCCGGTCATGATCGGCGGGCTGACGACCCGCCCGCTCTCGAAGTCCACCGGCCCCGGCACGTCGAGCCCGATGCCGAGCACCTCGCCCGGCTTGCGCCTGGCCGCGGCGAGGACCTCGGTGAACAGGTCGTCGACGATGGTGAGGATAGCCTGGGGGCCGGCCGTCACCTCGGCGCGGACCTCGCGCTCGGCCCGCACCTCGCCGGCCAGGTCGCACAGGGCGGTCCGCAGCCCGGTCGCGCCGATGTCGGCCACCAGCAGCACCCCGCGGTCGCGGTTGACCACGAACTGGCCCGCCGGGCGGCCGCGCGTACGCGCCTCCTCCTCGGCGGGGATCAGCAGGCCGGCCGCCAGCAGGCCGTCGAGTCGCTGGTTGACGGTGGTTCGCGACAGGCCGGTGTGGCGCATCACGTCGGCCTTCGTCAGGCCGTCGGGGGCGTCGCGGAACAGGCTGAGGATCTCGCCTGAGCTGGCTCCCAGCCGCGTGCCGGGCAGGCTCGATGCATCCATACGGGTCACTTTAGCTATGTCTCCCACTAGACGGAAGTTAGCCATGTTTCGACATAAAAAGTCGAAAGAGGTGTTGCAATCTATCGGAAACACTGGTTACGGTCATGCCATCGACGCTGAAAGGGGCATCCGATGATGGCCAACACCCGAGGTCGCCGCGCCGCGGCCCTCAGCGCGGTCCTCGCCGCGGGCGCGCTCGCGCTGGCCGCCTGCGGTTCCGGCGAGACCACCGGGGCCACCCCCGCGGCCGGCGGGGAAGGCACCGCGACCCCCAAGATCGCCGCTGTGATCAAGGGCCTGGACAACCCGTTCTTCCAGACGATGAAGCAGGGCATGGACGACCAGGCCGCCACGGCCAAGGTGCCCGTCACGGTCCAGGCGGCCAACGCCATCACGGACACGACCGGCCAGGCGGACAAGCTCAACGGACTGGCCGGGCAGGACTTCTCCTGTTACGTGGTCAACCCGATCTCCGGCACCAACCTGATCCAGGGCCTGGCCCAGCTCTCCGCCCAGAACAAGACCGTGGTCAACATCGACAGCCCGATCGACGCGGCGGCGGCCAAGAGCGCGAACGTCAAGCTCGCGACGTACATCGGGACCGACAACGTCGAGGCCGGCAAGATGGCCGGGCAGCGCATGACCGAGCTGCTGTCCGACGGCGGCAACGTCGCGGCCATCGGCGGCATCGCCGGCGATGTGACCAGCGGCGCGCGGGTCGAGGGCTTCCAGCAGGGACTCGGGCCCAAGGTCAAGATGGTGCAGACCGTCGCGGCCAACTGGGAGCGGCAGACCGCGCTCACCGCCGCCACCGACGTGTTGCAGGCGCACCCCGACCTGGCCGGGTTCTTCGTCGCCAACGACGACATGGGGCTGGGCGTGGCGCGCGCCGTCGCCAACGCCGGCAAGACCGGCAAGGTCAGGGTCATCAGCGTGGACGGCATCAAGGACGCGCTCAACGCGGTCAAGGCCGGCACCCTGGACGGCACCGTCGCCCAGTACCCGTACGCGATCGGGCTGATGGGCGTCGAGGCGTGCCAGGCGGCGGCGACCGGCAAGACGCTGCCCGCCAACGTCAAGGCCCCGGTCGAGCTGGTCACCAAGGAGACCGCGGACAAGGCGCTGGCTGCCACGCCCAAGCCGTTCGGCAGCTACGACGACCCGTTCGCGTCCCTCATCAAGTAGCGCCTACGCCGTCCTGCCCGGCCGTCCGGCCCGGTGGGACGAGGAGTGACAGACATGGCAAACGCAACGCTCGCGGCCCGTGACGGAGAGCACTGGGCCGCGAAGCTGAAAGACGTCGGGTTCTGGGCGGAGTGGGCGGCCCTGGTCGGACTGGTCGTCCTGGTGATCGTGTTCCAGGCGCTCAACCCGACCTTCCTCAGCCCCGGCAACATCACCTCCATGCTGCTGGCCGCCGCGATCCTGATCGTGCTGGCCGTGGGCCAGACGTTCGTGATCGCCACCGCCGGCATCGATCTGTCGATCGCCTCGGCGATGACGCTGGGCGCGGTGGTCTTCGGCCAGGCGTACACGGCGCAGTGGGGGCTGGCGCTCTCCTGCGTGGCGGGCGTGCTCGCCGCGGCGGTGGCGGGCGTGGCCAACGGCCTGATCGTCGCCTGGGGGAAGATCGCGGACTTCATCGTGACGCTGGGCATGCTCTCGGCGGCCTCCGGTCTGGCGCTGATCCTCTCCGACGGCAAGCCGGTCACGATCATCGACCCGGCGCTGCTCACCCTGTCCACCGGGCGGGTGGGGATCTTCGGGTACTCGTTCCTGATCGCGATCGTGGTCGCGATCGTGGCGCACGTCGTGCTGTTCCACAGCAGGTTCGGCACCTATGTGCTGGCCACCGGCGGCTCGCCGGAGTCGGCCAACGCGATGGGCATCAACACCCGGCGGATCAAGGTCGCCGTCTACACCATCAGCGCCGCGCTGGCCGGGCTGGGAGCGCTGCTCCTGGTCGCCCGCGTCGGCGCGGCCGAACCCGCCTCCAACACCTCCTTCCTGCTCAACTCCGTGGCCGCGGTCGTGCTCGGCGGCGTGAGCCTGTTCGGCGGGCGGGGCACCATCATCGGCCCGGTCATCGGCGCGCTGCTGCTGGTCGCGCTGGTCAACGGGCTGACCCTGCTCGGGGTCTCCCAGTTCTACCAACCGCTGGCCGTCGGCGTCGTCGTGGTGCTGGCCGCCCTGCTCACAAGGTTCCAGCGATGACCGAGAACGGCACTCCCCTGCTCGAGACCCACGGGGTCTCCCTGGCCTTCGGCAGCGTACGAGCGCTGGCCGACGTCTCCATCACCCTGCGCCGCGGCGAGATCACCGCGCTGGTCGGCGACAACGGCGCCGGCAAGTCCACCCTCGTCCGCTGCATCTCCGGCATCCACCGGCCGCAGAGCGGGCGCATCGTCTTCGACGGCGCCGAGGTCGACTTCCGCTCCCCCGAGGACGCCCGCGAGGCCGGGATCGAGACCGTGCACCAGAACCTCGCGCTGGTGGAAGACCTCACGGTGTGGCAGAACCTGTTCCTCAACCGCGAGATCGTCCGCCGAATCGGCCCGATCGCCCTGCTCGACCGGCGCGCCATGCAGGCCCGCGCCCGCGAGATGGTCTCCACGCTCGCCGTCAACGTGCCCGCGGTGAAGTCCCGGGTACGCCGGCTCTCGGGCGGCCAGCGCCAGGCCGTGGCCATCTGCCGCGCCGCCGGGTTCAGCTCCAAGCTCGTGATCATGGACGAGCCCACGGCCGCGCTCGGCGTGCAGGAGACCGCCCGGGTCGAGGAGCTGATCCTCAAACTGCGCGACGAGGGCCACGCGGTCCTGCTCATCAGCCACAACTTCGCCCAGGTCATGCGGCTCAGCCAGCAGGTCTGGGTGATGCGGGCCGGGCAGTGCGTGGGCGGCCGGCGTACGGCCGAGACCACCGGCGAGGAGATCGTCGCCCTGATCACCGGCGCGCTCAGCAACTGACGCCCCAGAAAGGCAGCTCATTCAGATGACCACCAACCCCATCGGCGTCCACGCTCTCGTCTGGGTCGGGGACACCAGCCCGGCCTCGCTGCAGTACGCCATCGAGAAGACCAAAGCGACCGGCTTCGACCTGCTGGAACTCTCGCTGCACGACTCGGTGAACCTCGACGTCGCGGCGGCGCGCGAGGCCCTGCGGGCGGCGGGGCTGGGCGTGGCCTGCTCGCGCGGCCTGGCTTTCGACGCCGACGTCTCCAGCGACGACCCGGCCGTGGTCGAGCGCGGCGAGAAGCTGCTGCACGACTCCCTGGCCGTCACGCGCGGGCTCGGCGGCACCCACTTCACCGGCGCGCTCTACAGCGCGCTCGGCAAGTACGGCCGTCCGCTCACCGAGGCGGGCCGGCGCAACGTGGTCGCGGTGCTGCGCCGCCTGGCCCAGGAGGCGAGCGGCCACGGCATGACGCTCGGCCTGGAGATCTGCAACCGGTACGAGACCAACGTCATCAACACCGCCAGGGACGCGCTGCGGCTGGCCGACGACATCGGCGAGGACAACGTCCTGATCCACCTCGACACGTACCACATGAACATCGAGGAGGACGACCTCGTACGACCCGTGCGCGAGGTCGGCGACCGGCTGGGCTACGTCCACATCGGGGAGAACCACCGCGGGTATCTCGGCTCCGGCCACCTCGACTTCACCGCGTTCTTCCACGCCCTGGGCGACATCCGGTACCAGGGCCCGATCACCTTCGAGTCGTTCTCCTCGGCGGTCGTGATGGAAGGGCTCTCCAACGACCTGGCGATCTGGCGCAACCTGTGGGACGACGGCGAGGACCTCGCCCGGCACGCCCGCGCCTTCATCGCCGGCCAGCTCCACACCAGCCCGGCCCGATGAGCCTGGACGACCTCCTTGCCCGGGCCCGCGCCTGGGGCGGCCGACGGGCCCTGCTGGGCATCACCGGCAGCCCCGGCGCGGGCAAGACCACGCTCGCGGTGACCCTCACCCGCCTGCTCAGCCAGGAGCCGCCCCCCGGTCTCACCGCCGACTGGGTGGCCCACGTCCCGATGGACGGCTTCCACCTGGCCGACGTCGAGCTCGACCGGCTCGGCCGCCGCGACCGCAAGGGCGCCCCCGACACCTTCGACGCCGCCGGCTACGCCGCCCTCCTCCGCCGCCTGCGCGAGGACGAGGAGGACGTGGTCTACGCCCCCGCCTTCGAACGCGACCTGGAGCAGCCCGTCGCCGGCAGCATCCCGGTCCCCCGGGCCGCCCGACTGATCATCACCGAGGGCAACTACCTGCTCTTCGACACGGGCGACTGGGCGCGCGTACGCCCCTGGCTGGACGAGGTCTGGTACTGCGACCTGGACTCCACCGAGCGCCTGCGGCGGCTGGTCACCCGGCACGTGCGCTTCGGCAAGCCGCGCGACCACGCGGTGAGCTGGGTGGAGGAGGTCGACGAGCGCAACGCCGAACTGATCGCCGCCACCAGGCCGAAGGCCGACCTGATCGTCCCCGACGCCGTCATCCGGTCCATCGAGCACCCCGGGGGCATGTGACCGTCAGACGTCGTTCCCGGTTCAGGAGACCGACGCCCCACCTCGTGCACGGCGGGTCGGCCGCGTGACCACCGAATCGTTTATGGTGACCGTGGGTGACAGTGCTCGGTTCGGGGGCTGGGATGAGCGAGGAAGCGTGGCCGTACGCCGCCGATTCTGATCCGGCGAGCCTGGATGCGGCGAGCGCGGACTTCGGGCACCTGATCAGGCGGCGGCCCGCGGCCGTGTGCCGGCCGGGGTCGGCCCAGGACGTGGCCGCCGCGGTGCGCTGGGCGGCCGGGCGGCGGATGCCGGTGGCCGCGCGCGGGCAGGGCCATTCCGTCTACGGCCGGGCGCAGGCCGGGGGCGGTCTCGTGATCGACATGAGCGAGCTGGGCGCCGTGCACGCCGTGGAGGCCGATCGCGTGACCGCGGGCGGCGGTGCGACCTGGCGGTCGGTGCTCGACGCCGCCCTGCCTCACGGGCTCACGCCGCCGGTGCTCACCGACTATCTCGACCTGTCGGTCGGCGGGAGCGTCTCCGCGGGCGGCGTGGGCGGCATGACGTTCCGCCACGGCTTTCAGAGCTGCAACGTCGTCGAGCTCGAGGTGGTGACGGGCGAGGGCGAGATCGTCACGTGCTCGGCGAGCACGCACGCCGGCCTCTTCGACGCCGTACGCGCCGGGCTCAGCCAGTACGGGATCATCACGCGGGCCGTCCTCCGGCTCGTCCGCGCTCCGGAGCTGGTCCGCCTGCACACGCTGTTCTATCCGGACCACCGGGCGATGACGGCCGACCAGCGCCGCCTGCTGTCCACGGGCCGGGTCGACTACCTGGAAGGCGCGATCCGGCCGCATCCGCCGGGCTGGCAGCACGTGATCGAGGCAGGGGTCTGGCACGCGGCGGACTCGCCGCCCGATGACGACGAGACGCTGGCCGGCCTGTCCGACCTCCGCGCCCGGGCCGAGAGCGTCGACCTGCCGTATCCGGAGCTGTTCCGGCGGCTGAGCAAGCTGGAGAGCAGCCTGCGGGCGGCGGGCACCTGGCACGATCCCCACCCCTGGCTGCATTCCTTCATCCCGGACGCGTCCGCCGACGACCTGGTCGCGGAGCTCCTCACCGACCTGCGCCAGGAGGACCTGGGCGAGTTCGGACGCCTCCTGCTCTACCCCATCCACCCTGGCCGTGCGCGAACGCCGCTGATGCGGCTGCCGGAGGGGGAGGTCGCGTTCCTCTGCGGCTTCGTCCGCTTCCCCGCCGACGACCCCTCGCTGACGGACCGGCTGGTCAAGGCCAACCGCACGGCGTACGACCGGATCCGCGCCGTCGGCGGGCACCTCTATCCCGTCAGCGCCGTCGCGCTCACGCAGGCCGACTGGAAGGACCACTACGGCCCGTGGTGGCCCGCCGTCGAGAACGCGAAGGCCCGCTTCGACCCGCGCCACCTGCTGACCCCCGGGCAGGGGATGTTCCCGGACTCACCCTGACGTCTCGCGTCCGAAGAAAATCTTGAAAATTCTTCCGGGCGCGTGTCGAAACCGCCTCTCCTCGTTCGCAGCGTATCCAGAGGGCCGGACGGGCCGGCCCCGCCGACACGAGGTTGACGACCATGACCCAGCAGCTTGCCCACTCACCCGCCCGTACGATCTCCGTCCAGCGCCTGCTCCTGGGCTGCGGCATCGTCGCCGGCCCGTTCTACGTGACCGTCGCCCTGGCGCAGGCGCTCACCCGGGAGGGCTTCGACCTGGCCCGCCACCCGTGGAGTTTCCTGGCCAACGGCGAGCTCGGCTGGATCCAGACCGCCAACTTCGTCGTCACCGCCCTGGCCACCATCGCCGCCGCCGCCGGCCTGCGCCGCGCCCTGGCGCCAGGACGGGGCGCCCGCTGGGCGCCGATCCTGGTCGGCGCGTTCGGCGCCAGCATGATCGGCGCCGCGATCTTCCGCGCCGACCCCGCGATGGGCTTCCCCGCCGGAACCCCGGAAGGCCCCGGCACGGTCACCCTGTCGGGGACCCTGCACCTGGCCGCCGGCGGCGTCGGGTTCCTGTGCCTGGTCGCGGCCTGCTACGTCATCGCCTCCCGGCAGTCCCGCGGGGGCCGCGGGGGCTGGGCCCTGTACTCCCGCGTCACCGGCACGCTCTTCCTCGGCTCGTTCGTCGGCATCGCCTCCGGCGGGGGCGTCGCCTGGTCCAACCTGCTGTTCGTCGCCGGCATCGTGGCCGTCTGGAGCTGGCTGTCGCTACTGTCGCTGAACCTGTCCCGCCACACCGCCTGACTTCCCCTTCCAACCCATACAGAAAGGCAGTTCACGATGCGCTACCTGATCACGCTCAGGGTCGCCGCCCAGCCCGACGGGCCCCCGCCGGCCGACCTCATGGAGGCCATCTTCAAGCTTGGCCAGGAGGCCACCGAGGCCGGGGCCCTGCTCGACAACAGCGGCCTGGCCCCCAGCTCCGAGGGGGCGCGGGTCGAGGTGAGCGGGGGCCGGCTGACCGTCAGCGACGGCCCGTTCGCCGAGGCCAAGGAACTGATCAGCTACGCGCTCTACGAGGTCAGGACCAAGGAGGAAGCCGTGGAATGGGCCACCCGCTTCCTCAAGCTCCACCGCGACCTGTGGCCGGGCTGGGAGGGCGAATCGGACGTGCTGCGGCTGTTCGGGCCCGAGGACTTCGCCCCGCCGGCCTGACCCGGCGCTCCATCCGGCCGCGGACGTCGTCCGCGGCCGGATGCTGTATGCAGGACGCATGACGGTAGCTGACTCGCACCGGGCGGTGGAGGCGGTCTGGCGGATCGAGTCCGCCCGTGTCATCGCCGCCCTGGCCCGCATGGTGAACGACATCGGGCTCGCCGAAGAGCTGGCGCAGGACGCGCTGGTGGCCGCGCTCGAAGAGTGGCCGCGTAAGGGCGTACCCGACAATCCGGGCGCCTGGCTGACGCTCGCCGCCAAGCATCAGGCCATCGACCAGTTCCGCCGCCGCGACACCTACCAGCGCAAGCTGCAGGAGCTCGGCCGGGACCTGGAGCTCCGCCAGGAGTCCGCGGAAGCCGAGCTCGACGACGCCCTCGACGACCACATCGGCGACGACCTGCTCCGCCTGATCTTCACCTCCTGCCATCCCGCCCTGCCCGCCGAGGGCCGGCTCGCGCTCACCCTCCGCCTGCTCGGCGGCCTGTCCACCGCCGAGATCGCCCGCGCCTTCCTCGTCCCCGAGCCCACCGTCGGGCAGCGCATCTCGCGGGCCAAGCGCAGCCTCGCCGAGCGGAAGATCCCGATCGAGCTGCCGCCGCCCGCCGAGCTCCCCGCGCGGCTGGCCTCCCTCCTGGAGGTCATCTACCTGATCTTCAACGAGGGGTACGCGGCGACCGCCGGCGACGACTGGATCCGCCCGTCGCTGTGCCAGGAGGCCATGCGCCTCGGCCGCGTCCTGGTCGGGCTCATGCCGGCCGAACCCGAGGTCCACGGCCTGCTCGCGCTCATGGAGATCCAGGCCTCGCGCATCCCGGCCAGGACCGCCCGCGACGGTTCGCCCATCCTCCTGCTCGACCAGGACCGCAGCCGCTGGGACCGGCTCCTGGTCCGCCGCGGCCTCGACGCGCTGCGCCGGGCCGAGGAGCTCGGCACGCTCGGGCCGTACGGGCTGCAGGCGGCCATCGCCGCGTGCCACGCCCGCGCGC
Source organism: Nonomuraea sp. NPDC005650 (assembly GCF_040605375.1). Classification (NCBI taxonomy): domain Bacteria; kingdom Bacillati; phylum Actinomycetota; class Actinomycetes; order Streptosporangiales; family Streptosporangiaceae; genus Nonomuraea; species Nonomuraea sp. NPDC005650. The sequence goes on from NZ_JBEXCR010000002.1 coordinate 53,658, forward strand.
TCACCCCGCAGGCCACCGACTGGGAACGCATCGCCGCCCTCTACCGGCTGCTGGCCCACCTCACGCCCTCGCCGATCGTCGAGCTGAACCGGGCGGTCGCGGTCGGCATGGCGTACGGGCCCGCGCGCGGGCTGGAGATCGCCGACACCCTCCGGGACGAGCGCGCCCTGCGGGAGTACGCGCTTCTGCCCGCCGTCCGCGGCGACCTCCTGGCCAGGCTCGGGCGCGCCGAGGAGGCGGCCGCCGAGTTCCGGCGCGCGGCCGAGCTGACCAGGAACGCCCGCGAACGCGACCTGTTCCTGGAACGCGCCGCCACGCTGTCACCTTGACGCCGGTGTCACCAGGTGACGGGCAGCCGGTAGGCCCCGTAGTTCCGGCCCACCTGGCACGACACCGCCGACGGCCTCATCGACGCGATCGTCGCGCTGTGGCAGGCGCCCGTCACGAACGACGCGTAACCCCCGAACGATCTCAGGACGTGGTCCGGCCGAACAGCCGGCCGGCGAGGTCGACGCCCACGACCGTGCCGCCGTCGTCGCGGGTGAAGAAGCCGCGCTGCCCCTTCAGCCCGCCCTCGGTGACGATGTACTCGTCGCCGCCGCCGGGCAGGAAGCCGATGGCGGCCGGCGGGTAGTCCGGGGGCATCTCGGTCTCGGACGCCTGGCGGAGCTCCGGCTTGATCCCGACCTCCAGGGTGAGCCGGGTGCCGTCGATGGCGAGGTCGAGGTTCATCGCGGCGATCTCGTAGCGGCCGGCCACCTCCCGTGCCCGCGCGTGGTCGTACGGGATCGGCTCGGGGTCCCGCTCGACCACGCCCAGGTAGTGCTCCAGCGCCCAGCGCACGACGGCCTCGTTGCAGCGGTAGCCGTCCGGGCCGGCGTTGGCCAGCGAGACGACGGCGAAGTCGCGTTCGGGCACGATGAGCAACTCGGCGAACTGGCCGTTGCCGGACCCGCCGTGCCCGATGGCGCGCACCCCCTCCACCTCGCGCAGGAACCAGCAGATGCCGACGGCGTCGCCGAGCGTGCTGGCCCGCAGCTCGACCGTGGGCTCTTGCATGCGCCGCAGCGCCTCGGCGGGCAGCACCCCCTCCGCCGCGCCCAGGTGGAAGCGCGCCCAGGCCAGCAGGTCGCTGACGGAGGAGACGATGCCGCCGCCGGGGTCGTTGCCGCGCAGGCCGGCCCGCCACGCCTTCCACGGCTGCGCGAAGCGCAGGGTGCCGTCCTCGTCGGGGTTGTGGCCGACGGCGAAGCGGCGGACCAGGACGTCGTCCAGCTCGAAGAAGGTGTTCGACAGCCCGGCCGGCTCCAGGACCAGCGCGGACATGGCCCTCTCGTAGCTCAGGCCGGTGACGTTCTCGATGATCCGGCCGGCCAGGTTGTAGCCCGCCTGGCTGTAGGAGGCGCGGGCGCCGGGCGGCGCGATCAGCGCCAGGCCCGGCAGTTGCGCCACGAACGCGGCCAGGGAGCCGTCCCCCTCCTCGATGTCGATCAGGTTCCAGTCGAGCCCGGCGGTGTGGTTGAGCAGGTTCAGCACGGTGATCCGCGCGGCGGCGGCCTCGTCGGCGAGCGTGAGCTCGGGCACGTAGCGGCGCACCGGCGCGTCCAGCTCCACCCTGCCCTCCGCGACCAGGCGCATCAGCGCGGTCGCGGTGAAGGTCTTGGTCACCGAGCCCAGATGGAACAGCGTCCTGTCATCGACCGGCAGCGGGTTGTCCAGGCTCGTCACGCCATGGGAGGCGCGGAACTCCCGGCCCCCGGCCAGCACCCCGACGGCCACGCCGGGAATCCCGAACTCCTCGGCCGTCACCTCGACGAACTCCGACAGCTTCTCCTGCGACATCGCGCCCACCCTTTCGTCTTCGTGTATTTCCGGCGTGCGGGTAAGACGATGGCCGCCGTCACTGACACGGGTCTGACAGCGCGCTGTCACCCCCGCCACGGCGGCCGGCCGTTCCGCTCGCGCGCGAGGTAGCGTTGGATCAAGCCGTATGTCGTACGCGAAGTCGGAGGTGATCACGGTGCACCCGGTCTTATGACGGCCCCAGCCAGGGGCGTCACGGAGCCGAAAGGTGACCGTATGAGCAGGACCGACAAGACCCGGCCGTGGTGGGTGGGGATGGCCGACGTCCCGATGGTGACGTGCCGGCCCATACATGATCATCGATTCGGGGGCTGCACGCTGCCGGACGAGATCACCTCCGACAGCGCGTCCCTCAACCGCACCATCGGTGGCTGCTACTGGGGTGCCACCGACTACTACCTGTTCGAGTGCGGCCCCATCAGCGGGGGCCGGGAGTGGTACGACCTCCGGCGCGAAGAGCGCCGCCGCAGCCGTCGCCAGGCGCGCCGCGAGCTGCGCGCTTATCGCGGCGAAGACTGACCCGACACGACGTTTCGTGGGGGTCCCTCGGACCCCCACGACCCTCGAAGGAAAACGCTCCCCCGCGCGGGGGACGCGCTTCCCCTCCGGGAGGGAGCGCGCTGGGCGCGGATGGTGACGTGGGCGGCGGGTGCCGCGGGTCGTCGCCGTGGTCGGCTACCTCCGCACCACCGCCCCGAGCCCGGTCACCTCACGGTCACGATGACGCGCTGGTACGCGGTCAGCGCCGGGCTGCCGTCGTCCTTCACCTCGACGATGATGTGGATGGTGCTCCCCGGCCGCGCGTCCGCCGGCACGGTGAAGCTCGCCCTCGAAGAATGGCGGCCCGTCACCGCGTCACCGGCTGTGGTGATCTCCACGGCGCCCTGATACCTGCCGGCCTCCCGGTACTGCCACCAGCGGGAGCCGAGCCCGTCGCCGTCGGGATCCGTCGCCCGGGCGGAAAGGCGTACTTCCTGCCCTGGCCGGGCGGTGATGTCGCGGCGCCCCGCCGGCAGGGTGACCTCGGGCCGGTGGTTCGCGTCGCGGAAGTGCGGCGTCACGCTCCATCGCAGGCGCGCGGCGAAATCGAGCTGCGCGGCCTCGAACCAGCGTGCCGCCGCGTAGTCGGCCGGCGCGTTGCCCTGGGGATCGTGGTCCACGGCTTTCGAGGCGAGCCATTCGGACGGGTCGTCGGGGTTCTGCTCCTGACGGCCGCCCCATCCGCCGTAGCCGGCCTGCTCGTAACCGCGCAGCCCGTTGTCCACGAGGTTCATGAAGTTGGAGGTGTCGCCTTCGGAGATCCAGGAGCCCTTTTCCTGGATCGGCATCCAGATCTTGTATCCGCGTGCGCGCAGCTCGTCCTCGCCGAGATAGGAGAGGCCGAAGTGGTCCCAGACGTCGCCCGCCACCATCTGCTTCCCGTCGCCCCAGACCCGGTACAGCTCGCCGAAAGGCCCCTTGGCGGACACGTTCTCCGCCGTCCACTGGGCCGACAGGTATCCCGTGTGCTCGGGAAGGACCGTGCGGCGGGCGAAGTAGCCCCAGATCGTGGTCGCCACGTCCCGCGCCTCGATGTCCGGCCAGTTGGGGACGATGTAGTCCTGATAAGTGGCGTCCTGCGAGGCGAACTTGGTGATGATCGCCTTCCGGGACACCTCGCGGCGGATGCGCTCCCATCGGGGCGTGCCCTCGTACTGTTCCTGGATCGACTTCAGGGCGCGGGCGATCGTGCTCGTCCCGCCCCACGCCTGCAGGTAGACGGGCCCGCCCTTGTCGTCGAGGAGGACGTCCTTGATGAGGTTCGACCCCGGGGTCTCCTTGGAGAGGTCCCCTTCGAACTCGACGTTGCCCACGCGGATCTTGGAGTACAGGCCGCGGGGGTCGGGATAGTCGCGGTCATGGCGGACGAGGTTGGGATAGACCTCGGCGTACGCGTCCACCGCCTTGTGGATGAACCGCTCGTCCGGCGCCCACCGCCACGACGTCTGCGGAGTGGTGTACTCCCGGCCCGGCAGGAAGAACTCCGTGCCCTTGCCGTCGCCTTTCCAGTGGAACCGGCTGCTGGCGTAGACGAGACCCTCGGTCGTCACCTCGTTGCTGTAGAGGAGGTATCGGATCAGCGAGTTGGCGTCGTCCAGCTCCGGGTCGGCGGTGACGATGGTCCGGGGCCGGGGGCTGTTCCGGGCGGAGTCGGGGTTCGCCGCCGAGGCGGAGGAGTGGGTGGCGGCTTTGGCCGGGGGCGCCGCCATGCCCGCCGCGAGCGAGAGCAGCAGGACGGTCCCGAGGGAAATGGCCGTGACGTTACGCGCGCGCATGCTCTCTCCTGCGTGGAAGGTCAACGAGAGAACTATGAATATCTATTCGCTAACGACTGGACATATTCAACGTTACGTACGGTGCGTGATCATGTCAACGGTGCCGGTCGACTCGCGGGCCACGACCGTGAAGCGGCTGACGAACTCGCGCGCGACCTCCCGCCTCTTGCCCTTCTCCGTGATCCGCTTGACCAGGAACCGCACGGCCGTGCCGGCCATCAGCTGGTGGTCGGGGTCGATCGACGACAGGGAGGGCACGGTGTAGGCGCCTTCGGCGATGTTGTCGAAGCCGATGACCTTCACCTCGTCGGGCACACGTACCCCCCGGTCGGCCAGCCCGCGCAGCACCCCGATCGCCACCGTGTCGGTCACGCAGAACACGCCGTCGAAGTCCACCCCGTCGTCCACCAGGCGCCGGGCCGCGGCGGCCCCGCCCTCCATCGTGAACTGCGAGGTCGGAGCCACGAGCCGCGGGTCCGACGCGATGCCGGCCTCGTCGAGCGCCTCGCGGTAGCCGGCGTAGCGCAGGCTGGAGACGTTGACCTCCTCGCCCTGGGCGCCACCGTCGACGAGCGCGATGCGGCGGCAGCCCCGCTCGATCAGGTGGGCGGTGGCGGCGCGGGCGCCTTCGACGTTGGGCATGGCGACGTGGTCCACGGGCCCGTCGAAGATGCGCTCCCCCAGGATGACGATGGGGTAGTCGACCTTGAGCAGGTCGGTGTCGGTCGGCCCGAGCCCGACGGTGCTGAGGATGAGCCCGTCGTAGAGGCGGTTGCGCGACAGGGCGAGCGCGTCCAGCTCGCCCTCGCGCGAGGCGCCGGTCTGCTCGATGGCCACCTTGAGGTTGTGCCGGGCCGCCGCCGCGATGATCTCGGCCGCGAGCTGCCCGAAGTACGGCCGGTCCACCTCGGGCACGGCGAGCCCGATCGTGCCGGTCCGCCCGGTACGGAGGTTGCGTGCCGCCACGTTGACCCGGTAGTCGAGGTCGGTGATGGCCTGCAGCACGCGTGCCCGCGTCTCGCTCCTGACATGGGGGTGATCGTTGAGCACGTGGGACACGGTCATCGCGGACACGCCCGCGGCCCTGGCCACGTCCTGGATCGTCACCATTCCCGGATCACCCGCACGGCCCGCATCCTCTCACGCGTCAACCCTTGACGCTCCCTCGCAGCAGCCCGTTGACGATGTGACGCTGCATCGCCACGAAGAAGATCACGACGGGGGTCAGCACGATCACGCTGAGCGTCATGAACGCCGGCCAGTCCACCCCGAACTCCCCGACCGCCTTGTAGACCTGCAGGACCAGCGTCTGCTTGTCGGGCGAGCTGATGAACACGTTCGGCGTGATGAAGTCGTTCCAGATCCACATGGTCTGGAACACGCCGACCGTGATGAGGATGGGCCGAATGAGCGGCAGCACGATCCGCCAGTAGATCTGCCACGGGCCCGCCCCGTCGATGCGCGCCGCCTCGAAGATCGAGATCGGCAGTGACCGCAGGTAGCCCTGGATGAGGAAGTAGCAGAAGATCGAGCCGGCGGCGTACAGGAAGATGAGCCCTTCGAGGCTGTCGACCAGCCGCAGCTGCACGAGAATCCGGTAGACCGGGATGAGCGTGGCCTGCCCCGGCACCAGGAACGCGATCACGAGCAGCGCGCCGGCCACCCGGTTGACCAGGGTCTTGCGCAGCAGCATCGCGTACGCCGCCATCGACCCGATGATCAGCATGATCACGATGGAGACGGCGGTGACGTACAGCGTGTTGAGGAAGGACTGCAGGATCGGCGTGCTCTCGAAGACCCGTGCGTAGTTGCCGAGGTAGAGGCTCGTCGGCGGCGCGAGCGGCGAGGCCGAGGTCTCCCGCTGCGTCTTGAACGTGTTGACGACGATGTAGTAGAACGGCACGCCGACCAGCGCGGCGGCGAGGATCATCCCGAGGCTGAGCAGCGGCCTTCTCATGACAGGCGCCCTTCGAGCCGGCTCGACAGGACCAGCTGGACGGCCACGATCGCGCCGACGACCAGCATGAAGACCACCGCCAGCGCCGACGCCTGGCCGAACTTGGCCTGCGCGATGCCGCTCTGGATGATCGACTGGGTGATGGTGAACGTGGCGTACCCGGGGCCGCCCTTGGTGAGGGTGTAGGGCAGGTCGTAGACCTTCAGGCCGCCGGTCATCAGCAGCAGCGAGCTGATGGTGACGGCCGGCGCGAGCAGCGGCAGCGTGATGGAGAAGAACGACTGGCGCGGCGAGGCGCCGTCGACCCGCGCGGCCTCGTAGTAGTCGTCGGGGATCGACTGCAGGTACGCCAGGTAGAGGATGGCGTGCCAGCCGGTGGACGACCAGACGGCGACCAGGATGACCGACAGCTGGGCCAGGGTGCCGTTCGACAGCCACGGCACGGGGCCGAGCCCGGCCACCGCGTCGAGGGTCCAGTTGATCGCGCCCGAGCCGAGCGGCGACAGGATGAACGCCCACACCAGGCCGAGGATCGCGATGCTGGGGATGGCGGGGAAGAAGAAGACGGCCCGCACCACGTTCCTGCCGAAGAAGCGCCGGTTGAGCAGCACCGCCAGCGGGATCGCCAGCAGGGTGACGATCACCGTGGTGCCGATCGCGAACACCAGCGTGAACCCCAGCCCGGCCAGCATCGACGGGTCCGAGAAGATCCTGCGGTAGTTCTCCAGCCCGACGAAGTTGACCTCCGTCGAGTAACCGTTGAAGTCGGTGACGCTGAAGTAGAACGACTGCGCCAGCGGGATCGCGAACAGCACCGCGAACACGATCCCGATCGGCACCAGGAACGCCTGCAGCCGCAGGCCCTCCAGCCGCTTCGGCGAGATCAGCCAGGACAGGGCGCCCGTCGCGGCGGGCGCCCTCGTGCCGAACGCGGTCATGTCAGCTCTGGCCCTTGAGCCGGTCGTCGAGCGCCGCGGCCACGTCGGCCGGCTGTTTCTGGCCCTGTGCCATCAGCTGGAGCTGCGCCACCGCCTCGGTGTTGAGCGCGTCCTGCACCCGTGGCCAGGCGATCTGCGGCAGGTAGAAGGTGCCCTCCTTGAGCGCCGCCAGGTTGGGCTCCAGCACCTTGTCGATCTCGGGCGTGACGTCCGACGTGGTGGTCATGGCCGCCGTCTGCTTGTTGAAGAGCGTGACGCCTTCCTTGCCGCCGAGGTACGTCAGGAACGCCTCGGCCTCCTTCTCGTGCTCGGTCTTGGCGTTGATGGCGTAACCGGGCGAGGCCGCCCCCGACCAGAACGGCTTGCCGTCGGGCGTCGGCACGCCGACGAAGGCCATGTTCATCTTCGGCGCCTTCTCCCGCAGCGTGGACACGTTCCACGGGCCCGCGGAGATCATCGCGACGCGGCCGTTGGCGAACTCGTCCACGATCTGGTCGCCGGACAGGCCCACGACGTCCTTGCTCATGACCCCGCTGGTGAACAGCTGGTTGAAGTTCGTCAGCGGCCCGAGCCACAGGTCCCCGAACTTCTTCTTGCCCGCGAAGATCTGCGCGTCGACGTCGCCGCCCTGGCGGGCGTTCTCGCTGCCGACCAGGGCGGCGAGGGTGAGCGGCATGCCCGTCACCGAGTCGTAGTACGGCGTCAGGCCCGCCGCCTTGAGCTTCTGGCACAGCGCCAGGAAGTCGTCCCACTTGGTGGGGAACTCGGTGACGCCCGCCTTGGCGAGCAGGTCCTTGTTGTAGAGGATGCCGGCGGACCACGACGAGATCGACATGCCGTACGCCTTGCCGTCCTGGGAGTAGGTCGCGGTGTTGAACTTCGACATGTTCGCCAGGTACGGCTTGCCGGTCAGGTCCTTGACGAAGCCGCCCTGGATGAGGTTCGTCTTGTTCTCCGCCGCGATCGCGAACACGTCCGCGGCGGTGCCCGAGACGAGCCGGGTCTGCAGTGTCGAGATGTACTCCGCCACGGGCGGCGCCGTGGAGAACTCGACGTCGATGGTGGGATTCTGCTTCTCGAAGGCCTCGATGATCGGTTTCATCGACTGCTCGTTGTCCCAGGAGAAGAAGGTCAGCTTGGTCTTCCCGCCGCCTTCGCTCCCCGAGCCGCATCCGGCCAGGACCAGGACGGCAGCCGCCAGGACCGCGGCCGATCTTGTGAGCAGGGGCATCGCGCACCTCTTACTTCGGGGGATGGAGGTCCAGCCCTTCGTACGCTGGGGGGTTGTATCGATAAAACATGTATCGACACAAATCGCAGCGTGTCAAGAGCGCGTTACCGAACGCTCAGCACGCCGGACGTCCGTCAGTGAGCGCGAGCCCCCGTCCAGCGCTGTAACGATAAGAAGCCTCTTGCGGAAAGGACGGTCGCCCCGGCATCATGCCGACCATGACCATCTCATGGAAGGGCGGCCACCGCCCGGGCCGATGAGCCCCCGCTCGTGGCGGCCGGGCGACGACCGGCCCAGCTTCCTCGCCCACGCGCTGACCATGTCCGCCAGCTACGGCCCCGGCCCCTGGCCCGCGACCGACCTGTCGGACGAGCCTGCCCGCCCATCGGGCGGCGTGTTCATCTCCAGCACCGTGATGGACGGCATCCGCTCCCATCACTCCGGACCCCACGGCGACGACACCACCGTCGAAGAGGTCGCCGACCTCCTGCACACGCTCACCGCGTCGCCGACGCCCGAGCTGATGTCGCGCCTGCACGACCTCCTGGCCGAGTCCCAGGCACTCGACCTCGCCGACGATCTCCTCACCGAGCTCGGACGCCGGCGACTGCCCGGCGACCGGCTGCGCGCCATCGGCCGGGACCTCGCCGAGTACGGCACCCGCCGCGAGGCCACCAAGATCGGCATCGCGCTGGTGGGCGCCTGCGGCGACGAACGGGACCGCGACCTGCTGCTCCTGCTCGGCGCCCTCGAAGAGTTCACCCTGTACGCCGTGGTCGCGCTGATGCGCGGCCAGCCCGACGGCCACCGGGCGGTGTACGAGCTGGCCCGCCGGGTCGACGGGTGGGGCCGCATCCACGCCGTCGAACGACTGCGGGACTGCGACGATCCCGAGATCCGGGACTGGCTGCTGCGCGAGGGCTGGCGCAACGCCGTCATGGACGAGTACCTCGCGCCCATCGCCGCCACGACCGGCGGCCTGTACGCCGCCCTCCTCGACCCGGCCCCCGACGACGACCTCCTCGCATCGGCGGGCGGCGTGCTGGCCACGCTGGTGCGGGGCGAGGACGGCCCGACCACCGGGATCTCCCGCTATGCCGACGCCGTGCCCGCCCTGGCCCGCTTCGCCGACCTGGCGGCGGGCCGCGAGGCGACGCTCGGACTGGTGAACAACAGCCTCACCATCAGGGCGTACCTCCACGGCGACGATCTCCGCTGGCCGGAGGGTGACGTACGGGCCCTGCGCCGGCGCTACGACGAGCTGGCCGGCCGGGACGACTGGCGGACACTGGTGCTCACTCGCCTGGCCGAGCCGGGCACGGACCTCTTCCGAGCCGCCCTGAACGCCGCCGAACGCCTGGCGCTCCCGGCCGTCCCCGAGGTGATCGCGCACCTGCGGATCCAGCCCGACGACCTCTACTGCTGGCACACCGCCATCGGCATGGCCGATCACGCCCAGGCCGCCCAGGTGGTGGCGACCGCGCTGGAGTTCCTGCCGGTGGACGAGCTCGCCAACGGACCCGGCACGGAGCTCGGGTTCGGGCCAGGATACGAGGCCGAGATGGTCCTGGAGGCCGTGCTGGCCGGCTTGGGCAGGCACCCAGGCGTCGGGATCCCCCTGATCCGGGCGGCTCTGGGCAACCGCGTCACCCGGCTGCGCTGGGGCGCGTTGCGCGCCTTGTCCGGATGGCCGGAGGTGCCCGACGAGGCGCTCGGCTGGATGCGCGCGGCCGCCGACGCGGAGCCCCACCCCGAGCTCCGCGAGGAGCTGCGAACCTTCGCCGACACCAGAGGAGGCGGGGAGCGCTAGGCCCGCCGGAGGGTGGGGAGCGCTAGGCCTGCCAGAGGGCGGCGAGCTGGCGGGTGGCCAGCCTGGACGGGATGGCGCGCAGCAGCGTGTCGCGCAGCCAGGCGGCGAGGCCGGTCTGGGAGGTCAGCCGCGATTGCCGGGACGCCGCCCGCATCATGCGGTTGGCGCTGGGCCTGCGCTCGGCGTCGTAGCGCAGGAGCCGCTGGGCGGCGTCCGCCGGCCCGGCGCCGGTCAGGTGGCGGGTGAGCGCGGCAGCGTCCTCGAAGGCCTGGCTGGCGCCCTGGCCGAGGTCGGGTGGCATGGCGTGCGCGGCGTCGCCGAGGAGCGCGATCCGGCCGGCCGCGAACGAGGGCAGGGGTTCGGCCAGGCGGGTGATCGGGTCGACGTAGATGTCGCCGGGCGGAGTGGCCTCGATCAGGGCCGTGACGAGGGGGTGCCAGTCGGCCATCAGGGACAGCAGCTGCCGGCGGGCCTCGCTCGCGCCGGGCGGCGTGCCGTTCAGGACGGAGTCGGTGAACCAGTACAGGCGGCTCTCGCCGACGGGGAACAGGCCGAACATCGCCCCGCTGCGACGGTCGACCAGCTGGCTGGCCAGCAGCTCAGCGGCCAGGCCGGGCGGACGGGGCAACATGCCGCGCAGGTCCATCCGGCCCGTCCGCCGCAGCCCGGGGTGGCCGGGGAAGAGCTGTGCGCGCAGCCTGCTGCCGATGCCGTCGGCGGCGATCACGGCGTCCGCTCTCGCGACGGGGTTTCCGTCGCTGATCACGGTCACCCCGGTGGCGTCGGGCTCCAGGCGCTCGACCGGGGTCGCGGTCCGCACCAGGCCGGGGGGCAGCGGGGCACGCAGCACCCGGTGCAGCTCCGCCCGGTCGACGATGGCGGGCGCCCCGATCTCCTGCTGCGCCTGGGCCAGGTCGGTGATCAGCAGCGGCCGGCCGCGCCAGTCGCGCAATCCCCCGTGGGTCGCGCGCACGACGTGCCCGCGGACGTCCTCGGCCAGCCCCACCGAGTCCAGAGCGCGAAGCCCGTTGGGCATGACCACGATCCCGGTGCCGGCCTCCCGCAGCTCGGCGCCCCGTTCGAGGAGTGTCACCTCATGGCCCACGCGGTGCAGCCCCACCGCGGCCGCCACTCCTCCGAGCCCGGCGCCGACCACCACGACCCTCATGGGACCTCCTCGACCATTCACTACGATCGTACTAGTACGGATATTGGTACCATGGCCGCATGCCGCCCACCAATCCGGCCCGTCGCCAGGCCCTGGCCGACGCCGCCATCGAGCTGCTGGCCTCCTCGGGCGTGCACGGGCTGACCCATCGCACGGTGGAGAAGGCGGCGGACCTCCCGCCGGGGACGGCCTCCAACTATTTCCGCAACCGCGAGGCGCTGCTGGTGGCCGCCGCGGAGCGCATCGCCGAGCTGCACCACGCCGACACCGACCGGGCCATCACGCGGCCCGCGACGCTGGTCGACCTGCTGACGGAGTCGCTGCTCACAGCGGCGACCACCCTGCGCGGCCGCTACCTGGCGATCTTCGAGCTGCAGCTGGAGGCCGCTCGCCGGCCCGCGCTCGCCTCGGCCCTCGCGCGCCTGCAGGACACCGCGCTGCTGGTCACCGCCGGGCACCACGATCAGCTCGGCCTCACCATCGCGCGCGAGAAGGTCCCGGCCATGATCGCGCTCTACGGCGGTGCGCTGTTCACCCTGGTCAGCGCGCCGCCGGGGAGCGTCGGCAGGGACGCCGTCCGCAGCGTGGTCGAGGTCATCGTGTACGGCTGCGCGCCCCCTGAGCCGGGAAAAGGTCAATCGGCGGCAAAAACTAGCGATACACGGCAATGAACGCGAAAACCTCCGTCACCCTGCGCGAGAAGCGTGTGATAGGGTTGCGCGTGTTGCAGTTGCGGTACCCATAAAAGACTTTGTGCGCGCCCGCCGAATACGATCTACGGGCGCGCTTTTGTTTGCCGGTAATTTCCGGATGGGTCAGGTTCTCTGCACTTATCCAAAGGAGATCAGCATGGCTACCGGAACCGTGAAGTGGTTCAACTCTGAAAAGGGCTTCGGCTTCATCGCGCAGGACGGCGGCGGCGCCGACGTCTTCGCGCACTACTCCAACATCGTGTCCAACGGCGGCTACCGTGAGCTGAGCGAGGGGCAGAAGGTGTCCTTCGACATCGTCCAGGGCCAGAAGGGCCCGCAGGCGGAGAACATCGTCCCCGCCTGACACGGCACGCACGTCTGAGACCGGGCTCGCTTGCGGGCCCGGTCTCTGCGTTTTTCCCAAGAATTCACTTTTCCGCCGCGCCGCGATATTGGGCGGCGAGGGCGATCGTCTGCTGCGCGGTGTACGGGTCGAAAGTACGCAGCGCCCTGGGGTCGAGCGCGGCCAGCATTCGCGCGGCCTGTGCGGGGTCTCCGTCGCGGCGGACGTACTCGTCGTCCTGGAACCGGATCGTCGGCCGGGCGGCGTCGAGCGCGGCGGTCCGGACGATCGACGCCACGACGGGATCGTGGATCCCGGTCTCGGCCTGGCGGCGCTCGCGTACCCCTTCCAGCGCTTCGCCCGCCGAGGCGAGGGCGGCGCTGCCGCCGAGGGCGAACCACGCGCCCACGTCCGGCGCCCGCAGCACCTCCGCGTCGCGCTCCTCCGCCACGCCCAGCGGGGGTGTGACGCGGACGCGCAGCGGCTCGCCGGTGACCACCCACTGCACGGGCTCGCCCGCCGGATCGCGGGCGGGGATGGCGAGGACCGGCGTGATGTCGTATTCGCCAGGTTCGGCGAAGGTGAAACCGGCCGAGCCGAAGGTGAGGTTGACGTTGTTGCTGATCGCCCCGCCGGGCGGGAGGGTGAGCTTGGCGGTGGAGTCCATGGCCGCCATGCACCGCTGGGCGATCGGCGTGAACGCGGTCACGTCCTCCGGATCGGTGCGGCGGCGCACCAGGATCTCCAGCGGCCCGGCCTTCGGGTCGAGCACCCAGCGCTCCACCTCCAGGTCCGCCCCCGTGCGGTTCTCCAGGGTGACCTTGAGGAACACCGGCTGGCCGAAGGCGAAGACCGGCCCGGAGTCGGGGGCGTCGAGCGTCAGCCGGTATCCGTCGAACGGGATCTCCGGCGCGTACGGCGAGTGCCCGCCGCCCCCGTCGGCCCAGTAGCGGACGGTGTGGAAGGGCTCTCCCCCGGGGATCAGCGACGTCAACGGCCCGTGCCGAAGAAATGTCAGTTCGTCGGCGTCGAAGGTGAACGCGAACTCCCGCCAGTAGTCCTGCTCGTGCCCGCCGCCCAGGTATCGCCAGTCGTAGTTCATGAAGGAGGTCGAGTCGGCCCGGCCGACCACGCGCTCGAAGCGGTGCGCGAGGTTGAGCGCGTGCCCGAGCTCGTGGACGATAGTCCTGATGATCTTCTGATCCCTGGTCGCGCCCTGGAACCCGGCGGTGAAGACCGCCGCGCCCTGCCGCTGGAGCAGCCCTTCGGCGTCGAACATCACGCCGGCCAGCCCGGGGATGGCCGCCCTGGACAGCAGGAGCAGGTGCAGCTCCCACGCCCTGGCGCGCAGCGACGCGTCGCCCGTGATGAGCATGAGATCGCTCAGCATGGTGTAGAGCTGCGAGTCGTCCCACGCTCCGGCGATCCCGGCGGGGATGGAGCTCTGCCGCCCGACCTCCTTGACCGCGAACCCGGCGCCCCGCAGGCAGCCGTTGACCGTGCGCTCCACGCCCTGGAAGATCACCGGGCTCGGCGCCGGGACGTTCTGCTCCAGCTCGATCTCCAGGCCCAGCTCGCGCAGCGCGTCGTCTTTGTGCTCGGCCGGGACGACCACCTCGGTCCGGGTGGGCAGCCCGTTCAGCGGGGCGTCGAGGGTGAACGTGACCGTCACGCCGTCGGTCTCCGCCTGGGCCAGGGCCAGCGATCCCGTCGTCTTGTTCGCCGGACCGGCCTGCCAGATCGCCGGCCACGTGCCGTCGTCGAGCGCGACCTTGGTGCCGGGAGCGGTGCGCGCCGACGCCAGGTACGTCTTCCGCCCGCCGTCCGGTGCGACCTGGAACACGTCCGCGCTGATCACCCCCGAACCGCCCACGTCCACCCGCAGCGTGACCGAGATGCCGCCGCTCTGCCCCTCGTAGCGTCCGTCCCTGATCATGGGATCTCCTCGACCGTCGAATGCTCCGATCCCACGATGCGGCGGGAGGGCGGGGATGGCATGAGTAACCCCTACTCAACCGCCGCCTCGGCGACGGAGCGCTCGTCGTCCATCAGGAAGCCGCCGGACTGGTGGCGCCAGAGCCGGGCGTAGGGGCCTTCAGCCTGGAGCAGCTCGCCGTGGGTGCCCTGCTCCACGATGCATCCCCGGTTGAGCACGACCAGCTGGTCCATGCGGACGACCGTGCTCAGGCGGTGGGCGACCACGAGCGCGGTGCGGTCGCGCATCAGGTGCCACAGGGCCTCCTGGACGAGGAGCTCGCTCTCGGAGTCGAGGGCGCTGGTGGCCTCGTCCAGCAGCAGGATCGGCGCGTCGCGCAGGATGGCGCGCGCGAGGGCGAGGCGCTGCCGCTGACCGCCGGAGAGCTTGACGCCGCGCTCGCCGACCAGGGTCTCGAACCCGTCGGGCAACGACTCGACGAACTCGGTGACGTGCGCCGCCCGCGCCGCCTCCAGGATCTCGGCGTCGGTGGCGCCCGGCCGGGCGAACGCGATGTTGTCGCGCACCGACCGGTGGAACATGGCGGGCTCCTGGGGGACGTACGCGATGAGGCTGCGCAGGTCGGCCTGGCGCAACCGGGAGATGTCCTGGCCGCCGATCAGGATCCGGCCCTCGTCGACGTCCATGAGGCGCAGCAGCAGCCGGGTGAGGGTGGTCTTGCCGCCGCCGGACTGACCGACCAGCCCGATCTTGGTGCCGCTGGGGATGTCGAGGTCCAGGCACTCGAACAGGGGCGAGCCTTCGGTGTGCGCGAACCTCACCCGCTCGAAGCGGACACTCGAGTCGGCCGGGCGCAGCGGCTGCGGGTCGGGGGGATCCAGCACGGTCGGCGGCACGAGGAGCAGCTCGGTGAACTGGGCGGCCTCGGTGAGCACGCTCTCGATCCGCCGGTAGATCTGGTTGAACTCGAACATGATGCTGATCGTGTTCGAGTAGTAGGAGAACACCACCACGATGGCCTCCACGCCCAGCCCGCCCCGGAGCACCACGGCGAGGAGCAGGCCGACGGCGCTGGTGAGGACCGAGATCGGGGCGACGACCGTGTCCACCCGCAGGTTGCCGTAGTCCCAGGAACGCAGCGTCAGCCGCTGCTGCTCGGCGAGCCTGACCCGGTGCTCGGTGGCTTCGCGGTCCTCGGCGGCGAACGAGCGGACCGTCTCCATGTTGGCCAGCACGTCGGCGACGTGGCCCGACACCAGCACCTTGGCGGCCTCGCGCTTGTCGACCAGCGCCTGGCGGCGGCGGATCAGCGGGGCGACGAGCACGCCGGTGACGAGGATGAGCCCCACGAGGACGAGGACCAGCAGCGGGTGATACTGCCACAGCACGACCGAGGCGAAGAGCAGCGGCACCAGCTTGGCCATGATCGAGAAGGTGAGCAGGTCGGCGAACTCCTCGAACCGGGAGGAGAACCCCAGCACCCGTTTGGTCAGCGACCCGGCGAAGTTGTTGTGGAAGAACGAGGCGTCCTTGATCAACAGCTCGTCCATGCCCACCACGCCGAGCCGCTCGATGCCCCGGGCGTCCGTACGGTTGAGGAAGTGCAGCCCTATCCGCCACAGCACCTCGCCCGCCAGCAGCATGCCGCCGAAGCCGAGCACGTACGGCAGGAGCGCGGAGACCGAGCCGTCCCCGCCCCCGGCCAGATGCCCCACCAGCCCGGCCACCGCCAGCGGCGCCAGGTAGAACAGGCAGATGTTGCCCATCGCCGGCATCGTCATCGCGGGCACCGCGACCCGCCACTGGCGGATCACCTCACCGCTGTAGTAGCGCAGCGCCAGCAGAACCGCCGACTTCCGCACAGACGGAGCAACTTTGGAACTCTGAAGTGATGCGAGCACAGCCATCCGCCCTCCCCGAACGCAGACACCGCCCCGCTCATGCTGCCGTCCGGGGGCACGAGGGGGCGAACGGTTTTCCGGCCGCCGCCCCCTCGTACGAGGCGGAATTTACTGAATTGCGCCGGATTGGGAGAGAAGGTTCTGGTACCAGGTGTCGTACGGGTGGTTGGTCGCCGGGTAGTTGGCGAGCGGGCTGGTCGCGTCGCCCGTCGAGTCGAAGTCCCAGCCGCGTACGAGCCGTCCCGCCTGCCGTGCCGCGGTGATGAACGAGGACTGCGAGGCGGGCGCGGCGTAGAACAGCGCGCCCTCCTGGAGCTCGGCGCTGTCACCCTGCTGGAACTCGTCGAAGGCGACCTGCGGGTAGCTGATGCGGTCGCCGGTGCGCCTGTCGGTGTCGACGCGCAGGGTCTGCGACGGGGTCGGGCCGTCGGCGCCGGTCCACACGCGCACCTGTGACGTGCCGCTGGCCGAGGTGGTCTTGTCGAAGCGGGCGTCGGAGGTCTTGGCGTTGCCGCTCCACGAAACCGTCATCGCGCCGGCGTCGAGCGCGCCGTCCCAGGTCCAGTTCTGGCTGTTGCTCTGGCTCTTGTGGATCTCGCGCAGCTGAGTGCCCGCCGCGTCGGTGAACTTGATCGTCGGCTGGACGCCGTCGTCGTACTTGCGGCTGGCCGACCAGGTGATCTCGCCGTCGGCGCCGAGGCGGCCCACCCGGGTCCACAGCGTCGTCGCGGTCTGGGACTGGTGGACCTCGACGAGGTCGCCGTTGTCGTTCAGTGCGACGGCCGGCGTCACGCCGTTGTCGTACTTGCCGTGGCGCAGCCAGGTCACGCGGCCGTCGGCGCCGTACGTGCCGGACCAGTACCAGAGCGCGCCCGCGCCCGAGTCGTGCACCTCCACGACCTGGCCGCGGCCGTTGATCGCGATGGCCGGGCTGGAGCCGACGTCGCGTTTGTACAGGGTGCGGGTCTTGCTGTCACCGGAGATCAGGGGGAGCACCCGGCCGCGCAGCGCGTCCACCGTGGGCGGGCTCGCCGGGTAGTCCTTGGCCTGGAACAGCCGCGAGCCGAAGACGGAGACGAGCTCCTGGTTGAGAGCCGCGAGGTTGCCGGCGGCGTACGAGGTGTTGTCGGTCAGGTCGTCCTTGATGTCGAGTGCGACGACGATCGGCGCGGCGGTGGGGTGCTGCGCGGACCAGGTGTTGATCGCGTTGAGCCAGTCGCGCAGCAGGTTCGAGGCGGGGTTGCCCGTGTGGTCGACCTGGTCGCCCGGGGAGTCGTGGCCGATGGCGTAGTCGCGGGAGGTGGCGTAGCCGTTGTCGTGGATGTCGAGCTCGATGAAGCGGATGCCGTGGTCGAGCTGGTAGGCGATCGAGTTCTTGGCGCCGGCGACGTTCCCCGAGTAGCTGTTGTGCGTGGCGCGGAAGATCGCCGAGGGTAACGGCTGATCCGCCAGCGCTTCGGCGGGTCCGCCGATCAGCAGCGCGGAGGCGGCGATGGAGAGCACCGACAGGACGGTTCGTGATCGGATCATGCTCTGATCCTCACGTCGAAGATCTTTCCCGACAATACGAATCCGCATAAACACCACGCGTACGTTGCGTTCCCGATCATGGACGGGCCGCGCCGGGCATGTGGTCAACTGGCGGTATGACGGCAGAGAGCTGGGACGGCGGGGACGGAATGGGTGTGCGTGAGCTGGGCCACACCGGGCTGCGGGTGACACCTGTCGGGCTGGGGCTGGCCGCGCTGGGCCGGCCGGCGTACATCACGCTCGGCCGGGAGGAGGATCTCGGCGATGATCGCAGCGTCGCCGCGATGCGGGCCCGGAGCTGGGCGGTCCTGGACGCGGCGCTGGCGGCCGGGGTGCGCTACTTCGACGTGGCCCGCTCCTATGGCCGGGCGGAGGAGTTCCTCGGCGGCTGGCTGCGCGAGCGCGCCATCGCGCCCGGGACGGTGACCGTGGGGTCGAAATGGGGGTACGCCTACGTCGGCGACTGGCGGATGGAGGCCGACCGGCACGAGGTGAAGGAGCTGTCGGCGGGGCAGCTGCGCCGACAGCTCGGCGAGACCCGGGCGCTGCTGGGCGAGCACCTGTCGCTCTACCAGATCCATTCGGCCACCGTGGAGAGCGGCGTGTTCGACGACCAGGGCGTCCTCGCCGAGTTGCGCGAGCTGCGCGCCTCCGGCGTGTCGGTCGGCCTGTCCACGACCGGCCCGCGTCAGGCGGACACCGTCGACCGGGCGATCGAGCTCGGCCTGTTCGACACGGTCCAGACGACCTGGAACCTGCTCGAACCCTCCGCCGGCCCCGCCCTGGACCGGGCCCACCGAGCGGGCCTGGGGGTGATCGTCAAGGAGGGCGTGGCGAACGGCCGCCTGACCGCCCACGCCGCCCCGGACGCGCTCGCCCGCGCCGCCCGGGAACGCGGCCTCACCCCGGACGCCCTGGCCCTGGCCGCCGTCCTGGCCAGGCCGTGGGCCGGGGTGGTGCTGAGCGGGGCCGCCTCGGTGGCACAGCTCCACAGCAATCTCGCCGCGGCGCACGTCGGCTGGGACCCGGAACTGGACGAACGTCTCGCCGCGCTGGCCGAGAAGCCCGAGACCTACTGGGCGACCCGGGGCTCGCTGGCCTGGCAGTGACGCCGCACATCGTATGGGGAAAGTGGATGGCTTCCATGGGAGGAATGCGATGATCGAGCAGATGCTGGTCGACCTGGAAGAACTCGTCCTGCGCGAGTCGTTCTCCGGCGACCTCCCGGCGGTGCGGCACAGCGCCGAGGCGGTCGCCGCCCAGGGCGCCCGGTTGCTCGGCGCCCGGCCCGAGGTGATCGACGGCATCCACCTGCGCTGGAGCTTCGGCACGCCGCGGGTGCTGCTGCTGGGCCACCACGACACGGTCTGGCCGGTGGGCACGCTGGCGCGGATCCCGTGGTCGGTGACGGACGGGATCGTCCGCGGCCCCGGGGTCTTCGACATGAAGGCGGGGCTGGTGCAACTGTTCCACGCGCTGACCCTGCTGCCGGCCCTCGACGGCGTCAGCGTGCTGATCACCGGTGACGAGGAGATCGGCTCGTCGAGCTCGCGCGCGCTGATCGAGGACGCGGCGCGCGGCTGCGCCGCCACGCTCGTGCTGGAGGCCTCGGCCGGCGGCGGCGCGCTCAAGACCGCCCGCAAGGGCACGTCCTGGTACGAGGTCAAGGTGCACGGCAAGGCCGCCCACGCGGGCCTCGAACCGGAGAAGGGCGTCAACGCGGCGATCGAGGCGGCTCACCAGATCCTCGCCCTCGCCGGGCTCGCGGAGCTCGCCGGTGGCGCCGGCACGACCGTCACCCCGACTCTGGTCTGGGCGGGCACGACCGGCAACACCGTCCCTGACGACGCCCAGGTGTCCGTGGACGTACGGGTGCCGACGATCGCCGCGCAGGAACGCGTCGACGAGCTGGTCCGCGGCCTGACCACCAGCCTGCCCGGCGCCCGGCTGGAGGTCCTCGGCGGGCCGAACCGGCCGCCGCTGGAGGCGTCCGCCAGCAGGGAGCTGTTCGACCTCGCGCGCAAGGTGGCCGCCGACCTCGGCATGGAGCCGCTGAGCGGGGCGGCGGTGGGCGGGGCTTCCGACGGCAACCTCACCGCGGCGGTGGGGTGCCCCACCCTCGACGGGCTGGGCGCCGTCGGCGGCGGCGCCCATGCGGACGACGAGCACGTCATCGCGGCCGAAATGCCGGTCCGAGCGCGACTCCTGGCGGGCCTGATCACGGAACTGACCCACTGACGCCAACCGCCACCGCCCGGGCGGGGTTCAGGTCATAGCGTGGCGGCGTAGATCCGTGCCGCCCGATCCCGGTACACGGCCTCGCGCTCCAAAGCGAGGCCGATCTTCTCGGCGACGCGCTGCGAAGGAACGTTGCCGGGGGCGATGATTGCGATGAGCCGGTCGAGCCCGAGGACCTCCCGCGCATGATCGCGGCAGGCCGCCGCCGCCTCGGTCGCGTAGCCGTTCCCCTGGAGCTCTGCCCGGACCAGGTATCCGACCTCGGTGTGGACGACGCCTTCCACGTCCTGCCGGGTCAGGCCGCAGTTACCGACGAACTCGCCGGTGCTCCGAAGTGTGACCAGCCACAGGCCGTGGCCGTGCTCCCGGTAGCCGTGCTGACTCCACCTGATCCAGCCCAGCGCCTCGTCCCGGGTCTTCGGGCGCGGGTAGTGGCGCATGACCTCGCTGTCGCCCAGGAGCGCGGCCATGTCGTCCAGGTCGTCGGGGGTCATCTCCCGGAAGGCGAGGCGTGGTGTCGGCTCGGGAGGACGGCGGTTCGGGCTCACGCGCTTCCTTTCACGAGTGCCATCGATGATCACATCGTTGCGCATCCGGCTGGTCGGCGGGGAGGTCGTGGGGTGATCGAGGAGGCGCCCGGCCGACCTCACGTGACAGCCCGCGCGACCTCACGTGACGGCCCGTGCGGCGTCGAGGCGGTGCCGGGCCAGGTCCGTCGCGGCTCGGGCGGGGGTCACGTTCCGGTGTTCGGCCTCGTGGAGCAGGCCGGCGACGGTGTGCTCGATGGCCTCGACGCGTACGCGTGCCTCCTCGGGAGCCTGGTGGCGCAGCTCCACGGCGAGCGCGTTGATGACGCCGCCCGAGCCGACGACGTAGTCCGGCACCCAGACGATGCCGCGCCCGTGCAGGAGGTCGGCGACGGACGCGGTGGCGAGCTGGTTGTTGGCGGGCCCGGCGATGGCGGCGCAGCGCAGCTCCGGTACGACGTCCGCGGTGAGGACGCCGCCGAGCGCGGCCGGGACGAGGATGTCCGTCTCCGCGGTGAGGGCTTCGCCGGGCGCGGCCCAGGCGGCGCCGAGTTCGCCGGCCGCGGCCCGCTTGGCGGGGTCGATGTCGCTGACCAGGAGTTCGGCTCCCTCCTCGGCGAGCAGGCGCGCCAGGCGCAGGCCCACGCTGCCGAGCCCCACCAGGGACACGCGCGCGCCCTTTAGCGCCGAGGTGCCGTGGAGGCGATGGCGTACGGCACGCAGGGCCGCCAGCGTGCCGAGCGCGGTGGCGGGCGAGGAATCGCCGCTGCCGCCCCGGTCCGCCGGCTTGCAGAAGACATGGGCGGTACGTTCGCCGATGACCGCCATGTCCTCGGGACTCGTACCGACATCGGGACCGGTCGCATACGTGCCGTCCAGGGACTCCACGGCGTCCGCCACGTCCGCCAGCACCTTGCGGCGCAACCCCGGATCCAGCTCGGTGCCTTCGGGAACGGCGACGACGGTCTTGCCCCCGCCGTTGGCCACCCCGGCCACGGCGCACTTGGCGGTCATCCCGGCCGACAGGCGCAGCGCGTCGGCGAGCCCGTCACGCCAGTCGGCGTAGCGCCAGACGCGGCATCCGCCGACCGCCTGACCGAGCGCCGTCGAGTGGACGGCGACGATCACCGGCAGCCGGGAGCGCGGGCCTGTGCGGATGGCGACGTGTTCGTGGTCGAGTTCGGGCACGGCTCCGGTCCTTCCGGTTGAGCGGCATCAGGGCTCAAGCGTCCGCCGGGCGGCCACGCGTGCACCCCTCCGCCCGAACGAACGGCCGGAAATCGGCGCGACTCCGCGAATGAGACGAACTTCGTTTGGCAATCGGGCAGCTTCGCCGACCGATTGCCAAGACATCGGATGAACGATCCCGCCAGACCTGCCATGCCCCGGAAAGATTCCGGAAATCGCCTCTATAGCTCCGATCTAAGGCATTGACGTCTGCCCCATCGCAGGGTCATATCGGTTGTAACACCCTACGAAAGGCAGGTACGCACATGTCCCAGCCGAAAGAGCAGGGCAAGAAGCAACCTCGCAGAATCCACGAGAAGAAGGTCAGGAGCCGCGGCGAGGAGACGACCTGGCACAAGCCGGACTACCAGATCGTCGAGGCATCGATGGAGATGACCGCGTACTTCCTGGCCACCCGGTAACCGGGCGCCGCCATGCGACTGCAGGTGCTCGGCACCGCGGCCGGGGGCGGCGTGCCCCAGTGGAACTGCGCGTGCCCCGGCTGCTCCGGGGCACGCGCCCATCCGGGCCGCCGCCGACGTCATGCCAGCCTGGCCGTCCAGCTCGACGACGGCGCCTATGTCGTCAACGCCACCCCCGACATCGCCGAGCAGATCGAGGCGTGCGCGTGGCTGCGCCCGGGGCCGGGGCCCCGCGAGTCGCCGCTCAAGGGCGTGATCCTCACCGATGCCGAGCTCGACCACACGATCGGCCTGCTCAGGCTCAGGGAGGCCGACGCGCTGGAGGTGCGTTCCACCCCGGTCGTACGGCACGCGCTGCGGCCCTTCGCCGAGCTCCTGCGCCCCTACCTGCAGCTGACCTGGGCCGACGCCGACACGGTACCGGTGTCGGGCAAGCGTCCCCGCTACGCCGCCGGCTCCCCTGAGGCCGCCGGCTGGGTGTCGGCGCTGCGCCTCGGGCCGCTGGTGTACGCGCCGGCCATGGGGGTGTGGCCGGACGAACTGGACGAGGCGTTCCGGCAGGCCGCGTGCGTGATCGTGGACGGCACGTTCTGGGACGACGAGGAGCCCCGCCGTACCGGGATCTCCGCCAGGACCGCCACCCAGATGGGCCACCTGCCGATCGAGGCGACCATGAAACGGCTCTCCAAGCTGCCCGGCCGCCGGCTCTACACCCACCTCAACAACACCAACCCCCTCGTGGACCCGGCCGCCGAGCAGCACAAGGTGCTCGCCGAGCTGGGGATCGAGGTGGCCGCCGACGGGATGGTGATCGACCTTTGAACGGCTTCGAGGCGGAGCTGCGTGCCGTACCGGAGAAGCGTTACCACCACCTGCACCCGTTCAACCAGCGCATGCACGCGGGCGAGCTGAGCCGCGACGAAGTGCGGGGCTGGATACTCAACCGCTTCCACTACCAGCGGCACATCCCGGTCAAGGACGCGTTCATCATCGCCAAGCTGACCACGTCCGAGCTGCGCAGGATGTGGTTGCGCAGGATCCAGGACCACGACGGCGCCGCGCCCGGCGAGGGCGGCATCGAGCGGTGGCTGCGCCTGGGCGAGGCGGCCGGGCTGGAGCGGTCGCTGCTGCTGTCGGGCGAGGGCGTGCTGCCCGGCGTGCGCCTGGCCGTCGACGGCTACGTGAACCTGTGCCGCAACGGCTCCGCGCTGGAGGCCGTCGCGGCGTCGCTGACCGAGCTGTTCGCCCCGGACCTCATGCGTACGAGGATCGCGGCCTTCGAACGGCACTACCAGTGGATAGACCCGGACGGACTGCGATATTTCCAGGTACGCGTCTCCCAGGGCCGCCAGGACAGCGGCGAGGCCCTGGCCCTCGTGCTCGACTGGGCCAGAACGCGCGCCGACCAGGACAAGGCGGTCGCGGCGCTCGCCTACAAGTGCGACCTCCTGTGGTCCCTGCTCGACGCGGTGGACGGGGCGTACCGATGACCTGGCGCCCGGTGTTGTCGCGCTCCGCCATGCTCCGCCACGACCCCGTACGCGGCGCTGACCTGCTGATCGTCCCCGAGCGGATCGTCGTGCTCAACGCGGAGGCGGCGGCCATCGTCGCCCTGTGCGACGGCGCGCGGACCGTGGCGGACATCGTCGCCGAGCTGCCCGAGGGGCCGGAGTCCGACATCGTGGAGTTCCTGGAACGGGTCCGGGCCGAGGGCTGGCTCCGGTGAACGCCCCCTGGGCCATGCTGGCCGAGCTCACCCACGCGTGCCCGCTGCGCTGCCCGTACTGCTCGAACCCGACCGAGCTGGCGGCCAGGTCGAGCGAGCTGAGCACCGAGGAGTGGCGGCGGATCTTCCGCGAGGCGGCGGCGCTGGGCATCGTGCACGCGCATCTTTCCGGCGGCGAGCCGCTGCTGAGGCCCGACCTGGCGGAGATCGTGACGGCGGCCGACCGCGCGGGCGTCTACACGCAGCTGGTCACCAGCGGCGTCGGACTGACCGAGCGCAGGACGGGCGAGCTCGCGACGGCGGGGCTGCGCAGCGTGCAGCTCTCGGTCCAGTCGGCCACGGCGCGGGAGTCGGACCGGATCGCGGGAGTCGCGTCGTTCGCGCGGAAGGAGCGGGCCGCCGCGGCGGTGGTCGCGAGCGGGCTGCCGCTCGGGCTCAACGTGGTCCTGCACCGGGCCAACCTCGACGTCATCGGGGAGATCATCGAGCTCGGGCTGGCGTGGGGGGTGGAGCGCATCGAGCTGGCCAACACCCAGTTCTACGGGTGGGGGCTGCTCAACAGGTCCGCGCTGCTGCCCACCAGGGAGCAGCTCGCCCGCGCCGAGGCCGTGGTCCAGAACTATCGGGACAAGACGGACGTCGAGCTGATCTGGGTGATCCCCGACTACTTCGACGGCGTGCCCAAACCCTGCATGGGCGGCTGGGGCGCGATCTCGATCACCGTCGCGCCCGACGGCCGCGTGCTGCCCTGCCCGGCCGCGTACGACCTGCCGCTGGAGATCCCCAATGCCCGCGATCACCGGCTCGGCTGGATCTGGGAGCACTCGCCCGCCTTCAACGCCTACCGGGGCACCGGCTGGATGCGCGAGCCGTGCGCGAGCTGCCC
Organism: Nonomuraea sp. NPDC005650; assembly: GCF_040605375.1. Taxonomy (NCBI): domain Bacteria; kingdom Bacillati; phylum Actinomycetota; class Actinomycetes; order Streptosporangiales; family Streptosporangiaceae; genus Nonomuraea; species Nonomuraea sp. NPDC005650. Next base: position 78,368 of record NZ_JBEXCR010000002.1, read on the forward strand.
CAGGAAGGCGCTCGACTTCGGCGGCTGCCGCTGCCAGGCGTACGCGCTGACAGGCGACGCGACCCGCACCGATCCGGCCTGCGGGCTCTCCCCCGACCACCACCTCGTCACGGAGCCGGCGGCGGGCGGCACGTTCACCTACCGGCGGCCGGCGCCTTCCGGAACCGCGCGCCCCTGAGGACGCGGAATCCTTATTCGCGCATATACGGATTACCCGATTCCGGTATGCGCGGCATCAATCCATTATGGAGGCCCGCGTCATACGGTCGGTGCGATCGTCCTCCCGTTTTCCGCCGACCGAGAAAGGCATTCCATGTTCCGCACTCCCTTCCGCCGAGGTCTCGCCGCCGCCGTGGCCTGCGTGGCCCTCGCCGGGTTCGCGAGCGCCTGCGGTGGCGGCGGTAACGCCGAATTGTGCACCGAGACTTTCAAGCTCTACGAGGAATACACAAAGCAGGCACAATCCGCGGCCGGCGACGCCGACAGCATGAACAAGTTGAACGCCGATATCGGCGCGAAGGTGAAAGAACTCGCGGGAAAGGCCGACGGCGACCTCGCGACGGCCCTGAACGGAATGGCCGACACCTTCACGGGTGCCCAGATCGACACGTCCGACAAGGACGCGGCCCTGGCCAAACTGCAGGAGGTGCGGACCGACATGAAAGCCGCCCTCGACAAGGTCAACTCGCTCTGCACCTGATCTCGGCGGACGGCCACGCGTGGACGTGGTGAGATGTCGGGGAAAGGGGTGATTTCTCCATATGTGGTTCACGCTGCTGGGCCAGGTGCGGGTGCTGCGGGAGGAGCGCGAGCTCCGGCTGGGCGCGCCGCAGCAGCGTGCCTTTCTGGCCCTGCTGCTGGCCGCCGGAGGTCAGCCGGTCGGCGTCGAGGACCTGGTCGACGGGCTGTGGGGGCAGGACCCGCCGCCCACCGCGCTCAACGTGCTGCATCGGAACGTCGGCATGCTGCGCCGGACGCTGGAGCCGGGGCTGGCGGCACGGGAGACGGGCCGCTGGCTCCTGCCCGCGGCGGGAGGTTACCGGCTCGCGGTGGACGCGGCCAGCGCCGACCTCCTCCAGTTCCGGCAGCAGGTCGCGCGGGCCTGGACGGCCGCCGCCGAGGACCGGCCCGCCGAAGCGGTGGACTGCTACGTGCGGGCGCTGCGGCTGTGGCGGGGGTCCGCGGGCGCCGGGATCCCGCCCGCGGTTCGTGCCCGGCCGGTCTTCGTCACCCTGGACCGCGAGTACGCCGCCACGGTCGGCGAGGCCGCCAAATACGCGCTGGCCGCCGGCATGCCCGCGCCGCTGCTGCCGGCCGTGCGGGCGGCGGCCGAGCGGGAGCCACTGGACGAGCTGCTGCAGGCCCGGCTGGTCCAGCTGCTGGCCGCGACCGGCCGCCAGAGCGAGGCCCTCGATCTCTATCGCGAGGTCCGCGCCCAGCTGGCCGAGGATCTCGGGATCGACCCCGGGCCCGAGCTGACGGCCGCGGGAGAGAGCGTGCTGCGCCGCCCGGCCGCCCGGCCCGTGGCGCGGGCGGGCGTGACCAGGCCCGCCCAGCTGCCCGCGGATCCGCCGGTCTTCGCGGGGCGCAGCGCGGAGCTGGCGCGGCTTCCGGCACCGGAGAAAGGGCTGCCGGAGACAGGGCTGCCGGTGGAGGAACGGCCGGTGGAGCAGCGGCCCGTGGAGGCTTGGGACGGTGACGGTGACGGGCCGGGTGCCACGGGGATCAGGGTCATCTGTGGCATGGGCGGCGTCGGCAAGACCACCCTGGCCGTGCACTGGGCGCATCGGGTCGCGCACGACTACCCCGACGGCCAGCTGTTCCTGAACCTGCGCGGCTTCCACCCCACCGAGCAGGCGATGAGCGCCGGTGAGGCGCTGAACGCGCTGCTGGCCGGCCTCGGCGTGGCCGCGGAGGAGATCCCGGTCACCGTGGAGGAGCGGGCCGCCCTGTTCCGTGGCCGCGTCGCCGGACGGCGGCTGCTCCTGCTGCTCGACAACGCCCGCGACGCCGCGCAGGTGCGCCCGCTGCTGCCCGCGTCCGCCGGTTGCCTGGCCATCGTGACCAGCCGGAACCGGCTCGACGGGCTCGTCGCCGACGAGGACGCGCACCCGCTGGCCCTGGAGCCGCTGCCGGACGGCGAGGCCGCCGACCTGCTGCGTGCCCGGCTGGGCGCGGCGCGGGTGGAGGCGGAGCCGGACGCGACCGCCCAGATACTGTCCCTGTGCGGCGGGCTGCCGCTCGCGCTGGTCGCCGTCGCCGCCTACGCCCTGACCCATCCGTCCTTCACGCTGGCGTCCATGGCGGCCGAGCTGCGCCGGGCCCGCGGCAGCCTGGACGGCTTCACGGGGTTCGACGCGACGGCGGCGCCCCAGGCGGTGTTCTCGTGGTCCTACCGCGCGCTCAGCCCGGCGGCGGCCCGGCTGTTCCGGCTGCTGGGCACCGCGCCGGGGCCCGACATCAGCGCGTCGGCCGCAGCCGGGCTGGCCGGTGCGCGGCTTTCCCGCGTGCGCCCCCTGCTGCTGGAGCTCACCGCCGCCCACCTCCTCACCGAGCACGCGCCGGGCCGCTTCACCTTCCACGACCTGTTACGCGCGTACGCCGCCGAGACGGCCGCCGAGGAGGAGACGGATCAGGACCTCACGGCCGCCCTGCACCGGCTTCTCGACCACTACCTCCGTACGGCCCACCGCTGCTCGGAGCTGATCAAACCGGGCCAGAACGCGATCCCCTGCCCAGAACCGCAGGACGGCGTCGCCCCGGACCGGATCGACGACACGATCCAGGCGCTGGCCTGGTTCGGCACCGAGGAGAACGTCGTACTCGCCACCGTCGAGCACGCCGCCCGGCTCGGACTCGACCACCATGTCGCGCACCTGGCCTGGTCGGTGCACACGTACCTGATCCTGATGTCCCCCGCGGAGCGCGTGCTGGCCCTGGCGCGGACCGCGGTGCGGGCCACGGCGCGGCTGGGCGACCCGCGCATGCACGCCCACGCCCTGCACGCCCTGGCGTCGGCGTGCACGCGCGCCGGGCTGCCCGACGAGGCGCACGACACCTACCGGCGCTCGTTGCGGCTGTTCACCGAGCTGGGGGACGTGAAGGGACAGTCCGTCACGCATCTCGAACTGACCCGCCTGCACGACCAGCAGGGCCGGCACCAGGAGGCGCTGCAGCACGCGCGGCGCTCCCTCGCGCTGTCCCGTCAGGACGGAGCGACCCCGTTCGAGGAGGCCGGCGCGCTGAACGCGGTGGGCTGGGTGCTGATCCGGCTGGGCCGGCCCCGCGCGGGCCTGGCCTACAGCCGGCGGTCGCTGAACCTGCAGACCAACGTGGTCGGCCAGAGCTTCGTCCGCTACACCATCGGCTGGGCGCATCACCTCCTGGGTGAGTACCGCGCGGCCATCGACAACTACCGCAGGTCCCTGGCGCCGGGCGACGGCCAGAGCTGGCACGGTCGCGACCACGACGCCCTGGTGCTGGAGCGGCTCGGCGACGCCCTGCGGGCCGTCGGCGACCTGGAGGCGGCCAGGGCGAGCTGGCAGGCCGCCCTGGACTGCCTCTACGACTCCCGAACCGAGGCCAGGGCGGCCCTCGCCGCCAAACTCAGCGGCGGATCAGCCCAGGGGAAGGGCCGCCGGTCGCCGTGAGTGGAAGCGCAGCAGCCGGCTCAACGCGGCGTCGCACCGCTGGACGCCCTCGCGTGCCCAGGCCTGCCGCCTCGCGAACGCCTTGACCAGGCCGTGGTACCGGTAGGTCCCGCCGGGCCCGGCCAGCAGCAGGTGCGCGTCGACCAGTGACTCCAGCAGCCGATGGGCCCGCGGTCGCGGCACCCCGAGCAGCGCCGCGACCGTCTCCGCCGTCAGCTCGCCGTAGTCGGGCAGCGCGGCCAGCCGGAAGGCCGTGGCCTGCTGCGCGTCGAGCAGGCTCTGGGCCAGCAGCAGGGGCGCCTCGATCAGCGCGCAGCCGTCGTTCGCGCCCGCGGGCCGGTGCAGGTCGTCCTCCAGCCGCATGCGGACCTGCCGCACCGTCCAGTGCGGCCTGGCCTGCAGCAGGTCGGCGGCCACGCGTACGGCCAGCGGCTGGTGCGAGCACAGGTCGGCCAGCTCCACGGCCTCCTGACGCTCCGCGAGGACCCGCCGGTGGCCCGCCAGCCGGGCCAGCAGCTCCAGCGCGTCCTCAGGAGGCAGGGTGTCGAGCCCGATCCAGCGGACGCCGGGCAGGTCGATCAGGTGCCGCCAGGTCGTGACGATCGCGGCGCTGCCGAGGGCCGCCGGCAGCAGGTGGCGTACCTGGTTCGCGTCGCCGGCGTCGTCCAGCACGATCAGCGCTCGCCGGTCGGCCAGCACGGTCCGCCACAGCGCCGCCCGCTCCTCCAGCCGGCCGGGCAGCCGGTCCGCCGGCACGCCGAGGGAGCGCAGGAAGAAGCCCAGGACCGTGGCGGGGGCCGCCGGTCGGCCGGTGGACGCGCGCAGGTTCGCGTAGAGCTGGCCGTCCGGGAACCGGTCCCGCATCGCGTGCGCCGCCTGGACGGCCAGCGCGGTCTTCCCCACGCCGCCGATCCCGGTGATCGCCACCACCGGCGTCCACCCGTCGGAGCCGAGCGTGTCGTGGACGGCGGCCAGCTCCGCCTGCCTGCCCACGAAGCCGGGTGGCACGGCGGGCAACTGGGCGGGCGGCCGCTCGGCCGCGACGGCCGGAGCCGGGCGCGGCGGGGCGAGCCCCGGGTCCGCGCGCAGGATGCGCTGATGCAGCTCGCGCAGGCCGGCGCCGGGGTCGATGCCGAGCTCGACGGCGAGCAACCGCCGTACCTCGTCATATGCCGACAGCGCCTCCGCCTGCCGGCCGGACCGGTAGAGGGCGATCAGCTGCAGCTCGCGCAGCCGCTCGCGCATGGGCTCGGCGGCGACGGCCGCGGCCAGCTCCTCGCTCGCCTCGGCGTGCCGGCCGAGCTCCAGGTCGAACGACAGCCGCTCCTCCAGCGCGGCGACCCTGCGCTGGACCAGGCGTGTGCGCTCCCGGTCGACGTAGTCGCCGCGGGCCCCGCCCAGAGGCATGCCCTGCCACAGGTGCAGGGCGCTCCGCAGCAGGCCGGCCGCCTCGGCCACGTTCCCCCGGGCGCGCGCGGCCTGCGCCTCGCCCACGTGCTCGCGGAAGGAGTGCCAGTCCACCGACACCGCGCCGGCGGATATGACGTAGCCGCAGCCTGACGACCTGATCACCTGATCGTCGTCGGCGCCGGACGACACGATGCGGCGCAGCCGGCACACGTAGGTGCGCACGACGGCGCGCGCGCTTTCAGGCGGCCGTTCCCCCCACAGCGCGTCGATGATCTCGTCGATCGACGCCGCCTCGCCCTCGCGTAACAGCAGGAAGGCGAGCAGCGCCCGCTGCTGGGGTGAGCCGAGGTCGAGCTCCGTCGCGCCGCGCCACCCCCTGACCGGTCCCAGCAGGGCGAACCGCAGGCCCGTGTTCATGATCGATCGTTCCTCCACCCGAGCTTCATCGCGTGATCCTCGTCTCCGCGGCGACCTCCTCCCCAAGGCCCCCGCTTGCCGGTCCCGGTCACCCCTGACGGGCTGCCGCGTCCACCAGTTCGGCGATCGACTCCAGGGCGTCGAAGCGCGTGAACTCCTTGGCGAGCTCCTGCGCGCGGGCGCGATAGGACGGCGTCGACAGGACGGTGTTCACGGCCGAACGGAGTGCCGCGTCGTCGGGTCGCGCGGTGCCCAGGTCGATGCCCGTACCGCTCCACGCGACCCGGGCGGCGATCAGCGGCTTGTCCTCGGTGACGCCCCCGACGACGAGCGGGACACCGTGCCGCAGGGCGGCGTGCACCCCGCCGTAGCCGCCGTTGGTGACCAGCACATCGGCGTGGGGCAGCAGCAGGTCGAAGGGGATGAAGTCGGCCGGCCGGGCGTTGCCGGGAATATCGCCCATGATGGCCCGTACGTCCTCGACGCCGCCCGGCCGCGCGGTGGCGGCGACGACGAGCGCGCCGGAGTCGGCCAGGACGCGCAGCGTGGGGATGACCAGCTCCTCCAGGTCCACGTTGGCGAACGTCCCCTGCGTCGTCACCACGACCGGGCGTCCGTCCGACAGTTCCTTCCACCACGACGGCCGCTCGAAGGTGCCGGTGGGCGCCGACGGCAGCGGGCCGACGAAGCGGAAGGAGCTCGGGAGGTCGTCACGGGGGAACTCGAACCCGGGCACGGTCAGCTGCAGGTAGTGGTCGGGGACCGTGATCAGGCTGGTGAGCGCGAACCCGGGAAGGGTCACCCCGACCGACTCGAACAGCTTCTCCAGATACTCCTGCGCGTCCACGTGGATCTCCGGGCCCCAGCCGGTCGCCGGGGGCGGCGGTGAGACGCCTACGCTGACGGTGACCGGGCGGGTGCCGGGCCCGGACGCCAGGGACAGCGGCAGGGCGCCGAGGAACAGGTTGTCGCTGATCACCACGTCGGCCGGGATGTCGGCCAGCAGCCGCCGCAGCGCCTCGTACTGGGCCGGAACCGGGTCGCCGAAGATGTGCTTGACGTCGAATCCGAGCTGGACCGGGCCGGGCGGGAGCTGGCCGCGCATGGGGAACTCCCGATCCATTCGCCGGTCGTCGTAGTCGGCCTCCGCGGGCAGCGCCGTGAAGTACGCGCCGACGGCCTCCACCCGCTCCTTGAACCTCGCGCCGCCGAGGAAGACGACCTTGTCACCGCGCCGCACCAGGTCGGCGGCGATGGTGAGGAGAGGAGCCACATGCCCGTGCGCGGGCGTGGCGGCGATAATGATCTTAGACATTGACACTCCGCTGTCAGAACCTGAGAAACAGCCGAGATCGTAGGGCGGCCTTGTGGACAAGAAGTGATCGCGTCTTCCACCGGATACACAAGAGCGGCCGCCGCCGGAGCCCGATGCTCCGGCGGCGGCCGCCCCGCTGCCTCAGGACCTGCTGCTCTTCTTGCCCAGCATGCTCGTGACGGCGGCCACGCAGAGTACGGCGAGGACGAGCTGCAGCACGATCACCAGCCAGGTCCTGTCCTGGAAGCCCAGAAGGTAGGCGATCCCGGTGCCCACGCCGGAGGCGACGATGCCCGCCGCGATGGTGGCGAACCAGCCGATGTCCTGGCGTCCGGGCAGGATCAACCGGCCCAGGCCGCCTACGATGGCCCCGCCGATCACCGCGCCGATCAAGAGAGTGAGCATTCCGATCTCCTTGTGTGAGTGTTTCCGATGAGCTGCGCCAACGAGCGCGGCTAACTGCCGTCGCCCTGCTGCGCGGTGTCCTGCTCGGCGAGATCGCCGCAGGTGAAGCCCTCTCTGCGCTCGGGATCGAGCTGGATCCGGCTGAGGTTTGTGGTCTCCATGGGCCTGCGGAAGGTTTCGAGCTTGTCGCAGTCGTACATGACGTACGTGCCGTCGCTCTCACCCAGCAGCATCATCCAGCGGCCGTCATAGAGCGGCTTGTCGTCCTCGGCGTTCTTCACGATCGTCCACTGGTCCTGGAAGCCGACCGCGCTCAGCAGTTCGTTGGCCTGCCCGGTCTCCTGGACCTGGACCGCACCCTCGATGAGGCTCAGGATGAGCACGAACCCCAGGCCGACGCCGGTCAGGCCGCCGATGATCACCTTCGTCCCGGCGCGCCCGACGGGCTTGCGGCGCAGCAGCCGGAACGGGATCAGGAAGGCCAGCACGCCCAGCCCCACCGCGACGACGACCATGACGAACAGGTCCAGCGTGCCGAACATGCGGAAGATGCCCCAGTACGTCGCCCCGCACCACAGCGCCGCGAGTGTGGCGGCGATCCAGGGCCGCTTCCTGGCCCCCTGGAAGAGCCGGTTCGCCCCGCCACCGGTCAGCTTGTCGATCAGCCAGCCCAGGCCGGCGAGGACGCCGAGCAGCGGGAGGGCGATCAGCAGGAGCAGGACCAGCGTGCTCGTCAATCGGCCGAGCAGGACCGACTGGTCGACGCCCACCTGCTGCGGATTGACGCCGAAGACGCCGTACATCTGCTCGACGCCGATGTAGAGGACCGCGTAGAGCGCCACCGCGATCGGCACGACGACGGAGCCGATGCGCTCGAGCAGCGCCATGACGCCGCCCCCGCCCTCCTGCTCCTCGGGGGCGTCGCTCTCCGGAGCTTCGGGACTGTACGGCCGCTCCGGCGAAATCCGATGACTCGACATGGCGAACGACCGTATGGCCCGCCCGCATGCGGAAAGTTGACGGCGCGTATACGTGAGGTCCGGCCGGTCGCCGAGCCCGGCTCAGCGGGCGGGCTCGGCGACCTGGCAGTGGTCAGAACTTGAGCTTGCGCAGGTAGCGGTAGCCGACCTCCGCCGTCTGCCGGGGCGTCACGTCGGGAGTGTCGTTCTCGACGATGTACTCCTTCACCTTGTGCTTCTCGAAGATCCGCCGGAAGTCGATGGTCCCGGTGCCGAGGTCGGCCATGTCGCCGTCGAGGTGCCGGTCCTTGACGTGGAACTGCAGCACGCGCTGCGGCGCCCTGCGGATGACGTCGAGGGCGAAGCGCACCGGGTCGGCGGCGCCGCGTCCGACGCCGCCGGTGACCGCCCAGTAGATGTCGATCTCCAGGTGGACCAGGTGGGGATCGAGTTCGGAGGTGAGCACGTCCCAGGGGGTCCGGCCCCCTCCGAGGTCGGTGGTGAACTCGTGGGCGTGGTTGTGGTAGCCGTAACGCAGGCCGGCCGAGCGGGCGGCCCGCGCCTCGACGTTCATGCGCTCGGCCCAGGCCTTCCACTCGTCCAGGCTGGTGGAGTTCAGGTAGGGGACGACCATGTAGGACTGGCCGAGGGTCAGCGCGTTGTCGATCTTCGTGTCCAGGGCGGCCTGGTCGGTGGTGAGGCCGTCATGGCTGGAGCTGGCGCGGATGCCGAGCCCGTCGAGGAACGTGCGCAACTGCTGGGCGGTGCGGCCGAAGTAGCCGAGCGCGAGCTCGACCTTCGGGTAGCCGGTCTCGGCCAGGTAGGCGAGGGTGGCGTCGTAGTTCTTGGCGAGGTCGTCGCGTACCGTCCAGAGCTGGATGCTGATCTGGTCCCGGGGGATGCGCTCCTTGCCGGGGTGGTGCGTCGTCGCCGCCGCGGCGGCCGGGGAGGCGGCGGCGACGGCCGCCGCCCCGAGTCCGAGGCCCGCGGCGAGCAGGGAGCGCCTGCTGGGGCCGTATCCGTAGCACATGGGTTCTCCTAATGTGTGGGCTGGAGGACGACCTCGTCGCTGCCGGTCAGCGGGGGCAGGTCCGCGCCGCCCGGGTCGGTGTAGGTGGCGACGAAGACGCCGGTGAGGTGGTCGGTATCCGGGTCGTGCCCGCCCGGCACGGAGGTCTGGATGGAGCCCGTGCAGCCGCGGGCCGTGGTCTGCGGATGGCCGTGCTCGTCGTGGCCGAGGATGTAGTCCACGGTCACGTTGGCGCAGTTCACCGGCTGGTCGTCGGTGACCCGCACCTCGAACTCGACCGTGTCCCCGAACGTGAACGTCTGCCCGTCGGCGGGCTTGACCAGCTCGACGACCGGTGTGGCGTTGCCGACCACGATCCGCACCGAGGTCGCCGCGGACCTGCCGACGTCGTCGGTGACGCGCAGCGTGGCCTGGTAGAGGCCGTTCTGCCGATACGTGTACGACGCCTGCGGGCTGCGGGAGTCGACCCGGCCGTCGGCGTCGAAGTCCCAGGCGTAGCTGATCCGGTCACCGTCGGCGTCGGTCGTGCCGGCACTGGTGAAGTTGACGGCGAGCGGCGCGTGGCCGGCGGTCACCGACGCGGCGGCGACCGGGACGGGAGTGTGGTTGCCGGTGTTGCCGATGTAGTCGTAGCGCGAGAGCTGGGCGTCCGGGTTCTCCTGGAAGTAGCCGTCGCCGTACTCCAGCACGTAGAGCGCGCCGTCGGGGCCGAACTCCATGTCCATCGGGTTGTCGAACACGAGCGACGGCAGCACGTCCTCGATCCGCCCGTTGCCGTGCATCGCCTTGACGTAGTCGCGGGTCCACTCGTAGAAGAGCGGGACGCCGTCGAAGTACTTGGGCCAGGCCACGGTGGTCCGGCCGCGCGCGGCGCGCGGGTCGAAGTCGTACGCGGGCCCGGCCATCGGGCCGATCCCGCCGGTGCCCAGTTGCGGGAACTCCTGCGACGCCCCGTACGAGTACCACACGTCCGGCTGGACCACCGGCGGCAGTTTGCGCAGGCCGGTGTTGTGCGGCGACTCGTTGACGGGCGCGGCGCAGGCGAACGCGCTGCCGGACGCGCCGGTCGCGAAGTCGTAGTCGACGTACGGCAGCCGCGCCGTCGCGCAGTACGGCCAGCCGTAGTTGCCCGCCTTGCGGATCTTCGTCCACTTGCCGGTCCCCGCCGGACCGCGCTGTGGATTGGCCTCCCTCGCGTCGGGCGAGTAGTCGGCGACGTAGAGGTCACCGGTGGACCGGTTGACCTCGATGCGGAACGGGTTGCGCAGGCCCATCGCGTAGATCTCGGGCCGGGTGCCCGCGGTCCCCGGCGGGAAGAGGTTGCCGCGCGGGGCCGTGTAGGACCCGTCCGGGCGGACCTTGACGCGCAGGATCTTGCCGCGCAGGTCGTTGGTGTTGCCGGCGCTGCGCTGGGCGTCGAACGCCGGGTTCCGGTCGGACCGCTCGTCGAGCGGGGTGTAGCCGTCGGAGAAGAACGGGTTCGTGTCGTCTCCGGTCGACAGGTAGAGGTTGCCGGCGGCGTCGAAGACGATGTCCCCGCCGACGTGACAGCAGATGCCGCGGTCCACGGGGACGTCGAGGATGCGCTGTTCGGTGCGGAGGTCGATGGTGGCGCCGGTGAAGCGGAACCGGGACAGCCGGATCAGCCCCTTGAAGGGGGCGAAGTCCGCCGGTGCGCCGGTGAACGGGGCGTCGCCCTCGTTGACGCCCGGCGTGGCCGGGTCGTCGACCGGGGTGTCGAGAGGCGGCGAGTAGTAGAGGTAGACCCAGTCGTCCTTCTTGGAACCCTTGCCGAAGCCGGGGTCGAGCGCGATGCTCTGCAGTCCTTCCTCGTCGTGCCGGTAGACGTCGAGCCGGGCGGCCAGCGTGTTGAGGCCGGTCTTCGGGTCGTTCAACCAGACCTCGCCGCCCCGGGTGGTGTGCAGGACCCTCGAGTCCGGTAACACCGCCAGGTCCATCGGCTCGCCCGGATTGTCGTTGAGAGTCACTTTCTGGAAGGCGCTGTCGGGCGGCGGGGCCGCGGGGCTCCCGGAGGCGTGAGCGGTGGCGGGCAGGAGGATCACGGCAGCGAACATGGCCGCGATCACGGTTTTCACTCTCATTGCCTCTCCCTTCGGTCTACTCGGGGGGATAAGAGAGGGCAAATCAAGGTGAATGTAACCCGAGTTACGCCGATAGAGGAGGGGGTAATCGCGGATGATCGAGCAACTTTCGCCTTCCGCTCGGCCTAAGTGGCATGCCAGGGCATGCCGAACAGGGCGGAAGACGGCGAGCGTCGGCCGCGTCAGCTCAGCAGTTCGCGGGCCAGTGCCTCGCTCCACCAGCGCTCGACCCGGTCGGGTGACCAGCCGCGCTCGGCGGTGAGCGTGGTGTAGACGTCGATGCTGCACATGCCCGCGTAGACGTCCACGGCCGCCGGCACGTCCAGGCCCGGGCGGAGCACGCCGTCGGGCCAGGAGGAGAACACCGCCGCGCGGGTCTCGTCGGCCCGCCTGCGGCCGTCGCGGTAGACCGTGGCCAGCTCGGGCTCGACGCGCCCGGCCTCGCGCAGCAGCGTGATGACGTCTCCGGCGCGCTCGTACAGGCGCCGGTCGAAGCCGGCCATCGCGGCGAGCTGCCGCTGGGGATCGGTCTCGGGGGCCTCCAGCTCCGCGAGCTGCTGGGACGGGTCGGCCGACAGGTCGGCGGCGTCGGCCAGGGCCCGGGTCAGTCCGGTCTTGTTGCCGTACACCGAATAGACCGTCGGCACGGAGACGCCCGCCTCGCGGGCCACGTCGCGCACGGTCGTCGCCGCCCACCCGCGGTCGACGAAGAGCCGGCGCGCGGCGCGGGCGATCTCGGCCCGCGTCTCCAGCGCCTGCGTCGTGCGGCGCAACGAGTCGTAACGGCGCGGGCCCGCCTCTGCCTCCATGCCTAGCACCCTAAGGCTCCGGCCGGCCTGCCCGGGCGTGGTGGCGGCACACCTGGAGCTCCCGGTCGGCCTCCCCCGGCGCTTCCACGGGCCCCGCCTGCGGCGCCTGGCTCACACTGTCCCCATGTCCACGGCGATCGTGCTGTTCAACCGGGACCTGCGCGTCCACGACCATCCCGCCCTCGTCGCCGCCTGCGAGCGGGCCGAGCGGGTGGTGCCGCTGTTCGTGCTGGACCCGGCCGTGCCGGAGGGGAACCGGCACGGCTTCCTCCTGGAGTGCCTGGCCGAGCTGCGGGCCGCGCTGCGCGCCCGCGAGGGCGACCTGTTCGTACGGCAGGGCGACGTCGTCCACGAGACGATGAAGCTGGCCGCCGAGGTGGACGCGACGACGATCTGCACCGGAGCCGACGTCAGCGCGCTCGCCAGGCGGCGGGAGGAGCGCTTCGCCCGGGAGCGGATCGAGTACCTGCTCTTCCCCGGCGTCACCGTCGTGCCCCCGGACGCGCTGCGGCCCTCGGGCGGCGGCGACCACTACCGGGTCTTCACCCCCTACTGGCGGGCGTGGAGTCGCCACCCCCGCCGCCCGGTGCTGCCGCCGCCGCGCACCGTGCGGACGCCGTCCGGCCTGGCCGCCGGGCGGCTGCCCGGTCACCGGGGGCCCGGACCGATGCCGGGCGGCGAGTCGGCGGCCCGCGAGCGCGCCGACCGCTGGCTGCGGCATGGACTGGACGGCTACGCCGACGGGCACGACGACCTGGCGGGCGACCGCACCTCGCGGCTCAGCCCGTACCTGCGCTTCGGCTGCCTGTCGCCGCTGGAGCTGGCCTGCCGCGCCGCGCGCAGCGAGCCCTTCGTCCGCCAGCTCTGCTGGCGCGACTTCCACCACCAGGTGACGTACGCGTTCCCGCGGATCAACCGCGAGAACTACCGCCACCCCGAACGGCGCTGGCGGCACGACCGGGACGCGCTGGAGGCGTGGCAGGCCGGGATGACCGGGCTGCCCATCGTGGACGCGGGAATGCGTCAACTGCTCGCCGAGGGCTGGATGCACAATCGGGCCCGGTTGATCACTGCCGCCTATCTCGTCAGGCATCTCGGGCTCGACTGGCGGGACGGCGTACGGCATTTCTTCGATCACCTGCTCGACGGTGACGTGGCCGATAATTCGGGCAATTGGCAGTGGGTCGCCGGCACCGGGAACGACACCCGCCCCAATCGCACCTTCAATCCCTTGCGTCAGGCGAAGCGCTACGACCCGGCGGGCGACTACGTCCGGCGGCATGTACCCGAACTCGCCGGCCTGTCCACCCCGTACGTCCACGAGCCCTGGCGGCTGCCCTCGCCGCCCGCCGGGTACCCCGCGCGGCTCGACAGTGCCGATGACCAGGGAGGACTCGCGGACGATCTATCGCAGCGGCCGTGTCGCGAAGATTCTGGTAACAAACATTTCCCGAAATAACCGGTCTATCGTATTGTCATTGACTGGAATTGTTGGAACATATGGTCAGAGTCATCGAGTGAAGTCCAAAGATCGCTTACCGCAAAAAGGTCAGCGGCGAGGGGAAAGGGGCAACGCTCATGCACCGACGTGCTGTCCGAAACCTGGCCAGGCTTGACACGACGCAAGCCAGAATCACTCGGATATTCGACGCTGCCGCAGGTGGGAAGGACAACTTCCTCGCGGACAAAGACGTGGTGCGCCATTTTGATCAAGTGACACCTGCCCTCACGACCGCGGCCCGCGCTGTTCTACAATTCCTGTCGCGCGTGGTGGCAGACCTGGCGGCCGACGGCGTGGACCAATTCATGATCGTGGGCAGCGGCGTCCCCAGTGGCCTCTCGGCCGGGAACCGGTTACACGACATAGCCCGCCGCGCCTCGCCCGGCTCCGCCGTACGGGTCGTGTACGTGGAGAACAACCCGATGGTGGTGGCCACCGCCCAGGCCACCATCGAGCCCTTCACCGACCTGGTCCGCGTGGTGGACGGCGACGTCCGGGAGATCGACGAGATGCTCCAGGACCACGTGGTGCAGACGTTCATCGACTGGGACCGGCCCCTGGCGGTGCTCCTGCTCTCGTCGCACAGCCTCGACGACGACGAGTACGCCCACTACGTCATCAAACGGCTCCAGCACACCGCGCCCAAGGGCAGCTTCCTCGGACTGCTGCACACCACGTTCGACGCGATCCCGCCGGAGCTGCTGCCCGCCATCCGCGACATGGTCGCCATGACGCTGCCCCGCCTCGCGATCCGCTCCCGGGAGGAGGTCGCCGCCCTGCTCGACGGCCTCGACCTGGTGGCGCCGGGGCTGGTATGGGTGCCGGAGTGGCGTCCCCGCGGGCGCGACCTCGCCTGCGCCGACCAGCCGAGCGCGTCGGGCAACTACGGCGCGGTCGCCCGCATCCCCTGACGCGTCTCTCCGAGCCCGGAATCGTAACAAAATCGCATTCACATAAGTGAAGGTGAGCGATTATCGTGGAGTTGGGAGCGCTCCCAATTCGAGAGACGTGATGCGTATGTCCCCCCGTCCCGGCTCCTTGTCCGCCGCTCCGACTCGCGCGGTCGCGTACCTGCTGCCGTCGGTGCCGGCCGGCGTCGGCGAGGCGCGCTCCCTGGTACGGACGGAGCTGACCGGCTGGGGCCTCGAAAGGCTGATCGACGACTGCGTGCTCATCGTCAGCGAACTGGTGACCAACGCCATCCGGTACGGCGGGTCGGCCTACGCGCTCCGCCTGGAGGACCGTACGGACCGGTTGTACGGGGAGGTCTTCGACCCGGGCGACGGCGAGCCCCGCCCGTGCTCGCCCGACGCCGACGCGCTCTCGGGACGGGGGCTGCAGATCGTCTCGGCCATCGCCGACGACTGGGGAGTGGCCCCGGCGGACGGCGGCAAGGTCGTCTGGTTCTCGGTCCTGAGCACCGCCTGACGGACCCCGGGATCGGGCTGCCGCGTCAGCGGGCGAGGGCTCGGGCCAGGGCGTGCAGGGTCTCCGGCGGCGTGCCGGGCGGCGGGGAGACGCGGAGCACGGGTTCACGCAGGTCCAGCGGAGCGCGGGCGGTCGGTACGACGTTGACCAGCAGGGACGCCTCGGCGGCCCGGGCGGCGGCGGCCTGCGCGGAGTCCCCCGGCGGTGGCCGGAGCGTGACGAGGGCGGACGGCTCGTCGAGCGGCTCGACCACCCGCCACCCGCCGGCCCCGTCGAGCACGCCACGCGCCGTGCGACCGAGGTCGGCCAGGTGCGCGTGGACGGCGGAGGGTCCGAGCGCGTGATGTTCCAGCACGGCCGCCCCGAGCCCGGCCCGCGCCGCGATCGCCGCCTCCGCGCTCTCGAACCGCGCCATTCCGGCCACCGGCGCCGGGCTGCCCACGCTCTCGTACCGCATCGCTCCGGGCACCGGCGTGCCCGCGCTCTCGTGCCGCATCATTTCGGACACCGGCGCCGGGCCGTCCGGGCTCGCGGGGTCCGGGGTCCACAGGTGGCCGCCGAGGGTGGGGACCGCGGCGTCCATGGCCGGCGTGAGTTCGGGGACGATCAGGAAGCCGACGCCGCGGGGCCCGGCGAGCCACTTGCGGGAGGTCCCCACGTACGCGGTCGCGCCCGCCCCGCGTACCTCGACGTGGCCGAGTGACTGGCAGACGTCGAGCACGAGCGGCACCCCCGCCGCGCGGCACAGCGCCCCGATCTCCGCCGCGGGCTGCACGACGCCGCGGTGGGAGGCCACGTGGGAGACGATCACCAGGTCGAGCCCCGACGCCAGCCGGGCCCGCAGCTTTTCGAGGTCGAGGCGGGCGTCGCCGTCTACCGGCAGCTCGACCGGCCGCCAGCCCCGCTGCGCGGCCAGGCGGTGCAGCAGCATCAGCGTGCTGCCGTACTCGGTGCGCGCGTGGCCGACGCGGCTGCCCGGCGCGAGCCGCCACCCGCCCAGGAGGGCCGCCATCGCCGCCGTGCCGCTCTCCAGGAACGCCACGTCCCCTGGACCGGCCCCGGCCAGCCCGGCCAGGGCCGACCTGGCCGGGGTGAGGTCCGGGACGGCCGCGTAGCCGCCGCGCTCCCGTTCCAGCCGCAGGTGCGCCACGACCGCGTCGAGCACCCGGTCGCTGGGCACGTTGCACCCGGCCGCGTCGAGATGGCCGGGCGGCACGACGCTCCGGGCGGCCCGCCACATCTCCCCGACCCCCGCCACCCACCCGGCCCCGCCAACGGACGCACCGGGCCCGGCGCCGGACGGGTCGGTCCCGGCGGCGGACGCGCCGGGCCCGGCGACCGGCGCGTCCGGCGCGGCGTCCGGCTCGGTGGGTGGGGTCGCGTGTCCCGTTCCGGGGGTCACGCCTCCGCCAGAATCAGCGTGAAGTCGCCGTCCGGGTCGGTGTAGCCGCGGCGGACCAGGAACCCGGCCGCGGCCAGCTCGCCGCGCAGCCCCTCCTGCCGGAACTTGGCGCTGATCTCGGTACGCATCTCCTCCCCCTCGGCGAAGTCGACCTCGAGCCCGAGCTCCGCGACCCGCACCCGCATGTCCCGGACGGCCCGCAGCCGCATCTCGATCCAGTCGTGCCGCTCGTCGTAGAGCGCCACGTGCTCGAACGCCTCCGGCTCGAAGTCGGCCCGAAGCTGCCGGTTGATCACGTGGAGCACGTTCCGGTTGAAGGCGGCCGTCACTCCGGCCGGGTCGTCGTAGGCGGCCACCAGCCGCTCGGTGTCCTTCACCAGATCGGCCCCGAGCAGGAACGTGTCCCCGCGCCGGAGCGTGGCCCGCAGTTCCTTCAGGAACGCCCGGCGGGCGACGGGTTCGAGGTTGCCTATCGTGCCGCCGAGGAAGGCCACCATCCGCCGCCCGGCCCGCGGCAGCAGCCCCAGGTGGCGCTCGAAGTCGGCGCACACCGCCCGCACGTCGAGCCCGGGGAACCGCCCGGCCACCCGCCGCGCCGCCGCCTCCAGGGTGACGGCGTCGACGTCCACCGGCGTGTACGCGCGCAGGGTCCCCGCAGCGGCGAGCGCCTCCAGCAGCAGCTCGGTCTTCTCGCTGGTGCCCGACCCCAGCTCGACCAGCGTGTCCGCGCGGGAGGCGGCCGCCACGTCCGCGGCACGGGCCCGCAGGATGGCCAGCTCGCGCCGGGTCGGGTAGTACTCGGGCAGCCGGGTGATCCGGGAGAACAGCTCGCTGCCCGCCGTGTCGTAGAACCACTTGGGCGGCAACCACTTGGGCGACGACGTCAGACCCGTCCTGACGTCACGTTCGAGCGCCTGCCGCAGGTAGTCACGGTCGAGATGGTTGATCACGTGCACGGTCGACTGACTGACGGCCATGAGGCCTCCTATGGTGAGATCACAACGGCTGCACGGCAACGCGGTCAGGGGTGACGGTCAGCAGGCTGTGCTCGGGAACGGCCTGCCAGCCCGGCAGGTCGTCGAGCGGCTCGCTGGCCACGCGCACGCCGTCGTGGTGTTGGTGGTAGAAGAGCGTGTCGCCCCAGACGGTCGCGGCGATCGACCCGCCGTCGCAGGCGAGCAGGTTCAGGCGGGCGCCGGGGTCCTTCTTCCCGGCGTGGACGACGACTTCGGCCAGCGCCTCGCCCAGCCCCAGCCCGGCGCGCCCGCGCAGGAACACGGCGGTCGCGATCCAGGCGGCGTCGCACGCGCTCTCCGCGCGACCGGCCAGGTCGTCGGCGAGCTCGCGCAGCGCGTCCTTGCTGACGCGCCCGTTGTGGCTGAGCAGCCACCCTTTGTCGGTGAACGGCGCGGTGGCGCTCTCCTCGATCGGCATGCCCGCGGTGGCCGAGCGCACGGCCGCGAGCAGGCAGGCCGAGCGGGCGACCTGGGCGAGCGCGGGCAGGTTGGCGTCGGACCAGATGGGCACGGTACGGCGGTAGCGGACGGGCTCGGGGCGCGTGGAGTCGTACCAGCCCATGCCGTACCCGTCGGCGTTGATCAGGCCCTGGCGCTGGTGCCGGGGCGCGTACGACTGCTTGAACAGGCCGTGCTCGGGTTCGTGGATGAGCCAGGTGAGCGGGCGGGGCTCGCCCAGCCAGGCCGCGTGCCTGCACACCTCAGACCAGCTCCGAACGCGCACAGCGGAACCCGGTGAAGATCTGCCGCCGGATCGGGTAGTCCCAGTTCCTGAACGTGGTGCGGACCGCCGCCGGGTCGGCCGCCCAGGAGCCGCCGCGCAGCACCCGGTATTCCTGGCCGAAGAACACCTCGCTGTACTCCTTGTACGGGAAGCTGCGGAAGCCCGGGTAGGGCTGGAACCAGGAGCCGGTCCACTCCCACACGTCTCCGACCAGCTGCTCGACCCCGTACGCGCTGGCCCCGGCCGGGTAGGCGCCCAGCGGCGCGGGGTGGGCGGCGCGGTGGCCGAGGTTCGCCCTGGTCGGGTCCGGGCTCTCCTCGCCCCACGGGTAGCGCCGGGCGCGGCGGGCCTCCGGGTCCCAGCCGCAGGCCTTCTCCCACTCGGCCTCGGTGGGCAGCCGCTTGCCGGCCCAGCGGGCGTAGGCGTCGGCTTCGTACCAGCTCACGTGCTGGACGGGCTCGTCCATCGGGACGGGCTCGGTCCGGCCGAAGCGCCTGCGCCACCAGGCGTCGCCGTCCCTGACCCAGAACAGGGGGGCGGTCACCCAGCTGCGCTGCCGCCACTGCCGGCCCTCGGCGGACCACCAGCGCGGGTCGTCGTAGCCGCCCTCCTCGATGAACGCCGCGTACGCGCGGTTGCCGACGGGGAGCCGGTCGATCCAGTACGCGGGCAGGTCCACCTGGTGGGCGGGGCGTTCGTTGTCGTAGGCCCAGGGCAGGGTGGCGGTGCCCATCATGAAGGCCCCCGCGGGCACGTAGACCTCCTCGGGGCCGCCGGCCCGGCCCTGCGGCAGGTCGCCGTCGCGCACCAGACCGGGCTGCCCGGACAGTTGCAGGGTGGCGAGCATGGTCTCGTCGTGCTGGTGCTCGTGCTGGATCACCAGGCCGAACACGAAGCCGTCGCGGTGCAGCGGCGCGGCGCTCTCCAGGTCGATCGCGTCGAGGACGTCGAGCACGCGCCCGCGTACGCCCTCGATGTAGCGGCGGGCCTCGGCCGGGCCCAGGAGCGGCAGGGTGGGGCGGTCCTTGCGCGGATGTTTGAAGGCGTCGTAGATGTCGTCGATCTCGGGGCGGAGCGGGTCGATGCCGGCGGCCTCGCGCAGCACCCACAGCTCCTCGTAGTTGCCCACGTGCGCGAGGTCCCACACCAGTGGCGACATCAGCGGGGAGTGCTGACGCACCAGCAGGTCGTCCTCCGCCTCGGTATAGGTGAGCGACCGGTCGCGCACTGCGAGAAGCTCGGCCGCGATACGTTCCTTGATGTCGTTCATTGCCGTCCTTCTCCGTTCAGCCAGGCCGGGACGCGCCGCCCCGGCACCGGATCCATCAGGTCGGCCGCCGGTGAGCGGCCCGGTGTCACGTGCCTGTCGGCGAACGCGGCCACCTCGCCGATCAGGCCGGGGTCCGCGCCGAGACGGGGCAGCGCCTCCAGGGCGGCGCGGAAGCACGTCTCGGCGGCCCGGCCCAGGCGCGGCTCGGCCAGCCCGCACCGAGCCGCCTCCCCCCACAACTCCCGGTACGGCCCGCGCCCGGGATCCAGGTACGGCTCCACGGCGGCGAGCGCGGCGTCGGCGGCCCGGTCGTCGGTGACGAGGGCGTGGGTCACGGCCACGCACACCGGCCAGGCCGCCGGATGCTGGGCGTCGAGATAACGGATCTCCAGCCAGCCCCTGGGCCGCACGGGGGGGAAGACCGTCGTGGCGTGATAGGCCAGGTCGCCGGCGGTGGGGCGGCGCTCGCCCGCGCCGTTCAGCCAGTCGCGGAACGTCGAGCCGTCGCGCACCGGGCGACAGCGCTCGTCGTCCTCGCGCACCAGCATGAGCCGGGCGTCCAGCAGGTATTCGGCCCAGTCCGCGGCGGGGTCGCCCGAGGCGGGCACGGGCGAGGTCCGGGTGCGGTCGAGGCGGTCCCAGACGGCCTGACGGCCCGACATCCAGCCGCACGGCCGGCCGCGGCTGAGCGGCGAGTTGGCGAAGGCCGCCATCAGCACGGGGCCGAGCGCGTGCGCCCGCTCCCAGCGGGCCTGCGGCCGCTCCCCCAGGTCCAGGTTGACCTGGACGGACGCGGTCGAGCACATCATCAGCGCCCCGTACGGCTCGCCGAGGAACTCGGCCATGGCGTCGTACCGGGGCACGCGGAGCTGGCGGCGGGCCGGGCGCACCGGGTCGAGGCCCACCCCGGCCAGCACCAGCCCGGCCGGGCGCAGGGCGGCGCGCACGGCGGACACGTCGGCGGCCATGCGGTCCAGCGCGTCCCGCAGCGAGGCCGCGGGGCCGGACAGCTCCAGCTGGCCACCCGGCTCGAACGTCACCCGGCTGCCGCCCGGCAGCGCCGGAATGACCCGCTCGACCTCGGCCATCGGGACGTGCGCGGCCGCCGCCCCACGGTCGAAGACCAGGAACTCCAGCTCTACGCCCACCCGCTCCCCGGCGTCCGGGCGTTCCGCGGCCGGCTGGAAGCAGCGGCGCGCGAAATCCGCCACCTCGGAGGCGTCTCGCAGCGGCGTGCTCTCGGACGTCAGCCCGATCATCGTCGTCCCCTTCGCGTGGCGCACAGGTCTACAGACCCGCGAGCCGCGCGAACGTTACAGACGGATTTTCGCGTAACGGATAGGGCGCGACCGGGACTAGGTCATATGGAGCGAGCAGCGGACGACCTCAGGTGCGATGAGGTGCTCGCGCTGCTCACCGACTATCTGGAGGAGGCGCTCCCGGCGGGACGACGGCGGCTGGTCGCGGACCATCTGGGCGCCTGCCCGGCGTGTTCGGGGTGGCTGGCGCAGGTCCTCGCGACGATCGCGGCACTGCGCTGCCTGCGGGACGACGTCATGCCGGCGCCGGTGCTCGCCGCGCTGCGGGCGAGCTTCCGCGGGTGACCCGGCCGGAGCCCATGGCCCCGCGGGCTCATAACCGGCGCCGCTCGCGGAAGGCGGAGATGAGCCGGTCGCGCACGTCGGCGGGCAGCTTCTCCGGAGGCGGGTCGCCGAGCGCGCCGATGGTCGCGCGGAACTGCTCGACGTAGCGCCCGCACCCCTCGCAGCAGGCCAGATGCGCCCGCACGCCGTCGCTGGCCGGCCGGTCGAGGGCGTCATCAAGGTAGGCGGTGATGAGTTCCGCCAGTTCGTCGCAGGTGAACCGCTTCACGACGTCGACCGCCTTGCCTCTGGATATGAACCGTTTCACTTATTGTCGCCGCTTCGCCGCCCAGGAGAAGCCCACGCGCTACTCCGGCTGCTTCACGGACTCGAAATAGTCGGCGAGCCAGCCGCGCACGGCGGTGCGGGCGCGATGCAGCAGCACCCGCTGGTTGGCCTCGGAGATCTCCAGGATCTCGCACACCTCGTCGGACGTGCACCCTTCCACGTCCCGCAGGGTAATCACGATCCGCTGCCGGGGCGGCAGCCTGGCCAGCCCCTCGGCGATCAGCCCGCGCACCTCCGAGGCCAGCGCCTCGCTCTCCGGCGTCGGCCAGGTCACGGGGAGCTCCTTCCAGCCGCCCGGCAGCACCGCGTCGAAGCCCTGGTCCGCCACCGAGACGCCGTCGTGCTCGAAGGCGCTCCACGGCAGCGTGCGGCTCTCGCGGGCGCCGCGCTTCTTCGCGGTGTTGATCAGGATGCGGTAGACCCACGTCTTGACCGACGAGCGGCTCTCGAAGGCGTCGATCCCGCCGATCACCGCCAGCCAGGTGTCCTGGACGACCTCCTCCGCGGAGTGGTCGGTGGACACGTAGGACCTGGCCACCCGCAACATGCCGCCGGACCAGGTGTCGAGCAGCGCCGCGAACATCGCCTCGTCCCCGGCGCGCAGGGCTGTGACGACGACGTCGTCCGGGGGCAGCTCACCGCCCACGAAAGACCCCACGATCGATTCCCTCCGCTCGAACGCTGCCACATCCATGGCGTCGGGACCGATCGCCGGCCCTAGCCCGGGACGTACCGCCCCACGCTAATCCTTCCCACTGACGTTCTTCCGTCTCGGCGATCGCCCACAATATGCGTATTTTTCGGATAAACAGGTCAGACGCTTCCCAAAGCCGCAGTTCGCCGCCCTCCTGGCCCCGCGATCCCGCCTCCTTAGGACCAGACTCCCAAGGTTCCGGACAACCTCGGCGCCACATCATGGTGCGGGCCCGCTCTGACGGCGATAGTCGCAGCATGTCTGATATCACCGTCATCACACATCACCGGCCCACCCTCACCGTCCAGGGAGCCTGGACAGACTGACACCGACCTGACGCAGCCACGCACGCGCCCTGATCGCCCCGGCGGTCAGGGCGCGTCGTCGTCTCCTACGTCCAGCAGTCAGAGCAGGCACGACGCTTACGGTCGGCCACGGGTTCACTTGCGGTCGATCAAAAAAGCTTGAGCGTCGCGTTCCGGGGTGGCTCGCGGTGTAGCAGCCCGCACGTAATTACTTTCTGTCGTGGCATACATCTGTCTGTAACCGAGGGGGACTTCATGCTCCGTCGTATCCTGGCGGGCGGGCTCGCTCTGACCGCCACCGGTCTCGTTCTGGCCGTCGGCTCCGCGGCGTACGCCGACGAACTCAAGGCCCCGTACGCGCGGGCCGGGGCGGTCGTCGACGCGGACGGCCGGCTGAACCTGGGCAAGAACATCGTCGCGACCTGGCGGGCCGCCACCGGCAAGTACTGCGTGCAGGTCACCCACGACGTCGACGTGACCGAGGCAGTCATCCAGATCACTCCGCGTCACGCGCTG
The DNA here is from genome assembly GCF_040605375.1 of Nonomuraea sp. NPDC005650. Lineage (NCBI taxonomy): Bacteria > Bacillati > Actinomycetota > Actinomycetes > Streptosporangiales > Streptosporangiaceae > Nonomuraea > Nonomuraea sp. NPDC005650. The sequence goes on from NZ_JBEXCR010000002.1 coordinate 101,252, forward strand.
CGGCTGCCGCACATCGCCTTCAGGAACCCCTCGGCGACCTGCCACCGGGACAACACCATCACGGTCAACGTCTACAACCCCCACACCGCGCGGCTCGCCGACTCCGGTTTCGACCTCTCCATCTCCTGATCTGGACCGAAGGGACAACCAATGAAGAACATCAGGCGTATAGCCGCAGGGGTGCTCGCCGCAGTCGCCGTCCTGACACCTGCCGCCGCCTACGCGGACACGCCGTACGCCCAGGCGTCGGCCGAGGTGGACCTGGACGGTTCCCTGGTCCAGAGCAGCCACGTCACCGACGTCTGGCACCCGTACAAGGGCGTCTACTGCGTGGCCGTCGACGAGAGCGTCGACCTGACCGGCACGGCGGCGATCCACGCCACGCCCATCGGCCAGTACGCGGCTCCGCGCTCGCTGTCCGTCGAGCTCGAACCGTCGGTTTGCGGCCAGAACCGCCTGGACACCATCGCCGTCTACAGCCAGGTCTCCTACAGGGTGCGGGCCGACGCGGCGTTCTACCTGACCGTCTCCTGACGCCGCCAAGGCCGCGCGCTGCGAACAGACGCGCGGCCTTGCCGCCACCACCGCCACGTCCCCTCCGTCGCGGCCCCGTCAGCCGCCGATCCGCAGCACCCGCATCTGGACGGCCAGCAGCCGGTAGTAGCCGATCAGCGTGATCAGCCCGTAGAGCCGGGCCTGGCCGAGCGAGTCCAGCGCCGCCGCGAACGTCACGTCCCCCAGGTCCCCCGTCTCCAGCAGCTCGCGGGCGGTCTCCAGCACGAGCCGTTCCGCCGGGTCCTCGAAGGGCGCCGGACCGCCGCGGCCGAGCGGACCCCTTCCTCGCGCTCGCCGTCCCGGCGCCGCGCGGCGGACGTCACGGTGATCGTCGATCACCTGGCCCGGGTGGACCTCCACGACGAGGAGGCGGTGACGACGCTGCTGGGACTGCTCGACGACCCGACGGCGGCGTTCGGCTTCTAGCAGAGGAGTTACGCCACATTTCCCGGCAAAAGCGCTGATCAGCGACCCGCAGTCGGCGCGAATCCCCTCCGGATCGGAGGTGAATACAGCATCCTGGGCATGCCATCACGCTCACCCCGCCCCCTTCAACCGAGGAGGTCGCGTGACCCGGTACGCCATAGACCACAGCCGCAACATGCTCATCGCCCAATGGAGCACGGGCATCGGCGACACGGCCACCACCGTGGCCGAGCTGCCCCCGGCCCGCTCCGCCTGGGACGGCCTGCGGCTGGCCACCTCCCTGACCGACCTGTCGCAGGCCTGCTGGCGCTGCTACACCCATCCGGCCAGCACCGCGGAGCGGCACGGACCGAACAGCCTGGGCTGGTTCCGGCAGTGCGAGCGCGACGCCTTCGCCTCCATCGTCCCGGCGCTGACCAGCCCGGGCCCTGCCGCCGGCAACCCGTTCCCCACGGCGACCACCAGGGTCGAGGACAGCGCCCAGCGCGTCGGCCGTTCCCTGCGCGCCTTCGACACCTCGCAGCTCACGGTCCGCATCATCACGGAGGTCACCGACGAGCTGGCCGCCATCGAGCAGGCCGAGCTCGGCGACCTGTCCGACCGCGCGCAGCAGGCCGTCGTCCTCAGCCGCGAGGACGCCTCCCCGCTCCAGGTCTCCCAGGCCGACGGCCTGCTGCGCCGGCATCCGTTCGGTCCCGAGGAGCTGTTCACCCAGGTGGACCCTGCCGCGGCCGCCATCGCCGCCGCGCACTGGCTCTACGCGGCGGCCTCCACCACCGCCCGCCGCGCCCGCCTGCACCCCGCGCAGGTCGTGGCCAGGGTCGACGGCGTCAAGCCCCTCATCCTGGAGAGCCTCATCGAGATCGTGACGGCGATCGGCACGGGCACGTCCCCGCGGCAGGCCGTCATGCCCATGATCCGCCACGCGCTGCACATCGCCGAGGGGCACCTGAGCGGCGTCACGGAGGCCAGGCACCGGATCACCGCGGCCGAGGAGTTCGCCGAGCGGGCCCACGCCGACCATCCCGAGCTCGGGCTCGACTTCGACGCCGTCTACCTGCCGATCACCCCGCTCGACCCCACCCGCCCGGCCCTCGACCTGCTCGACAACCTGCTGGCGGGGATCCACGGCTGCTGGCTGCTGGACGTGCAGCGCGTGCACCCGCTGGGCACCCTCGCCGGCGAGCGGACCGGCCCGCTGCGGCGCAGGCCGGTCGAGGCGTTCCTCGCGGAGGTCAGGCAGGAGGCGGCCGTCCGCCGCGACGATCTGCTGTAGCGCGGCCGACAGTTTCAGGCCTTTCGAAATGAGCCGGCCCCGTGGTCACCGTTCGTTAGTGTCGCTCTCCTTGATCACCTCACTGGGGGAGCAACATGCGAAAGATGTCGGCATATCTGGGGGCGCTGGCTCTGGCGAGCGCGGTGGTCGTGGGCTCGGTCGCGCCCGCCGCGTCGGCGGCGACGGCCCACAGCGCCACGGCCAGCGTCGAGCGTACGACGTGGTTGAACCCGGGCCAGCTGCTCAAGGCGGGTGACTCCGTGCGGTCGTCCGGCGGCGACTACGTCCTGCAGCAGCAGGAGGACGGCAACCTGGTCATGTACCGGGGCACCACGGCGCTGTGGAGCAGCCAGACCGGCGACAGCCCCGGCGCGTTCGCCGCCATGCAGGAGGACGGCAACCTGGTCGTCTACCGCGGCAAGACCCCGCTGTGGGCCTCGAACACCGACACCCCCGGCGCCCGCCTGACCGTACAGGACGACGGCAACCTGGTCATCTACGCCGGCAAGACCCCGCTGTGGACCCGCCACGCCACGATCAGCGTGCTCAAGCCGGGCTACGGGCTCAAGGCCAACCAGTACGTGCGCTCCCGCAACGGCGACTACCAGTTCGTCATGCAGGAGGACGGCAACCTCGTGCTCTACAAGGCCGGCAAGCCCCTGTGGAGCTCGAAGACGGGCGGTAACCCGGGCGCGTCCGCGCAGATGCAGAAGGACGGCAACCTGGTCGTCTACAAGGGCACGACGCCGCTGTGGGACTCCAAGACCGGCAAGAACCCGGGCGCGCGGCTGGAGATGCAGGACGACGGCAACGTCGTCATCTACGACGGCAAGCGCCCGCTCTGGTCCACGGAGACGGGCCGATAGCTCGAGGCGTGGGTGCGGCCATCGCTTGGTCCTCCAAGCGTCTATGACCTGGACCGCCGAAGGGCGATGGCCGCAGGTAACAGTGTCGCGTCTACGTGTGATCGCCGCAGCTCATCACCGCAACCAGACGGGCGCCCCGCCCGGCCCCTCGGTATCGCCGTCGATTCGTCCTATATCAATATGTGCATGCCTTGAGGAAGATAGTTAGCGCCATACGTACCTCCAAGCGGCAGATTCCGGTTTCAGGAGGTACGTATGCATCGCAGAGTCGTCCTGCTCTCCGCGGTCGCGCTCGCTCTGGCGGGCGCACTGGTCCCGGCGGGCGCCGCCCAGGCGAGCGCCCCGAGCGGCCTCGGCCCCAGGCCCGTCGGATGGTCCGGGGCGGACTCCTGGTCGGAGTACAGGAGCGTCCTGCAGTACTGGACACCGCAGCGCATGCTGGCGGCGCAGCCGCTGGGGACTCCCCCGCCACGCCGGAGCCAGTCGGGCGGGCCGACCGTCGGTGACCCGTGGGCCAGCCGGAACGGCTCGGTCCAGCGCTCTTCCTGGTCCACCGGCGGCGGCGCCACCACGCAGGGCGCGGCCTGGTCGGTCCCCGGCACCCAGGCGGTCAACAACACGCGACTGCAGGCCGTGGTGCCCAACAGCCCCGGCCTGCGCTGGGTCGACGGCGGCGCCGTGGTCCGCACCACCGGGCGCGTCTTCTTCACCACCGCCGAGGGCGGCAACGCCTCCTGCTCGGGCTCGGCCGTGACCAGTGCCAATGAGAGCGTCGTGATGACCGCCGGGCACTGTGTGAAGCAGAACGGGGCCGCACACCGCAACTGGGTGTTCGTGCCCGGGTTCGACCAGGGGCGGCGCCCGTTCGGCACCTGGGTCGCCTCCAGATTGCTGACCACGCAGCAGTGGAACGCCAATGAGGACATCAACTTCGACGTCGCCGCCGCCGTGGTCGCGCCGCTGCAGGGGCAGACGCTGACGGACGTGGTCGGCGGGCAGGGAGTGGCGTTCAACCAGCCCAGGGGACGGCAGATGTTCTCCTTCGGCTATCCGGCGGCGGCGCCCTTCGACGGCTCCCGGTTGATCTACTGCAGCGGGCGCACGTTCAACGACACCGTCCAGACCAGGGACCAGGGCCTGCGCTGCAACATGACCGGCGGGTCGAGCGGCGGCCCGTGGTTCCAGGGGTTCAACGAGTCCACCGGGCTCGGCTGGCTGAACTCGGTCAACAGCTTCAAGTACGACTTCGCCCCGCAGTTCATGTTCGGCCCCTTCTTCGGTAATGAAGCCATGGCCGTCTACCAGGCCGCGCAGCGCACCAACACGCTCTGAGGCCGTCCGGTGCGGGCGCCGTCGTCAACGGCGAAGACGGGAGGAGCGGAACGCCCATTTCAAGGCGATTGCCTTAATAAGGCGGCCGACTTATATTCGGAGGGTCAGGCTTCCGAGCTGGAGGACTCATGACCGCTGACGCGATTCCCGATTTCCCGTTCGACCGCCCCACCGCCCTGGAGCCGCCGCCACAGCTGGCGGAGCTGCGGGACAAGTGCCCGGTGTCGCACGTACGGCTGCCGAGCGGAGACGTGGCCACACTGGTGACCAGGTACGACGACGCACGTGCCGTCCTGGCGGACCCGCGCTTCAGCCGCAACCTCGCCAGGGAGGGCGCCGCGCGGCTGTCGACCACCGAGGACGGCGGCCTGTTCAACCGGCGCACCGAAGGCACCATGAACATCAGGGAGGGGCAGGGCCACATGCGGTGGCGACGCCTGCTCAGCCGCTGGTTCACGGCGCGGAAGATGGAGGTGTGGCGGCCCAGGGTCCAGGCGATGACCGACGACCTGCTCGACGCGATGCTGGCCAAGGGCTCCCCCGGCAACCTGTCGGCCGCGCTGAGCCTGCCGCTCCCGGTGCGGGTCATCTGCGCGCTGGTCGGCGCGCCGAGCGAGGACCAGGACAAGTTCGCGCACTGGTCCCGCACCATGCTGACGCTGACGCGCAACACGCAGGAGGAGGTCGACCAGGCGCACGCGGAGTTCACCGCGTACGTGTCCGACCTGGTCGACCACAACCGGGAGCACCCCGGCGACGACCTGCTCAGCGAGCTGACCCAGATCACCGACGCCGAGGACGGCCGGCTGAGCCAGGCCGAGCTCATCTCCACCGTGCGCGGCCTGCTGCTGGCCGGCCACGAGACGACCTCGAACATGATCGCGATCATGGTGGCGATGCTGCTCGCCGACCGGGAGCGCTTCGAGGCCGTGATCGACGACCCCGACCTGATCCCGGGCACCGTCGAGGAGGTGCTGCGCCTGGACAGCACGCTGTCGGTCGTCGGCGGGGTGCCCAGGTTCATCACCGAGGACGTCGAGCTCAGCGACGTCACGGTGCCCGCGGGCAGCACGCTGATCCCCAACATCCCCGCCGCCAACCGCGACCCGGCCAAGTTCTCGGACCCCGACCGGTTCGACGCGCGGCGGCAGAACAGCAACCAGCACCTCACCTTCGGCGCGGGCCCGCACTACTGCCTCGGCCAGCCGCTGGCCAGGCTAGAGCTCCAGGTGGTGCTGGACACCCTGACGCGCAGGCTGCCCGGCCTGCAGCTGCGGGACTCCCCTGACGACCTGCGCCTTCGCACCGGAGGGATGTCGGGAGGGCTCCAGGACGTATGGGTCACCTGGTGACCCCCTGAGCACGGCGCCGGGGCCCGCCAGGTGGGCCGCCGGCGTCATCGCGTGCTCGTGGCGAGGGCGATAATCGATCGGGGGACGGCACAGCAAGACGAGATCAAGGATCCACCATGAAAGTCAGCACGGCGGTCGCCACGCCGTCACCCCGCTCGCTGCGCGCCCGGGACAAGCTCATGCACACCGCCGAACGGCTGTATGCGGAGCACGGGTTCGCGAACGTCTCGATCAGGATGATCCGCGAGGCGGCGGGCCAGCGCAACAAGTCCGCCGTCCAATACCACTTCAGCACCCGCGACGAGCTGATCCAGGCGATCCTCGCCCGCCACGCGGCCGAGATCGACCGGCTCCGCGCCCCGATGGTGGCCGAGCTGGAGTCCTCGGGCGAGGTGTCGCGACGCGACCGGATCGCCTGCGTCATCGCCCCGAGCATCGAGCACTACATCGAGCTGGGCACCCCGTCCTGGTACGGGCGCTTCCTCGCCCAGGCCGTCGTGGAGCCGTCCCTGCGCGACTTCACGACCGAGGCGAACGTGAGCACGCCCTCGTTCCAGCGCCTGGAGCAGCTGCGGCCCCGGCGCGGGCAGGAGCGCGACCCCGCGCTGTTCGAGCGCTACTCGTCCATGACCCGCCTGCTCATCGTGCACATGTGCGCCGAGCTCGAAGGCGACCTGGCCACCGGGCGGGTCGACCCGGCCACCGCCGAGCGGTCGTGGCGCGAGCTGGGCGAGACCCTCGTCACGGCCGTCTGCGGCCTCAGCTCGGCCCTGCTCGACCAGGAGACCGACGCGGCGGGTTGATCAGCGGTGACGACGTGGCCGGGCCAGGAGGATGACCATCGCCCCGGCGCCGATCGCGAACAGCGCGCCGGCGGTGACCAGCCAGGGCATGCCGGTGTACCCGGTGAGCCGGTACGCCGCCGCGGGCCTGGGCTGACCGGCGGCCGCGGCGGCGGCGGGCGCGGTGTTGCGGAAGACCACGTCCGAGCAGGAGTAATAGGTGTCAGGCGTGTCGGAGTTCTGCCAGATCGTGTAGATCAGGTGGCGACCGGTCCGGCCGGAGGGCAGGCGGCCCTTGATCACGTACGAGCCGTCCGTCAGCTTCGGGTCGGTGGCCTTGAGGAAGGGCTTCGCCTCCAAGGAGGACCATTTCAGGGGCTTGGTCGGGTCGTAGCCCTTCTTCGTGACGTACATCCGGAACGTGCCGCTGTGCGGGATGGTGCCGCGATAGCGGAAGGTGAAGCGCGTGCCCGGCTTGAGCGTGGTCGCGGGCCAGTCGGCACGCGCGAGGTCGAGCCCCTTGAACGCGGGGATGCCGGCGCTGCACAGCTTGCCGTCCGGGATCGTCTGACGGTCCCTGCCCGCGACGTCCGCCACCCGCAGGTTGTCCCATTCCTCGGTCATGGACTTGCCCCCGGCCGCCACGGCGGCGCGGCAGGCGGCGGCTCGCGTCTTCAGCGGACTGTCGGACCCGCAGGCCGCCGCCCGGCTGAGTGGACTCTCCGGCGCTCCGTGCGCCTCCGCCGGGGCGGTGATCAGACCCACCGACAGCAGCAGTCCGACGCCTACGCTCGTGATCCGGTGCCGCACGTCGGCCGACCTCCTCGCATCGTCTTACAGCGAGGTACGGCCACCCGGCCCCACCGGTTCATTCCGTCAATGACACACATGAGGATGAGCTGGTAGAAAGGCAGAAAAAATCGCAGATGCGACATATGAGGTGAAGCTCTCGTGACAGATGATTCACCCCTGGATCCCGCACTCCTCTCCAGGATCGACACCAGCAAGCCGCATCAGGCCAGGGTCTGGAACTTCTGGCTGGGCGGAAAGGACAATTACCCGGTCGACCGGCAACTGGCCGAGAGGCTCCGGGACATCTACCCGGGCATGGAGGACATCGCCCGCCATTCTCGGGTCTTCTTGGGGCGAGCTGTCCGATATCTAGCTGGAACAGTGGGTATCAGGCAGTTTTTGGATATTGGTACTGGTTTGCCGACCGTTGATCATACCCACGAGGTGGCGCAACGGGTGGACCCCACCAGCCGGGTGGTCTACGTGGACAACGACCCTCTCGTCCTGGTGCACGCGCAGGCCCTGCTCACCAGCGACCCCCGCGGTGCCTGCGACTACATCGAGGCCGACGTCCGCGAGCCCGCCACCATCCTGGAGTTCGCCGCCAAGACGCTGGACTTCAGCCGGCCGACCGCGCTCATGCTGCTGGGCGTGATGGGCACGGTCTTCGACGACGACCAGGCGTACGCGCTGGTCCGGGACCTGCTCGATGCGCTGCCCGCGGGCAGCTATCTGGTGTTCGAGGACGGCACGAACACCGTCAAGCCCGACGCCGCCGCCGAGGCCGAGGCGCTGCGCGACAAGGGCGAGGTCTACGACTACCGGCTGCGCACCCCCGAGGAGATCGCGCGCTTCTTCGACGGGCTGGAGCTGGTGGAGCCGGGCATCGTGTCCGTCTCCCGCTGGCAGGTGGAGTCGGAGGTGTTCGGGCTGCCCCCGGAGGTCGACGCGTTCTGCGGGGTCGCGCGCAAGCCGTGACCTGTGGGGTCGCGCGCGAGCCGTGACGGTCAGAGCTCGGCGATGAGCCGACGCAGCATCGCCGGGGTGGCGGACGCGGGCGAGGCGTGCACGCCGAGCTCATCCATCAGCCGTTGGTACGGCAGGACGTCCGTCTCCTTGGTGAGGTATTGGGCGTTGGTCAGCTGTTCGAGGTAGACGACGTCGTGCAGCTCGGACTGGGCGAAGCGCATGATGGTGACGGGCCCGACGCCGCCCATGGCCCAGCCGCAGCTGAACGGCAGCACCTGCACGGTGATGTTGGGCCGCGCGGCCATCCGGGCGAGGTGTTCGAGCTGGCCGCGCATGATCTCGCGGCTGCCGACCCGGTGCCGCAGCACCGCTTCGTCCAGCACCACCCAGAGCTTGCGCGGCTCGGGCGGCTCCAGGACGCGCTGCCGGCGCATCCGCACCTCGACCCGGCGCTCGATCTGCTCGTCCGAGTCGCTCTCGTTGCCGATGGCGAAGATCGCGCGGGCGTAGTCTTCGGTCTGCAGCAGGCCGGGCACGAACTGGACCTCGTGCATGCGGATCACCGAGGCGTCCTGCTCCAGCCCCAGGTACGCCTCGAACCAGTCGGGGAGCACGTCGCGGTAGTCGTGCCACCAGCTGGGCTCGTTGGCCTGCCTGGCCAGCGCGAGCAGGGCCTCGCGCTCGGCCTCGCCGGCGACGCCGTACATGATCAGCAGGTCGGAGACGTCACGCAGCTTGAAGCTCGTGCGCCCGCCCTCCATGCGGCTGATCTTGGAGTGTGAGCTGCGGATGTGGTAGCCGGCGTCCTCCCGCGAAATCCCGGCGGATTCGCGCAGCCGTCGCAATTGCGCACCCAGAAGAATACGCAGCGCGGTCGGCCCCGACTGGGCGGCATCGCTGCCGAGCGTTTCCGCCAGGTCACTCATACCGTGAGCAGTCGGCATCCATATCCTTACTCGGCAGCTCGCCACAGTCCGGTCCCGCCGTCAATAGTGCCACGGGAGTCGCGACGGAGCGGATATTTCCTTGTGGCGCCACACGGACCGGGGTACGCCTACACGGTAACGTCCCCGCACACGTGCACTTCCACACCGAGGCGGTGGAAGAACGCCGCCTTCGCCACCAGCGCCTTGTCGGCCGTGGCGGCGTCGGGAGCGTAGGCGACCTGGACGTGGTTGGCCTTGTGGCGGGCCATGAACTGGTCGCGGTCGACCCCGTGGTGCACGACGTGCGCGATCGGCCACTCGGGGTTGGTGGCCGCCCACCGCCGCTCGGTCTCCTCCTCCGGCAGCTCCACGACGGAGGCGCGGCCGATGTCGAGCTGGAGCCGGGCGTCCGCGATGTAGAGGCGGGACCAGACGATCTCGCCCGGCCTGCTCACGCCCTTGATCGTGCCGCCGCCTGCGGGGAAGTACATCGGGTTCTGCCGCCAGCTCACCGCGCCCGCGTACCCGCCCGTCAGGTGGGACGGCGGCACGGAGCCGGAGATCTCGTAGACCCAGACGAAGTCGTCGCCGTACTGCTCGCCCCAGCGCACGTCGTGCAGCGTGGTCGCGGGGTCGAGGCCCATGGCGGTCCACACCCGGTTGGTCACCAGCGCGTCCACGGCCACGCCCTCGTCCGCCTCGTTGAAGTGCGGCAGCGGGGCGCCGTCGAAGAGCACCCGGGCGCCGTCGCGGCTGGTCACCGGCGGGCGTACGACGTTGTTGAGCAGGCCCTCCGCCAGGTCGGAGGCCGGGGTCAGGTCCTTCAGCCCCTGCTGGTACTGGATCCCGACGGCGTCGAGACCGAAGTCGTCGGCGATCCGCAGCGCGGCGACGTACATCTTGAACTGCTCGCGCAGCTGCCGGTCGGTGAGCTCCGTGGTCTCGTCGGCGCCGGTGGCGAAGCTCATCCCGGCGGCGTCCAGCCACTCGCGCACGGCCGCCGCCTCGGCGTCCGGCACCTTGAGCATCTCGGCGTAGAGAGCGCTCTGCGACAGCCGCTCCTTGTAGATCCCGAGGGGGTTGAGCAGCTCGTCGTCGATGATCGCGTTGTACATACCCATGCACCCCTCGTCGAACACGCCGACGATGGCCTTGTCGCGCAGCAGCTCCTCGGCCAGCGCGACGCCGAGCTCCGACTCCGGGCCGGGCGGCGGCGAAGGCAGCGGGCGGACGTGCGAGGAGTCGTGGACGATGGTTCCGGTCCGCACCCAGCTCGCCAGGCCGTCCAGGAAGTAGCGGTCGGTGAAGTCGACCGACCAGATCGTCGAGTACGGGCGGCCCATCTTGGTCAGCCCGGCGTTGAGTCCGAGCAGACCGACCAGGCCCGGCCAGGTGCCGTCGAAGTTGGCGACAGTGAGGATCGGACCCCCGTGGGTGCGGAGCCCGGCCAGCACGTGGTGGCTGTACTGCCACACGGCCTCCGCGACGATCAGCGGCGCGTCGGCGGGGATGGTCTTGAAGACCTCCAGGCCCATCCGCTGGCTGTCGATGAAGCCGTGCCCCTTCGCGGGATCCACCTCGTGCGCGCGGACCACCGTCCAGCCGAGATCGGCGAACGCCGCCGTGACCGCCTTCTCCAGGCTCTCCTGGGCGGCCCAGCCGGCGACGTTCGCCGACAGGCGCAGGTCTCCGCTGGCGATCAGGTACGCGGTGCGCGGCGCGGCGGCCTGCTCCGCGCGGGGAACGGGCAGGCGGTACGGGCTGGTCATGGCTTCTTCGGCTCCAGATCTGCGAGGGGCAGCCGGGCGAGGACGATCCCCCTGCGCTGCCAGGTGTAGGTGACGAGGAGGTCGTCGGGGGTGACGACGGCGAAGGGGTAGCTGTACTCGGCGACGCCGCTGGTCATGACGCCGTCGTCACCGGGCGCGAACCCTGGGGCGGCGGCGCCGGACGGCGGCCGCCGGGGCACGGCCGGATCGACCGCGACCACGCCGTCGTCCAGGGTCGGCCCCGCGTGCCAGGTCAGCCCGTCGTCGTCCGACAACGAGACGACGAGCGGGCAGCGGCTGCCCCACGACTCGGCGGCCGGGTTGTGCACGCAGGCCACCCGCCCGGACGGCAGCGCGACCACCGTGAGGCCGCTGTTGTTGTTCGGCAGGCTCGTGGGCTCGGCGGGCGTCCAGGTGCGCCCGCCGTCCGGGGAGACCGAGCGGTACGCCCGCCCCTCGGTGCTGCGCATCAGCGCGACGGGGCCGTTCGCTCCCCACCACAGGGCGGGCTGGATGTGCCCGGCGCCGGTCAGCGCGCCGTGGTCGACGGGGATCGGGGCACGTGTCCAGCTCTGCCCGCCGTCGTCGGAGACGTCCACGAACGGGTCCCATCGGGGCGGCTCGCCCCACCGCTCCGTCGAGCCGGGTGCCAGCCAGGGGCCGTCCCCGGGGGCGAGCAGGGGCGGGTTCTTGACGGGGCCGCGGCCGCCGGAGCGGTCATCGGGGACGAGTTCGCGTACCGGCTCCCACGTGGCGCCGCCGTCGTGCGAGCGGGTGACCAGCGTGACCCACTCGGAGATGCGCGCGCCCGCCTTGCAGAACAGCCACAGGGCGCCGTCCGGGCCGCCGGCCAGCACGGGATTCCAGTGGGCGACCTCCCGGCCCGTCTCCAGCGTGCGCACCGCGCCCCATCCGGCGTCCGTGCGGCCCGCCTCCGGGGTGCGCGCCGCACCGCCACACCCGGCGTCCGTGCGGTCCGCCTTCGGGGTGCGCGCCGCGTCGACGCCCCGGCCGGTGTCCGTGCCGCGGGTGATGCGGATGCGGTTGTCGGGGGTGCCCTCTCTGGTGCCGGCGAACCACGCGACGACCGGAGTGCCGTCCACCACCGCGAGCGTGGAGGCGTGGCACTGCGTCCAGCGGGGGTCGTCGACGGTCACGAACTCCCGGTGGACCCGCTCGACGCCGGACTCGCTCACTTGGCCACCCGCGCCACGGTCATCGGGCGGTCCCGGCCAGCCGCGCGATGCGCTCCCGCTGGTCCGGGCCGATCTCGGGAGCCGGCATGCGGAGGGCGCCGGTGCCGCGGCCCAGCCGGCTCAGCGCCAGCTTGATGCCCTCCACGGTGCCGCCGAGCGCGGCCAGCACCTCGTCCACCTGAGCCTGGGCGGAACGTTCCGCGTCGGCGTCCCCACTGGCCACGGCGTCGGCGAGCCGCGCGAACGGGCCGGGGAACGCCGAGGACAGACCCGAGACGACCCCGTTGCCGCCGCCGCGTACGACCTCGGCGAGCCGGGTGTCCGAGCCCGACCACAGCCCGGCCGACGCGGGCAGCGCCGCACGGTACTCGGCGAACCGGTCGGCGGCCAGGCCGCTCAGCTTGGCCCCGGCCAGCCCGGTCTCGGCGGCCATCGCGGCGAAGTCCGCGGGCTCGACGACCACGCCGGAGCGCTCGCTGAACAGGTAGCCGTAGACGGCGGCCGGGCCGGCCGCGGCGGTCACGGCCGCGAAGTGCCGGAGCACGGCGCCGTCGTCGGCGGGCAGGTAGTACGGGGTGAGCGCGGCCAGCCTGCGTGCCCCCATCGCGACGGCGTCGCGGGCCAGCGCCACCGACTCCCGGGTGGCCGCGGCGCCGACGTGCACCACGACCCGGTCGGGACCGAACACGGCCAGCGCGGTCTCGGTCACCGCGCGGCGCTCGGCACGGTCGAGCGCCGGGAACTCGCCGGTGGTGCCGCACACGAAGACACCGTCGACGCGGCTCGCGAGATCCGTGAAGTGCGCCTTGGCGGTGGCGTGGTCGAGCTCGCCCGCCTCGTCGAAGAAGGTCGGGACGGCGGCGAGGATCTCGGCGCGGCGTCGGGTGTTTTCTGGCATGGCAAGGCCTCGGTTCGTCGATGGTTCCGGTCGTTGACGAGGCGCTGCGGGCCTCGGCTCGTGAGTGGTGGCAGGCGCAGGAGTCGGTGCAGGCGAGGGAGTCGGTGCGGAGGAGTCGGTGCAGGCGGAGGTGGCGGCAGGCGAAAGACGGCCCCGGACCTGGGACGGGCGGTCCGGCGCGGAGGGCGGGCGGTGCGGGGGAAGTGCTAGAGGCCGGGCTGTGCGCGCTCCCGCTCGATCAGCGTCGCGCGGATCCGGTCGCAGGAGCCGTCGAGGTGCAGCGTGAGCGCGGAGAGCGCGGCGCCGACGTCGCCCGAGCGGATGATGTCCCGCAGGTCGGCGTGGTCCTGCGCGACCGGGACCAGGTCACGGGCGGTGTTGGTGATCTCCAGCACCGCCGCGAACAGCGGCCGGTGCAGCCCCCACGTGGCGGTCAGCCAGCGGTTGTCGCCGATCACGTAGAAGCCGCTGTGGAAGTCGAGGTCGGCGGCGGCGAACTTGGCGGCGTCGCGGTCGTCCGCGGCGGCCCGCATCTGCTCGACGGCCTCGTCGATCGGGACCCAGTCGGCGGCGTCGAGGCGGGCGATGGCCTCCTTGATGGCCAGGCTCTCCAGGGCGCCGCGCAACGAGTAAAGCTCTTGGAGATCTTTGTCGGACAGCCCGCGCACGAAGACCCCCCTCTTGCGCGTCTCGACCAGTCCTTCGATCTCCAGCTGGCGAAGCGCGTCGCGGACCGGCCCGCGGCTCACCCCGAACTGCTCCGCGATCCTGCCTTCGACCAGGTGCGTCCCCACGATCAGCTCGCCACGCACGATGAGCGAGCGAAGCTGGATGAGCAGTTGGTCCCCGAGCGGTGGATTACGCAGGGGATTGGTGATCGTCACCAGCTCTCCTCTCGTCTTCCCGCCCGAAGGTTCTTCGCCGAACGGAGACTATCCCGCACAACTCCATACGGTCAACGTTAACCGATGACCGTTGACGGTTAACCGTCTCCCAAGTAATAGTGTGCGACAACTGAACCACTGCGGAAACAGAAGCCGCCGGCAGAAAGGGAGGCGCCATGGTCGCGACCCTTCCGAAGTCAGACCTTCGCTATACGTGGAAGGTCACGGCATCCAGCTTCCTCGGCAACACGCTGGAGTACTACGACTTCCTCGTCTACGGGACAGCGGCCGCCGTCGTCTTCCCCAAAGTCTTCTTCCCCGACGCCAGCGGCTTCGTGGCCACGCTGTCCGCCTTCGGCACGTTCGCCGTCGGCTTCCTCGCCAGGCCCCTGGGCGGGCTCTTCTTCGGCAGCCGGGGCGACCGGCACGGCCGCAAGTCCACCCTGATGGTCACGCTCGTCGTGATGGGCCTCAGCACCATCCTCATCGGACTGCTGCCGGGCTACGGGACGATCGGGATCTGGGCGCCGATCCTGCTGATTGCGCTGCGGCTGCTGCAGGGGTTCGCGGTCGGGGGTGAGTGGGGCGGATCGATGATCATCGTGCTGGAGTCGGCGCCGCCGAACCGGCGCGGCTTCTTCAGCGCCTGGCCCAACACCGGCGGCTTCTCGGCGCAGATCCTCATCACCGGTGTCTTCGCCTACGTCTACACGCTCTCCGACGAGCAATTGCTGAGCTGGGGATGGCGGATCCCGTTCCTGCTGTCGGCCGTGGTCCTCATCGTGACGTTCTGGATGCGGCGCAGCCTGCACGAGACCCCCGTCTTCACCGAAGCCGTGGCCGCGGACAAGGAGGGCGAGCCGGGCGCGGTCGAGGCGGCGCGCCCCAAGCACGGCCCGATCCGTACGATCTTCGTGGACGACTGGCGCAACCTGCTGCTGATCGTCGGCCTGCGCTTCGCCGAGGCGCTGCCGTACTTCCTGCTCACGGTGTTCGCCCTGTCCTACGGCAGCAGCGCGCTCGGCCTGGAGAAGAGCCAGCTGAACAACGCGATCCTCATCGCCGCCGTGCTCTCCTTCGTCAGCCACGGCGTGTTCGCCGCGATCTCCGACAGGATCGGGCGGCGTCCGGTCTACCTCTTCGGCGCGGTCGTGGTGTTCGTGATGGCCTTCCCGTTCTTCGCGATGCTGCACAGCGGCTCGATGGTGCTGATCGTGCTCGGCTACGTGCTGGTACTGAACCTCGGGCACAACGCCATCAACGCCATCCAGCCCGCGTTCTTCGCCGAGTTGTTCCCCGCCGAGCGCCGCTACACCGGTGCCGCGGCCGGCCGGGAGATCGCCTCCATCTTCGCGGGCGGCCTGACCCCGTTCGTCGCCACGGCCCTGGCCGGCGCGGACGGCTCCCGCTGGCCGCTGGTCGCCGGGTACGTCATGCTCGGCGCCCTGATCACGATGTTCGCGGTGTGGAAGGCGCCGGAGTCCTTCCGCCGCGACCTCAGCGCCACGGGCGAGACCGTCCGCTGACCAGGGTCCCAGCGCTCGACCGGCCCCCGACTGACGGGGGCCGGTCGGTTGCTTTCCCCGCTACACCTCTTCGGCCACCCCCAGGTACATCACCTTGGGGTTCGACGGGTTGAACGCGATGGAGGTGACCCGGTCGTACGCGTTGTGGGTGATGGTGACCCGGTTCTGGCGGGAGTCGTACCTGTAGATGTCGGTGCCGGTCGCCGCCCATCCCGTGCCGAAGTCGAAGTAGACCACTCCGGGGTCCGTCGGGTGGGGGGCGAGCAGCGGGCCGTTGGGGATCGTGACCCCGTTGCCCTGGTCCACGACCGGGGCGAAGCGGCGGCCCCCGTCGAACGAGCGGTAGATGTGCCGGCCGCCGGACGGCGCGCCCGCCTCGGACTCCCCGATGTCGAGGCCCATCGCGTACACGACGTTGGGGGCGGCCGGGGAGATCGCGGCGCTGAACACGTTGACCCTGCCGCCGGCCTGGCTCAGGCCGGTCGAGGCGGTCCACGTCCGGCCGCCGTCGAAGGTGACGCGGGCGCCGGTGTCCGAGCCGCCCACCACCACGTGGTTCAGGTCGTACGGGTCGAACACCGCCGTGTAGACGATGACGAGGTCGCCCTGCCCCCAGGCGGGCACCCCGACGGGCCGCCAGGTGCGCCCGCCGTCCCGCGAGTCGTACAGTTGCCCGCGCCCGTCGGAGACCCGCAGGTGGTCGTCCCGGTAGCGGTGGACGCCGAGCCCGGCCACCTCGCCGGCCGGTGAGGTGAGCGGGGTGACGCCCCCCGAGGTGGCGAGGGTGAGGTTGCCGTCGCGGTCCCAGGCGTAGGCCCGGCCGCCGCGGGCCGCGACCAGCTCGGTCTGCCGGCCGTTCAGCTTGCCTGCCGTCGTCCAGGTGCAGCCCGCGTCCTTCGAGGTCAGCAGCGCGTTGTTCGACATGGCGAGCATCTCGTCCGGGCGGTCGAGGGCGACGAGCCCGGTGGTGTAGACGACCGGCCGCAGCACCTGGCTGGTCGGCGCGATCGTCCTGCCGTCGTTGCGCGTGTACGTCACAGAACCGTCGCCGGTGACGGTCTGGCAGGCCGGCTGACGCCAGCGGCCGGAGCCGAAGTCGTCAGGCTCGTCCACCGCGACGGCGGGCCCGGCGGCCGACAGGACCGCCAGCGCGGTCGCGACTCCGATGGTGAATGCCTTCTTCAACGCTGCCTCCCCGATAGGCCGGACTTACGGGTCCGTCCTATCGGGGAGAGGAACGCCCAGGCCAGGCAATTGGATGGCGGGTTTGTGACATTGCAGGCATCTGACACACTTGCGGATCATGGACACCGATGACAACGCGTTCGCCGCCGTCGGGGTGGACGCCGAGGACGAGCGGATCTACCGCGACCTGCTGCGCCGGCCCCGCGCCACGCTGCCCGAGCTGGCCGCGCGGAGCGGCCGCAGCACGGTGGCGCTGCGCCGGGCCGTCTCCCGGCTGGAGGCACTGGGCCTGGTCAGCCGCATGGCGGGCCGCCCGGCCCGGTTCCTGCCGACCCGGCCCGACGTCGCGGTGGCCGCCCTCATCTCGCGCCGCGAGGAGGGGCTGGCCCAGGCGCGGCTGGCCGCCCTCTCGCTGCTCGCCGAGACGCCGCGTACGGAGAACCAGGCCCCCGAGGAGCTGGTCGAGGTCGTGCAGGGCCAGGCGGCGGTGGTGCAGCGGTTCACGCAGCTGCAGCAGATCGCGACCGAGGAGCTCCTGGTGCTGGACCGGCCGCCGTACGCGCAGGACCCCGGCAAGCAGAACGCCGCCGAGATGGACCGCCTCGCGCACGGCCTGCTGGTGCGCGGGATCTACGACGCCGCCGCCCTGGAGATCCCCGGCAAGCTGCGTCTCGCCCAGGAGGCGGTGGCCGCCGGCGAGCAGGCCAGGATCAGCCCCCAGGTCCCCATGAAGCTGGCCATCGCCGACCGGAAGACCGCCATCCTGCCGCTGAGCACCGCCGCGAGCTCGCATGCCGACAGCGCGGTCATCGTGCACTCCTCGACGTTGCTCGACGCGCTGGTCACGCTGTTCGAGGTCCTGTGGCGCTCGGCACTGCCGCTGCCCGCCAGGCCGGTCGCGGCCCTTCCCTCCGGCCCGGCCGAGTTACCCGACCCGGAGCTGTTCACGCTGCTCGCGGCCGGGCTCAAGGACGAGGCGGTCGCGCGCCAGCTCGGCGTGAGCCTGCGGACCGTGCACCGGCGGGTCAGCGAGCTGATGGACCGGCTCGGGGCGCGTACCCGCTTCCAGGCGGGGCTGCTCGCCGCCCGCCGCGGCTGGTGGGGCGCCGACTAGAGGGCGTCGCCGTGGGCCATCAGGTGGGCCGCCGCCAGCGACCGCCAGGGGCGCCATCGGTCCATGGAGGTGGCGGGGTCGAGTCCGAGATCTTCCAGGGCGGCGCGGAGAGCGGGGTCGGCCAGGGGGAACGCGTCGGGGTGGCCGAGCCGGAAGGCCAGGTCGTGGCGCAGGTCGCGATCGGCGTAGGGCAGGGCGGCCATCGTGTCCGGGCCCGTGCCGTGGTCGAGCACCTCGTGCTCACCGGCCACATCGGCCGCCAGCGCCCCGACCACAGCCGCCTCCTCCCCCGCCGGCGCCCCGACCACCGCCGCCTCCTCCCCCGCCGGCGTCGTGACCACAGCCGCCTCCTCCCCCGCGAGCGCCCCGATCACGGCCGCCTCCGACCTCGTCGGCGCCGTGATCACGTCCGTCTCCGACCCCGTTGCCGCGCCCTTCCCCGCCTGTGTGCCGGTCGCGTGCTCCTCCATCCGCTTGGCGATCGCGGTCGCCTCCGGGAAGGTGTGCGTGAGGCCGCCGGGCAGCCCGGGCACCCGCGTCCCCAGCGTGCGCACGAGCGCGCCGAGCCGGTCCGCGGTCTCCCCCGGCGTCCTGCCGCGCCCGAGCACGGCCCGGACTCCGATGTCGAGGGCGCTCCAGGCCCCCGGCACGGCGAGCCCCGGGCGGGCCCGTACCAGCGGTCCGAGCACCGGGTCGGCCGACAGCGCCGCCACCCCGGCCCCGTGGTCGGCCTCCACGCCGAGCAGCCGCGTGACCTGCCCCACCACGTGGATCAGCCCCTCCCAGTACGGCAGGTGGGCCCGCAGCAGCAGGTGTCCCTCGCCGCCCGGCGACACCTCCAGCACCCCCGGCGCGCCGTCCACGGTGATCGTGCGGCGGTAGGTGTCGCCGTCCACCTCCTCGACCCCCGGCACGGCCCGTACGGCGAGGAAGTCCCGTACCGCGGCCCAGTCGTAGCCGGGCACGAACGGCAGCCGCAGCACCAGCCCGCCGTCGGCCACCAGCCGGTCCGCGCGGCGCCGCCGCTCGCGCAGGTCGGACGGCGCGGCCCGGAACACCTCCCGCATGGTCCGGTTGAACTGCCGCAGGCTCCCGAACCCCGAGGCGAAGGCCACATCGAGCACCGTCAGATCGGAGTCGTCCAGGAGCCGCCGGGCGAAGTGCGCCCGCCGCGAACGCGCGAGCTGGTCCGGCGTCGCGCCCAGATACTTGAGGAACAAGCGGCGCAGGTGCCGCTGCGACAGGCCGATCCGCGTCGCCAGCGCCGCCTCGGTGCCGCCGTCCAGCACGCCGTCGATGATCAGCTGCCACGCCCGGCAGACCAGCTCCGGCGCGCCCGCCTCGACCGAGGCCGCCACCCGGTACGGCCGGCAGCGCAGGCACGCCCTGAACCCCGCGGCCTCCGCGGCGGCCGGATGCTCGTACGTGCGCGTGTTCCCGAGCAACGGCCTGGCCCCGCAACCGGGCCGGCAGTAGATGCCGGTGGTGACGACGGCGGAGTAGGTGGTCATGTCCCAGATGTACGTCATGCGCGGATGGCCTGCAGGTGGCTGGAGAAGTTGACGCTGATCCGGACCCCGGCCGGCGCGGCCACATCCGGACAACGAGTGCGGCTAACCCCCGAACCCGGTGCGCCAGGTGGCGTGCCGGGGCGTCCACCCGAGCGAGCGGGCCAGGCCGTTGTCGGCGCCGCGCTGCCAGCCGGCGCGGCCGCCGGTGGGAGTGGGGGCGGGGGCCCCGACGGCGGCGGCCAGCGCGGGCAGCCACTCGCGGGCGGGGGCGGGCTCGTCGTCCACGATGTTGACGGTGCCGCCCGGCCAGCCGAGCGCGGCGACGGTGGCCTCGGCCGCGTCCTCGACGTGCACGAACGAGCTGACCGCGTCGTCCGCGGCCAGCCCGCTGACGAAGACCGAGGCCGGGTCGTCGGTGGGGCCGCCGTTACGCAGCACGTCCGCCACGAGGCCGCCGGGCCGGTACCACGTGCCGGGTCCGTAGAAGAGGCCGTAGCGGAGCACGACGTGCTCCGCCAGCTCCGCGACCGCCTCTTCCAGCGCCTGGACGCCGCCGATCACGGCCGAGCGCGGGGCGGGCGCGGTCACGTCCAGCGGCGTGTCCTCGGTGGCCGGGGCGTCGCCCGCCTCGTACGCCCAGGCGATGGACTGGGCGACGATGCGGCGCACGCCGGCCCGCTTGGCGGCGTCGACCAGGTGGCGGGTGCCGACCCTGCGGATGCGGCCGTTGTCGGCGGGGGTGCCGCCGTTCAACGCGGTCAGCTGGTGGACGATCGCGTCGGGCGCGGCGTCGGCCACCGCGCGGGCGACCGCCTCGGCGTCGAAGACGTCCAGCCGTACGGCGGCGGCGCCCTGGGCGCGCAACCGGTCGAGGCCGGAGTCGGCGCGGGAGGTGCCCGTGACGCGGTGACCGGCCTCGATCAGCCCTGGGACGAGGTAATGGCCGATGGCGCCCGTGGCACCGGCGACGAAGACGTGCATGAGGGAGGTTCCTTGCGTTAGGCGGCGGGGGCGGTCGGGCGGATCGACGCTCGCACGGCCAGGCTAGGAGACAACTGTCTCAGTATTATGGTCCAGTCATCGGCCGGAAAATTGGACCATTCGCATGACGGACGCGCTCGGGCCCGAGCTCCTGCTGGAGCTGCCCGGCTGGGGCTCCCGTGGCAGGGCGCTGGAGGAGTCGCTGCGGGCCGCGATCCGCGGCGGGCGGCTCGTGGCCGGCACGCGCCTGCCGTCGAGCCGCGATCTCGCCGCCCAGCTCGGGCTGTCGCGGGGGACGGTGACGCAGGCGTACGAGCAGTTGGTGGCCGAGGGCTGGCTGACGGCGCGGCAGGGCTCAGGCACCCGCGTGGCGGCGGGCACCGCCGAGACCCCGGCTCGTTCGGGAGCGTCGGAGGGCCTGGCGGAAGCCGCCGCACCACGTTACGACCTGCGGCCAGGGCGGCCGGACGCGTACGCGTTCCCGCGCGAGGCGTGGGCCCGTGCGATGCGGCACGTCCTGCGGGAGGCGCCGACCGAGGCGTTCGGCTTCGGCGACCCGCGGGGGCGCATCGAGCTGCGTACGGTGCTGGCGTCGTACCTGGGCCGGACCCGCGGCGTCCGGGTCGACCCCGCGAACCTGGTCGTCTGCTCCGGCTACACCCAGGCGCTCGGCCTGCTGGCGGAGGTCTTCACCGAGCTGGGCGTGCGTACGGCGGGCATGGAGGACCCGGCCATGGGCGACCACGTCCGTCTCCTGGCCGGGCGGCTGCGCGTCGCCGCCGTCCCCGTCGACGCGGCGGGCCTGCGCGTGGACGCGTTGCGCGCCTCGGGCGCCGAGGTGGCCGTCTGCACCCCGGCGCACCAGTTCCCGCTGGGGATGAGCATGGCGCCGGAGCGCCGCTCCGAGCTGCTGGAATGGGCGGACGACAGCCTCGGCTGGATCGTCGAGGACGACTATGACGGCGAGTTTCGCTATGACCGCCATCCGATCGCCGCGCTCCAGTCCCGCCGCCCGTCCAGGATCGTGTACGCGGGCTCGACCAGCAAGACCATCGGCCCCGCCGTCCGGCTGGGCTGGATCGCCTGCCCGCCCCTGCTGCTGGAGCCGCTCGCCGAGGCCAAGCGCCGGGCGCACGAGAGCCGGCACCTCGACCAGCTGGCCCTCGCGCGCATGATCGAGCTGGGCGACTACGACCGCCACCTGCGCACGGTGCGCCGGGGCTACCGGTGGCGCCGGGACACGCTGGTCGCGGCCGTGCGATCGGGCCTGCCGGACGTCCGGGTACGCGGCATCGACGCCGGCCTGCACGCCGTGCTCGAACTGCCGTCCGCGCCGTCGGAGCGGGCCGTCGTGGAGGCGGCGCGGGCGGCCTCGGTCGACGTGCACCCGCTGGGCGAGTACGTGCGCGGCGACCGCGACCGGTACCCGCCGTCGCTGGTCGTCGGGTACGCCACGCCGCCGGCCCACGCGTACCCGGCCGCGCTCGACGCGCTGATCCGCGGCCTGCGGCGACTCTGACCCGTACCGGGTAGCCGCCCTGACCCGTACCGGACGGCGCCCCTGACCCGTGCCGGGCGGCGGAACCTCGCGATCGCCGCATTCGTTCCTCCATTAGCACGGGCCCCCGGGGGAGAGGCGGACATGGGCACGAGCAGAACCATCGAACGGCGGCTGAGTAAGCGCGCCCGGCGGCGGGCGGGCAGGTTCGCGTCGGAGCCTCCGGAGCCGCGCCGGCGCCTGACCGAGCGGCAGCGGCGGCGAACGGCGCGCCGGGCCAGGGCGGACGCCGGGCGGGGCAGGTCGGTGTGGCGGGAGTGGGGGCCGCTCACGGCGATCACGCTGATCGCCTTCGAGCTGATCTACTTCTTCCTGGTCGCCGACATGGTCGGGGGGCCGAGCACCACCGGCGTGATCGTGACGGCCGTCATCGGCTGCGCCACGGTCTGTTCCAGGTTCGTGCAGGAGTATGCGATGTGGCGCGGCGCGGGCTCCAGGCTCGTTCCGTTCCTCGTGGTGGGTGTCGTCTCGGTGACCGTGACGCTGGTCGCGATGGGCGCAGAGACGCTGTCGAAGACGATCTGAGCACGTCCCGTGCGAACGTGTTTTCGAGTAAGCTGCCAGCCATGCCGAACCCTCTGGCCCTCAGCCTGGAGAGCGCGCGACGCCTGGCCGTGACGTGCCAGCACCTGGCCGGCCCGCGCCCCGGCGGCGGGGTCGAGGGGCTGCGGCAGGTGCTGCGCACGCTGCGGTGCCTGCAGCTCGACCCGATCGACGCGGTGGCCCGCAGCCACCTGCTGGTGCTCTGGAGCAGGCTCGGCCGCTACGACCCCGCCGACCTCGACACGCTGCTGTGGCGGGAGCGCTGGCTCTTCGAATACTGGGCGCACGCCGCGTCGATCGTGCTGGCGGAGGACTACCCGATCCACCACGTCATGATGCGCGGCTACGCGCGGGGCGAGTCCCCCTACGCACAGCGGGTCCGCGGCTGGATGGAGGCCAACGACGGGCTGCGGCAGCACGTCCTCGACCGGTTACGCGCGGGCGGGCCGCTGCCGCCGGGGGCGTTCGACGACGTCACGAGCGTGCCCTGGCAGTCGTCCGGGTGGACCAACGGCCGCAGCGTCGAGCGGATGCTCGACTTCCTGTGGTCTCAGGGCCACATCATGGTCGCGGGCCGGGTGGGCCGCACGCGCCACTGGGACCTGGCCGAGCGCTGGCTGCCCGCGTGGGCCGACGCCACGCCGCTGCCCCCGCGGGAGGCGGTGTCGCTGGCGGTCGAGCACACGCTGCGCGCCCTGGGCGTGGCCCGCGTGGCCGACGTCGAGCGCCACTTCATCCGCGACCGCTATCCCGATCTCGCCGAGGTCCTGGACGAGCTCCGGCGCTCGGGCCGCGTGGTGACGGCCGAGGTCGAGGGCGGCACGGAGCGCTGGCACGTGCACGGCGACGTCCTCGAGCTGCTGGAGCGCGACTGGGAGCCGCGCACCACACTGCTGTCGCCGTTCGACAACCTCATCTGCGATCGGGCGCGCACCGAGCGGCTGTGGGGCTTCGGGTTCCGTACGGAGATGTACGTGCCCAAGCACAAGCGGCGCTACGGCTACTACATCATGCCGATCCTGCACGGCGAGCGGCTCATCGGCCGGCTCGTGCCCCGCTTCGACCGGCGCAAGCAGGTGCTGGAGATCGAGGGCGTGTTCCCGGAGCCGGGCTTACCCGGCGACGAGGTCTCCGTCCGGGCCGTCGGGGAGGCGGTGGCCGAGCTGGCCGCGTTCGCGGGGGCCCGCGAGGTCGCCTACGCGGACGCCGTGCCTTCGCCCTGGCGAGCCGCCTCGGGCTGAGCTTCAGCGCGTTCGATTCCCCCGATCGCAGGCAAGTAGGGCATGCTAATGATCCGTCAGCATCCGCCCTCGCACCACCACGAAAGCCGTAGTCATCCACCGCGTCACCGCCCGCAACACCCGGCGATGGATCCCCATTGGACGTCTGACCAGCGACGACGTCTCCCGCTCCATCGCCCGCGCGACGGTGCCGCCTCGCCTCCCCCCGCCCGGCCGAGAGCGCCGATCCGTGAGGCAATTACCCATTGACCTGCATTGATCACATAACGCAATCACATGGCTACTTTTTGTTAATCGGCGGTTGCGAGACTCATCGAAAAGCTTGAGGGAGGTCCCCATGCCGTACCTGACCCAGCTGGCCGACGTCGCCCGCCGCACAGGACGCCCAGTGACCGAGGTGGCCGGGTGGCAGACCCGCGGCCACGGGCCGCAGCCCGGGGTGCAGGGCATCGTGTGCCACCACACCGCCGGTCCCGCCGGCGGCGGCGACTACCCGTCGCTCGCGGTGGTCCGCGACGGTCGCCCCGGCCTCGACGGGCCGCTGTCCCACTTCGGGCTCGGCCGATCCGGCCACATCTACGTCATCGCCGCCGGACGCTGCTGGCACAACGCCCCCTCGACGTCCGCGATGCACACCAACTCCGCCTCGCTCGGCATCGAGGCGGAGAACGACGGCACCCAGCCCTGGCCCGACGTCCAGAAGGACGCGTACATCCGGCTTTGCGCGGAGCTGTGCCGCGAGTTCGGCCTGCCCGCCTCGCGCGTCAAGGCGCACCGGGAGGTCAACTCCTCCAAGCCGGACCCCCACTCCATCGACATGAACGAGTTCCGGGCGGCCGTCGCCGCCCTCATCGACGGCGCCCCCGCGCCTGCCCCATCCTGGACGGAGGAGATCGTGAAGCAACTGCCTATGATCCGGCCGGGCGACGACAACTTTGACGTCAAGACCGTCAGAGGCTGCCTGTTCGCCCGGGGCCGAGTTCCCGTGACCGCCTACGCGCAGGCCGGGCTGGAGGACTGGCTCACGTCCACCCGCTGCGACCCGGGGCTCGTCGAGCTCGTCCGCGGCTTCCAGCAGTCGGAAGGCATCGGCGCGGACGGCGTCGTCGGCCCGAAGACCTGGCCATCCCTGCTGCGCGTCTGACCCCCCACACCATCGCCCCCCGGCGGCGCCCACCCAACAACAAGCGCTTCAGCTTGCGGCCGGGCGCTCATGCGGGCCTGCCGTGGCCTCAGGTCGGCGGAGCTGCCGGAAGCCCGAGCGGCCGAACTGGCGAGCGCCTGCCGGAAGCCCAGGCGACCCGATGGCGGGCGGCGCGATGGCAAGGCCCCGGCCCATGGGCGCCCGGCGGCCCGATGGCAAGCGCGCCCGCCGTAGGCCCAGGTGAGCGGACGGCCGGGCGAGCTGACAAGCAGCCACGTGCCCGGGCGAGCTGCCGTGGCCCCACGCCGACGGGCGGCCATGCGGGCCTGCCGTGGCCCCGGGGCGGCGGAACTGCCGGAACCCGGGCGGCCCTGCCTGGCCCAAGCTGGCGGAGCTGCCGGCCGCTCGGGCGGCCGAGCTGGCGGGTGCGCCTGTCGTGGGCCCGGGTGAGCGGGCGTGGGGCGGGTGGGTGGGTGGCTTGGGTGGGTGTGAGAGTTACCAGTTGCCGGTTTCTGGGCCCATGGCGCCGTAGGCGACGGTGCCTGTGCGTTCGTAGGTTGCCGCGATGACCCCCCTGCCCGACGTCGTGCTGTTCGTGAGCCGGAGGCCGGCCGGGACGGTGCCGTGGGCGAAGAGGCGTTTGCCGGAGCCCAGGAGCACCGGGAAGACCAGCAGGTGGAACTCGTCGACGAGATCGTGCTCGATCAGCGTCTGGACGAGGTCGCCGCTCCCGTGGACCTGGATCTCCCCGCCCTCCCCCTGTTTGAGCTCGGCGACCGCCTTGGCGACGTCGCCGGTGAGCAGGGTCGAGTTCTGCCAGGTCACGCTGGACAGCGTGCGCGACGCGACGTACTTGGGCATGCTGTTCAGCTTCGCCCCGAACGGGTCGTCGGCCGGGGCGAGGGGCCAGGAGGCGGCGAAGATGTCGTACGTCCTGCGCCCGAGCAGCAGCGCGGCGCCCCGGTCGACGATCGCGGCCATCACCCGCATGAGGTCCTCGTCGAAGTGGGGCACGGTCCAGCCGCCGTGTTCGAAGCCCCCGTCGCGGTCCTCGTCGGGGCCGCCCGGCCCCTGCATGACGCCGTCCAGTGTGACGAACATGGTCACCATGAGCTTGCGCATCGCCGTTCCCTTCTCTCGTTCACGATCCTGCACCGGTACGAGGAACGGGATCCGCCGGAATCGACACCCCGCCGAAGAAATCAGCCGGAGACCTTCGGCGTGGCGCGCATCCCGACGTAGCACACGAGGGCCCCGCCGGGCAGGGTCGAGAAGACGACGGGCATGTAGTCCTCGCTGAACGACGCGCCGATGCCCGAGGCGGCGAACACCGTCTCCGAGACCGGGGTCAGGTCGGCCTCCAGCGGCGGCGACAGGTCCTTCATGCCGTCGACGAACTCGTACCGGATCCGGCTCGGGCTGATCGTGATGACGACGCCCTCGCGCCTGTACGTGCCCACGAACGGCGTCATGTCCACCACGGGCGGCTGCGCCGGCGGGCCGAACGCGTCCGGCATGCGTACCCCGGCCAGCTCGGACAGCAGCTCGCGGAACAGGGCGGCGTACACCGGCCGGGCCCCGCCCCCGTTGGTCATGAGCGCGACGGCCACGCCGGCCTGCGGAACGACGCGCAGGTAGGCGTACTGGCCGATGGCGGCGCCGTCGTGGCCGTAGCCGAAGACGCCATCCCAGTCGTAGAGAGTCCAGCCCAGCCCCCAGCCGTCCGCGCTGACGGTCCACTTGTCCGGGACGTCCACCTCGCGCCGTTGCATGGCCGCCACCGCGTCGGCGGGCACGACGCGCGTGCCGTCGGGGGCGAGGCCGCCGGCCAGGTGCATCCGGGCGAAGCGGACGAGGTCGCCGGATGAGGTGATGATCCGCCCGTACGGGCCGGCGGAGCGCGGCATCAGGTCCCAGACGGGCGCCGGGTCGGGGTCCTGGCCCGGCTCGCCCAGGTGGCTCATGGCCACGCGGAACCGCAGCGCCTCCTCCGGCAGCGTCATGGAGCGTTCGAGCCCGAGCGGCGTGAACACCAGGTCCCGCAGCGCCTCGTCCCAGGTCCTGCCGGTCAGCACCTCGACGAGGCGACCGAGCACGACGTAGCCGAGGCTGCCGTAGGAGACGGCCGTGCCGGGCCGGCAGTCCAGGGCCACGCCCCGGGCGGCCTCGACGTACTTGGCCAGGCAGTCGTCGCCCCGGCCCGAGTCGTGGGTGAAGTCGTTGGTGACCCCGCCGGTGTGGCTGAGCAGCTGCCGGACGGTGATCACCTTGGTGGCCTCCTCGTCGGGCGTGGCGAACTCCGGCAGCACGTCCACCACCCGGGCGTCCAGGTCCAGCCTGCCCTCGCCGACGAGGCGCATGACCAGCGTCGCGGTGTAGACCTTGGCGATCGAGCCGGACAGGAACACCGAGTCGGGGGTCATCGGCACGCCGGTGGCGCGGTTCAGGACGCCGGTGGCCAGCTCGTGGATGCTCCCGCCGGCCAGCACGGCCAGGGTCGCGCCCGGCACGTGGTGGGCGGCGCACAGCTCGTCGAGCCGCCGCTGCCAATAGTCGGTGGAGAAGCCTCCGGTGTCGCCCGTGGAGGTCCGGTTCAGGTTCATGATCTCTCTCCTTCGGAGCTTCAAGGGTCAGTTGCTCAGGGCGGTCTTCTTGGGCATCACCAGCAGGGCCAGCACGGCGGCCGCCACCACGCCGGCGGCGCTGATGAGGAAGGCGGACGACATGGCCGTGGTGAACGCCTCGCGGGCGGCCTGCGCGATCCCGGCGTCGCCGAGGCCGAGCGCGCTCCCGATCGACAGGCGGGCCGCCGCAGGGGCGGTCGCTGGCATCGCGGTGGTGTAGGCACTGGCGAGCACGCTGCCCAGGACGGCGATGCCGAGGGCAGCGCCGGCCTGCTGGATCGTGTCGTTCAGCGCCGAGCCGACGCCGGCGTGCTCGGCCGGGATCGTGCCCATGAGGGCGGAGACCGCGGCGGGCATGGCCAGGCCGCCGCCGGCCCCCATGAGGAGCAGCGCCACGGCCGCGGTGGTCACGCCGCTCGACTGGTCCAGGGTGCTCAGCAGGCCGAATCCGGCCGCGCTCACGGCGAACCCGGTGACGATCAGCCGGCGGTTGCCGATCCGCGTGCCGAGGGTCGCGCCCAGGGTGTTGCAGGCCAGCGAGGCGACGGCCATCGGGATGAAGGCCAGGCCCGACTCGGTGGGCGTGTAGCCGAGGACGTACTGCAGGTACTGGGTGAGGACCAGCAGCAGGCCGCCGTTGCCGATCTGGACCAGGGTGAGCGAGAAGCTCCCGCCGCTGAAAGTGCGGTTGCGGAACAGGCGCAGCGGGACCATGGGCGACGGCGTCCGCAGCTCCCAGACCACGAACCCGGCCAGCGCGACGACCGCCACGGCCAGCGCCGGCACGGACAGGCCGTGCGGCAGCTCGATGATCGTCCAGACCAGGGCCGACATGCCGGCCACGGACAGCACGGCGCCGATCGGGTCGGGCCTGGTCCGCGGGCCCTTGGACTCGGGCATGAGCACCAGCGAGGCGACGATGGCCAGTGCCGCGATCGGCACGTTGATCAGGAAGACCGCGCCCCACCAGAACCAGGCGATCAGCGCGCCGCCCAGCACCGGCCCGCCGACCAGGCCG
Organism: Nonomuraea sp. NPDC005650; assembly: GCF_040605375.1. NCBI lineage: Bacteria > Bacillati > Actinomycetota > Actinomycetes > Streptosporangiales > Streptosporangiaceae > Nonomuraea > Nonomuraea sp. NPDC005650. The sequence continues at coordinate 129,720 of NZ_JBEXCR010000002.1, forward strand.
ACCATGGCGACCGCGCTCCAGGCGGCCATCGCCTTGCGCCGCTCCTGCTCGTCGAACACGGTGATCAGGATCGACAGGGTGCTCGGCATGATGAGCGCGCCGCCGATGCCCATCACCGTACGGGCGGCGATCAGCGTCACCGGGTCGGCGGCGTAGGAGGCCGCCAGCGAGGCCACGCCGAACAGGGTCAGCCCGATGACCATGACCCTGCGCCTGCCGAACCGGTCGGACAGACTGCCCGCCGTCAGCAGCAACCCGGCGAAGACCAGGATGTACGAATCCAGGATCCACTGGATGTCCTGCGCGCTCGCGCCCAGGTCGGCGGTCAGCGGCGGGATCGCCACCGAGAGCACCATGTTGTCGATCACCAGCACGAGCGTGCTGAGGCACAGCACCACCAAGATCAACCAGCGATTTGTGTACGTTGTCCTCGTCATGCGAACACTGTACGCATAAGGGATTGGCGTACGCAAGCCAGGACGGGCCCGCGACCGAACGCGAGCCCGTCCTGCCAGGTCAGCCCTGGTTACGGGTGAAATGGAACGGGCAGTGGGTGCCGCCCAGGCCGATGGTCGTGCGGCGCTCGAATCCGAAGCCGTGCCTGTCGGGCTCGATGGCCTCGATCCAGTTGGCGTCGAACGCGCACATGACCGGGGTCAGCTCGGGGACCCCGTTGGCGACCAGCACGTCGTGGTAGAAGCACCGGCGGACGTCGACGTGGTAGCGCTGGTCGTCTTCGACCGGCCGGTCGAAGACGAACCCCTTGCCGAACGCGTGCTCCTCGCGCGACCTGGACACGGCCACCATGGCCAGGAAGGGGTCGGGAGCGGTGTCCAGCATGGCCCGGGTGCCGTGCCGCGTGGCCTCGCCGAGCGGCTCGACGAACGCCACCCGCACGGCCTCGATCGTCGCCGCCCGTCCCAGCCTGGGCAGGAGCAGCTCGTACGCGGCCACGAGGGCCAGGGTCATGCGCAGGTTGTGGCGGGCGGGCTCGTCGACGATCAGGTGCCGGTTCGCCGCTTCGAGCTCCTCGTGACGGGCCCGCATGGCGGCCACGAGATCGTCGTGCTCGCGGGCGAGGTGGTCGTAGAAACCGTCGAGGAGGAGGGTGGTGTCGCCATCGGGGTCGGGAACGTAGTCGCCCTCGGCGAGCCCGAACTGGTCGGTGGACATCGCGGTCCTTTCGGTACGGGGCTCGGTCCGTACACGGCCGCGATCGCGCCCGGAGGCGGGTCTGGCCGTGCTCGCGACCGAGCGAGCACGCCAGCGCGCTCCACCGACCTACCAGGCGCTGACAAGCTTGAGTTGATGTTGTCCCGGCCAGTCTAGACCCTGAACCACCCCGAGCCGGAGCTCGTCGCGGACACCGCCCGCTCAGGCGATCGCCTCGATCAGGGCGACCACGCCTCCGACGGCCAGCCCGGCCACCACGATCAACGGGCTGCCCTTGAGCGCCGCGACCGCGTGGAAGCCCAGGTCACGGTACTCGGGCATGCCCTCGGTGCCCGGCAGCACCAGCAGCCCGGGCCGCAGCCCCACGAGCACGATCCAGTCGACCACCACCAGGTCGAACAGCGTCAGCGTGGCGAACATGACCGCCCCGGCCAGCGCCGCCGCCACGAACCCCAGGTCCGAGCCCAGCGACGAGCGCAAATGCAGGATCGCGACCGCCATCAGCGGCAGGCAGCACCCTCCCCAGAAGATCACCCCGAACCACAGCGCCACCCGCCGGCCCCGTTCGCTCTTGGGCCTGCCGTAGCGCTCCTGGATGGCCTCCGGATAGTCGTTGAGCAGGAAATCCCTGCTCAACGCCGCCCCGGCGAACACCCCCACCGTGAAGAGCACGCTCATCGCCAGCCCGTAGGCGAGCGCGTAGCCGACGACCATGGACCATTCCATGCCATTCCTCCCTGGTTAGCCTCACCTAAGTTTGGGAGGCTCGACGGCTTAAAGTCAACGCCGTGTGAAGTTCAAGGAGCTGGCTAGCATGTTCCCGTGCGAGACTCGGCTGTCCAGCGGCGCAGGCGTCCCGAATCACGTAAGGGCAGGCCCACCCTGACCAGGGAGCGCATCGCCCGGGCCGCCCTGCGGATCCTCGGCGCGTCCGGCCCGGCCGAGCTGACCATGCGCAACGTCGCCGCCGAGCTGGAGGTCTCGCCGCGCGCCCTGTACAACTACGTCGCCGACCGCGACGACCTGCTGCGCGAGGTCATGGCCGTCTGCCAGGCCGACCGGCCGCACCCGCGCCTCGACCCGGCGCGCTGGCAGGAGAGCCTGGGCCGCTACTGCAGGGAGCTGCGGGGCTGGTACCGCTCGCACCGGGGCATGCTGGCCCTGGCCCACACCGAGGACCTCACCTACCTGGTGGCCCCCGGCCATCTGCGTGCCGACGACGCGCTCGTGGGCTTCTTCCTGGACATCGGGCTGGCGCCGCAGGATGCGTACCGGGCCTGGACGATCACCGTGCTCCAGGTCGCCGGGTTCGCCGAGGTGTGGGACTCCTGGCACGACCACCCGCCCGCCGGCGCCGACCCGGCGAGCTGGACGGGGCCGCCGGCGTCGGCGGAGCTGCCGCACCTGCGGCGGCTGGCCGGCGAGGCCGCGGCGGAGCCGCCCGACGAGCTGTTCGAGTCCGTGATCGCCATGCTGACATCGGGCATCGCGGCGATGGCCGCCTAGATTTTTCCGCCTGTCCCGGCCGCTGCCGGGACGTCGCTGCCTGCGGCGATAAGGCCCGTGTCAGGGCCCGCCCGACGCGGGTATCTTGGGCTTAAGCAGGACTTACCCGCCGTTCGCCACGCTTGTGTCATCGGGACTCTAGGAGATGACATGGACGCGAACACCCCTCGCGAGGACAGCACCGGCGGCTGGAGCCAGTTCGGTGTCACGCCGCCCACCGCCGGGGGCTTCACCCGGCCGGGGCCGGTGCTGCCGCCGCCTCCGCCGCCGCGGCGTGCCGGGTTCGTGCTCACGCGCAAGACGATCGCCGGGCTCGCGCTGGCGGCGTTCACCGCGCTGACGGTGGCCGCGCTCGGGGGCGGCGCCGTCGGTGCTTACGTCGCCGCCGGCGCGCAGCCGACCCCGACCGTCACCAAGACCGTGGCGAGCCCGGTCTTCCGCGCGGCCTCCGGCCAGCTCACGGTGGCCCAGGTGGCGGAGAAGGTGCAGCCGTCGGTCGTGATGATCCAGGGGCAGTCCGCCGAGGGCTCCGGCGTGGTGCTGTCGGAGGACGGGCTGATCCTCACCAACAACCACGTGGTGAGCGGGCAGGGCAGGCAGCTGACGGTGAAGTTCAGCGACGGCAAGACGGCCAAGGCCACCGTGGTCGGCACCGACCCGGCCACCGACCTGGCCGTCATCCGGGCCGAGGGCGTGTCGGGGCTGGCCAAGGTCACGCTGGGCGACAGCGACCAGCTCAAGGTGGGTGACGACGTGCTGGCCATCGGCAGCCCGCTCGGCCTGGACGGGACGGTGACGTCGGGCATCATCAGCGCGCTCGACCGTACCGTGACCGCCGGGAACGGCGGCCAGGGCGGCCAGCAGCTCCCGCCGGGCTGGGGCGGCGGGCAGGAGCAGGCTCAGGAGAGCGAGCCGACCACGCTCGGCGGCATGATCCAGACGGACGCGGCGATCAACCCCGGCAACTCGGGCGGCGCCCTGGTGAACGCGGCCGGCGAGCTGGTCGGCATCAACAGCGCGGTCGCCGCCGACGGCGTCAACCTCGGCTTCGCGATCCCCGTGAACACCGCCAAGCAGGTCTCCGAGCAGCTCATCAGCAAGGGCAAGGTGACCCACGCCTTCCTCGGGGTGAGCGTCACCGACGCCACCGGGGACGTGCCCGGCGCGCTGGTCCGCCAGGTGAGCGCCGGCAGCCCGGCCGCGAAGGCCGGGCTGAAGCAGGGGGACCTGATCACCAAGATCGGTGACACGGTGGTCTCCGGCGGCGACACGGTGGTGGGCCAGGTCCGCGGGTTCAAGGTGGGCCAGCAGGTGCCGGTCACGTACCAGCGGGACGGCAAGACCGACACCGTGACCGTGGCCATGGAGGAGAAGAAGTAGCCCGCCCCGCGCGAACTTCCCGGTCAGGCACCGACCGGGAAGTTCGCGCGGAAGACGCCCCGCGGGTCGCGGGCGCGCTTGATCTCGCGCAGCCGGGCCAGCGTCCCCTCGTCGAAGGCGTCCGCCGCCCGCTCCCCCGCGGTCAGGAACGTGTACGGCTTGCGCCCGCTGACGCGCAGCTCCCCGACCAGCCCCGCCCGCCTGGCCGCCACCGCGTCCTTGAGGTGCGGCAGGCCGAGACCGACCAGATAGACCATGTACGGCTCCGCGACCGCGCCCCGGGCACCGCCGCCGGGCCGCTCCCGGGCCAGCGCGCCGCCCAGGTGCCGCAACTGGAGGCTGAGCAGCGGCGCGAGCGGCGCGTCGAGCAGCACCGACTCGTCCAGCTCCGTCAGCAGCTCGGCGCGGGCCATGGCCGGAGCGGGATCGGTCGGCTCGGCGGTGATGTCGGCCAGGTTCGCGACCGGCAGCGCGGCCCGCTTGTCCACGATCGCCCCGTCGATCTTGTCCAGGGCGGCCAGCAGCGCTCCGCCTTCGGCGGCGTCACCCAGGTAGGCGGCGTCCACGGCCACCATGGGCGGCGCGTCGGGGAGCTGGACCCGGTGGAACCAGACCGACAGCTCGTCCGGCGCGGCCTCGGTGATCCGCCGGTACGCGTCGAACACCTCCGCCGCCCGCGTGCCCGGCCACATCACCCGCCCGCCGTACAGCTCGGGCGCAGGATGCAGGTCGAACTCCACGGCGGTCACCAGCGCGAAGTCGCCTCCGCCGCCCCGCAGGGCCCAGAACAGGTCCGGGTCGGAGCCGGCGGTCACCCGCGACCGGTCGCCGTCGGCGTCCACGACGTCGAAGGCGCGCACGGAGTCCGAAGCCCAGCCATATTTCCTGCCGAACCAGGACAACCCGCCGCCCAGCGTGTAGCCGACCACGCTGATGGCCGGCATGCTGCCGGCCAGCCCGGTCAGGCCGTGCGGCCCGGCCGCCTGGAGCACCTGGCCCCACCGGGCGCCCGCGCCCACCCTGGCCACGCGCTGCCCCGGGTCCACGTCCACGCCGTTCAGACGGCCCGTACGCAGCAGGATCACGCCGTCGGTGTCGCCGGAGGCGCCGTGGCCGTTGGGCTGGGCCGCCACCGTGAGTCCGGCCTTGCGGGCGTACCGAACCAGTGCCGCCACGTCGTCGGCGTCCTCGGCCGTGACCACGGCGGCCACCGGCTGGGCGATCGTCAGGTTCCACGCCTTGGCGGCCGCGTCGAACTCCCCGTCTCCCGGCAGCAGCACCTCGCCCTGCACGGCGTTCCGCAGCTCATTCAGTGTCATGACTTCTCCCGTTTCTGAGACTTCGGGGGCTATGACGAAGCGGGAGAGGGGAAGGTGACCGCGGACTCCGGTCACCTTTGGCGGGTCCATCTCGTCAAGTAGGCAAAAGCCCTGATGGAGGATGTGACCGTGGACGCCGACGACTTTCTTGCCAACCGGTTCGAGGAGCACCGCACCCATCTCAAGGCGGTGGCCTACCGGATGCTGGGCTCCCTCGCCGAGGCCGACGACGCCGTCCAGGAGTCGTGGTTGCGGCTCAGCCGGACGGACTCGGCTGAGATCGACAATCTGGGGGGCTGGCTCACCACGGTCGTCGGCCGGGTCTGCCTGGACATACTCCGCACGCGTACGTCACGGCGCGAGGCCCCGCTGGAGCAGCGGCTGCCCGACCCGGTCGTGAGCCGCGAGGACGGGGGCGACCCGGAGCAGCAGGCGCTGATCGCCGACTCGGTCGGGCTGGCGCTGCTCGTGGTGCTGGAGTCGCTCAGCCCCGCGGAGCGGCTGGCGTTCGTGCTGCACGACATGTTCGCGGTGCCGTTCGAGCAGATCGCGCCGATCGTGGACCGCACTCCCGCGACGGCCAAGAAGCTCGCGAGCCGGGCGCGGCAGCGCGTACGGGGGACGGTCCCGCCGCCCGACCCCGATCTGGGCCGGCAGCGCCAGGTCGTGGACGCCTTCCTGGCCGCCTCGCGCGGCGGCGACTTCGAGGCGCTGCTCGGCATCCTCGACCCGGACGTGGTGATGCGCGTGGACGCGGGCGCCGTGGCCGCGGGCGGGATGTGGACGATTAACGGCGCGGCGGCCGTGGCGAGTCAGGCGGCGAACTTCCGGCGGTTCAGCACCACGTACACGGTGGAGCCGGTGCTGGTCAACGGGGCCGTCGGGCTCGTCAGCAGGGAGAACGGCCAGCCGCGGTCGGTGCTCAGCTTCACCGTCGCCGACGGCAGGATCGTCGCGGTGGAGATCCTCACCGACCCGGAGCGCCTCGCCCGGCTCAGCCTGAGCGCGCCGGGTGAGTGAGCACGAAGGACTGCACCGGCCTCAGCGGAGGGAGATGTAGAGGGCCTCGCCGACCTTGCGGTAGCCGACGCGGGCGTAGACCCGCGCGGCGCCGTCGTCGGCCGGAGTGAGGAACGGGGTCGTGACCCCGGCGGCCGCGCCCTCGCGGGTCAGCAGCGCCGTGACCGCGCCCGCGATGCCGCGCCGCCGGTGCGAGGGCAGCACCGCGATGCCCGCGACCTCGGCGACCCCCTGGTGCGGGCGGCCGAGCTGCCCGGCGCCGACGGCCTCCTCACCGTCGAAGGCGGCGGCGATCAGGCCGCCGCCGTCGAGGACCCGCCGGAACCGGGCGAGGTCGTGCTCGGTGGGCTCCGGCGCGTCGAACGCCGCGTTCATCACCCGCGCGACCTGCCAGAGGTCGGGCTCCTCGGTCACGAGCGCGACCCGTACGTCCACGGGCCGGCCGACCACCTCGCCCGCCGGGCACACCAGCAGCGGATAGCGCCCCTCCTGGGTGAACCCGGCCGCGAGCAGGGCGTCCTCGACCTTCGGCGACACCTGCGGCACGTATTCGAACCGGGGCGTCCTGGCCCGCTCGCGGAACGCCTCGACCAGCGCGGCGACCTCGTCGGCGGTGGGCGCGGCGCCGTCGTCGGGAACGGCGTAGTTGAACGGGAGCGCGTCGTCGTTGTCGTCGAACTTGATCACGAACGGCCCGGACCTGACCGCCCGCTCCCCTGCCATCGACCTGATATAGGCGTGCACATGAGCGCCCAGCAAATCCGTCCCCCTCATCGCGGAATGTTCGGCGCACACGTTATCGCGACGGGCGGCGCGGCCTAATCTCCCGCCCCCGGGACGGTCAGGCCGCTCTCGTAGGCGGCGATCACCGCCTGCACCCGGTCGCGTAGCCCCAGCTTGGTCAGCACGTTGCTGACGTGCGTCTTCACGGTGTGCTCGCTGACCACCATGGCCTGGGCGATCTCCGCGTTGGACAGGCCGCGGGCGATCATGCGCAGCGTCTCCCGCTCGCGTGCCGTCAGGGCAGCCAGCCGCTCCGAGGACGGCGCGGCCGGCCGGGCGGCCGTCCTGGTTGTGAACTCGGCGATCAGCTTCGTGGTGACCGACGGCGCGAGCAGCGACTCGCCGGCCGCCACCACCCGTACGGCGTGGATGAGGTCGTCGCGGCGGACGTCCTTGAGCAGGAACCCGCTCGCCCCGGCGCGCAGCGCGTCGTAGATGTAGTCGTCCAGGTCGAACGTGGTCAGCATCAGGACGCGGCAGCCGCTCTCCGCGCACACGATCCTGGCGGCCTCGATGCCGTCCATGACCGGCATGCGGATGTCGAGCAGGAGCAGGTCGGGACGATGCGCGCGGACGGCCGCGACGGCCTGTTCGCCGTCTCCCGCCTCGGCGACGACGTCGATGTCCGGCTGGGCGTCGAGGATCATGCTGAACCCCGCGCGCACCAGCTCCTGGTCGTCGGCGACCACCACGCGCACGCTCATGCCGCCACCGCCCGGCCGGCCAGCGGGAGCCGTACGAGGACGCGGAAGCCAGGACCGTCGGCGCGCCGGCCGAAGTCGGCGCTGCCGCCGCAGGCCGCGGCCCGCTCGCGGATGCCGATCAGACCGTTGCCCCCCGAGGGGAGCGAGGTGCCGGAGCCGCGGCCGTCGTCGGCGATTTCGATCATGAGGGTGTCGTCCTGCCAGGTGAGTCTGATGTCGGCACGAGTCGCGCCCGCGTGCTTGACGATGTTGGTGAGGGCCTCCTGGGTGATCCGGTAGGCGGCGACCTCCGTGTCGGGGGTCAGCGGCCCCGGCTCGCCGGAGGCCGAGTATGTCACGTCCAGGCCCGTGGCCCTGACCTGCTCGGCCAGGGTGGCGAGCGCGGCGATCGTGGGCTGCGGCGCCCGCGGGCCCTCTTCCTCCTTGAGCACGCTCAGCATGCGGCGGAGCTGGACCATGGCGTCGCGGCCCGCGGCGGCGATCGCGTCGAAGACGGCCTCCGCCCTGGCCGGGTCGCTCCTGACCACCACCGGTCCGGCCTCGGCCTGGACGACCATGAGGCTGACCGCGTGGGCCAGGATGTCGTGCATGTCGCGGGCGATCCTGGCCCGCTCGCGTTCGGCGGCCCGCTCGGCCTCGGCCTGGCGCTCGCGGGCCAGCCGGACGGCGCGTTCCTCCAGCGCGGCGGCGTGGGCGCGGGAGGCGGCGGCGGCCCGGCCGATGGCGTAGGCGGCGGCGAAGAGCACGATGCCGCGCATCGCGGTCTCGGACGAGCCGACGGTGAGCAGCCCGCCGGCCATCGTGAGGACCAGCATGATCAGGCGGGGCCACCTGGAGGAGCAGGCGGACACGGTGTAGAGCGCGATGAGCGAGCCGTACCAGACGGGCTGCGCGGCCACCTCGTCGACGACGTCGTAGAGGGCGGTCGCGGTGAGGGTGACCAGCAGGACGGTCATCGGCGCGCGGCGCCGCCAGATCAGCGGCACCGAGGCGGCGACCACGACCACGTACCCCCACCAGTGCCAGGGCCCGCCGTGCGGGCTCTCACGGGAGAGCAACGGCCACAGCTGCGCGACCAGCACCAGCAGCGCGAGCGCCGCGTCCAGCCAGATCGGCGGCAGCGAGCTCGACCACCGGCGCACTCCGGCGAAAAACCGTATATCGGACACGGCTTCCCATCTTGCCTCGTGCGTCATACGAGCGCGGCAGTGGGCCTGGACGCGGCGGGGACCTGGCGCGCGAGCGGGACGAACGAGACCAGCAGGCACAGGGCGCCGAGCGGGATGAGGTCCTTCTCGATAAACGGCAGGACGAGGTCGGCCAGGACCAGCACGGGCGCCCAGGCCTTGACCCGGCGCAGCACCGCGAGCTGCACGACGAGGGCGAGCTGGCCCGCGAAGAAGAGGAGGGGGACGATGTCGTAGACCACGAGCGAGACGCCGGGGACGCTCTTGACCTGGTCGAACAGCACGCCCATCGCGTCGTGGTCGGCGGACATGAACCCGACCACGATGTCGATGCCGAACTGGCCGAGCAGCGCCATGACGCCGACGGTCCCGGCCGCCGCGCTCGTGGTGGCCAGGGCGTTCCCGCCGGCCATCCGCCGCATCTGCCAGAAGATGGGGACGTACAGGACGAGTGCCGCCATGAAGGCGAGATGGCCGGTAGTCCACGCGATCCCGGGTCCTCGGCTGCCGTCGAGGCCGTCGAGGATCCGGATCACGCCGTAGGCGAGCACGAGCAGGGGCGCGGCGATGAAAGCTGTACGGGAGTTCATGGGGAAATCCTCGGCTTCGAGGGGGTTGTCGGGCATCGCCGGTGAGGGCGATTCCGCGGCTCCCTCTCAGGAGCGAGGACGGGTCCGTCGCACCGGTCAGCTGCGCCGCTGCGCGTAGTGCTGCTGGACCAGCGCGGCCGCGCAGGCCAGCGTGGCCAGGCCGAACCCGATGCCGACGAACATGTTGAGGTCGGAGGTCGAGGTGACCATGTTGCAGACCGCGAAGATCGCCAGCAGCAGCCACAGCACGGGACGGGGGATACGGATGGGGGCCATGATGTGCTCCTCACAAGATCGGGTGACACTCCTAGACGCTACGGATCGCCGCCCGCGACGGGCGATCCCGCCAGTGAGACAGCCGAGGTACAGCAGGCTGTACTGTTCGCCCGGGTATGCCTCCTGTGCCATATGAGATGCCCTATGGTCTGAGGATGCCGACTCCCGACGTAAGGCTCGTACGCCGGTGGGATCTCGTGGCACGGGCCCGTGTCACCCTCGACGCCCTCGAACACATCGTCGGCGGGGTCGGCACCACGATCCTGGCGAGCCTGGCCGTGTTGGGCCTGGTCCTCACCGCGCTGGCCTGTCTCGTCGGCGTGGGCCTGTACCTGGTGCCCGGCGCCCTGCGCATCCTGCGCATCGTCGCCGACCGGGAGCGGGGGCGGCTCTCCCGCTGGGGTCCTGACGTCGTCCTCAGCCCCGACCCGGTCCCCTCCGGGTTACGCGCCGCGATCACGAACCCGGCGAGCCGGCGCGAGGCGTGCTGGGCGCTGCTCCACATGTTCTTCGGGCTGCTGGTCGGGGCGGTCGGCATGACGCTGCCGCTCAACGCGGTGCGCGACCTCACGTTCCCGCTGTGGTGGCGGCTGCTGCCGGACGGGGCGGGCGTGGACCTCTGGGTGGTGAACGACTTCCCGAGCGCCCTCGCGGTCAGCGCGCTGAGCGTGGGCTGGATCGTGCTGACCCTGGCCCTCGTCCCCGGCCTGGCGCGCCTGCAGGCGTGGCCGGGACGGCGGCTGCTGGCCGCCGACCCCAGCACGGACCTGGCGCTGCGGGTCGCGCAGCTCACCGCGACCCGCGCGGAGGCGCTCGACGCGCACGCCGCGGAGCTGCGGCGGATCGAGCGGTCTCTGCACGACGGCACGCAGAACCGGCTCGTCGCCGTCAACGTCATGCTCGGCGCGGCCCGCCGCGCGCTGGCCCGCGACCCGGCCACCGCCGACGCCATGCTCGAACGCGCGCAGGACGCCGCCGAGCAGGCACTGGCCGAGCTCCGCGCGGTCTCGCGCAGCATCCTGCCCCCGGTGCTGACGGACCGGAGCCTCTCCGACGCGCTGACCGGCCTGGCCGCCGGCTGCCCCGTCCCCTGCCGGATCGACGTCGACATGCCCGGCAGGTGCGCCGCGTCCGTCGAGGCCACGGCCTACTTCGTGGTGGCCGAGGCGCTCACCAACGTCGCCAAGTACAGCCAGGCGCGGCACGCGATCGTCACGATCCGGCGGCACGACGACCGGCTGGACCTCCAGATCACCGACGACGGCCGCGGCGGCGCGGACGAGCGGCGCGGGTCGGGGCTGGCCGGGATCCGCCGCCGCGCCGAGGCCCTCGACGGAACCTTCGCGCTGACCAGCCCAGAAGGCGGACCTACCACCATGAATGTGAGCCTCCCATGCGGATTGTGATCGCCGAGGACGACCCGCTGCTGCGCGAGGGCCTCGCGCTGCTGCTGCGGGCGGAGGGGCTGGACGTCGTGGCCACCGCCCCCGACCCGGACGGCTTCCTGACCGCGATCGACGCCCACGAGCCGGACGTCGCCATCGTGGACGTGCGGATGCCGCCGACCCACACCGACGAGGGGATCGTCGCGGCCGTCGAGGCCAGGCGGCGCCGGCCGGAGCTGGCCGTGCTCGTGCTGTCGGCGTACGTGGAGCAGGCCTTCGCCACCGACCTGCTCACCCACGGCAGCGCCCGGCTCGGCTACATGCTCAAGGAGCGGGTCGGGCGGGTGGAGGAGTTCATGGGCGCGCTGCACCGCGTCGCCGACGGGGGCACGGCCATCGACCCGGAGGTCGTCGCGCAGCTGCTGGCCCGCACCAGGCCCGACAGCCGGCTCGACCGGCTCAGCCCGCGCGAGCGCGACGTGCTGGCCCTGATGGCCGAGGGCCTGGGCAACGGCGCCATCGCCGAGCGGCTCTTCGTCACCGACGGCGCCGTGCACAAGCACATCCGCAGCATCTTCTCCAAGCTCGACCTGGCGCCGACCGACCGGACCGACCGCCGCGTGGCGGCCGTCCTGCACTACCTGGAGAACGGGAAATAGGGACTAGGCGCCCAGGTCACGGGCGATGTTGTCCAGCCTGGTCGCCAGCTCCTCCAGGGCCTCCTCGGTCAGGGGGCCCTCCGGCACCCGGCTCGCGATCTCGTCGCGGCGCACGATGACCAGCCGCTTGTGCGCGTCGTCCACCTCATCGGCCGGCAGGACCACGCAGTCACCCTGGACGAACACCAGCGTGGCGTCGGGTTGCTCCGACTGCAGCAGCCGGCGAACGCATTCACGATCGATGAGAGCCATCTCAGCTCCTCTCCTCATCCGAACGTCGGAGGGCCGCCGTCGGCGTGTGAGCGCCGGACGCTGAACGTCACCAGATACACGGCGGCCCCCAGTGCCACGATGGCGGGCGGGACGGCGAGCAGCGGCTGCCCGGCCAGCAGGGCCAGCACGGTCAGGACCACCCCCGCCAGCAGCCCGAGCGCGCCCGCCAGCAGGCGCACGCCGAGCCAGCTCGACGGCGGCGGCGACTGCGGCCACTCTCCGTGGCCGCCTCCGTGCACGTCGGGCACACCGGTGTCGCTCACCACGCCGGAGGAGGTGATCTCCTCGGGCGGCGGCGGCTCGCGCAGCACGGGGGCGAAGAACTCGTCCTCGGGATCCTCGTCGCGCCTGTTCATCATGGATCACCTCGCCGGATCGGCTTTCTCCAGCTCGTGCAGGAACGGGTTGACCACCGCGTTCAGCTCGGCCAGGAGGGCTTCGAGGGACGCCTGGGCGTCGTCGAGGTTCGGCAGGCCCGCGGCCCGCGCGTGGGTGGGCGTGGGCAGGCGGTCGACCGGCAGGGGCACGCGCAGCTCCAGCGTGCTCAGCGCGGTCGGCCGCTCGTACGGCGGCGGCACGTACGTGGGCTCCTGGCGCTGCCAGCCCGACCAGCCCGCCGGGAGCGGGACCGGGGGCGGGGCGGCCAGCTCCACCACCGCCAGCAGGCCCGGCGCCTCCTCCGGGCGGTGGCAGGTCGCGTCCAGCACCCGCGGGTGGCGGCGCACGTAGGCGTGCTCCGCCACCGGGCGCGTGGCCACCTCCCACGCGCCCAGCGCGAAGTGCAGCGGGTCCAGGGTGACGCCGCCCGCGGCCGGTTCGCCGTCCAGGGCTTCGAAGGCATGCCGCCATCTGCGCAGTTCCTCGCCGTAGCGTTCCTGCGCGCTGCCCGGCTCCGCGGCCTCGCGCCCTCGCGCGGCGCCGATCCAGAACGCCTGCGTGCCGGCCATGCGCCTCCCCCGGTGTCAGCCCTTGATCTCGATGCGGCGGGCGCGGCCTTTCTCGGTCTTGGGAACGCGGACGGTCAGGATGCCGTCCGACAGCTCGCCGCCGATGTGCTCGGTGTCGGCGTCGGTCGGCAGGATCGTCCGGTAGACGAACCGCCCGGTGCGCCGCCGCAGCATGTTGCCCTTCTCCTCCTCGTTGATCTCCCCGGACACGCACAGCTCGCTGTCGTTGACCTCGACGCTGATGTCCTCCCGCTTCAGGCCGGGAAGCTCCGCCCGCACGATGTAGGCGTCCGGCGTCTCCTCGGTCTCCGCCACCGGCCGCCAGGCGGCCACGTCGGTCTCCGCGCCCTGCTCGAAGAGCCGCCCCATCTGGTCCCACAGCTGCTGGAACTCGGTGAAGGGATCCCACGACCGCCTCTGCCATGGAACACCCGCCTGCATCGCTCCGCGATTGCGCCTAATCGGCAAAGCCACTGCTTTCTCACCTCCGTGACGCGAGGGACACCGTCGTCCCCCTCCTCCAAATTCATCCCGTACCCGCATTCGCCCGTCGTGAACGGTTTCGTCGCAGGTCAGAGGGTGTGTCGAAGCCATCGGACGGGGAAGCTGGGTGGACATGACCGAGGAAACCGGGACCACGCCGGGCGCGGGCGCCGGGGAATCCGCCCTCCCCACGGTCACGCTGGCGCTCGCGGGCGACACCATGCTCGGCCGCGGGGTGGCCGAGCGGATGAGGCTGACCGCGGACCCGGCCGACTTCTTCGACACCGGCGTGCGCTCGGTGCTCTCCCGGGCCGACCTGGTCCTGTTCAACCTCGAATGCTGCGTCTCGGACCGCGGCCGACGCTGGGACCCGCTGCGCAAGGCGTTCCACTTCCGCGCCCCGCCCGAGGCCGCGGCGATGCTGGCGGAGCTGGGCGTGCACGCGGTCACGCTGGCCAACAACCACGCCCTCGACTACGGCCACGAGGCCCTCCTCGACACCCTCGACCACCTGGCGGCAGCCGGGATCCGCACCGTGGGCGCGGGCGCCGACCTGGCCCAGGCCTGGGAGCCCGCCGAGCTGAAGGTGGGGGACCTCCGCCTCGCGGTGCTGGGCGTGACCGACCATCCGGCCGAGTTCGCGGCCACCGAGCGCAGGCCCGGCGTCGCGTACGCCGACCTCGGGGCCGGGGTGCCGGACCGGCTCACGAGCATGATCGAGAGCCTGGACGCCGACGCCGTCCTCGTCTGCGTCCACTGGGGCCCCAACATGACCGCCAAGCCCGTCACCCACGTCCGCCGCGCCGCCAGGGCGCTGGTCAGGGCCGGCGCGTCCCTGGTGGCCGGGCATTCCGCGCACGTCTTCCACGGGGTGGCCGGGCCGGTCCTGTACGACCTGGGCGACCTCATCGACGACTACATCGTGGACCCCGAGCTCCGTAACGACCTCGGGCTGATCTTCCTCGTCACCCTGGACGAGCGGGGCCCGGTGCGGCTGCGCGCCGTGCCCATCGCGCTGGACTACTGCCGTACCAGGATCGCGAACGACATGGAGTCCCGCTGGATCCGGGCCCGGTTCACCGCCGCCTGCGCCGACCTCGGCACCGAGGTCCGGTACGAAGCCGGCGCGCTCACCGTCGATCTCCGGTCACAGGCGGAGTGAGCGCACATTTCGGAGGACGCGCCATCCACTTCCGGTACGCGGTCAATTACGGACAGTGACCATATCGTGGTGGTCAGTGACCCCATCGGGGTCCGGCACCCAGCGAGAGGATCGGCATGGCGCAGGAACCGAGAATCGACGTCGAGAGCATCGCCCAGTCGGTCAGGAGCAGCCTGACCGAGGAGCAGTCCGAACGGATCTCGGACGCGCTCGGCGAGCAGGGGATCTGGTTCGCGACCCCGCATCCCCGCGTGAACGAGGCGCCCAGGCCCGACCACATCTGGGAGCTGGTGGGTGACAGGCCGCACCTGGGGCGCACGGCCACCGGACGGGCCGCGGTCCACCTGGCCGAGGGGCACACCGCGCTGACCCGGCCGCTGATCTTCGCCGACGGCTTCGGCTACGGCCCCAGCGACCTCGCCGCGCTGTGGGCCCACCTCAACAGCGAGCGCAGCCCCGGGTTCCTGGACCAGCTCAGCACGATGGGCATCGACGTCATCCTCCTGGGCTTCGACCAGCGGCAGACATACATCCAGGCCAACGCGGCCGTGGCGGTCACCTGCGTCCAGCGCGCCATCCAGGAGCGGCAGGGCGACCTCCCGCTGGTCGTCGGCGGCGTCAGCATGGGTGGCATGATCACCAGGTACGCCCTGGCGCGCCTGGAGAGCGAGGGTTTCGACCACCAGACCGACAAGTACTTCTCCTACGACACGCCGCACCTCGGCGCCTGGATCCCGCTGGTGCTCCAGCAGCTCGCCTACCTGCACGAATCGCTGGAGCCGCGCTCGGACGGCCCCGGGCAGGCCGAGCTGATCCGCAGCCCGGCCGCGCAGCAGCTCCTGTGGGCCTGGGTCGAGAACGAGGACTACTCGGGCCCGGTGACCACCGCCAGCCCGCTGCGCACGGACTTCCTGGACGACCTGCGCCGGGTCGGCTGGTTCCCGATCCGCCCGTACAAGCTGGGGATGGCCAACGGGGTCGGCGACGGCACGGGGCGCGACCTGCCTCCGGGCACGCCGGTGTTCGACCTGCACCACGACCCGCTGCAGCTCACGGCCAGGATCCAGCCGGACATGGGCGAGCTGCAGAACATCGGCACGATCAAGTTCGGGGCTCCGGCATGGACGAGCGCCACGTCGCACGTGGCCGCGTTCGACGGGGCGCCGGGCGGCACGCTCGACTCGTGGGGCAGGGTGGCCGACGCGATCGGGCTGCCCGTCCCCGAGCGGTTCCGCCACAGCTGCTTCGTGCCCGCGGTCAGCGCCATCGCCCTGGCCAGGGACCCGTACCAGTGGCAGAGCGACCTCTACAGGGACCTGTCCGAGCTGCCGAAGGACGGGACGTTCCTGGACACGTTCTGCTGCGACACGACCAACACCGAGCACGGCAACGTCTCCGAGGTGCTGATCGACTGGTTCCTGGAGCAGCTCGCCGGCTGGTAGCGGCGGCGAGGCGCCGGCTCACACGCGAGCCGGCGCCTCTTCGTGTCTAGCGGACGCCCCGGTGCACGACCAGGAGCTGGTCGCGGGTGGCGTTCCGGTCGCGGTAGGCGATCGCGGCCGGGGCCTCGGCGCTGTGGTGGCCGGGCAGCCTCTCGTCGGCGCTCCACGAGGAGCCGTCGAAGACGGTCCACCACAGGCGCTGGTCGCTGGCGCCGCGGTGGACGCAGTAGAGGCGGTCCTTGTAGACGGTCAGCGCGGGGCCCTCGGCGGCCGAGTGCATGGTCAGCTTCTGGTCGGGCGTCCAGGCGGAGCCGTCCCAGCGCGTCCACCACAGGCTGGAGTCCTTGCCGGTGTGCACGCAGTAGAGGTGGCCCCGCCAGACGGCCAGCGCCGGGTTGGACCGGCAGGCGTGGTCGGGCAGTTGCTGACAGGGGCTCCACGAGGAGCCGTCCCACCGCGTCCACCACAAGGTGGAGTCGGTCCCGGCGTGCACGCAGTAGAGCTGCCCGTCGAACGTGGCCAGCGCGGGGGCCGACGCGCTGGGGTGCTCGGGCAGCCTGGCGTCGGGGCTCCAGGTGGAGCCGTCCCAGCGCGTCCACCACAGGTTGTCGTCGCCGTCGCCGCGGTGCACGCAGTAGAGCCGCCCGTCGTACGCCGCCAGCGCCGGAGCCGAGTCGCTGACATGCGCGGGCAGTCTCCGGTCCGCGCTCCAGCCCTCCTGGGCGTCGTAGACCGTCCACCACAGGCTGGGGTCGTCGACCTTGCCGCGGTGGACGAGGACCAGCCCGTCCTGGAACTCCGCCAGGGCCGGGGCCGACACGTCGAAGTGCTCGACGAACGCCTGGTCCGGGGTCCACCCCTCGCCGGGCTCGTGCGTCGTCCAGTACAGCCTGCCGCCCTCGCGCCGGTCCTCGCGAGCGGGCACCAGCATGGCGGGCGCGACCCACGGCGAGACCAGCTTCACGCCGTACGGCCGGGCGGCCGAGGTGATCCAGTCGGCCTTGGCGCGCACCTGCCGCTCGATGAGCGGCGCGAGCCAGGAGCCCAGCACGAGGGCCGCGGTCTCGCCGACGAGCTGCGGGATCTCGGCGGCCAGCAGCGCGGCGCTCTCGTTGAGGTGGATCTCGAAACCCCACCACCTGGAGACCGGCCAGACCTCCGCGCCCATGGTGCGGAGCTCGTCCTGGAGCCGGTGTACGCGGTCCTGGGCCTGGGGCGACAGCTCGGCGACCTGGCGCCCGCTCTCCCGCTTGGCCGCCGACCACTCGACCTCGACGGCCTCCCGTACGGAGGAATCGTCCAGCAGCTCGCTCTCGACGGCCGCGTCCACGGCGGCGGCGGCCACCGGATCGTCCTCGCTGTGCAGCAGCGCGTCCTCACCGTCCACCGCCGCCGCGTCGAGCCCCGCTCTGTCGGTCCGGGTGTCGTCAGTCATTTCCAGCCCCCCTGGAGTGATCCGCACCATTCGATGCGCATATGCACCACTATGGTAACCAGACGTAGTCAGTCGATTACTCTCCAGGTGGGGTGGTGGCCGCTACCTCTCGATGTCCACGGCGAACGTGTCGAAGGCCGCCCGGCCCGTCCCGTCCCCCGCCGCGAACAGACCCAGCACCGCACCCACCCACCGGCTCTGCGTGGCCTGGAAGGGTTCGCCGACCTCGCGCAGCCCGTCGCCGGTGTCGGCCAGGAACGTGACGAGCGCGCCGTCCCCGATCCGCGCGCCGACGGTGACGCGGGCGCCGTCCTTCACGGGCACGGGCTCCATGTCCCCGCACACCAGCACGGTCCCGCCCGCCGCGCGCTCCAGCCCGACGTAGGCGTAGGTGAACCCGAGCACGACCAGCCCCGCCCGGCCCGCGCCGTCGAGGGTGAGGCCCGTGGTGACCGTGCAGGGGTCGCCGGGCAGCCGCTGCCCGAGCACGGACGGGCGCTGCGTGAGATCCTCAGGACCCGGCGCACAGGCCAGGCTGAGCGTGCCGTCCCGCAGCTCCCACCAGGAGGGGTCGGGGTTGGCCTGCCAGCTCCACTGCAGGCCGAGCCCGGGGCCGGCGAAGTCGTCGGAGGTGGCGGGCGCGGCCGGCACGGCGCCTGGGACGGGCACGGGGCCGCCGGGCACCGGCTCTCCGGCCGCGCCCATGACCGGCCAGCCGTCCTCCGCCCAGGCCATGGGCTGCAGGTGCACGACCCTGCCGTAGGGGCCGCGGTCCTGGAAGTGCATGAACCAGTGCTCGCCCGACGGGGTGTCCACCCAGCCGCCCTGGTGCGGCCCGTTCACGTCGGTCCCGCCCTGCTCCAGCACGATCCGGTCCTCGTACGGGCCGAAGATCGAGCTCGCCCGGAACACCGACTGCCAGCCCTGCTCCACGCCGCCCGCCGGGGCGAAGACCCAGTACGTGCCGTCGCGCTTGTAGAGCTTGGGCCCCTCCAGCGTCCGGTAGCCGGGCAGCAGGTCGGCGTCGATGATCAGCGTGCCCTCGTCCAGCACCTCGCGGGCGTCCGGCGACATGCGGTGCAGGGTGAGCCGGTTGTTGACGCCGGCGCGGCTCTTGGCCCAGCCGTGCACCAGGTACGCCTGGCCGTCGTCGTCCCACAGCGGGCACGGGTCGATGAGCCCGGCGCCCGGCTTGACGACGTGCGGCGCGGTCCACGGGCCCCGCGGGTCCTCCGCGCTCACCACGTGGATGCCCACGTCGGGGTCGCCGTAGAAGATCCAGAACCGCCCGTCGTGGTGGCGCAGCGAGGGCGCCCACACGCCACAACCCGGCCGCACCTCGTCATGGCCGCTCGTCACGGCGTGTCCGATGATCGTCCAGTTGACCAGGTCGCGCGAGTGCAGGATCGGCAGCCCCGGGACCTTGGTGAAGGTGGAGGCGGTCAGGTAGAAGTCCGCGCCGACGCGGATCACGTCGGGGTCGGACCAGTCGGCGTTCAGCACGGGGTTGCGGTAGGTCGTCATCCCTCACTCCTTGACGGCAACTGCTGCAAGCGGTTGCAGGAAACGTCGCACCCACACGTACGTGCCGTCAAATGCCCCGCGCACCCCCAGGAGGCCGGGAGCAGGCCCTGACGGCCGAATTTCGAAATTTTCGAGGCGCTGGCCTGGCGGTTCCCGGACGCGGCGGGGAGAGTGGGGGGCATGACGGTCGAGGACCAGCCCCAGCAGTTGCCCAAACTGGCCGTGATCGCCCGCGAGGCGGGCGTGTCCGTTGCAACCGTTTCCAAGGCGCTCAACGGCCGCTCCGACGTCTCCGCCCACACCCGCCGGCTGGTCGCCGAGGTGCTGGAGCGGCGCGGCTATCCCAGGCAGCGGCTCAGGCCCGCGCGCGGGAGCATGGTGGACGTCATGCTGCAGGCCCTCGACTCGCCGTACGCGCTGGCGATCCTGGGCGGGGTGGAGGACGCGGCCTGGCGGGCGGGCGTGGACCTGGTCGTCTCGGCGGTGTGCGACCGCACCAAGCACGGCCAGCCCCCGCCCGCGTGGCTGAACCGGATCGGCGCCCGCGACAGCGCCGGCGTCCTGCTCGTACGCACGTCGCCGACGGCCGCGCAGCGGGCCTGGCTGGCCGACCGCGGGATCCCGGCGGTGATCGTCGACCCGCGCCGCAAGCCGCCGTCCGGCCTGCCCACCGTCGTCTCGGCCAACCTGGACGGCGCTCGGGCGGCCACCGAGCACCTGATCGCCCTCGGCCACTCGCGCATCGCCGTCGTCGCCGGCCGCCCCGGGGTCCCGTGCGCGGCCGAACGGCTGGCCGGCTACCGCCAGGGCATGGCCGCCGCCGGGCTCCGGGTGGATCCCAGGTGGGAGGTGTGCGGCTACTTCCAGCAGGCCGACGCCCTGCGCGCCACCCGCCGCCTGCTGGCCTCCCTCCCCCAGCCGCCGACCGCCGTCTTCGCCTGCTCGGACTCCATGGCCGTCGGGGTGTACCAGGCGCTGGGCGAGCACGGGCTGCGCGTGCCCGACGACGTGAGCGTGATCGGCTTCGACGACTCCTGGGCCGCCGCCCACGTCACGCCGGCCCTCACCACGGTCCGCCAGCCCTGGCCCGAGCTGGGCGCGGCGGCGCTGACCGCGCTCCTCACCGACCGCGCCCCGGCCCGGATCGAGCTGCCCACGGCGCTGGTCACGCGTTCGAGCACCGCCCCGGCCCGACCGTCCTGACCACAGGCGCACGCCTGGTGCGCCGCCGTCCCGACCAGATACGCCGCAGGGAGGGCATCCACACGCCGCGACCCGGCCGCACGTCGTCATCGTCGCAGGGACGATCTAGAGAAGCCCGCGGTCTCTGGCCCAGCCCGGAAGCTCGGGTCCTGTGCAGGGAAGGCGCATCCCGGAGGCTCGTAGAGCGTCCACGTGGTTGCAAATCTCGACCAGAGTCATCTTGCCGAGCCCCTGCAGCCGGATCAGCAGCCATATGGTGCCGTGGATCTCGAGTCCGTTCGCCCGGCCGACCTTCGTCGCGTCTCGGTCATCCGTGAGCGCGACCAAGCCGTGTACCTGGGCCGCGGCGAAGATACTGGCCTCTCCCTTGTCGTAATCGTCGCTGGTGCCGAGTAGCTGGCTCCATGCGTCGAAGGCAATGAGCTCTTCGACCGAATCCTGAGGTTGGATATGCAGCCACTCGAGTTCCGCAAGGCGCCGCAGCAAAGGACACTCGTCGGAGTACTTGCCCAGCTCGTCGACAGCTCCGTGACGCTCGATCCTAGAACATCGGGTTGGTCGGCCTTGGCAAAGTGAAGGAGCACCATGGTGTCGGTCACGAGCGGAGGCAAAGGGCCGACAGACTTCGATTCGGTCACGGGCGCTCGTCCGTCTCAGCTATCGGAGGCAGGTCCGTCTCGCTTCTGAGCTGTCCGTGCATGAGCTCCAGAGCTCGGTGACTGGTGATCCGACTGTTCTTGTACGCCGTCATCACCGCGTGGGCGAAAATTGGAGACACGCGGATCTCGTCCAAATCCGGCTGAGGTGTCCAGCCCAGGGAATCCCTGAACTCCGCGAAGGTGGGTGGACAGGTCCGCAGGTCCTTCTCCGCGTTCTGGTCGATCGCATTGGCGACTCTTGCCTGCCGCAGCGCGAGACTCCAGGACGTCCGATACTCCGCCGCGAGACGGACCAACTCCGCTCTGGTGAGGGCAGTCGATGCCGCAGCATGCCGGATCGCCTCAATTGGCAGGAGAAGCTCAGCGGCGAAGGCGTCTATCACGGCTTCACGAGCTTCGCGGGAGGTGCCTACTCCCAGGTCGGTGGAGTATTCATCGCCCAGGATCAGATGCCCGAGTTCGTGGGCGGCGGTGGTTCGCCGCCGTCCAGGATCACCGCTGATGCAGACGACGGCGGCAGCCACGTCACCGTCTATCGCCGAAGCGCCTTCTCCAGAAAGATCGGTCACCAGGACGAACTGGCCGCACCGTTCACACAGGCCGGCGAGCGACTCGATGGGGGCGAGCCCGAGATCCAGCTCAGCTCTCAGCCACCGGGCCGCGTCCGCGGCCGCCGCCGGCCCATCGACCTTGCCGTTGTATCGCTTGATGGGGATGAGTTCCAGCGCCCCGAGAGAAACCAGGAGTCGGATTTCCCGAATCCAGGCCGCGAGAGCCACATCCATGCGGTACGAAGCCTGTGCGGCAGGCGACGCCGTGTCCTCGGCCAGAGGCGGGCGGTGGGACATAACGGCCGGAGGCGCGTTGAGGAAATGACCCATTGGAAGATCGAGTGCTCGGGCCAGTCGTACGAGTTCCAGAGCGTCGAGACGCCTTGTACCGGCCTCGATCTTACTGATCATGGTTCTGTCGAGACCGGTC
Organism: Nonomuraea sp. NPDC005650; assembly: GCF_040605375.1. NCBI lineage: Bacteria > Bacillati > Actinomycetota > Actinomycetes > Streptosporangiales > Streptosporangiaceae > Nonomuraea > Nonomuraea sp. NPDC005650. The sequence goes on from NZ_JBEXCR010000002.1 coordinate 151,811, forward strand.
AGCTCGGCCAGCTGTTCCTGGGAGAGCCGCATGGCCAGTCGGGACTCGCGGACTCGCGCGCCGATGTCGGCCCAATCCAGCGTGCTCATAGTGCGATAATCGCACACTCGTCGGCGAGGCGGCCATTGACTCGCCCCCTGAGTGCGACTTCTTTACCCAAGGCCGCCGCCAAAGCGTGCAATAGCCACTCATGCCACGCTCGCCTATTGGGGCGCGAGGTCCTGTTCAAGAACCCGAACGGCTACTGCGGGATCGGCGGCACAGGCGTGGCCTGCCCGGTTGGGCTCACGTCCGGCGAGGCGTAGGGTCGCGGGGGCCGTGACTACCGGAGTCTCGGGGGTATTCACGTGGCCTCTTCTGCCTGCCGGAGTGGCTGTGGGTAGTCGCGGAATCACTTTGAGCGGTCAAATTCCGTGATCGCATGATCGGGTAGTTTCTGCTGTCATAGCATCGTTGCTATGGTCTGGGGTAGCGTAGAGCTGGAACCGGAAGTTCGGGAGTGGCTGGAGAAGCTCTCGGCAGAGTCGTTCGCCCGAGCGGCTTTCTACATCGATCTACTGGCGGCGGAAGGCCCGCTGCTGGGAGAGCCGTACACGCGACAGCTCGATGGCAAGCTGCGCGAGCTGCGGTTCTACCTTGATGATCTGACAATGCGGATCAGCTACTGGATCGATTCGGATCGGCGGATCATCCTTCTGACCGTTTTCCACAAAACGCGAATGAGAGAAGATCGAGAAGTGGACCGGGCACGGCGGGCGTTGTCCCGTTGCAAGGACGAGGCGCACTCGGTGGACGAGGAGTGGTGATGGCCGAGCGGACCGATTGGGCTGATCTCCGTGACCGACGACTGTCCGAGCCCGGGGCGGCCGAGGCATACGATGCGGCTCGGCTCGCCTTCGAGCTCGGTCGGGCAGTACGACAGATGCGGGAATCTCGTGGGTGGAGCCAGAGTGAGCTGGCTCGTGCGGCCGACATGACGCAGTCGGCAGTGGCCCGTTTCGAAGGAGGAGGCACCGTGCCGACGCTGCCGGTCCTCGAGCGACTGGCCAGGGCCCTGGACGCCGAGCTGGAGGTGCGAATCAGTCCACGTGCTCCCGCAGCCTGAGCCTGATTTATCGCGCGAGATGGAGTGCGACCACCATCAACATCAGACGGGTCCACCCACCCGGCAGACCCGATCGCTATCTCGTGAATTCTTACGTTGCTCGGGCCAAAGCCAAGGCCGTAATGATGGGTGTCGCGCCCAATGCGTGACGCGTATTCATGAGCGCGACCGGCTTCCTGGGCCGCCGCCCACGTCACGCCGGCCCTCACCACGGTCCGCCAGCCCTGGCCCGAGCTGGGCGCGGCGGCGCTGACCGCGCTCCTCACCGACCGCGCCCCGGCCCGGATCGAGCTGCCCACGGCGCTGGTCACGCGTTCGAGCACCGCCCCGGCCCGACCGTCCTGACCACATGCCACCGCAGAGGCGCAACCCAAGCGCCGTTCTTCTCTGGTGATGGGTCGCTCCATGCTTCCCCGGCCCCCGAATTCCCCGAAGGCGAGCCGGTCCGGGGTGGGCAGCAGACGGCCCACTGTCCAACCGGTCAACGGGCGGGGCTGATGGCGCCGGAGGCGCGGGGGGTGCGCCGGAGGCGCCCGAGTAGGGGCGTCTGAGCCCCTGCGCGAAGCGCCCCTGGCGAAGCCCTTTGTCTGGGGCGGGTGTCAGCGGGCCCACCATCCAGAGGGGCGACGGGCGGGCGGCATTACTTGCCGTCGTGGTTGCGGTGGCGGTCGTCGCGCTGCGGGCGGGGGGGCACCACGTCGAAGGTGGCCGTGGCGGTCTTGTTGCCGACCTTGACGGTCACGGTCTTGCTGCCGGGCTTGGCCGTGGCCGGCGCGGTCAGGGTCTTGGTGGCCTTGCCGCCGGAGAGCGCGACGCGGTAGCTCTTGCCCTCGGGGCTGGTCACGGTGGCCGTGCCGGAGTGCAGGCCCTTGGCGACGATCGTCACGTCGTACGAGTCGCCGGCACGCACCCGCTCAGGGTCGACGGAGACCTTCAGCGCGACCTTGCGGGCGTCGTACCCCTTCGCCAGCTGGTCCTGCGGCACGGTGGGCGCGGCCGGGTTGGAGTGCGCCGGCTGCGGGGCCTTGGCGGTCGCCGCCGGCTGCGGCCTGGCGCCGTCGGCGAAGGCGGCTCCCGAGAGGGGCAGCGCGAGCAGGGCGGCGCTGGCGATGGTCACGGCGAAAGGCTTGGAGAAGCGCACTGGAGACGAATCCAATCCGGGAAGGACCTGGCCGAACCTCTGAATTCGGCCCCGAAGGTCATCCCTCGCCAATCACCCTGCCGAGCCAACCTGAGAAACGTCTGTGCCTACCTTATGTATTGGATAAGCGCAGGTAGGGGCCTCGACATGGAGTCAGTGATCTGCAACACATAATTTCTCTTATGTGATTTTCAGATTCTCTCCGGGTTTGCTCTCAGGATCGGCGGCGGCCTTGGAGAATCGCCACGGCGAAGCGATCTTCGCTGGATCACGGCGCGATCACGGCGAGCTGTGCGCCAGCTAAATCCGGACATATCGGGACATGGGGGTTGGGCTCGGAGGGATACGTTCCTGCCTCACAGACGCACCGAACGCTCATGGCGTTCCCGCGACGAGCAAGGAGTATCCCCTTGAAGATCAGGCACACCCTCGTCCCCGTCGGCGGCGGGCTGGCCGCCACGGCGCTGCTCGGCGCCTCGCTGGCGGGCACCGCCCAGGCCGCCCCGCATGTGAAGCCGACCGAGAGCGTCAGCATCACCACCGCCAAGGGCATCGCCGCCTACTGGCTGGAGAACAACGGCGCCGCGCTGAAGGCCGCCACCTACGTCGAGGAGGACACCACCGACGTCGACAAGCTCACCTCCACGGGCACCCCGTCCACCGACACCAAGGCGGGCTCGGTCGCCCCGACCGGCACCACCACGACCACCACCAAGTCGAAGAACGTCAACCTGCCGAAGACCATCGGCAAGGTCTTCTTCGTCGACTCGGCGGGCAAGAAGCGCTGGTGCTCGGCCTCGTCCATCCAGGGCAAGTACGCCAACGTGGTCGCCACGGCCGGCCACTGCGTGTACGACACCGCCAACGACGAGCAGCTCCTGGACAACTGGGTCTTCGTGCCCGGCTACTACCAGGGCAAGGCCCCGTGGGGCGTCTACGTCGGCAAGCAGGCGTTCGTGCACTACGACTACAGCGTGTACGAGGACTACGACCGCGACTACGCGTTCGTCTCGGTCTACAACGGCGTGACCGTCAAGGACTCGACCGTCACCAAGTCCGAGTACGACGCCGACCGGGCCAAGCCGGGCACCGACACCACCAAGGCCGACCACGGCTACTACGACCGGTCGTCGAACACGTACCACGTGATCGACGCCACGGACGCGGGCCGGCTGGGCGACAACGTCGGCGGCCAGGGCATCTCCTGGAACCAGCCGCTGAAGAAGGCGCACTACGTGTTCGGCTACCCGCAGGCCCCGCAGCCCGACGGGAACAAGCCGTTCACCGGCGTCACGCCCAAGTGGTGCTACGGCACGACCACGGCCAAGACAGTGGGCTCGGCCGCCAAGAAGATCGAGGAGCACGTGGGGCTGAAGTGCTCCATGACCGCCGGCGCCGACGGCGGCCCGTGGCTGCTGAAGTACAGCAGCGCCAAGCGGCTCGGCTACCTCAACGGCGTGACCAGCGCGTTCTACGACCAGGACGAGAACGACCGGGTCGACTACATCAGCTCGCCGTACTTCGACGCCGAGACCTACAGCGTCTACGCCTCCGCGGCCAACGTCTGGTCCGGGAAGCTCTTCTGACCGAATAGGGGGTGGCGGCTACGCGTAGCTCTGATCGCGCTTTAAAGGGATAGGAAGGGTCCGGCACGCCGCCGGGCCCTTCCGCGCGTCGCCCCTGAGCGGCTCACAGGCGATTCACAAGCAGGAATCATCAAACCTTCATAGAGGGAGGCCATCGTCACGGATATGCACACGACCAGCCCGAACTCCCTGTCCGAGCCCGTGCGCCGAGCGGACGGCAGCTCGATCAACATCCTCGTCGTGGATGACGAGCCCCCGCTGACCGAGCTCCTTTCCATGGTCATGCGCCAGGAGTCCTGGGACGTGCGCAGCGCGCACAACGGCAGCGAGGCCATCCGCGCGGCGCGCGGGTTCCGCCCCGACGCGATCGTCCTGGACGTCATGCTGCCCGACATGGACGGGATCCAGCTCCTGCCCAGGTTGCGCGCGGTGCTGCCGGGCGTGCCGATCCTGTTCCTGACGGCCCTCGACTCGCTCCAGGACCGGCTCGTGGGCCTGCGCGCGGGCGCCGACGACTACGTCACCAAGCCGTTCAGCCTGGAGGAGGTCGTCATCCGGCTGCGCGGCCTGCTGCGCCGCTCGGGCGCGGCGCAGGCGCGGGCCGACGCCGGGCTCGTGGTCGGGGACCTCACGCTGGACCAGGAGACTCACCAGGTACGCCGGGGCGGCAAGGAGATCAGGCTCACGCCCACGGAGTTCGAGCTGCTGCGCTTCCTCATGCACAATCCGGGCCGGGTGCTCAGCAAGTCGCAGATCCTCGACCGGGTGTGGGCGTACGACTTCGGCGGCCAGAGCAACGTCGTCGAGCTGTACATCTCCTACCTCCGTCGCAAGATCGACGCGCAGCGGGAGCCGATGATCCACACCGTGCGCGGGGTGGGCTACACGCTCAGACCCACCGGATGACGATGTCGCTGGAGACCAAGCTGGTGGTCTCCTCGATCGCGCTGCTGGCCACCGTCTCGGCCGTCATCGCCACCGCGACGACCCTGCTGTTCCACGACTTCCTCACCGACCGGCTCGACGCCCAGGTCACCTCGGCCGCCCGCCGCTCGACCAGCGCGGCGGCGCAGCGGGGCGACGCGCCGCCGGAGGCCAGGGAGGTGTCGTTCCTGCTGTCGCCGGGGCAGTCCGAGGGCACGTTCGGCGCGCGGATCCGCCAGGGCGCGGTGCGGCGGGCCGCCGTGCTGACCGGCATCGACACCGTGCGCGAGGTGCCCGCGCCGCCGTCGCTCGCCGCCGTCTCCCGCGCCCCCGTGACGGTCGATCTGGGGCCGCTGGGGTACTACCGGATGGCCGCCGCCCGCACGCCCGACGGCGACGTGCTGGTCACCGGGCTGCCCATGACCGCCGTGGACTCCATGCTGACCAGGCTCGTCGTGGTGGAGGCCGCCGTCACGCTGGCGGGCGTCGCGCTGACGGCCGCCGCCGGCACCCTGCTCGTACGCCGTGCCGTACGCCCGCTCGGGCGGCTCGCGGCCACCGCCGCCAGGGTGTCGGAGCTGCCGCTGGCCACCGGGGACGTCGTGCGCCTGGCCCGCGTGCCCGAGGTGGACACCGACCCCGGCACCGAGGTCGGCCAGGTGGGCGGCGCGCTCAACCGCATGCTCGGGCACGTCGAGACCGCCCTGGCGGTGCGGCAGGAGAGCGAGACGAGACTGCGGCGGTTCATCGCCGACGCCAGCCACGAGCTGCGCACGCCGCTGGCCTCCATCGTCGGCTACGCGGAGCTGACCAGGCGGAGCGGCGAGTGGCACGGGCCGCAGACGGATCACGCGCTCGGCCGCATCCGCTCGGAGGCCGGCCGGATGACCACGCTGGTGGAAGACCTGCTGCTGCTGGCCAGGCTGGACGCGGGCCGGCCGCTGGAACGGGTGGAGCTGGACCTGTCGCCGATCGTGGTCAACGCGGTCGGCGACGCCTACGCGGCCGCGCCCCGCCACCGCTGGCTGATCAGCCTGCCCGACCAGCCCGCCCTGGTCCTGGGGGACGCCGACCGCCTGCACCAGGTGATGACCAACCTCCTCGCGAACGCCCGTACCCACACCCCGCCCGGCACCACGGTCACCGCGACGGTCCGGCTCGGGGAGCGGGTGCGCGTCGAGGTCGCGGACGACGGGCCGGGCATTCCCGGGCACGTGCTGCCCCACGTGTTCGGCAGGTTCGCGCGGGGCGACGGGTCGCGCTCGCGGCTGGCCGGCGGCAGCGGGCTGGGCCTGGCCATCGTGTCGGCGGTCGCGGCGGCCCACGACGGGCGGGTCGAGGTGCGCAGCACGCCGGGCGACACGGTGTTCACGCTCAGCCTGCCGCCGGTGCCAGACCCGATCTAGCGGCCCTTGCCTGCCGCCGGTGCCAGATCCGATCTAGCGGCCCTTCTAGCGCCTGAGAGGTGACGGCGCAGGAAGGGGGCACACCATGGATCCGCTGCGGGTCGCGGTGATCATCGGCAGCACCCGGGTCGGCCGGGTCTGCGACTCGGTCGGCGCGTGGTTCGCCGGGTGGGCCCGGCGCCGCCACGACCTCGCGGTCGAGACGCTCGACCTGGCCGGCTACGCCTTCCCCCACTGTTACCCGGAGGAGGCGACGCCCGACATGTACAGGTTCGCCGGTGCCGTCGGCGGGGCGGAGGCGTTCGTCGTGGTCACGCCCGAGTACAACCGCAGCTTCCCCGCCTCGCTCAAGCAGGCGATCGACTACGCCTACGACGAGTGGCAGGCCAAGCCGGTCGGGTTCGTGGCCTACGGCTCGGGCTCCGCCGGTCAGTACGCCGTCGAGCAGCTCCGTACGGTCTTCTGCGCCCTGCACGCCGTGACCGTCCGGGACTGGGTCGGGTTCGACCTGCTCGGGGAGGCCGTCGACGAGCACGGGCGGCCCCGCGACACCGACGACCGCGAGCGCGCCGTCTCGGCCGTGCTCGACCAGCTCACCTGGTGGGGCCGGGCGCTGCGCGAGGCCAGGCGCGCCCATCCCTACGTCTCCTGAAAGGACCGCCATGTCAGATCTGGCGATACGAACCTCCGGCCTGGTCAAGGTCTTCGGCGACACGCGCGCCGTGGACGGCCTCGACCTCGACGTGCCGGCCGGCGCCGTGTACGGGGTGCTCGGCCCCAACGGCGCGGGAAAGACGACCGCCGTACGCATGCTCGCCACGCTGCTGCGGCCCGACGGGGGCGAGGCGACCGTGTTCGGGCACGACGTGGTGCGCGAGGCGGACGCCGTACGCGCCCGGGTCAGCCTGACCGGCCAGTACGCCTCCGTGGACGAGGAGATGACCGGCGCCGAGAACCTGATCCTGCTCGGCCGCCTCCTCGGCCACCGCAAGCCGGCCGCGAGAGAGCGGGCGGCGGAGCTGCTGGAGGCGTTCGGGCTGACCGAGGCCGCCGGGCGGCAGGTCAAGACGTACTCGGGCGGCATGCGGCGGCGCATCGACATCGCGGCCAGCATCCTCAACACGCCTGACCTGCTCTTCCTCGACGAGCCCACGACCGGGCTGGACCCGCGCAGCCGCAACCAGGTCTGGGACATCGTGCGCGTCGTCGTCGCCCACGGCACGACGGTGCTGCTGACCACCCAGTACCTGGAGGAGGCCGACCGGCTGGCGAGCCGCATCGCGGTCATCGACCACGGCCGGCTCATCGCCGAGGGCACTCCCGGCGAGCTGAAGGCGTCCGTCGGGTCCGGCTCGGTCCACGTACGGCTGCGCGACCCGGCCACCCGCGCCGACGCCGAGCGCCTGCTCGCCGAGACGCTGGATGCGCCCGTCTACCTGGAGGCGGACCCGGTGGCGCTCACGGCCCGCGTCACCGGCGAGGGCGGGGAGGCGGCGCAGGCCGCCCGCGCCCTCGGGCGGCTGGCCGAGGCCGGCATCGTCGTCGACGACTTCTCCCTCGGCCAGCCCAGCCTGGACGAGGTCTTCCTGGCCCTGACCGACCGTCCCGCCGCCGAGGAGGCCGCAGCATGAGCACCACCACCACCGAGACCGCGTACGCGCCCGCGGCCGAGACGCTCGGCACCGTCCTCGCGCCCACGGCCCGGCCGCCGCGGCCCAGCGCCTGGTCGGCGTCGGTGACGTTCGGGTGGCGGGCCATGCTGAAGATCAAGCACGTGCCCGAGCAGTTGTTCGACGTGACGGCGTTCCCGCTGATGATGACGCTGATGTTCACCTACCTGTTCGGCGGCGCGCTGGCCGGGTCGCCGACCGAGTACCTGCAGTTCCTGCTGCCGGGGATCATGGTGACGAGCGTCGTGATGATCACCATGTACACGGGTGTCGAGGTCAACAAGGACATCGAGAAGGGCGTCTTCGACCGGTTCCGCACCCTGCCCATCTGGCGGCCCTCGACCATGGTCGGCTACCTGCTCGGCGACATGCTGCGGTACACGCTGGCCTCCACGATCATCCTCGTGATCGGGCTGGTGCTGGGGTTCCGCCCGCAGGGCGGGCTCGGGGGCGTGGTGGCCGGGATCCTGGTGCTGCTGGGGTTCTCGTTCGCGTTCTCGTGGGTGTGGACGATGTTCGGGCTGCTGCTGCGGAGCGAGAAGTCGGTGATGGGGGTCAGCATGCTGGTGCTGTTCCCGTTGACCTTCCTGAGCAACGTCTATGTGGATCCCTCGACGATGCCGGGGTGGCTGCAGGTCTTCGTGAACGCAAATCCCGTCTCGCATCTGGTGGCGTCCGTGCGGTCGCTGATGGCGGGCTCGCCCGACGGCGGGCAGCTCGCGTGGGTGCTGGGGTGGTCGCTGGCGTTCATCGTCGTGTTCGGCGCGCTCACGATGCGCCTGTACAACCGGAAGTAGTTTTTGCGCCGAGTTATCGCGACCCTTTCGAGGGCTTTCCGTGACAGGGCGTCATCCGGTGCTACGTTTCAGTGGATCATGTCGCGAGAAATGACGGGAAGCGCATTGAGGGCATTCGTACGCATTGTTGCGAGCGTCGCGGTCGGATGCGGTGTCCTGCTGTCCCCGACCGCCGCGTCGGCCGCACCGGAGCCCGGCGACGGCTCCCTGCTCACCGAGCTGGTCGGCGCGGATCTCGGTACGGTACTCAGGACACTTCCCGGCGTTTTCTGTGGAAATCGCCTGATCGCCTACAACTCGCCGTCCCCCAATTCTCCGACCACATGCGTGAACGGCCCGGAGAACAGCGGGAACTCGACCAACAGCGGGAATTACCACAGCGAGGGAAATCCCATCAACAGCGGCAACTTCGAGAATGCGAACGGCGCCGTGAACAGCAACAACACCTCCAACGGCGGCAACACCGCCAACGGCTCCCAGTCCGTTCACCGGTGACCGCGATGAAGACCTTCAGGCGGAGAACCGGAGTGGTCGCGGCACAGCTCGCGCTGCTGTTGGCGCTGCCACCCGCCCTTCCCGCTCTCGGGCACGGATTCCCCGAGGACAGCGGCAACCCCTGGAACAGCGGCAACTTCCGAGGCAAGGGCCGCCAGGTGAACAGCGGCAACTTCAACAATGCGAACAGCGCCGTGAACAGCAACAACACCATCAGCGGCGGGAACTTCGCCAACGGACCCCAGTGCGTCGTCGAACGCAGAGCCCTCCTCAAGGGCGGCTGCTGACGGAAGGCCCGTCGAGACGGTGACCGAGCGCCCGGCGTAGAGCGCCGTCGGGGTTCTCACCCCGGCCGTCGGGGTTCCCGCCCCGCCAGGCGACATGCTGGTCGGGGCGGACCAGCGTCAGGGGCACGCCCGGCAGGTCCACCGCCCGCAGCGGCACTCGCAGCTCGCGCGCCTGCCCGGCCAGCGCGGCGGCTCCTGGGGCGCTCTGGTCCCCGACCACGCTGAAGCCCCGGCCGAGCCGGTCGTACAGGGACGATCCGGGAGCCAGCCACCGATGCGGCAGGCGTTCACCGGTACCCTCCGCCACGATGGGCGAGCCCGCGTAGGTGTAGCCGAGCACCAGGTCCAGGCTGTGGAACTCGCTGTCCTTGGTCCTGCGCACCGCCTCCGCCACGGCGGGCCGCACCTTCTCGAACGCGGCCTCCTCCCCCGTCAGCGCCGGGTCGGCCAGTTCGGGGGCGAGAGTGGCCATGTTCGCGGCGGCGGCCTCGATGGTGTCGGCCGCCACCGGGCGGCGCTCGGTCTCGTAGGTGGCCAGCAGCGTGGCGGGCGCCCATCCGCGCAGCACTGCGGCCAGCTTCCAGCCGATGTTGACCGCGTCCCCGATCCCGGTGTTGAACCCGTGCCCGCCGTACGGCGGGTTCTGGTGCGCTGCGTCGCCCGCCAGGAACACGCGCTCGCTCCCGTACCGGTCGGACAGCAGCATGCGCGCGTTCCACGGGTCGGTGGCCAGGATCTCCGCCTCGATGTCGGCACCCGCCAGGTTGCGGACCAGCCGCATCGGATCCGCCCCCTCGGCGGGGACGCCCTGCGCGATGCACCACCAGGTGTCCTCCAGGTCGAGGCGGCCGACGATGCCGGGCTGGTCCGGGTTCAGCACCCAGTAGTGGACGGCGGGGCCGTGCGGCATCCGCTCGGCCAGGCCGGGGGCGCGGAAGACGATGTTGAAGTTGGGCCTGGCGTCCTGGCGGCCCTCGTACCGGGCGCCGATGGCCGCCCTGGTCACGCTGCGCGGGCCGTCGCAGCCGACCACGTACTGGGCGCGTACCTCACTCTCCTCGCCGGCGGCGGACACGACGCGCACCGACACCCCGTCGGCGTCCTCCCGCAGCCCCGCCACCTGCCGGCCGGTGAGCAGCGCGTCCCCGACGGCCTCCCGCAGCACCTCCTCCACCAGCGGCTGCGGCACCTGCTGGCCCGGCTCGGCGGCCAGCTCGGAGCCTGCCAGGTCCAGCCCGAAGCACCCGCCGATCCTGGTGATCTCCCGTCCGAGCAGGCTGCTGACGAACACGGCCTGGTCCGACCACCCGACCGCCAGCGGGGCCCGCTCGCGTACCTTCTCCGCCAGGCCCCACCTCCGCAGCAGCTCCATCGACCGCGCCGACGTCGTCTTGGCGCGCGGGCGCAACCACGACACCTCCTGGCGCGGCTCGACCACCACGCACCTCACGCCCTGGTACGCCAGCTCCACGGCCACCGCCAGCCCCACGGGCCCGCCTCCGGCCACCAACACGGGCACATCCACGGGAACCGCCTTTTCATTCGTAAGGATCAAGGGCATGCTGACCCTCCCCCAGTGACCATCGCAACCCCCACGCCGCGCGCCCGCCCTCTCGTGGAGGGGGTGACCGGGGGCCCTGGAGACCGCACCGGTGGGTTGTTACGGTTTACGCCTCAACCGACGATCATCAAGGGGTTTGCATGACCGAGTCCTCGACGATGCCGCTGCACATGCGGCGGGTGGGGTTCGACCCGGCTCCGGAGCTGGCGACGGTCAGGGACGAGGAGGGGATCAGGCGTGTCACGACCCCGTTCGGCCTGGACGTCTGGCTCGTCACCAGACACGCGGACGTCCGCGAGGTCCTGGGCGACGCCGAGCGGTTCAAGCTCGCCCAGCAGACCGTGGCGCGCCTGCCCGGAGCGCCCGAGATGACCCCCGAGCAGTTAGCCAAGATCCAGGCGGGCAACCTCCTGGGCGTGGACCCGCCCGAGCACACGCGGCTGCGCAGGATGCTGACCCCCGAGTTCACGAACCGGAGGATGCAGCGGCTGGAGCCGCGGATCAGGCGGATCGTGGACGACCACCTGGACGCCATGGAGGCCGCGGGTTCGCCGGTCGACCTGGTGCCGGCGTTCTCGCTCCCGATCCCGTCGCTGGTCATCTGCGAGCTGCTCGGCGTCCCGTACGAGGAGCGCGAAGGCTTCCAGCACCGCACCAACCGGATGCTCGACCTGTCGGTGCCCGGCGATGAGCGGCTGGGGCTGCAGTTCGAGTCGCGGGCGTACATGGAGGGCCTGGTCCGCCGCATCCAGCAGGACCCGGGCGAGGAACTGCTCGGCATGCTGGTACGCGAGCACGGCGACGACCTGACCACGGACGAGCTCGTCGGCATCGGCAGCCTGCTGCTGTTCGCGGGCCACGAGACCACCTCCAACATGCTGGCCCTGGGCACCCTGGCCCTCCTGCGCCACCCCGAGCAGCTCGAACTCCTCAGGAAGGAGCCCGAGCGCATCGACGCCACGGTGGAGGAGCTGCTGCGCTGGCTGAGCATCGTCAACTCGGGCACGACCAAGGTCGCGACGACGGAGGTCGAGCTGAGCGGCCGTACCATCCAGCCCGGCGAGCTGGTCCTGTGCGCCCTGCCCGCCGCGAACCGCGACCCCGCCCTCCTGCCCGACGCGCACACGTTCGACCTCTCGCGCGGCGCTCCCGGCCACGTCGCCTTCGGCCATGGCATCCACCATTGCCTGGGCGCCCCGCTGGCGCGCATGGAGCTGCGGATCGCCTTCCCCGCGCTGCTCCAGCGCTTCCCCGGCCTGCGCGAGGCGGGCGCCGCGGACTTCCGCTCCTCCCACATCGTGTACGGCATGAGCTCCCTGGAGGTGGCCTGGTAGGGAGAAATTGTCGGCCGCGGCGGATAACGTGCGAGCGTCATGCCTATCGACGTCGCGGCACACGAGCTGATCGGCAGGGAGCACCCGGCCGCGCTGCTGCGTGCCGAGATCGCCAGGGTGATCGGCAGCCACGGCGGCCTGGTGCTGGTCACCGGCGAGGCGGGCATCGGCAAGACCACGCTCGTCACGAGCGCGGCGGGCGAGGCCAGGCGGCAGGGCGCGCTGGTGGTGGGCGGCGCGTGCTGGGATTCCGGCAGCGCCCCCGGTTACTGGCCGTGGGTCCAGGTCGTCCGGGCCCTGCGGCGCGCCGCGGAGCCCGAGGAGTGGGCCGCGGCGGAGAAGGCGGCGGGCGCGAGCCTGACCGCCCTCCTCGGTGAGAGCCAAGGCCAGGCGCACAACCCGGGGCAGGGGCAGGGCTCGGGGCAGGGCGCGGGGCAGGGGCAGGATCCGGCGCCCGAGGCGTTCCGGCTCTATGACGCCGTCACCTCGGCCCTGGTGTCGTTGTCGCAGCGGCGCCCGGTCGTGGTCGTCATCGACGACCTTCACGTGGCCGATCCGGCCTCGCTCCGGCTGCTGGAGTTCGCGGCGCAGCAGACCTGGTTCGAGCGGCTGCTGCTGATCGCCACCTATCGCGACACCGAGGTCGAGCCGGTCGACCACCCGCTGCGCGACCTCCTCTCGCCGCTGGTCGCCCGGGCCACCACGATCACGCTGACCGGGCTCGACAAGGTGGGCGTCGGCGCGCTCATGGCCCGCACGGTCGGCCACGACCCGCCGTCCGAGCTGGTCGCGGAGGTCCACCGGCGCACGGGCGGAAACCCGTTCTTCGTCGAGCAGACCGCCAGGCTGTGGCGCAGCGGCGGCTCGGCCGACGCCATCGCGCCCGGGGTGCGCGACGCGCTGCTGCGCCGCCTGTCGCTGCTGCCGCGCCCGGTGGCGGAGCTGCTGCCCACCGCCGCCGTGCTCGGGCGCGAGTTCCACCGGCAGGTGCTGGCCGCGACCGCGGCGGCGCCCGTCGCGCACGTCGATCGGCTGCTGGAGCTGGCCGTGGTCGCCAAGCTGGTGGTGGCCAAGGGCGGCGGGAGGTTCGCGTTCGCGCACGACCTGGTGCGCGAGACCCTGTACGACTCGCTGGACGACCCGGCCGAGCGGCACGCCGCGCTCGTCCGCGCCCTAGACCGCTCGCCGGGCCTGGCGGACAAGGTGCTCCCGAGCGACCTGGCCGGGCACGCCCATCTCGCCCGCGACCACCTCGACCCCGATCGGGTGATCGACCTGCTGCTGGACGCCGCCCGTGACGCGAGCGGGCGGCTGGCGGGCGAGGAGCACCTCGGCCACCTGCGCCGGGCGTACGAGCTGAGCTCCGCCGTCGACCGGCGCAGGCGGGCCATGGTCGCGCTCGACCTGGGCAGGGAGCTGGGCCACCAGGGCGGGCTGGACGCGGCGCGCCAGGTGTTCGACGAGGCCGCCGCCATCGCCCGCGACCTCGACGACCCCGAGCTGCCCGCCCGCGTCGCGCTGGTCCTCCACAGCGCCTACGGCCTGGAAGGGGCCCTCGGCCAGTTGCGGCAGGCCCACGCCCGGCTGGTCGGCGGGTCGCCGCCCGACGAGCGGCTGGCGCTCGACCTGGTCTTCCACCTCGCCACGCTGGCCAGGCAGGACGGCGACGACGACGCGCTGGCCTTCAGCCTGTGGGCGCACCACGACATCATCTGGGGGCCGGGCACGGCCGACGAGCGCCTGGCGCTGACCGGCGAGCTGCTGGAGGTGTCCAGGCGCACGGGCGACTGGAGCCTGGCGCACTTCGCCGCCGCGCTGCGCTGGGTGGCCATGATCGAGCAGGGCGACCCCCGCTACCACGACGCCTTCCACGACTACGTCGCCAAGGGCCGGCGCAGCGGCCGGCCGCAGCTCGACCTGTCCACCTCCGTCGACGTGAGCATCGTGGCCGCCCTCACCGGCCGCTTCGGCGAGGCGGAGGCGGCGCTGTCGGAGCTCCGGCTGGACTCGGTGGACGATCATTTCGCGTTCATGGTCATCCATCACCGGTGGGCGCTGATGTCGCTGCAGGGCAGGATCGAGGAGGCGGGCGAGGTGCTGCGCGAGCTCAGCGGCGGCGGCCACCCGTGCCCCTCGCTTCTGGCGGCGCTGACCGCCCTGCGGGCCGACGACCTCGACACCGCGCTCCGGCACCACGCCGACGGGCCGCCGGGCAGCCGCATGGTGGCGCCGCTCTGGCTGCGGTTCCAGGCGGAGATCGCGGCGGCCACGCGCGATCCGGAGCTGTGCGCGACCGCGCGGGCCGCGCTGGAGCCGCATCGGGGCCGGTGGTCGGTGTCGCTGTTCGGCTGGGACGTCAGCGGGCCCTACGACCTCTGGCTGGCCCTGATCGACGCCGCGGAGGAGCGCTGGGAGGCGGCCGTCGAGGGCTTCACGTCCGCCTACCGCTCGGCCGACCGGATGCGGGCGCGGCCGTGGTCGGTGACCGCCCGTGCCCGCCTGGCCGAGACGCTGCTGGCCCGCGCCGGGCCCGGCGACGCCGACGCGGCGGAGGCGCTGCTGGCCGGGGTGCGCGCGGAGGCCGCGGAGCTGGGCATGCGCCACGTGCTCCCCGACCCGGTGGGCCCGCCTGATGCCGCCGCGGGCGACCCGGAGTTCAGGCGTGACGGGGAGGTGTGGTTTCTCGCGTTCGCGGGCCGGGTGGCCCACATGCCCGACGCCAAGGGCCTGCGCGATCTGCACACGCTGCTGAGCCACCCCGGCGACGACGTGCCCGCCGTGCTCCTGCTCGCCCCTGAAGGCGGCGAGGCCGTGGTCGCGGCCCGCCGGATGGGCGGTGACGACGTGCTCGACGAGGAGGCCAAGAGCCGCTACCGGCGCCGCCTGGCCCTGCTGGACGACGAGATCGACCGGGCCGCCGAGCTGGGGGACGATCGGCGGGCGGCCGCGTACGACGAGGAGCGGGCGGCGCTGCTGGAGGAGTTGCGGGCCGCCGCGGGGCTCGGCGGGCGCACGCGGCGGCTGGGCGACGAGGCCGAACGCGCCCGCAAGACCGTCACCGCCAGGATCCGCGACGTGCTGCGCAAGCTCGACCAGGCCCACCCCGAGCTGGCCGCCCACCTGCGCGCCGCCGTCTCGACCGGCTCCACCTGCCGCTACCGGCCGGACGACGCCGTCCCCTGGCGGCTCTGAGCCGACCTGAGGAAAACCGCAGGTCGGTACGGGCATGCGCATCATTCCGCCACCCCGGCCCGCGTCCCTAACGTTCCTGGCCATGACGGGAAAGTTGTTCGACGTGCCCCGCCGGGGGTTGGCGGGGCTGTGCGCCCTGCTCGCCCTGGCGGGCGTGATCATGTTGACCGCCATGGCGGACAGCACGATGCAGCCCCTGCCCGCCTCGGCGCCGGACGGGGAGTTCAGCGCGGAGCGGGCGCTGCGCCATCTTGAGAGGTTCGCCACCGAGCCGCGCCCGATCGGCAGCCGGGCCGGCGAGCGGGCCAGGGACTACCTGACCGGGCAGCTGCGCGCGGCGGGGCTCGACGTGCGGGTGCAGCGGGCCATCGGCGCGAACTCCGCGGCCGGGCTGGCCTCGTTCGGGCAGGTGAACAACATCGTGGCCACGGCGAAAGGCGGCGACCCGACCGGGACCCTGGTGATCGCCGCGCACTACGACTCCGCGGCCATGGGCCCGGGGGCCTCCGACGACGCCGCCGCGGTCGCGGCCATGCTGGAGACGGTACGGGCGCTCAAAGGCACCCCGCTCCGCAACGACCTCGTGCTGCTGATGTCGGACGGCGAGGAGGACGGCGTGCTGGGCGCCGAGGCGTTCGTCAGGGAGCACCCGCTGGGCCGCGCGGGCGGGGTGCTGCTCAACTGGGAGGCCAGGGGCGTGAGCGGCCCGTCGCTGATGTTCCAGACGTCCAGGGACAACGCCGGGCTGGTCGAGACGTTCGCGGAGGCCGTGCCGCACCCGCGCGGCGACTCCACGCTGGGCGAGCTGTACCGGCTGCTCCCGAACAACACCGACTTCACCCCGATGGCCGAAAGCGGCTTCACCGGCATGAACTTCGCCTACATCGAGGGCTCGTCCCGCTACCACACCGCCGACGACTCCATCGCCCACCTCGACCGGGGCAGCCTGCAGCACCACGGCACGAACATGCTGGCGCTGGCCCGCGCGCTCGGCGGCACCGACCTCGGAGCGCTGCCCGCGGACCATGACGTCACCTATTTCCGGATCTTCGGGACCATGGTCACGTACCCGAACGCGCTCGTCTGGCCCCTGGCCGGGCTCGCCGCGGCGGCGGTCGCCGGGCTGGCGGCGCTGGCGCGCAGGAGGCGGCTGGTCAGCCTGCCCCGGCTCGCCGTGGCCGCCGCGTCGGGGGTCGTGCCGCTGCTGCTCTCGGCGGCCCTGGCGCAGGGGCTGTGGGAGGTCATGGTGGCCTGGCGGCCCGCGTACGACGGGATGGGCGGGCTGCTGCACCGCCCGCAGGCGTTCCAGGCGGCCGTCGTGATCCTCGCCGCGCCGGCGCTGCTCTGCTGGTACCTGCCGCTGCGCCGCCGCCTCGGCCCTGCGGCGCTGGCCGTCGGCGCGCTGGTCTGGCCTGCCGGGCTCGGCCTGCTGTGCGCCCAGGTCGCGCCGGGCATGTCGTACGTGCTGACGCTGCCCGCGCTGTTCTGCGCGCTCGGCGGGACGGCCGCGATCCTGCTGCGCGGCGCCGTCGTGGACGGAGGCGCGGCCCGCCGTGCGGCGGCCCTCCAGGTGACGGCGGTGACGCTGGGCGCGGTCGTGGCGGCGGCGCTGCTGCCCGCCCTGGCCAGGACCGCGTTCGACGGGATGGGGCTGGCGCTCGGCGGGGTGCCCGCGCTGGTGCTGGCGCTCTTCGGGCTGACGGTGCTGCCGATCGTGGAGCTGTGCCTGCCGGAGCGCGGGCAGTCCTTCGTCCCGCTCGTGGCCGCCGGGCTCGCGGTGCTGCTGGTCCCGATCGGACTGGCCCGGGACGCCTTCGACCCGGCCAACCCCTTGCGCACGCACCTCGCGTACGTGATGGACGCCGACGCCAAAACGGCGAGCTGGGTCAGTGCCGACGTGGAGCCGCCCGCCTGGACCAGGAGGTACGTGTCCGGCCACGACACCACGCCGCTGCCTCCCGGCTACGCCCGCGGCACCTCGCTCTGGACGGGACGGGCGCCAGCGGCGACCGGTGCCGCCGCGCCCCGCGTGACCGTGCTCGGCCGTGACGGGGACACGGTCAGGCTCCGCGTGAGCGCCGGCCGGGCGGCGCGCTCGATCACGCTGCGGGTCGAGCGCCCGATCACCGCGGCGACGGCCGCCGCCGACGGCATGACCCCGGTGAGCGTGGACGTCACCGGCGTCCGGGCCGGCACGTGGCCGGGCGAGATCCGCTTCCGCGGCCTGCCCGCCACCGGAGCGGAGATCTCGCTGCGGGTCCCGGGGGCGGACCGGTTCCGGCTGACCGCCGTCGCCGAGACCGACGGCCTCCAACGGGTGCCCGGATTCGTCCCGAGGCCGAAGGGCGTGGTCGCGGCGACCCGGGAGGACGGCGACCTCGTGGCGGTGACCCGTACGTACGAGATCAGCGCGAGATGAGGGCCCGCTTGAGGATCTTGCCCGTGGGGCTCATCGGCAGCTCGTCCACGAACGAGACGCGCCGCGGATATTTGTAGGCCGCCACCCGCTCCCTCACGAAGTCGCGCAACTCCTCGCAGCTCACCGGCGCGCGTAAAGCCACCACGGCCTCGACCTCCTCGCCGAGCCCTGGGTGCGGCACGCCGAAGACGGCCGCCTGCCGCACCGCCGGGTGCTCGTACAGGACCTCCTCGACCTCGCGCGGGTAGACGGTGTAGCCGCCGCGGATGATCACGTCGCGGCGGCGGTCCACCAGGTAGAAGTAGCCGTCCGCGTCCACCCGGCCCAGGTCGCCGGTGTGGAACCAGCCGTCGCGGACGGCCTCGGCGGTGGCGGCGGGGTCGTTCCAGTAGCCCTTCATCACGTTGGGGCCGCGCACGACGATCTCGCCGATCTCGCCGCGCGGCGTCTCCCGGCCGTCCTCGGTGACGATCCTCATCTCGACGTCCCTGATCGGCCAGCCGATGGAGCCGGGCCTGCGGTGCCGGCCGCCCCGGTTCGTGGCGGCCACAGGGGACGTCTCGCTCAGCCCGTACCCCTCGATGATCTCGCACCCGAACCTGGCCTCGTACGCCCGCAGCACGTCCAGCGGCAGCGCGGCCCCGCCGGACGTGCAGACCCGCAGCATCGACAGGTCGGAGGCGCCGGGATGGTCGAGCAGCGCGATGTACATGGCCGGCACGCCCTGGAAGACCGTCACCCCGTCGCGCCTGATCACCTCCAGCGCCCGCCCCGCCTCGAACCGGCGCAGCAGCGTCAGCCGCGCCCCCGCGTGCACGGTCGCGTTGAGCGAGCACGTCTGCCCGAACGTGTGGTAGAGCGGCAGCGCCCCCAGCACCACGTCGTCCACGCCGAGCGCGTGCATGCGGGCCACGGTGGCGGCGTTGCCGCCCAGGTTCGCGTGGGTCAGCTCGACCCCTTTGGGGCGGCCGGTCGTGCCCGACGTGTAGTGGATGACGGCCGTGTCGTCGCCCTCCATGGCGGCGATCTCGCGCTCGGCCGCCACGCGCCGCAGCAGCCGGCGGAACTCCTCGGGCACCACGAAGAAGCAGTCCGCCGTCGTGCCCGCCGTGCCCGCCTCGGCGACCTCCGCGAACGCGTGCCAGGCGATCAGCAGGCGGGCCCCGCAGTCGCCCAGGTACGCGGCGATCTCCCGCTTCTTCAGCAGCGGGTCGAGCGGGACCACGACGGCCCCGATCCGCAGCACCCCGTAGTAGACGACGCCGAACTCGGGCACGTTCGGCAGCATGATCGCGACCCGGTCGCCGGCGCCGATCCCGCGGCAGCGCAGCAGCCCCGCGAGCCGGGCGCTCAGCTCGTCCAGCCCGCCGTAGGTGAGCTCCGCCTCGTCCAGCGTGAGAGCCGCCCGGCCGCCGAGTCGCTCGGCGGCGATGTGGAGCCGGTCAGCGAGGTTCATGGCAAGACCGTACGTCGCCTCTCCCATGCCTCTCATCGGTCGCGGTGGCCAGTCTTTCCCGCCCGGCATTGGTCGGCCCGAGAGTCGGTTGCGAGTCCTGCAGCGCGATGGCGACCAGCAGCTCGACGAGATCGTCGATCGAGCGCAGGCTGCGCCCGGTGCGCTCCTGGATCCTGCGCAGCCGGTACTGGGCGGTGTTCGGGTGGATCTGCAGCCGCTCGGCGGCGGCCCGCAGGTTGAGGTCGGCCGCGGCGAACGCCCTGATCGTGGCCGTCAGCACGCCGCCGCGCGCCCGGTCCTCCGCCAGCAGCGCCGTGATGCGCGGGTCCACCAGGTTGCGGGCGGTGTCGTCGGCCTTCAGCGCCAGGTACTGGAACGGCGTGATGCGCGGCAGCGCGGCCACCCCGCCCTCCTCGGGCACGAAGTCCAGCACGGCCCTGGCCTCCTGGTACGCCTGCGGGATCTGCGCGACCCCGGCAGACACCGTGCTGATGCCCATGGCCAACCTGATCCCCTCGGCGGTCAGGGTCTCCAGCACTGACTGCATCCGGTCGCACAGCTCCTCCGCCCCGGCGCCGGGGCCGAGCACGGGGACCGCCACGATCTCCGACTGGCGCACGACCGACAGCGTACGGGTGCCGTTCCCGACGGTCCTGGCGATGGCGGCGCAGGCCGCGTGCCGGGCGTCGGCGCCCCCGTCGAACGCCGCGGGCGGCCCGGCGAGCACCGCGATCACCACGAGCAGCGGCGTGCGCGCGTCGGAGCCCAGCCCGTGGGCCTGGGCCGCGGCCAGCTCCCTGCCCCGCGTCGGCACGCAGCCCGCCAGCAGCGTCTCCAGCAGGTCCCGGCTCTCTCGCACGGCCTCGGCGGCGGCGTACTGCTGGAACTCCATGTACGCGTTCGCCGTGTGCGTGCTGGCGAAGTCGGCGTACCGCATGAGCTCGGCCACCAGCGACAGGGCCGCCTCGCGGCCCGCGAACGAGCGGCCCGACCGCTCGACCACCGCCTCCCAGAAGATCCGCTGCCCGACCCTGAAGGCGTTGATGTAGTCGGCCAGCGCGACGCCCGCCCTGGCCCGGCGCATGGCCGGCCGGCGGGTGAACGAGATGTCCTCGTGTGTGACCGTGCGCTCCTCCAGCAGCACGCCCAGCTTGGCGCGGTAGTGCCTGACCACGTGTTCCCGCACGTCGGCGAGGAAGTCCGGCCCCTGCGCCGCGTAGACGGCGATCTCCCGGGTGATCGCCGCGAGCGCGGCGTCGGCCAGCTCGTCGACGTCGGCGAGCAGCTCGGCGAGGATGCGCGAACGTTCCGCGCGGACGGCTTCCACGGTGCTCGAACCAGTGGACATGCCCGGGATGATCCATGCCCGCCGCCGGGAGGTCAACGGGTCGTGACCGGTCCGAGACCCACCCTGTGCTCAGCGGACAACTCGCCCCGAACATCTTGGGTCACCGTGCCCAATGCGGCCCTTGACCGGCGGATCCTACGCTGAGCCCACATTCAGAACATTGTTCTCCAGGAGGCCGGATGCTGGAGGTGCACGATCTTACCGTTCGCTTCGGCGGCATCACGGCGCTGGACGGCGTGGGCTTCGAGGTGGCGCGCGGCGAGATGGTGGGGCTCATCGGGCCGAACGGCGCCGGCAAGACCACCCTGTTCAACTGCCTGACCCGGCGGTACGAGGCCGGCTCGGGCACGATCGTGTACGAGGGGAAGGACCTGACGGCCGTGGCGCCGTACGCGATCGCGGAGCTGGGCATCGCGCGCACCTTCCAGAACCTGGGCCTGTTCACCCGGCTGTCGGTACGCGACAACGTGCTGGTCGGCGCGCACCACAGGGGCCGCGCCGGCTTCTTCACGGCGGGGCTGCGGCTGCCCGGCGTGCGCCGCGAGGAGCGCGCCCTGCGCGCGGACGCCGACGCCGTGATCGAGCGCCTCGACCTGACCGGCGTGGCCGATCACCCGGCGAGCGGGCTGCCGTTCGGGACGCTCAAGCGGGTCGAGCTGGCCCGCGCACTCTTGGGCCGGCCCCGGCTGCTGCTGCTCGACGAGCCGGTGAACGGGCTGAACGCGGCCGAGGTCGAGGAGTTCGCGGGCACACTGGACGCGATCCGCTCCGAGCACGACCTGACCGTGATCGTGGTCGAGCACCACATGGGGTTCGTGATGGGGATCTGCGAGCGGATCGTGTGCCTGGACTTCGGCCGCAAGATCGCCGAAGGGCCGCCGGCCGAGGTGCGGCGCGACCCCGGCGTCATCGAGGCCTACCTGGGGACCGCCGTATGAGCCTCGTGGTAGAAGACCTGGTGGCAGGGTACGGAGACGCCCGCGTGCTGCACGGCGTGCGCCTGACCGTCCGCGAGGGCGAGATCTGCGCGATCCTCGGGCCGAACGGCGCGGGCAAGACGACCCTGCTGCGGGCGCTGTCCGGCATGATCAGGACCCGCGGCCGGGTCTCGCTGGACGGCGTGGACCTGGTGGGCCGCTCGCCCGACGCGCTCGCCCGGCAGGGCGTGGCCCACGTGCCCGAGGGGCGGGGCACGTTCATGCCGCTGACCGTCGAGGAGAACCTCCGGCTCGGCGCCTTCGTCCGGCGCGACCGCGCCGCCGTGAACGAGGACCTCGAACGCGTCCACACGTACTTCCCGGTGCTGAAGACCCGGCTCAAGCAGGCCGCGGGCAGCCTCAGCGGCGGCGAGCAGCAGATGCTGGCCATCGGCCGGGCCCTCATGCTGCGCCCCAGACTGCTCCTGCTCGACGAGCCGTCGCTCGGCCTGGCCCCGCTGGTCACCCGGGAGCTGTTCCGCATCGTCCAGGCCGTCAACGCAGAGGAGCGGACCACCGTGGTCGTCGTCGAGCAGAACGCCCATCTCGCCCTCGGCATCGCCCAGCAGGCGCACGTGCTGGAGACCGGGCGGATCGTCCTGTCGGGCACGGCCGAGCAGATCAGGGCGGATGAACAGGTCGCGCAGTCCTACCTCGGGTACCGGGTGTAGCCGGTGGCCGGATTCGCGCAGCAGGTCGTCGAGGGGCTCGGCGCGGGCGCCATCTACGCGAGCATGGCGCTGGCCCTGGTGCTGATCTACCGGTTCACCGGAATCGTGAACTTCGCCCAGGGCGAGCTGGCCATGTTCTCCACGTACATCGCCTGGCAGTTCATGGCCGCCGGGGTGCCGTTCTGGGCGGCGCTGGCGCTCACGCTGGCGGTGTCGTTCGCGGGCGGGATGCTCATCGAACGGGTGATCATCCGGCCGGTCGAGGGCGCTCCCGAGCTGACGCTGGTCATCGTCACCGTGGGGCTGTTCATCTTCGTCAACGCCGCCGCCGGGTGGATCTGGTCGTTCCTGATCAAGGACTTCCCGAACCCGTTCCCCGGCGGCGCGCTGGAGGCGGGTGGGATCGCCGTGAGCTTCTCCACGCTCGGGGTGCTCGGCGTGGTGGCGCTGGTCATGGGGCTCCTGTACGTGCTCTTCCAGCACACGAGGATCGGGCTGGGGATGCGGGCGGTGGCCACCAACCCCGAGTCGGCGCGGCTCGTCGGGATCCGGGTGGGCTGGACGCTCGCGCTCGGCTGGGGACTGGCCGCCACCGTGGGCGCGGTGTCGGGGGTGCTGGTGGCGCCGCTGCTGTTCCTGGAGCCGAACATGATGGGCGGCGTCCTCATCTACGCGTTCGCGGCGGCGACGCTCGGCGGGTTCGACAGCCCGGTGGGCGCGGTCGTCGGCGGGCTGATCGTCGGCGTGGCGGAGACGCTGGCCGGGGCCTACGTCGGGTTCATCGGGTCCGATCTGAAGGTGGGGGTGCCGTTGGTGATCATCCTCGGCGTCCTGCTGCTGCGACCCCGCGGCCTGTTCGGGCGAGCGGTGGTGGAGCGATCATGACCGGCCCCGCGGAGACGAACTCCGCCCACCCGGCACCCGGCGCCCCGCCCGACGCGCCCGCCACCACCTCCACCGACGCGCCCGCAGCGACACCCACCCCCACTTCCAATGGGACGCCCGCCACGATCTCGCCCGCGGTCCGCCGGCGGTGGGTCATAGGTGCGGCGCTCCTGGCGGCCGCCTGTTACGCGCCCTTCCAGCTCGCCCCCTTCCACGTCTTCCAGCTCACGATGGTGCTGGTCTACGCCGTCGCCCTGCTCGGTCTCAACCTCCTCGTCGGCCACGCCGGCCAGATCTCGCTCGGCCACGGCGCGTTCTTCGCCGTCGGCGCGTACGCGACCGCGATCCTCCTCGACCGCTGGGCGCTCCCGTACCCGCTGACCCTGCCCGTCGCGGCGGGGGCGGCGTTCGTGCTGGGCCTGGCGTTCGGACTGCCGGCCATGCGCCTGCGCGGCCTGTACCTGGCGCTGGTCACGCTCGCCGTGGCGATCTTCCTGGTCCCGCTGCTCAAGCGCTTCGAGCCGGTGACGGGCGGGTCCATGGGCCTGACGCTGGCCAAGCCCGCGCCGCCCGCCTGGAGCGGACTGGCCGAGGACCAGTGGCTGTACTTCCTCACGCTGGCCGTCGCCGTCGCCTCGTTCCTGGTGGCGGGCAGCCTGCTGCGGTCGCGGGTGGGCCGGGCGCTGCACGCCATGCGGGACGACGAGATGGCGGCCGAGGTCATGGGCGTGCGGCTGTCGTTCTACAAGACGTTCGCGTTCGCGTGGAGCGCGATGTTCGCCGGAGCGGCGGGCTGCCTCTACACGTGGGTGATCGGGTTCGTGTCGCCGGACTCGTTCACGGTCAACCTGTCGATCACCCTGCTGGCCGGCCTCGTCGTGGGCGGGCTCGGCTCGTTGTCCGGGCCGGTGCTCGGCGGGCTGTTCGTGATGTTCGTGCCGAGCATCGCACAGGACGTCAACGACGCCGCGCCCGGCGTCATCTTCGGCCTGCTGATCATCGCGGTGATGTACGTGGCCCCGACGGGGCTCGCCGGGCTGGCCGGACGCTTGATCAAGAAGGTTCCCCGGAAGGAGTAAAAGGGATGCGTGTATCTGCGATCGGGGCTGCTGCGCTGCTTCTCCTGGTCGCCGCCTGCGGGGGGCGGGACAGCGGCGATTCGGGCACGACCGCGTCGGGCCAGTGCCAGGGACAGCAGACGACCGGCATCACCGACAAGACCATCAAGCTGGGCGGGATCTACCCGCTGTCCGGCCCCGCCTCCGCCTACGGGGACATCCCCAAGGGCATCAAGGCGTACTTCGACTACGTCAACGCCGAGAAGGGCGGCATCGGCGGGCGCAAGGTCGAGTTCGTCGTGCGCGACGACGGCTACCAGCCGCCGAAGGCCGTCGAGGAGGCGCGCAGGCTGGTGGAGCAGGAGCAGGTGTTCGCGCTGTTCCAGACGCTCGGCACGCCCTCGACCACCGCCACCTGGGACTACACGAACCAGCGCAAGGTGCCGCAGGTCTTCGTCGCCACCGGCGCCTCCAAGTGGGGCACCGACACCGCGCACCCGTGGACGATCGGCTGGCAGCCGAACTACGTCTCCGAGGCCCGCGTCTACGCCCAGTACCTCAAGCAGGAGAAGCCCCAGGCCAAGGTCGCCGTCCTCTACCAGAACGACGACTTCGGCAAGGACCTGTACGGCGGGTTCAAGCGGGCCGTCGAGGGCAGCGGGATCACGATCGCGGCCGAGCAGAGCTACGAGGTGACCGACCCCAGCATCGACCCCCAGATGCGCAACCTCGCCGAGTCGAAGGCCGACGTCCTCCTCGACATCACGACGCCCAAGTTCGGCTCGCAGGCGCTGGCCGCCGACACCAGGAACACGTCCTGGAACCCGCTGCACATCATCAACAACGTCTCCGCCTCGATCACCGTGCTCAAGCCGGTCGGCTTCGAGAACGTGCAGGGCATCGTGTCGGCCTCGTACTACAAGGACCCCAACGACCCGACGTGGCAGAGCGACCCGGAGATGGTGCTCTACAAGCAGAAGATGCAGCAGTACGCGCCCGGCACCGACCCGAACGTGCCCTTCTTCACCTTCGGCTGGGCCGTGGCGAACAGCTTCCACAAGGCCATGGAGGCGGCCAAGTGCCCGACCCGCGAGGGGCTGCGTGACTCCGTACGCAACCTCCAGAACGTGAAGATCGACATGCTGCTGCCGGGCGTGACGCTGGAGACCGGTCAGGGAGACGGCTTCCCGATCGAGTCGATGCAGCTGATGACCTTCAAGGGCGAGCGCTGGGAGCTGTTCGGCGACGTCATCGACACGAGGAAGGCGTTCGGCCCCCTCACCGGGTGACGCCCCCTCACCGGGTGAGGGTGCCCGCCCGGACCAGCCAGTCGACCGCCTCGGAGATGGCCTCGAGCGGCGCGTAACGGGGCCGGTGCCCCAGGAGCCGCTCGGCCTTCTCCATGCTGCAGTGAGGGCTGTAGGAGATGTGGTCGAGCGTGATCTGCGCGTCCCGCTCCGACACCGTCTCCCGCCACTGCTCCCACGGCAGGAACGTCAGCCGCGCCTCCTGCCCGAACCAGCCCGCCACCGCCTCGGCGTAACCGCGCAGCGTCAGGGCGGTGGTGGCCACGGAGTGGAAGCTCTCGCCGACGGCGGCCGACGGGCTGGCCATGGCGTCCACGAACAGCCGCGCCACGTCGTCGGCGTGCACGTGCTGGACGGTCTCCATGCCGAAGTTCGGCAGCGCCAGCACGTCGCCGTCGGCCAGCGCCTGGAACACCGCGGGGTTGACGTTGCCCGCCGGGTTGACCGGCACCCAGCCGGGGCCGGTGATGTGACCGGGGTGGATGATCGTGACGGGGAAGCCGTCGCGGTGCGCGCGGTCGAGGAGGTGGGCCTCGATGGCGGCCTTCTGCTTGCCGTACTCGCCGAGGGGGCGCTTGGGCATGTCCTCGGTCGTCGGCACCCGGCTGCTCGGCCCGTGCGTCCAGATCGTCCCGCAGTGCAGGAACTGCCGGACCCGTCCGGTCAGGGCCGCCGCCAGGTCGCGGGCGCTGGTCTCCGTGAAGCAGATGAGGTCGATGACGACATCGGCCTCCAGCTCCACGATCCGCCGCCCGAACGTGCCGTCGGCGTCCTCCGCGTCGCGGTCGGCGGTGACCTGGGTGACCCGCTGCCAGGCTCCGTGCGGGCTGTAGGGCTCCCGCTTGCCCCGGCTCACGGCCACGACGTCGTGTCCGCCGTCGACCAGTCTGGGGATGAGGTACGTGCCGATATGACCACTGGCGCCAATCACCGCTACTCGCATGCGCTCAGCGTAGACCCGCCGCTTCGCCGGTCAACCATCCCGATACGCTGCTGAACGTCCCATTTCGGAGGTTGCTCAGTGTCGGGGGTTGTCGCGGCGTTCGTCGCCCTGGTGTCCGTTGCCGTGGTCGGCTACCTGATCGGGATGGGGGGTCTGCTGCGCGCCAGCGACGAGCTGGTGCTCTCGCGCCTGGCCTTCTTCGTGGCCACCCCGGCGCTGATGTTCGCCACCGTGTCCCGGGCGGACCTGCGCATCCTCTTCTCGCCGGTGCTGCTGACCGAGGTGGTGGCGGTGGCGTTCGTCCAGCTCGTCTACGTGCTGGTGGCGCGGCTGGCCTGGCGCCGCGACCGCCGTGAGGCCACGATCGGCGCGCTGGCCTCGTCGTACGTGAACGCGGGCAACCTCGGCGTGCCCATCGCGATCTACGTGCTGGGCGACGGCGCGCTGGTCGCCCCGATCCTGCTCTTCCAGCTGATCGTGCTCACCCCGGTCTCCTTCCTCATCCTCGACAAGGGGGGCCGCTCGGTGCGCGCGGCCCTGCTCCTCCCGCTCCGCAACCCCCTCACGGTGGCCTCACTCCTCGGGCTCGTGCTGGCGGTCAGCGGGATCTCCCTGCCCCTGCTGATCATGCGCCCGGTCGAGCTGCTCGGCGGCGCGGCCGTGCCCGTCGCCCTCGTCGCCTACGGCCTCAGCCTGTACGGCTCCCAGCGCGCCCCCGCGGCCCCCGAGGCGAACGGCGTCGGCAAGGACATCTTCCTCGCGGTCACGCTCAAGGCCTTCGTCCAACCGGCCGTCGCCTACCTGACCGCGCGCCTGGCCCTCGGCCTCGACGGCAGCGCCCTCCTCGCCGCCACCCTCTTCGCCGCCCTGCCGACGGCGCAGAACATCTACGTGTACGCCGTGAACTACGACACCGGCCGTCGCCTGGCCCGCAGCGCGGTGCTGCTGACCACGGGCCTGTCGATCCCGATCATGACGACCATCGGCGCGGTCCTGGGCTGAAGACAGCGGCATCCGCATTACCCGCGACTGAGCCCGCACACCACATGGTCGGGGGTGTCCAGCCACACGTGCCGGCCTTCCGGGGCCACGGTCATCCCGAACCGGTCACGTCCCGGCTCACCCCAGCCGACCCACCGGAAGTAGGCGTCGGTGACCTCCTCCCAGAGCGGACGGTCGCCCATCTGGTAGACGATGTGGTCCGGGTCACCGCGCTGATGGACAGCGACCGCCCACTCGCCGGGGTCGGCCGGATTCAGGACATACGTCAGGAATCTGTTCTCTTCCCGGCTGATGTGCGAGTAGAGGCCGGTGATGGCCGCCATCGCCAGGTCTGCGCCGGGTGGGGCCAGCCCGATGGTCCGCGGGTGCACCGGGGTGGGATGGTGCTGACCGCTGCCGTCGTCGGCGACGTACGGAATCGGCCGCTGAGAGCGCATCATCATGTAGGAGGCGTGGCCAGGGAAGCGGCCGATCGCGGTGCCGTCCGGCAATGTCACCAGCCGCAGCACGTGATCGCCCCCGAAGCCGGGGCAATACGGGAGGACGACGACCCCTCCGGGGCGGCACTGCTCGACCCACGCGTAAGGGATGGAGCGGATGCCGCAGGTGACGTGGACCCGATCGTACGGCGCCCGCCGAGAACAGCCGTCGGCGCCGTCGCCCACGACCACGTCCGCGCGCACGCCGGCTGAGGCGAGATTCCTGGCGGCTTGATCAGCCACCATCTGGTCGATCTCGATCGACGTCACGCTCCCGTGCAGGCCGACCAGGTGAGCGAGCAACGCTGCGGTCCAGCCCGTCCCGGTACCCACCTCCAGCACCCGATCGCCCGGCTCCGGGTCGAGGATCTGCAGCAGGTGCGCAACGGTGCTGGGCGCGGACGAGGAAGACGTGTACGCGCCTGTGCGGGCCCTGATGCCGGTGCCGCCGTCGTCGAGTTGGGTCACGATGGGACTTCGCGAGTAGACGGTGTCCCACCAGGTATCGGGGTCGGCGACCCGATCGATGACGAACGCCTCGTCGGGGTCGCCCGGCGTGGCGAGCGCGACGTCGGGGACGAACAGGTGGCGCGGCACCGCACGGATGGCCTCGGCGACGAAGCCCTGGATATCGTCGAATCCGTCGATGTACGCAACCAGGCGCTCGATGTGCCGCGCTGTGGCCTCATCCACTACTTCTTGCCGTCCTTACCGTCGCCATCCGCGTGCTTGCCGCCGGACTCCTTGCAGCCGTCGGGCGAGGCCTTGCTGGGATCGGCCTTGAACGGCTCATCCTTGGGGCTTTTAGGATCTTCATGCTTGCCCACGCCGAAATTCTCCTTCTTCGATGAATGCGGCGCCGATCTTGGCTTCATGCCGCGTCACGCGCCGTCCTGGTCGGCGACGGCCGCCTTCGGCGTCGCAGTTCCTGCTCCAAGTGCTCGAAGAGCTCGGGCATCGTTGCGCCGCAACGTACGTTGGAGAGTCCGCTGCCGTCGGGTACCAGAACGGTGCGGAAGGCGATGTAGCCGCCTCCGGCCCCTTCCAAGATCTCCCAGCCCGGGAAGCTCTTCGTCGTCGTCACCGCGTCTGCCATCCTCGTGCGAGGCTGTGCACGCAGATCGCGGCCTCTTCGTACGCGCCGACCAGGAAGTGAGGCACCTCGGTACGACCCGTCAGCCGCGCACGAAACACGCGGTCCTCCGCGCCGCCGACTACCTCCACCTGTCCGCGCAATGCGTCGCTCCCGCCACGTACCTCCGGCACAGCGGTCATGCGGTCGATGTAGCGGGGCACCCGGTGGCGCGTATCTGAGACGTTCAGGGACTGAAGCGCAGGACGGAGTACGCCGAGAAGTGCCCCGTTTTGCTTAATTCGATCCACTGATGCGAAGTTTCCGGCAGTTGCCACCTCACATGCTCCTCACGTGCTTACTTCGAGTGCGCGGAATACATGAGAGCAGTTCAACTCAATGCGGCCGACAATAAAACCGCGCGACGGGGGCTTTACGGGGCGTTACGGCGATGATAAAAACGCCCTCAAACGTCCCTGGAGGTTCCCATGGCCAACGACCGTCTTCGCGCTACCCTGGCCGCCGGCGGCTATACAGAGGGCGCACTAGCCTCCCAGCTGGGCCTGGATCCCAAGAGCGTGCAGCGGTGGGTCACCCGCGAAATCACGCCGCGTCGCTCGACCGCATATGCGGCAGCCAAGCTGCTCGGAGTGGCTGCCAGTTGGCTATGGCCGAAGTTGGACGAGGATGCCCGAAACGCCTCCAAATCGGAAGTCGTCACGTTGTATCCGCATCGAGCTGACACACCGAACCGCCTATGGCTCGATCTGCTCGCAAATGCGCAGGACGAGATCTGGCTGTTCGCCAATGCCAGCCTGTTTTTGCCCGAGGAGAATCCGGAGTCAATTGACATTCTCGCGCGCAAGGCCACACAGGGCGCAACAGTACGAATCATGATGGGTGATCCGGACAGCCCAGAGATGGCGCTACGAGGTGTCGAGGAGCGCTTGTACGACGCCATCCCCGGTCGTATCAGAATGGCTCTGACCTACTACGCGCCGCTGGTAGGGATCGAAGGCGTAACGTTCCGCCTGCACCGCACTTCCCTCTACAGCTCCATCTTCCGGTACGACGACCACATGCTGGTCAACCAGCACATCTACGGTACCTACGGCTATCTGGCGCCCGTCCTCCATCTCCGCCGTCTTGAAGGCGCCGACTTCTTCGACACCTACGTCCGCAGCTTCGAGCGGGTGTGGGAATCCTCCTACCCCATTGAAGATTCCAACTTCTGGCAGCAACGCCAGGTCTCTACCGGGACAGGCCGGTCAGTTTCGTGACCGCGGCGACCAGTGCCGAGGTGTCGGTCAGGTCCGAGAACACAACATCCGCACCGGCCGCTGCCAGCACGTCCATGCTGTCCGACCCTGTCGCCACGCCGATGACCGCGGCCCCGCCGTCCACTCCGGCCGCTACATCGCGTGGCGTATCGCCGATCAAAACGGTCGAGGAGCGGCAGAAGGAGTGGCCATATTTGCGCGCGGCGCGCTGCTGAGCGACTGCGACCAGGTCGGCACGTACCCTGCCGTCCGCCCCGTACCCGCCGACCTCGAAATCCAGACGGTCGTGCAGGCCGAATACCGACACCTTCACCATCGCATTGGGCTTGATGTTGCCGGTCAGCACGGATTGGACGACTCCGGGCACCCCGGCGAGCGCGGTGATCACGTCCAGCGCACCGGGCAAGGCATGCCCGCGCTCGCTCAGTCGCGTCCGGTTAAGGGTCATCGCCGTCTCCAGCGCCTCGCCCAACCGCGCCCGTTGGTCGGGGGACGGCTCGATACCGTGCCCCCGCAGCAGGTTGACCATGATCTGCGGATCGGTACGGCCATCGGTCTCAGCCCGGTATATGGCAGGCTGCCCGGTCAGCAACTCGAAGGCCCGGGCGTAGGTCTCCTTACTCACTCCACCGTTCTCGATCAGCGTGTGATCGACATCCCAGAGCACCAGTCCCGCCATCACCGCATCGCCCCCGCGCACCTGGACCGTTGTCCCAACCGTATCTGCGTACCCCGCGCTGTTGCGTGCTGATCCGCCAAGTGCCGTCACGATCGAGGTGGCCACGGGTCTGTCCATCCTGACTATGACCGCGAATTACCATAAGAGTGTGCTTCGCTCCTTCTGGAACGAGCCCCGTCCCTCCGACCCTCCCTTACGCGTGTGGCGGGACTGGGCGCTCGTAGGGGTGCTCGTGCCGCTCGCGCTGCTCGAAGGGGTCGTCCGCCCCGACCTGCCGTGGCGGGCCGTCTCGGTGACCGTCACGGTCGGGCTGGTGTTCACGCTGCTGTGGCGGCGCACCAGGCCGCTGCTGATGCTCGCGATCCCGTTCCTCACGACGACCCTGGCCCCGCTGGTGACGGACGGCCACCGCGCCGAGACGTACACGATGGCGTTCCTGCTGATCATCGTGTACTCGCTGAACCGGTGGGGGTCGGGGCGCGAGATCGTGATCGGCTTCGCGATCATGCTCGTGTCCGTCGGCATCTCGGCGTCCTTCTACGACCTCGCCCCGGCCGACGCGATCGCCGCGTTCGGCGTCATGTTCTCGGCCATCGCGCTGGGGGCGGCGTTCCGGTTCCGGGCCAGGGCGCGGATGCGCGAGCTCGACCAGGTCAAACTGCTCGAACGCGAGCACCTGGCCCGCGACCTGCACGACATCGTCGCCCACCACGTCTCCGCCATGGCGATCCGGGCGCAGGCGGGCCTGGCGACGGCGCCCTCGCGGCCGGAGGCCGCCGTCGAGGCGCTCCGCGTGATCGAGGCCGAGGCGTCGCGTACGCTTGCCGAGATGCGCGCCATGGTCCGCGTCCTGCGCCGCCACGAGCCGGCGGAGCTGGCGCCCGGGCGGCGGATCGCCGATCTCGAACAGCTCGCCGGGCGCGCCCGCGTGGGCCCGTCCGTGGAGGTGGAGATCTCGGGCGACCTCGACGACCTGCCCCCGGCGGTCGGCGCCGCGATCTACCGCATCGCGCAGGAGTCGGTCACCAACGCCCGGCGACACGCCCGGCACGCCACCCGCATCGAGATCCGCGTGGCCGCCGACGACACGTCGGTGCGCCTGCGCGTCAGCGACGACGGCGAGACCGGCTCCGCGCGCTCGATCTCATCGCCCGGCTACGGGCTCATCGGGATGATCGAGCGCGCCGGCCTGCTGGGCGGCACCTGCGAGGCCGGCCCGAACCCCGACCGCGGCTGGACCGTGACCGCCGTGCTCCCCCGCACGGGGGCGGCGACATGACCGCCATGCTTCCTCGCGCCGGGGCGGCGACATGACCGCAGTGCTTCCCCGCACGGGGGTGGCGACGTGAGCGCCCAGGACCGGGACATCCGGGTGATCGTCGCGGACGACCAGGAGATCGCCCGCACCGGGCTCAGGATGATCCTCGACGCGCAGCCCGGCATCGAGGTCATCGGCGAGGCCGGCGACGGGCGGCGGGCCGTCGAGCTCGCGCAGCGGCTGCGCCCCGACGTGTGCCTGTTCGATATCCGCATGCCCCGCCTCGACGGCATCGAGGCCACCCGCCGCCTGGCCGGGCCGGGCGTCGCCGATCCGCTCGCCGTCGTCGTCATCACCACCTTCGACCTCGACGAGTACGTCTACGCCGCCCTCAGGGCGGGCGCCCGCGGCTTCCTGCTCAAGGACGCCGGCCCGGATCTGCTCGCCCAGGCCGTCCGAGCCGCGGCCGACGGCGACGCGCTCATCGCCCCGAACATCACGGCCCGGCTGCTGCAGACCTTCGCCTTCTCCGGGCGCGCCACGGCGCCGGCGCAGCCCCGCGAGACGCTGACCACCCGGGAGGAGGAGATCCTGGTCACCGTGGCCCGCGGGCGGACCAACAACGAGATCGCCGACGAGCTGCACATCTCCCTCAGCACGGTCAAGAGCCACATCGCGAGCCTCATGCTCAAGCTCGGCGTCCGCAACCGCGTCGAGATCGCCATGTGGGCGTACGAGACCAAGCGCGTGAAGCTCTGATCCGGCCGATCGGCCAGGGAAGAGGTCGTACTTTCGGCTGTAGAGGGCGCGTGGCGGGCTTGGCGACACTGGTCGAGAGTCCCCCACAAGGAGAGAAGCGATGAAGGCGTTCGTCCTACCCTCGTACGGCTCACCCCTCGTCCTGACGGACCTCGACCAGCCCGTTCCCGGCGACGGCGAGGTGCTGGTCCGGGTGCGCGCCACCTCCGTCCAGCCCTACGACTGGCACTTCCTGCGCGGCGAGCCGTACGTCGCCCGCGTGATGGGCGGCGGCGGCCCCGGGCTGCGCCGGCCGCGGTTCAGCGTCCTGGGCGCCGACGTGGCCGGGCACGTGGAGGCGGTCGGCAAGAACGTGACCGAGTTCAAGCCCGGCGACGAGGTGTACGCGATGCCCAAGCAGGGCGGCTTCGCCGAGTACGTGTGCGTGCCGGAGAGCGAGCTGGCGCCCAAGCCGAAGAACATCTCGTTCGAGGAGGCGGCGGCGGTGCCGATGGCGGCCGGCACCGCCCTGCTGGCCCTGCGCGACGACGGCCGCGTCCAGCCGGGAGACCGCGTCCTCGTCAACGGGGCCTCCGGAGGCGTGGGCACGTTCGCGATCCAGCTCGCCAGGGCGTTCGGCGCGCACGTCACCGGCGTGTGCGGCTCCAGGAACGTGGGCCTGGTCCGGTCGCTCGGCGCGGACGAGGTCATCGACTACACCAAAGAGGACTTCACCCGGAGCGAGCGGCGCTACGACCTGCTGCTGGACATCGCGGGCAGCCGCTCCGGCTCCGCCTGCCGCCGGGTGCTGACCCGCAAGGCGACCCACGTCCTCATCGGCGGCCCGGCCGGCCGCTGGTTCCAGCCCGCGAGCCACGTCTTCGCCACGCTCGCGGCGGGGCTGTTCGTGTCCCAGCGGATCGTGGTGACCGAGGTGGTGCCCTACCCGGAGACCAAGCGGAACCTCATGACGCTGACCGAGCTGATCGAGGGCGGCGAGATCCACCCGGTGATCGACCGGACCTACCCGTTCGCCGATCTTCCTGCGGCCGTCAGGTACCAGGAGGAGGGTCACGCATCGGGGAAGGTCGTGATCTCCATCTGAAATCATGACCGGATGGACACGTCACTCCCATCTCACATCGTGGAATGATTTGTCTTAGAAAATAAGACATGGCCTAAAGTCTCCAGACATGACACCTTTGGAGATGGTCGCGGTGCTCGCGGCCGGAGTCGCGGGCGGGGGCATCAACGCCGTCGTCGGCAACGGGTCGCTGATCACGTTCCCCACGCTGCTGGCCGTCGGCCTGCCACCCATCACGGCGAACGTCTCCAACAACATCGGCCTGGTCCCGGGCGGCATCACCGGCGTCATGGGCTACCGGCCCGAGCTGAAGGGCCAGCGGGAGCGGCTGCTCAGGCTGGCCCCGGCCTCCGTCGTCGGCTCGCTGGCCGGCGGGCTGCTCCTGCTCACCCTGCCCGAGAGCAGCTTCAACGTGATCGTGAGCGTGCTGATCGCGATGTCCTGCGCGCTGGTCCTCATCCAGCCCAAGCTCAGCAGCCTGCTGGCCGCCCGGCCCGGACACGAGCACGGCGGGCCGTGGCTGTGGCTGGGCACGCTCGCCGCCGGCGCCTACGGCGGCTACTTCGGCGCGGGCCAGGGCATCCTGGTCATCGGGCTGATGGGCATCATGCTGAACGAGAAGCTGCAGCGCATCAACGCGGCCAAGAACGTGCTCGTCCTGCTGGTCAACTTCACCGCCGCCGTCCTGTACGCCCTCGTCGCGGACGTCGACTGGCAGGCCGTGCTGCTGGTGGCGCTGGGCTCGACGATGGGCGGTTTCCTCGGCGCGCGACTGGGGCGCAAGCTGCCCGCGCCGATCCTGCGCGGCGTGATCGTCTGCATCGGCGTCGTCGCGATCGTCAAGCTCCTGACCACCTGATCAACCGGACAGGCCGAAGAAGAAGGCGACCGGGACCAGCGCCACGACCAGGGCGGCGGCCCACCACCGGGGAGCGGGGCCGTCGCGCAGCACGGCGACGCCGAGCGGCACGAACGCGACCGCCAGCCCGGCCAGCGCGACCAGCGAGATCGGGTCGCTGCTGCCCTTGAGCACCCCCAGCGGCAGCCCGGCCGCCAGCGCCAGGCAGACGCACCGGATCACGCCCAGCGCCCTGGCCCGGTAGGCGCCGACGGCGAGCACGACCCAGCCGGCCATGATGCAGACGTTGACCGCCTTGAACACGTGGAAGGCGCCGTAGGTCTCGCTGACCGCCCTCTGGGCCGGCGCCAGGCCGAGGGCGTCCACCAGTTGGAAGGCCAGGTGGCTCACCCCGGCGTGGAAGACCCGTCCGAAAAGGCCGAGGATCACCAGTGTCGCGCCCCATTGCGCCCAGCCGGGGTGCGACCTGCCGATCAGGCGGGCCAGCGAGGTCACGGCGGGCCACAGGAGCACGACCCCGGCCGCGTACAGGCTGTAGGAAAGGACCATCCGCTCCGGTTCGGCGGCGTAGGCGGCGAGCTGGTCGGGGAAGAAGTCGCCCGCGCCCGCCCGGATGAGCACCCCGGCCAGCAGCAGCGACGGGCCGAGCACCAGCCCGGCGCCCTCGACCCAGCGCCCGGGAGTCATGTGCGTGATCGTCATGCCACCGATCCAAGCGGCGGGCGCGCCCGCGCACACGGGCGCTGCCGCGAGAACCGGAGGTGGAGCCAGGACTACCCCGGCTCCCGAGAGGGGTAGTCTGCGTAGTTTTAGTACGACCGAATCCTGCGACAGAAGGGACCAGGCACGTGCCCGACGATGCCGGCCTCCAGGCACTGCGCGAGGCGGCTCGCCTGTCTCCGGACAACCTCCCGCTCCGTCGGCATCTCGCCGAGCAGCTCCTGACCAAGGGATACCTGGCCGACGCCGAGGCCGAGTTCCGCGCCGCCCTCCTGCTCGCACCCAAGGACCCGGACATCTCGGCGGGGCTGGCGGAGGCGTTCGTCCGGCAGAGCGCCCACGGCGCGGCGCTCTCGGCACTGGAGCCGTTCCTGGCCTCGCCCGGCTACCCGCCGCGGATGGGCGTGCTCGCGGCCAGAGCGCTGCTCGGCGAGGGCGACTTCGGCCGGGCGGCCTACCGCTACCACGAGGCGGTCTCCCGCGACCAGTCCGTGGCCGACCCCGAGCTGGCGGCCCGCCTGACCACTCCGCCCGCCCCGTCCGTACCCGCCCCGCCGCCCGCGCACCACGTGCCGCCGGTGGACTCGCCCGCCGATGCGGAGGTGGAGAGGTCGAAGGTCACCTTCGCCGACGTGGCCGGGATGGACGCGGTCAAGGAGGCGCTGCGGGTGAAGCTGCTGCTGCCGCTCCAGCAGCCCGAGCTGTTCGCCGCGTACGGCAAGCGCGCCGGCGGCGGCGTCCTCATGTACGGTCCGCCGGGAGCGGGCAAGACCCACCTGGCCAGGGCCGCGGCGGGCGAGCTCGGCGCGGCGTTCGTCAACGTCGGCCTGTCCGACATCCTCGACATGTACATCGGGTCGAGCGAGCGCAACCTGCGCGCCACGTTCGACCTGGCCCGCCGCAACCGCCCGTGCGTGCTGTTCTTCGACGAGGTGGACGCGCTGGCCGCGCGCCGCTCCGACATGCGCCAGGCCCACACCCGGCAGCTGGTCAACCAGTTCCTGGCCGAGCTCGACGGCGTCGACCAGGACGCCAACGAGGGCGTCCTGGTGCTGGCCGCCACGAACGCGCCCTGGTACATCGACGTGGCCTTCCGCCGCCACGGGCGGTTCGACCAGCTCGTCTTCGTGCCGCCGCCCGACGCGTCGGCGCGCGCGGCCATCCTGCGCCTCCTGTGCCGCGACAAGCCGCTGGCCGAGATGGACTTCGACGCGGTGGCGCGGATCACCGACCACTTCGTCGGCGCGGACCTGAAGGGCGTGGTGGACCGCGCGGTGGAGGCCAAGCTCCATCAGTCGATCAGCGCCGGTCGGCCCATCCCGATGACCACGAACGACCTGCTGGCCGTCGCCCAGGGCACCAGGCCGACGGCGGTGCGCGAGTGGCTGGCCACCGCGCGCAACTACGTGCTGCACGCCAACGAGTCCGGCGCGTGGGACGAGCTGATGCCCTGGATCAAGGGCAAGTGGTGAACCCGCGCGAGTCGATCCAGCGGGCGCACACGCTGCTGCAGATGCGCCGCCCGGCCGACGCGGAGCGGGAACTGCGCGGCGTGCTCACCCAGCTGCCCGACCACTTCACCGCGCACTCGCTGCTCGGCCTGGCCCTCGTGCAGCAGGGCAGGACCGCCGAGGCCGTGACCGAGGCCCAGGAGGGGGTACGGCTGGCGCCCGACCAGTCGTTCCCGCACTACATCGCCGGGCAGGTCTACCTCCGCATCCAGCGGCCGGACCTGGCCGTCACCTCCGCCCGTACGTCGCTGTCGCACAACCCCGAGTCGGCGGCGACCTGGGAGCTGCTGACCCGCGCCCACCTGCGGCTGGGCCAGTACCCCGAGGTCGTCGAGACGGCCCGGCGCGGGCTGGCCATCGACCCGCAGGACTCGGACCTGGTGAGCCTCCTCGCCATGGCGCACGTCAAGCTCGGTGAGGCGGAGCAGGCCAGGGCCGCCGCCGCGGACGCCGTACGGCTCGATCCGGAGAGCTCCATCGCGCACCTGGCGTACGGGCACGCGGCGCTGGTCTCCGGCGACCCGAAGACGGCCGCCGCCGCCTTCCGCGAGGTGCTCCGCCTCGACCCCGGCTTCGACCCGGCCAGAGACCTGCTCGTCACGGCGCTCAAGCAGCGCAACCCGCTCTACCGGATCCTGTCGAACCTGCGCGGCCGGTTCCTGGGCGGCTGGCGGATGGTCTTCCTGCTGCCCCTGGTGCCGCCGCTCATCGCCGTGTTCGTCCTCATCGCGGTGCTGCACTGGGCGGCGTGGGTGGCCGAGGCGGTGACCGTGCTGCGGCTGGCCCGCGCGAAGGCGACCAGGCTGCTGTTCGAGGGCGTCGAGGGCCGCGTGGCCGTCGCGGGCTGCGCACTGGCGGTCGCCGGAATCGGGGTGCTCGCGCTGGGCATCGCGCTCGGCCACGAGGCGCTCGGCACGGCGGGGGTGGCGGTCATGGCGCTGGTCACCCCGGTGCAGGAGGCCACGCACACGGGCTCGGCCCGCGGGCGCCGCGTGCTGTACGGCTGGACGGGGCTGCTGGTGGTCGCCATCGTCGCGTCCGTGGTCCTCGCCTCGCCGAGCGTCGCGCTGCTGGCCGTGTACGCCGGGCTCGGCGCGATCTGGGTGGCCGCGGGCGTACGCCGGCTGTTCCCCGCTCCCGAGCGCTAGCCTGCCCGCTGAAACTTTCAAGCATTCTTCCTGGTCACAGCCATAGAACCCATGGTGCGTTGACGAGCGTGAAGGCGGCGTCCGAGCATGACGCCGCGTTCTCCCTCTCCGAAAGGCACCCCCATGCACTTGTCCAAGGCGATGACGGCCGCCCTGGCCACGCTGGTGGCCGGAGCGGCGGTCGCGGTCGCGGTGACCACCGCCGCCCCGGCAGGCGCAGCCGCCGGCACGGGCACCGGCTACCTGCACACCAGCGGCAACAAGATCGTTGACAGCACGGGCGCGACCGTGCGCCTGACCGGCCTGAACTGGTTCGGCATGGAGACCGACAACCGGACCTTCCACGGCCTGTGGTCGAGCACTCCTTGGAAGGGCCACATCGACAAGATGGCCTCGCTCGGCTACAACACGATCCGGGTGCCGTACTCCAACGACGCGCTCAAGCCCGGCGCCACGGCCACCGGCATCAACGACTACGTCAACCCCGACCTGATCGGCCTGTCCCCGCTGCAGATCCTGGACAAGATCATCGCCTACGCGGGCGGCAAGGGCATGCGGATCATCCTCGACCGCCACCGCCCGACCGCCGCCGGCCAGTCCGCGCTCTGGTACGTCGCCGCCACCCCGGAGAGCACCTGGATCAACGACTGGAAGGCGCTGGCCCAGCACTACGCGAACAACCCGACCGTCATCGGCGCCGACCTGCACAACGAGCCGCACGCCGAGGGCACCAACCCCAACGCGACCGGCTCCTGCTGGGGCTGCGGCGACCAGGCACGCGACTGGCGGCTGGCCGCCGAGCGGGCCGGCAACGCGGTCCTGTCGGTCAACCCGAACTGGCTGATCTTCGTGGAGGGCGTGAGCTGCCCGAGCGGCGGCCTGTCCAACGTGTGGGACGGCGATCCCAGCAACGACGAGGACTGCGGCTGGTGGGGCGGCAACCTGTCGAAGGCGGGGCAGTATCCGGTACGGCTCAACGTGGCCAACCGCCTGGTCTACTCCCCCCACGACTACGCGACCTCGGTCTACCACCAGACCTGGTTCGACGCCCCCGACTACCCCGCCAACCTGCCGGCCATCTGGGACAAGTACTGGGGCTACCTGTACAAGCAGAACATCGCACCGATCATGATCGGCGAGTTCGGCACCACCCTGGCCGCGAACGTGGACAAGATCTGGCTGCAGGAGCTCCTGAAGTACACCGGGACCGGGGTCAACGGCATGTCGTTCACCTACTGGTCGTGGAACCCGAACTCCGGTGACACCGGGGGCATCCTCAACGACGACTGGACCACGGTCAACCAGGCCAAGCAGGACATCCTCCAGCCGTACCTGATCCCGCCGACCGGCGGCACCGGGCAGCCCTCCGAGACGCCCACGCCCAACCCTCCCGGGCAGTGCGCCGTGACGTACAAGCAGACGAACTCCTGGCAGGGCGGATTCCAGGGCGAGCTGACGGTGAAGAACACCGGCACCGGGACGATCAGCAACTGGGCCGCCACCTGGACGTTCCCGTCGGGGGTGACGCTGGTCAACGGCTGGAACGCGGTCGTGACCCAGTCGGGCACCACGTGGACCGCCAAGGGGCCCGACTACGCCAAGAGCCTCGCCCCCGGAGCGTCGGTGGCCGTCGGTTTCACCGCCAACGGCCCGGCGAGCCAGCCCGCCAACGCCGCCTGCTCCTGACTCCTCCCATCGTCGCGGGCGGACGCGCTCCCGCCCGCGGCCCTCGAACGAGCGCCCGCCCCGCGATCCACGACCGAGCACCGCGGGGCGGGCGCTCGCCTTCCCGCCCTCACAACCATGCCATCCCAAAGGTCAGCACCCCCTTCGGCGGGAAGGAGGGTTGACCCCGGCTCGTACGTAGTGGATAACGGATTCCGACAAAGGGAGTAAACCTCCACTGTTACGGAGACCCGATGGCAACCGCGGCTTCTCCCGCACTGGTCGGGCGCGACACACAGTTGCGGCTGCTCAACGGCGCCCTCACGGAGCCGCCCTCCGTCGTCCAGGTGCAGGGCGAGGCGGGCATCGGCAAGACCAGGCTCGTCAGGGCGGCCATCGACCCGCTGCGGGAAGCCACCCGAGACGGCGAGCGAACCGTGCTGCTCGGCCACTGCCACCAGATCCGCGAGCCGCTCCCGTACGGCCCGGTGCTCGACGCGCTCCGCAACGTCGCCCCGGCCCTGCCGCCCCAGGACCGGCTCAGCCCGCTCACCGGGGTCCTGCGCGGCCACCTGCCCGAGCTGGCCGGCTGCCTCCCGCCCGCCCCGTCGCCGCCGGCGTTCGACGATCCGCGGGCCGAGCGGCACCGGCTGTTCCGGGCGGTCCACGCGCTGCTGGCCGCGGCCGGTCCCGTCGTCCTCGTGGTCGAGGACCTGCACTGGGCCGACGACGGCACGCGTGACCTGCTGCGCTTCCTCACCGACCAGCCGCCCGACGGGCTGGCGCTGGTGGTGACGTTCCGGCGGGAGGAGCTGCCGGTGCCCGGTTTGCCGTTCGGGCACGCGTACCGGCGGACTCCCGGGGTGCGCGGCGAGGTGATCGCGCTGACCCCGCTCGACGTCGAGGGCGTGCGCAGCCTCACGGGCGCGCTGCTGGGCGGGCCGGCGCCGACCGCCGAGTTCGCCGCCAAGCTGCACGAGCGCACCGCGGGGGTGCCGTTCGTGATCGAGGAGGTGGTGCGCTCGCTGCTCGACGACGAGGGCCGCCTGCCCGAGCCGGACGAGCTCGACCGCATGGCCGTGCCGCTGCTGCTGCGCGAGGCGATGGCCGAGCGGCTCGGCGGCCTGTCTCCGGCCGCGCTGCGCGTCGTGCGCGCCGCCGCCGTCCTGGGCCTGCCCGCCGACGAGCCCCTGATCGCCGCCGTCTCCGCACCCGCCCTGTCCGAGCCCGGACTGGGCCAGGCGCTGGAGGCCGGCGTGCTGCTCGAACACAAGGACGGCCAGTACGGCTTCCGCCACGCCCTCGCCCAGCAGGCCGTCTACGACACGATCCCCGGCCCCGAACGCCGGCAGATCCACCAGCGGGCCATGGTCGCGCTGTCCGGGCTCGACCTGCCGCCCCTCGTCCAGCTCGCCCACCACGCCCGCCGCGCCGGCGACTACGCGGCCTGGCAGCGCCACGGCGGCGCCGCCGCCGACCACGCCGCCGCGCTCGGCGACATCCCGCTCGCCGTCGAGGTGCTCGAAGGGCTGCTCGCCGACCCCAAGCTCCCCCGCGACGCCAGGGGCCCGCTGGCGCTCAGGCTCAGCAGGGTCGCCGCCATCGGCCTGTCCCACCGCCGCGTCGTCCGCATCCTGCGCCGCCTGCTGTCCGACGACTTCCTGTCCCCGCACGTACGCGGCCAGGCCCGGCTCAACCTGGGCGTGCTCCTGTCCAACCAGGCGGGCGCGGTCGCCGCCGGACGCCGGGAGATCCTGGCCGCGCTCCCCGACCTGCACGGCAGCCCCAACCTGGCCGCCCGCGGGCTGGCGCTGCTGGCGATGCCCGCGTGGGGCGACGAGCCGCTGTCCCTGCACCAGGAGTGGATGGTCCAGGCGGAGAAGCTCCTCGACGACCACGACCCCGAGCTGACCGCCGCCGTGCTGGCCAACAAGGTCAGCCTCGCCATGATGGTCGGCGCGCCCGACGCGTTCGAGCTGGTGGACGCGCTGCCGGTCAACGACCCGGCCCCGGCGGTGCGGCGGCAGGTGGCGCGCGGCTACTCCAACCTGTACGACGCCGCGGTGGCGCTCGGGCACTACGCGGCGGCCGAGCGGTTCGCGGACCAGAGCAGGCGCATCGCCGAGGAGACCGGCGCGCTCTACCCGGAGTTCCTGGTGGAGATGTCGTCGATCCGGCTCGACCTGCTGACCGGCCGCTGGCAGGGCCTGCGCGAGCGGGCCGTCGCCGCC
Organism: Nonomuraea sp. NPDC005650; assembly: GCF_040605375.1. Classification (NCBI taxonomy): domain Bacteria; kingdom Bacillati; phylum Actinomycetota; class Actinomycetes; order Streptosporangiales; family Streptosporangiaceae; genus Nonomuraea; species Nonomuraea sp. NPDC005650. The sequence continues at coordinate 194,099 of NZ_JBEXCR010000002.1, forward strand.
GTGGAGATGACCTTCGAGGCGCCGCTGCTGGCGGTGGACGCCCGGCTGACCCTCGGCATGCTGGCCCTGGCCAGGGGCGAGTGGGAGGAGGCCGGTGAGCACCTGGAGGCGGCCGGCGTACGTGACCTGGACTCGGGCTTCCTGCCCGTCGCCGCGGCGGCCTCCGGCGGGCTGGTGGAGCTGCACCTGACCCGCGACTCGCCGGAGTCGGCGCTGCGCGAGGCCGATCTGGCGGTGGGCAGGCTCCGGCGCAAGGGCGTGTGGGTGTGGGGCGACCAGCTCGTGCCGGCCGCCGTCCTCGCGCTGCTCAAGGCGGGAAAGCGCGGCGCGGCGGCGGACCTGGTGGCCGAGTTCGGGGCGGGGATCGAGGGCAGGAACGCGCCGTCCGCGGAGGCCGGGCTGGACGCCGCCCGAGGGGCGCTGGCCCTGGACGCGGAGGAGGCCGCCCGCCACTTCGCCAGGGCCCACGGCGCCTATGAGGCGATGCCGCGGCCGTACGGCGCGGCGCGGGCAGCCGAGTCCGAGGGAGTCGCGCGGTTCAGGCTCGGCGACCGGGAGCGGGCCGCCGACCTCGTCGCCGACGCGGGCGAGCGGTACGCGGCGCTCGGCGCCACCCACGACGCGGCCCGCTGCCGCCACCTGCTGCGCGAGATCGACCCGACCGGGGCGCGGCGCAGGGGCCGGCGGAGCCGCAGCGGGGTGCTGTCGCCGAGAGAGAGCGAGGTGGCCAGGCTGGTCGCGCTCGGCCGGACGAACAGGGAGATCGCGGAGGTGCTGTTCCTGTCGCGCCGCACGGTGGACACCCACGTGGCCAAGGTGCTGCAGAAGCTCGGCGTGCGGACGCGGGCGGACGTGCGGGAGCCCCGGCCGGACGACCGGCCGGGGCTCGTGGAGAGCTAGACGGTGATGCTCCAGGAGTCCAGGAAGCCGGTGTCACCGGCGTAGACGTCCTCGATGTCGAGCACCCAGGTGCCCGCCGCCTGCTGGCTCACCGGGACGGTGAACGTCCTGGTGCCGTACTGCGTGCACGTCGTGCCGCCGTACCTGTCGACCGCGTACCAGGTGCCGCTCGGCCCGCGTACCCAGATGTCGAGGTCCTCCGCGCACGTGTGGCTGATCGTGATCGAGATCCGGACCGGTGAGGTCGCGGTGCCCGTCGCGGTGGAGGTGATCGAGCTCTGGGTGTTGTTGAAGTCGGTGATCGAGTAGTTGGTGTCGTTGGTGAACGTCCGGCCGCCCGAGGTGCTCTGGACGGTCAGCGCGTACGTCGCCGTGTGCGTGGCCGTCACGCCGGTGCCCGTCACCGTGACCGTGTAGCTGCCGGCCGGGGTGGTGGGCGCGGTCGAGATCGTCAGCGTGGACGAGCTGCCCGAGGTCACCGACGCCGGGTTGAAGCTCGCCGTGGCGCCGGTCGGGAGGCCACTGGCCGACAGGTTCACCGTCTGCGCCGTGCCCGCCGTGGTGGCCGTGCCGACCGTGGACGTGGCCGCCGAGCCCGCCTGTACCGTGCCCGACGTCGGGCTGAGCGAGATCGAGAAGTCACGCGTCGGCGGGGTCGAGCTGACGGTGAGCGAGTACGTCGCGGTGTGGGTCGTCGAGCCGGTTCCCGTGACCGTGATGCTGTACGTGCCCGCCGCCGTCGACGAGCCGACCGAGAGCGTCAGCGTCGAGGAGCTGCCCGAGGTCACCGACGACGGGCTGAAGCTCGCCGTGGTGCCGCTGGGCAGACCGGACGCGCTCAGGCTCACGGTCTGGGCGCTGCCGGAGGTGGTCTGCGTGCCGACCGTGGCCGTCGCCTGACCGCCGGGCGCCGCGCTGCCGGACGTCGGGCTGAGCGAGATCGAGAAGTCGCTGGTCGACGTGCCGCACGCGGGCTCGCCCGAGGCCGCCGCCACGCTGACCGCGCTCCACGCCGCCTTGGTGGTGTTGCACTGGGCGCTGTTGGCGCCGAACAGCTCGATCGCGGCCGCGACCGAGGCGGCGCGGATGTTGGTGTAGCGCCAGGACGAGGTCTTCCGGGCCAGCGCGCCCATGTAGATCTTGCCGGCGTTCTGGATGCCGACGCCGGTGACCGACGAGGGGCCGCCGGAGCAGATCGGGCTGGACGGCTTGCCGCCACCCGGGTTGTTGCCCTCGGCCAGCAGGTAGAACCAGTGGTTCAACGGGCCTGCCGCAGCGTGCACCTCGGTGCTCGGGATCGAGGACGAGTAGCAGTTCGGGTCGCCGAGCGCGCTCGGGTTGTACATGTTCCTGATCGGCCCGTCGCCGACCAGGTCGACCTCCTCGCCCACCAGGTAGTCGGCCGGGTCGTTGGGGTTGGCGGCGTACGCCTCGGTCAGGGCGCCGAAGATGTCGCCGGTGCCCTCGTTGATCCCGCCGTTCTCGTTGCCGGATCCGGCGCCGCCCGGGGTGGTCTGGAAGATCGCGTGCCCGAACTCGTGCGCCACGACGTCGATCGGGGTCGCCTGCCGGGCGTTGTCCTGGCTGTGGCCGAAGTTGGTGTAGCTGCCGTTCCAGTAGGCGTTCACGTCGGCGAGCCCGACCCGCGCCGGGAAGCCGCGGCCGCTGCCGTTGATGCCGCTGCGGCCCAGCCAGTCACGCAGCATGTCCCACTCGCGCTGCACGCTGTAGAGCGCGTCCACGCAGGCGGTCTCCAGGTTGGTGCCAGAGGCGTTGCCCCACGCGTCGTCGGTGCCGGTGTACGCGCTGCCGTTCTGGCCGCCGCACTGGATGCCGGGCCTGGACGTGTCGGTCATCGAGTACGAGCTGCCGGAGCCGCTCGTCCCGATGGTGACCTGGCCGTAGTAGTAGCCGTTGCCGGTGCCTGCGCGGACGAGGTCGTACGAGTCGGCGATCTCGCCGGTGCGCGCGTCCACGAACACGTGCTGGATGCTCGGCTTGCCCTCGGAGATGCCGCTGACCATGGCGTCCCAGGTCAGCCTCGGCTTCTCGCCCCAGGCCAGCACGACCAGGCGGGGCGCCGCGGTGTCGTCCACGCGCGAGAGCTTGGTCCTGGCCACCTCGGTGGCCCGCTCGGCGCTGACCGTCGCCCTGGTCGGCACGTCGCTCGGGCTCGGTCCCGAGGCCGCGGCCGTGTCCCTGACGTTGCCCGCCGCGTCGGTGACCACGACGGCGTCGCCGCCGACCACCGGCAGGCCCTTGTACGTGCGCTCGTACGCCACGTAGTACATGTCGGCCGCGCCCGGGGTGACCGCCACGCGGCTGTACGCCTCGTCGGGGCCCCGGGTGAGCTTGTCGAGCTGGCTGGAGATCGCCTTGTCGGCGACCTGCGCGGCGAGCGAGGCGGGGTCACCCGCGCGCGCCGTCTGCTGCTGCTGCGGTGCGGCTCCTGGAGGGGCGGCGTTCGCGGGCGGCGTCTGTAACGCCAGGGTCGTGGCCGTGGCCACGCCGACGACCGTCGCGAGTAAGGCTTTGCGTTTCACGCTGTGCTGCTCCTTTCGACGTTCTCCCTCGGGATCGGCGCGCTTCGTGAGCGCACGACGGCCCGCTCGCCGCACGGGGATCGCCTCGGCGGCGGGGATTGCAGGGAGATTGGGGGGTGGGAAGCTAGCAGTGCTGTTGCGCCTTGAGATCGCGACGCTAAACGGTCACTCCCGACTGGGAAATACGTATAGGCATCGGTAGGTATACCGATAATTCCCTAGGATCGGGACGTGCGATTCGGCATCCTGGGCCCGCTCCTGGTGCGTTCCCCCAGCGGCGAACCCCTGGTGGTCGGGGGTCCGCGCCCGCGTGCCCTGCTCGCGCTGCTGCTGCTCGACGCCGGGCGGACGGTGAGCGTCGAGCGGCTCGTCGACGGCCAGTACGGCGACCGGCCGCCCGCGGAGGCCGCCAACGCCATCCAGGCGCAGGTCTCCCGGCTCAGGAGGAGCCTGCCGGCCGGCCTGATCGAGTTCCACGGGGCGGGCTACCGGCTGGCGGTCTCCCCGGACGACGTGGACGCGCACCTGTTCGAGCGGCTGTGCCGTGAGGGACGCCGGCTGCTGGCGGCCGGTCGTCTCCCCGCGGCCGCCTCCTCGTTCAGGGAGGCTCTGGAGCTGTGGCGGGGGCCGGCGCTCGCGGACGTGGCCGACGCGCCCTTCGCGGGGCCGCAGGCGCTCCGGCTGGAGGAGCTCCGCCTGTCCGCCGTGGAGGACCTGATGGAGGCCGAGCTGGGCCTGCCGGAGGGCAGCCCGGTGGCCGCGCTGCAGGACCTGGTGGCCGCCCATCCGCTGCGCGAACGGCCGCGCGGGCTGCTGATGCGCGCATTGGAGGCGGCGGGGCGGCCGTCCGAGGCTCTGACGGTCTTCGACGAGACGCGCCGCCTGCTCGCCGACGAGCTCGGCACCGACCCCTCACCCGAGCTGGCGGCCCTGCACCTGGCGATCCTGCGCGCCGAGCGGCACCAGGTCCGGCGGGCCGCGCCGCCGGCGCAGCTCAACCGGCTCGTCGGGCGGGAGGAGGAGCTCGCGCGGCTGGCCGCCCTGCGTGGCGCCCGCCTGGTCACGCTCGTCGGCCCCGGCGGCATCGGCAAGACCCGCCTGGCCATCGAAGCCGTCACCCGCCTCCTCCACCCGGGGAGCGCCACCGCCGGTGAGCTCCGCCGCATGGGGGCGGAGGCCGGGGCGGCGCGTCGTGCCGGGGAGGCGTGCTTCGTGGACCTGTCGCTGGTAGACGGGGCCGGGCAGGTGGCGGGGGCGGTGCTGGCGGCGCTCGGGCTGCGGGAGTCGGCGCTGCGCGGGCTCCCCGACCCCACCGAACGCCTGGTGGCGGCGCTGGCCGAGCAGGACCTCCTCCTCGTCCTGGACAACTGCGAGCACGTGCTCTCCGAGGTCGCCACGCTGGCCCGCCGCCTCCTCGCCGCCTCCCCCGGCTTGATGATCATGGCCACGAGCCGGGAGCCGCTGGGCATCACCGGCGAGCACCTGGTCCCGCTGGCGCCCCTGCCCACCGACCCGGCCGTCACGCTGTTCGCCGAACGGGCGGCGGCCGTGCGCCAGGAGTTCGCGGTCGGGCCCGGCAACCTGGACGCCGTGCTGCGGATCTGCGCGGCGCTGGACTGCCTGCCGCTGGCCATCGAGCTGGCGGCGGCCCGGATGCGTACGTTCGGCGTGGAAGAGATCGCCACCCGGCTGGCCGAGCACGACAGGTTCCGGCTGCTGTCGCGCGGCGACCGTACCGCCCCCACGCGGCACCAGACCCTGCGCGCGGTCGTGGAGTGGAGCTGGAGCCTGCTCGACGCCGAGGAGCAGGCGCTGGCCAGGCAGTTCTCCGTGTTCGCCGGAGGCGCGAGCCTGGCGGCGGTTGAGCGCGTCTGCGGCCCGGACAGCGCCGACCTGCTCGCCGATCTGGTGGACAAGTCGCTGGTCGAGACCGACGGCGAGCGCTACCACATGCTCGACACCATCCGCCTGTTCTGCGCGGAGCGCCTGGCGGAGGCGGGCGAGGAGGAACGGCTGAGGGCGGCCCACGCCGCCTGGTTCCTGGAGTTCGCGTACCGCGCCGACGGCCACCTCTACAGCGCCGAGCAGCTCCGGTGGCTGGCCCTGCTCTCGGCCGACGACGCGAACCTGCGGGCGGCGCTGCGGTGGAGCGTCGAGCACGACCCGCCGGCGGCGGCGCGGCTGGTGGAGGCGCTGGCCATGTACTGGTGGCTCAGCGGGCGGCGGGGCCAGGCGACCCGGCACGCCGTGCGGCTCCTCGACGCGATCGGCCCCGAGCTCGGGGAGGAGTACGCGCTGGTGGTGCTGCACGCCGTACCCGACGCCGGGTCCCCGCACTGGGAGCGGGCCCGGACGGTCATGGGCTCGCTCGACCGGCCGATGAGGTCCCGGTTCGGCCCGGCGCTGTGGGGGATGCTCGCGGGGCCGCCCGCGCCCGGGGAGACGGTGGCCGTACGCGTGATCGGGTCCGATCCGTGGAGCAAGGCGCTCGAACGGCTCAGCAGCGCGTTGCTGAGGCTGCTGAGCGGCGGCGTCGGGGGCGCGGAGCGGGAGCTGGAGTCGATGCTCGCGGAGTTCGGCGCCCTGGGCGAGCGCTGGGGGAAGACGCAGGGGCTCGACTGGCTCGGGCTGATCGCGAGCTGGCGCGGCGAGTGGGGACGCGCCATGGGGCTGTGGCAGGAGGCGGTGCACCTGCTCGAAGAGCTCGGGGCGATGGAGGAGCTGGTGGACGTGCTGCACCGGCGCGCCGAGGCGCGCTGGCGGGCCGGGGACGCCCAGGCCGCCCGCGCCGACTGCGAGCGGGCCGGGGAGCTGGCACGCCGGCTCGGGCGGCCGGAGCTGACGGCGTGGGTGAGCCTGCGTCTTGGCGAGATGGCCCGTCTTGAGGGTGACCTGGCGGAGGCGTCCCGCCGCCTGGACACGGCGCTCGCCGCCTCCGAGACCGGGCTCTTCCCGGCTCACGGGGCCAGGTCGCACGTGCTGACGGCGCTCGGCCGCCTGGCCGAGGCGAGCGGCGACGCCGCCGGGGCCGCGCGCCGGCACGCGGAGGCCCTGGCCATGACGCTGAAGTCACCGCTGGCCATCGACCTCGCCGACGCGGCGGAGGGCCTGGCGGGCCGGTGTCTCCTGAACGGCCCAGCGGGCGGGAGTTCGGCGGAACGGGCGGCGGTGCTGCTCGGCGTGGGGGTGGCGCTGCGGGGCATGGCCGTCGCCGGGGATCGGGACGTCGCCAGGGTCGCCGCCGCCGCCACGGAGGTGCTCGGGCCCGAGGGGTTCGCGGCGGCGTTCGCCGCGGGGGCGTCGATGAGCAGGGACGACGCGCTCGCCACCCTCACCGCGACTGCGCACCCCAGCCACTGACCCCCGCCGCTGACGAGGCTTGCCCGGGGCCGCAGCCGCTGACGGGGCCCGCCCCGGTTGTCAGCCGGTGGTCGCCCGGCTGTCAGCGGCGCTCACGAAGCTGACGGGCATGAAGAACACCAACGTCCTCATCTCCGGCGCCAGCATCGGCGGCCCCGCCCTCGCCCTCCAGCTCGCCCGCTACGGCTTCAACGTCACCGTCGTCGAGAAGGCCCCGTCGCTCCGCCTCGGCGGCCAGGCCGTCGACTTCAAGGGCGAGACCCAGCGCACCGTCCTGACCCGCATGGGAGTGCTCAAGGACATCCAGGCGCTCCAGACCGGCGGCACCGACCAGCTGATCGTCGACGCGGACGGCCACAAGCTGACGGTCATGCCCGGCGAGTTCACCGGGGGCGAGATCGAGATCAGGCGCGGCGACCTGTCCCGGGTCTTCTACGAGAAGACCGCCGCGAGCTGCGAGTACGTCTTCGGCGACTCGATCACCTCGCTCACCGAGACCCCCAGCGGCGTCCACGTCACCTTCGAGCGCTCCGCCCCGCGCACGTTCGACCTGGTAGTGGGGGCGGACGGCATCCACTCCAACGTCCGCCGCCTCGCCTTCGGCCCCGAGGCCGACTACGTGAAACACCTCGGCTACCACTACGCCCTGGTCGACGTCGAGGGGGACTTCGGCACGGTCTCGAAGATGTACAACGAGCCCGGCAGGATGGCCGCCGTCGGCGGGCCGAAGGCGCCCGCGTTCTTCGTCTTCGCCTCCGACCGCCTCGACTACGACCGGTACGACATGCGGCAGCAGAAGGAGCTCCTGGCCCGCGCCTACGCGGGCATGGGCTGGCAGGGCCCGGCGCTCATGGAGGCGATGCGCCGCTCCGAGGACGTCTATCTCGACTCGATCAGCCAGGTCGTCATCGACCGCTACACCCAGGGCCGCGTGGTGCTGCTCGGCGACGCCGCGTACGGCAACACGCTGGCCGGCTTCGGCAGCGGCCTGGCCGTGGTCGGCGCGTACGTGCTCGCGGGCGAGCTCAAGCGGGCCGGCGGCGATCACCGCGTGGCCTTCGCCCAGTACGAGGAGCAGATGCGCGGATACGCCAAGGTCGCCCAGAACGGCAACTCGGGCCCCTTCCTCGCCCCCCGCACCCGGAGAGGGATCCGGATGCGGAACTGGCTGTTCAAGTCCAGCTTGTTGCTCGGTTGGATGATGAAGATGACCGACAAGTTCGCGACCAACATCACGCTGAAGGAGTACTGAACCTTTCGCGCATCAGCCGCATCCAACCCCGACATGAAGAACATTCACCGGATTGCCGCCCTGTCCGTGGTGCCCGTCGCCGCGGCCCTGATCGCGCTTCCCGCCCAGGCCGCGGAGGGCCCCGCCTGCCCCGTCCCGACCAAGGCGGAGGTGAAGCAGTCGAACGACAGCAAGGTCGACAAGCCGGCCCGGGGCGCCACCGCCATCAAGGGGGTCCGCGTCAACCACATCCCGAAGGGCTTCACGTACGGCGGCGTCGTCACCAGCAAGCACAACGGCATCACCGAGTACGGCTACCAGTGGGGGGACGACCGCCCCAACGCGGACGTCAAGCAGCGGTCGCTGTGGGTCAGGGTCGTGTGCTGGCCGAAGGCGAGCAAGCTGGCGCAGCTCAAGAACGGGCCGTTCAACATGGGGACGTTCTCCGGCGACACCAGGACCGAGAAGATCGGCGGCCGCCAGGTGCTCACCCAGGAGGGCGACGGCGCGCTGGGCGACGGTCGCTACGCGGGCTGGGTCGAGCGCAAGGGCGTCGTCGTCACCGTGATGGCCAGCACGCCCCTGGTCCCCGAACTGTCGAAGATCATCGAGGGCATCAAGCTCTGAGCAGGCCGACCCCGCCGTCGATGCGCAGCTGCGGGGTGCCGTCCAGAAGGGGGATGTCGGGCTCGTCGCCGATGCGCCAGTCCTGAACGGGCACCAGGCCCGGCCCGATCAGCTCGAACCCGTCGAACAGCCGCAGCACCTCATCCCGCGTCCTGAACTGCGCCTGCGCGGGGGTGCCGGCCGTGGCCATCATGAGCTGGGCGATCGCCTCGGGGGCGCTCTCCGCCATCCCGTGGGTGGCCACCAGGCAACTGCCGGGCACCATGCGCTTCCTGAAGGCGGCCACGATGCCGGACGGGTCCTCCTCGTCCATCACGTAGTGCAGCACCCCGACCATCAGCACGCACACCGGCTGGTCGAAGTCGATCAGGCCGGTGACGCTGGGGTCGGCGAGCACGTCGTAGGGGCGGCGCAGATCGGCCTGGATGCTGGCGACGCCCGGCGAGTCGGCGAGCAGCACCTGGGCGTGCAGCCGCACCACCGGGTCGTAGTCGACGTAGACCACGCGGCAGGCCGGGCTCACCGAGCGGGCGGTCTCGTGGATGCTGGGCGAGGTCGGGATGCCGGTGCCCAGGTCGAGGAACTGCCGCAGGCCCTGCTCCGCCAGATGGCGGACGGCCTCGATCTGGAACCTGCGGTTGGCCCTGGCCACCAGCCGGGTGTCCGGGGCGACCGCGAGGAGCTTCTCCGCCACCGCCCGGTCGATCGCGACGTGGTCCTTGCCTCCGAGCAGATAGTCGTACACCCGCGCGGAGCTGGGAACCGTCGGGTCCACTCCGGGCGGAACGCGTTCTAGCTCGGACACCGGGGGGCGTCTCCTTCCGCGCATACGACTCGAACGCCATACTACTCGGCGCTCCCGCACGTCATACGGAAGATTGACCAGCCTCCTTCAGCAAGATCGGCCAAACCGAACAGAACAAGTTCTCCCCTACTTGCCGAAGCGGGCCAGGAGCCCTTCGGCGGCGGCGAAGCCGGCGACCACGTCGGCCGCCGCGCGCCGCTCGCGCACCATCCCCACGGCCTGCCCCGCGTAGATGCAGGCCGTGTCGAAGTCCCCTTCTGAACGTGCCGCCGCCTGCCGGGCCGGGGCGTCGTCGTCGGCGGCCAGCTCGTCCTCCCGCCCGGCCCACTCGTCGAAGAACGCGTTGCGCAGGGCCCGCCCGCCGAACTCGGACGGCCAGTCCAGCCGCTGGGCGATGTCGAAGACCCGCCCGTACGCGGTGCCCGTCTCCTCGGCCGCCAGCAACCGCTCCTTGGCCGTCTCCGAGAGGGACGTCTCCGCGCACCCCATGAAGGCCGTGCCCACCCAGGCCCCGGCGGCGCCGGCGGCCAGCACGGCGGCGAGCCCGCGCGCGGTCGAGATGCCGCCCGCCGCGAGCACCGGGACGCTCACCGCGTCGAGCACGCTCTCCAGCAGCGGCAGCGTGCCGACCGCGTCGCGCCCGTGACCGCCCGCCTCGGCCCCGCGCGCCACGACCGCGTCCACCCCGGCCTGCTCGGCGGCGCGGGCCTCGTCGGTGGTGCCCGCCTGGGTGACGACCGTGATGCCCGCCTGCCGGAGCTCCTCCACATACCGCGCGTACGGCCCGAAGCTCACGGAGACGATCGTGGGCCGGAGTTCGAGCACGGTGTCGAACTGGGCCGGATTGCCGGGCAGCGCCCAGGCCATGAGCCCGATCCCGTACGGACCGCCGCCCGCGACGGCGGCCTCCTTGGCGATCCACTCCCCCGTGGCCGCGGCGGCGACCCCGATCATGCCGAGCGCGCCGGCCTCGGAGACGGCGGCGGCCAGCCGGCCCCCGCCCACCCCCGCCATCGGCGCCCCCACCACGGGAACCCCCAGGCCGAACCGTTCGGTGAGCCATGTGCGCAAGGTCATCCCCCCTAGAAAACCCCTGTTGGGGCCAGTCTTACACGGCCATTGCGGCCTTCGGCCCGGAAATAGAGCCGGATGACCGATGCGCTCATGGCACACACCTGTGCATCCTGGTGGGGAACGGCTTTCGTTCCGCAGCGGAGAGGAGTCATGAGGGCATGGACAACGCGGCAGGCCGCCCGACCGTGGTCTTGGATAATGGCGTCGTCGGCAGGATCATGCTGGCTCATCCGTCCAGGCGCGACCTCGTGCTCGTGCTCGGCATGGACGGCACCCTGCTCAGCTGCCAGCTCGACGACATCGCCTGCGTGGTCGGAGGCAAGCCCCTCTGCCGCGACGGCTGACCGGCGGGCGGAACGTTCTAGGCGCCGGTCACGATGCCGCCGATCAGGCTCACGGCCGCGAAGTCGTTGGTCAGGCGGTTCTTGGTGAGCGCGAACGCGGTGCCGGTCGCCGTGTCGGCCCAGGCCGCGCTGCCGCCCGCCCCCGGCACCCCGAACACCGTCGGGCTCGCCTCGGCGGTCGATCCCGGACCCCCGATGCCGTACCCGAGCCCCCAGGTCGTCGGCATGCCGAACACCTCGTCGATCCCGCTGGAGGCCACCGCCGTCGCCTTGCGCAGCCGGTCGGGCGAGATCAGCCGCGTCCCGTCCACCTCGCCGAGCAGCGCGGCGTACATCCGCGCGATGGCCCGGGCCGAGGTCTTGCCGCCCGCGGGGATGTCGGAGGACAGGTAGTCGCCACGGTTGCCCAGCTCGGCGGTCGGCATCAGCGTCATCGGCCCCGCCTTGAACATCGGCAGGTCCGCGGGCAGCTCACCCCACGCCGACGGGTCCACCGGCGCGTCCTCCAGCCTGGCCAGCCGGTGGTGCTCGGTCGCCGGCATCCCGAAGTAGAGCTCGCGGGCCACGCCCAGCGGGCCCGCCACGTCCTCCAGCAGCACCTGCGAGATGGGCTTGCCGGTGACCCGCCGGACGATCTCGCCGACCAGGAACCCGAACGTGTACGCGTGGTAGCCCACCTTCGTGCCCGGCTCCCACCACAGCTCGGCGTCCTCCAGCGCGGCGACCATCTTGTCCCAGTCGCAGATGTCCTCCGGCGTGGTGTCGAGCGGCACGCCCGGCACGCCCGCCGTGTGCGACAGCACGTGGCGCACGGTCACCCCCTGCTTGCCGTGCCGCCCGAACTCAGGCCACAGCTCGGCCACCGGCGTGTCATACCCGAACAGGCCCCGCTCGGCCAGCACGTGGGCGACGGTCGCGGTGGCGCCCTTGCCGATCGAGTAGTTGTAGAAGGGCGTGTCGGACGTGACGGGCCGCCCGGTCGCCGGGTCGGCCACGCCCGCCACCACATCCACGATCTGCACGCCGTCCTGATAGACGGCCACCTGGAGCCCGCGCTCCTCGCCTGACTCGACCAGCCTGTCAACGGCTTCCTGCACCCGCTGCTGAAGATCACTCATGATCAGTTTGTCCCATTTCGTCGTAAGAACTAGACGGTACCGTACTCACATCGGTACGGAACTGTCTAGTACTCTGTTTCCGTCGAAGGGTGAAGGGGTGGTCATGGCACCGGAAGAGGACGGCCGCACGGCACGTAAGCGCAGGCAGATCATGGAGGCGGCCCGGCCGGTGTTCCTGCGCAACGGCTACGTGGGCGCGAGCATGGACGAGGTGGCGGCGCTGGCGGCGGTCTCGAAGCAGACCGTCTACAAGCACTTCACCGACAAGGAGCAGCTGTTCACGAGCATCATCCTCGACACGACGACCCAGGTAGACGGGCTGGCCAAGCTCATCACCGCGGCGCTCGACGACAGCGAGGACCTGGAGAAGGACCTCGGCGAGCTGGCCCGGCAGTTCCTCGGCGCGCTCATGCGGCCCGACGTGCTCCGCCTGCGCCGGCTGGTGATCGCCGAGGCCGACCGCTTCCCCGACCTCGGCCGCACCTGGTACCAGCAGGGCTTCGAGCGCTCGCTGGGGACCATGGCCGCCGCCTTCGGCCGGCTCGCCGACCGCGGCCTGCTCCGCCTGGACGACCCCGAGCTGGCCGCCCAGCACTTCGTGGGCCTGCTGCTGTGGATCCCGGTGAACAAGGTCATGTTCTGGGGCGCCGGCGACCACTACACCGAGGCCGACCTCGAACGGCTCTCCGAGGCCGCCGTCGCCGCGTTCCTGCGCGCCTACGGGGCCTAGGTCAGATATTTCCTGAGCCCGGCGGCCAGGGCGACGGCCATGCGCTCGCGGAAGCCGGGGCTGGACATCTTGGCCGCGTCGCCGCGGTTGCGCATGTTGCCGCACTCGATGAACACGGCGGGGCGCACCGAGAGGTTGAGCCCGCCCAGATCGGTGCGGGTCTGCAGGCCGTCCACGCCGGTGTAGTTGGCGTACGGCAGGCCCGTGCCCGCCCGGTAGGCGTCCCTGATGTCCACCCCGAGCCGCTGGGACGGCTTGACGATCTGGTCGTTGTGCCCGGAGACCAGCCCCGGCAGGATCACGTGGAAGCCGTGCCCGCTCGGCGCGGCGCCGTCGCCGTGGATCGACAGGACCGCGTCCGCCCTGGCCTCGTTGCCGATGGCGGCCCGCTCGGTGACGCACGGGCCGACGCCCTTGTCGTCGGGCCTGGTGAGCACGACCTTGGCGCCCATCTTCTCCAGGATCGGCTTGAGCCGGCCGGCGACGTCCCAGGTGAAGGCGTGCTCCGGGTAGCCGGCGTTCGTCTGCGTGCCGGTCGTGTTGCAGGGCTTCTTGCCGGTGATGATGTCGACCTGCCGGTTGATCTCGGCGGGGTGCGCGGCGTTGCCGCCGTTGTGGCCGGGGTCGATCACCACGATCTTGCCCGCGAGCGCGCCGCCGTCCTTCGGCCGGCCGGCGGACGGCGTCGCGGGCAGCGCCACCTCCTGCGAGACGGGCACGGCGGTGCCGCACGCGGTGGTCAGCGCGGCCAGCGTGACGACCGCCACGAATCCGGCCCGGTACGCGCTCATGATCCCGACCGTACCGGGTGCCGCACGGCAAACCCAAGACCCGTTTGACCTGCGCCTCCGTGTCGCAACCCGGCCGGGAATTCCCCATTATTGCTTGCCGGTGATTTCTTCCTCGTCTCATGGGACGCGACCGGCTCGGGCAAACCCCGCCTCCACGTGCAGGGCGTCGCGCTCGGCCTGGCGGGGGCCCTGATCGGCGAACTGGTGCTGCACCAGCGGGTCACCGTGCACGGCGTGCGGCTCGACGTGGTCGACTCCCGGGACGTCACGGACAAGGTGGCCAATCAGGTGCTGGCCGAGATCGGGGATTCGGCGCACCATACCGACGTGCGGACCTGGCTGGCTTATCTGGCGCGGCGCTCGGTCGGGTACGTGGCGATGGCCCGCCACATGGCCAACGCGGGCGCGTTCTACACCTACATCAGCCGCGGCCTGGGCCGGCCCGCGGGGATCGCGGCCGCCTGGGTGGCGCTCATCGCGTACAACGCGCTGCAGGTGGGCCTGTACGGCGCGTTCGGGGCGGCGGCCACGCCGCTGCTGGAGCGCTGGCTGGGCCTCACGCCGCCCTGGTGGCTCGTCTCGCTGGTCGCGTGGGCGCTGGTGGCGGTCCTGGGCCTGATGCGGGTGGACGTCAACGGCCGCCTGCTGGCCGTGCTGCTGACCGCCGAGGTGGCGGTGATCCTGCTGTTCGACTTCGCGGACCTGGCCCACCCGGCGCCCTCCGGGTTCTCGGCGGAGACGCTGTCGCCGGGCGCGCTGTTCGTGCCCGGGGTGGGGGCGCTGCTGGTGATCGCGACGCTGGGGTTCGTCGGGTTCGAGTCGTCGGTGGTGTTCTCGGAGGAGAGCCGGGAGCCGCGCCGTACGGTGCCGCTGGCCACGTACTCGGCCGTGGCGATCATCGCGGCCCTGTACGCGCTGTCGTCCTGGGCGATGACGGTCGCCACCGGGCCCGCGAACATCGTGGCGGTCGCGGGCCGCGACCAGGCCGACACCGTCTTCAAGCTGGCCGGGGCGCACCTGGGCGACGCCGTGGTGGACATCGCCAGGGTGCTCTTCGTGACCAGCCTGTTCGCGGCGATGATCTCGTTCCACAACACCACCGCCCGCTACTTCTTCGCGCTCGGGCGGGAGCGGGTGCTGCCGGCGGTCTTCGGCCGGACGAGGGCGCGCAGCGGAGCGCCCAAGGCGGGCTCGATCGCCCAGAGCGTGTTCGGCCTGCTGGTCATCGTGGTCTACGCGGCGTTCGGGCTCGACCCGCTGGTGCAGCTGTTCTTCTACGGCGGCTCGTTCGGCGGGCTCGGGGTGCTGCTGCTGATCTTCGTGACGTCCGTGGCGGTGATCGTCTTCTTCGTCAGGGAGCCGGGCGGGGAGACGTTCGCGCGCCGGGTGGTCGCGCCGGTGCCGGCCGCGCTCGCGCTGGCGGTGATGGTGTGGCTGGCGGTGACGAACTTCGCCGCGCTGCTCAACGTACCCCAGGGTGATCCACTGACGTGGATTCTGCCCGGTGTTTACGGGGTAGCTGCGGTAATTGGGGTGATATGGGCGTTCATCCTGTGTGCCGGACAACCTGCCGTTTACTCCCTGGTCGGGATGGGCGCCAAGGCGGCGACCGCCCAGGACGGCGTGTGACGAGACGAGAGGGGCCTGGGCGATGGGACAGCAGACGTGGGCGATGCGGCCGGTCATCCGCCATGCGACCGCGGACGACGCGGGGCGGGTGGCGGAGCTCATCGCGACCGCGTTCTCCGGGCTGAGGGTGGCGCACTACCTCGTGCCGGAGCGCAGGGAGCGGCACCGGGTCATGACCGCCAACTTCCGGATCCTGGTCGACCACGCCGTCGAGCACGGAGAGATCCACCTCGTCGACGACGGGCCGGCGGTCGCGGTCTGGTTCCCGCGCACCGCGCCGCTGCCCGGGCCGCCCGACTACGACCGCCGCCTGGCCGAGACCACGGGCGAGTGGGCCGAGCGCTTCCGCGTGGTCGACGAGTTGTTCGAGGCGAACCATCCGGTGGAGCCGTACCACCATCTGGCCTTTCTGGCGGTCCACCCGGACCGCCAGAACGAGGGGCTCGGGTCGGCGCTGCTGCGCTACCACCACGCCCGGCTGAGCGGCGTGCCCGCGTACCTGGAGGCCAGCGACCCGCGCAACCGCGACCTGTACGCGCGCCACGGCTACCGGCAGGGCGAGCCGTTCGCGCTGCCGGACGGGACCCTGTTCTGGCCGATGCGGCGCCCGGCGTGAAAGTTCCGCGGGCCTTTGACGACGGGCCGTTGACGGGGTGGCGACGGGAAAGGAGGATCGGAGGACCCCCGACTGGGAGCGCTCCCATCCCCCCGAAGGACCTCCATGACCCGAAGCCGGGCCGCCTTACTGGCCCTCCTCACCATGGTCGCCCTGTCCCCCGCCACGACCGCGCTGGCGGACGAGGGACCCGAGCAGATCGTGAACGGCACCTTCGACGCCGGCACCGCCCCCTGGTGGGGCACCGGCAACACCACCCTCGCCATAGACGCGGGCCGGCTCTGCGCCGACATCCCCGGCGGCACCGCCAACCCGTGGGACGTGATCATCGGTCAGAACGACATCCCGCTGGTAGCGGGCGAAACGTACGCGTACCGGTTCAGCGCCTCGGCGACCCCCGCCAAGGTCGGCAAGGCGCTGATCCAGCTCCCGGTGGACCCGTGGACGCAGTATCTGTCGGCGAACCCCGAGCTGGGCGCCTCCGGCGGCGACTACTCCTACACGTTCACCGCCCCCGTTTCGCTGCCGAACTCCCAGGTCGTCTTCCAGCTGGGCGGCAGCGCCGAGCCATGGAGGTTCTGCATGGACGATGTGTCGCTCAAGGGCGGCGCGGAGCCCGAGGTGTACGAGCCGGACACGGGTCCGCGCGTCCGCGTGAACATGGTCGGCTACCTCCCCCAGGGCCCCAAGAAGGCCACCGTGGTCACCGCCGCGACCACCGCCCTGGACTGGGAGCTCAAGAACGCCGACAAGCAGACGGTGGCCAAGGGCAGGACCACCCCCAGAGGCGTGGATGCCAGCTCCGGCCAGAACGTGCACACGCTCGACTTCGGCTCCTACCGCGAGCCCGGCACGGGCTACACGCTGACGGCCGACGGCGAGACGAGCCGGCCCTTCGACCTCGCCGCGGACATCTACGACCAGCTCCCCACGGACGCGCTGAAGTTCTACTACACCCAGCGCAGCGGCATCGAGATCCTCGGCGGCCTCAGGCCCGGCTACGCCCGGCCCGCCGGGCACGCCGGCGTCGCGCCGAACCAGGGCGACGCGAGCGTCCCATGCCAGCCCGGCGTCTGCGACTACTCCCTCGACGTCAAGGGCGGCTGGTACGACGCCGGCGACCACGGCAAGTACGTCGTCAACGGCGGCATCTCGGTCTACCAGCTCATGGCCGCGTACGAACGGGACAAGGCGGCCTTCAAGGACGGCCAGCTCGCCATCCCGGAGAGCGGCAACGGCCGGCCGGACATCCTGGACGAGGCCCGCTGGGAGCAGGAGTTCCTGCTGAGCATGCAGGTGCCGGAGGGCAAGCCGTTCGCGGGCATGGCCCACCACAAGATCCACGACCAGAACTGGACGGGCCTGCCGCTGCTGCCGCACCTGGACCCGCAGCCGCGCGAGCTGCACCCCACCTCCACGGCCGCCACGCTCAACCTCGCGGCCACGGCGGCCCAGGCGGCCAGGCTGTTCTCCCCGTACGACCAGGCGTTCGCGACCAGGAACCTCAAGGCCGCACGCAGGGCGTGGGCGGCGGCCAAGGCCAACCCGGCCAGGTACGCCGACCCGAACGACGGCACCGGCGGCGGCGCCTACAACGACGGCGACGTGAGCGACGAGTTCTACTGGGCGGCGGCGGAGCTGTTCATCACGACGGGCGAGCGGGAGTTCAAGGACTTCGTGCTGGCCTCGCCGCACCACACCGGCGACATCTGGCGCGACCGGGGCTTCGACTGGGGCAACACCGCCCAGCTCGGCCGCCTCGACCTGGCCACCGTGCCCAATTCCCTCCCCGACCGGGCGCGGGTGCGGCAGTCCGTGGTCGAAGGGGCAGAGAAGTATCTGGCGATCCAGCGGGCGCACCCGTACGGGCTGCCGTACAACCCGCCGGACTTCGACTGGGGCTCGAACAACCTGGTGCTCAACAACCTGGTCGTCCTGGCCACCGCGTACGACCTGACCGGCCACGAGAAGTACCGGTCGGCCGTGCGCGAGGGCATGGACTACCTCCTCGGCCGCAACGCGCTCAACCAGTCGTACGTGACCGGCTACGGCGAGGTGGCCTCCCACAACCAGCACAGCCGCTGGTACGCCCGCCAGCTCGACCCGGCGCTGCCCAACCCGCCGCGCGGCACGCTGGCCGGCGGCCCCAACTCCGGCATCCAGGACCCGCTCGCGCAGCGGCTGCTGAAGGGCTGCAAGCCGCAGTTCTGCTACATCGACGACATCGAGTCGTGGGCGACGAACGAGCTGACCATCAACTGGAACTCCCCGCTGGCCTGGGTCTCCTCGTTCCTGGCCGACAAGGGCGGGCGGACCGGCTGCCGGGTGCGCTACACGGCGCAGGGCTCGGGCACGTTCACCGGCCGGCTCGTGATCGAGAACACCGGCAAGCAGGTCATGGACGGCTGGACCCTGCGCTGGGCCTTCCTGGGCGGCCAGCGCGTCCGGCAGGACTGGGGCGCGCAGCTGTCGCAGTCAGGTTCGGTGGTGACGGCCAGGAGTTCCGGCAGGATCAAGCCGGGCAAATCCGCGACGTTCGGCTTCGTGGCCACGAACCCCTCGGGCCCCAACCCGTCCCCCGAGGTCTTCCACCTGAACGGAGACCGCTGCGGCTGACCCCGCCCGCCCGGCGGCCCCGCACGAGGGCCGCCGGGCGTTGCGGACGCTCCGTTGAACGGAATAATCTGGGCCATGCCCAGGGGAACCTCAGAAGTGAGCGAGCCGATGTTCTTCGTGCTCGCAGCCCTACGCGCCGGCCCGCTGCACGGCCACGCGATCAGCAAGTCGATCAAGGAGCTGTCGGGTGGCCGGGTCCAGCCGTCGGTCGGCACCCTCTACGGCATCCTGGAGCGCCTGAACGAGCGAGGCGTGATCACTGTGGACCGGGAGGAGACGGTCAACGGCCGCAACCGGCGCTACTTCCGGATCACCGACGAGGGACGGACCCTCGTCGAGGCCGAGGCCAGGCGCATGCACGAGGCCGCCGCGCTCGTGCTGCGCCCCATCACATGACCGCTACCGCACCCCAGCCCATGACCTCGCTCGAACGGCGCTACCGCCGGCTGCTGCTGGCGTACCCGAGGCAGTACCGCGCGGCGCACGGCGACGAGCTGGTCGACGTCCTGCTGGAGTCGGCCGACCCCGGCAGGACGGTCCCGGTGCTCAGGGAGGCGTGGGGCCTGCTGGTGGGCGGCACGCGCAGCCGCATCGTCCACCTGGCGACGGGCAGCGCGTGGGAGGACGGCCTGCACCTGGGCGTCACGGCCGTGGCCGCGGCGAACCTGGCGGCGTTACTCCCCTACGCCGACGTGCTGCCGCTGTGGACGCTGCTGTCGGCGCTCGCGCTGCTGGCCGTCCTGCGTGGACGGCTGCCGGTGGCGTTCCCGCTCACGCTCGCCGTGGGCGTGAAGGCGGTCGCGATCGCGGGCGGCTGGCAGGCGTTCGATCTGACGCTGCTGCCGGTGTTCCCGTGGGCCCTCGCCGACCGTGCCCTGTTCTCGGACAGCAGCCCCTTCACCGTGGCCTTCGCGTACGCGGTGGTGCTGCTCGGGCTGTTGGTGCTCATGTCGAGAAGGCGGAAGGCGCCGCGGATCCGGTCATGGTGGTGGCCGGCGGCCGTCGTGGCCGTCGCGTGGGCGGGCCCCCAGTGGATGGAGGCGGACACGATCGTCCCGATCAGCCTGAGCCGGATCACGGCGGAGGTGGCGGCGTTCGGACTGGCCGTGGCGGGCAGCTCCCTGGCGCGCGACCACCGGTGGGCGCTCGCGTCGGGCATCTACCTGCTGGTGAGATCGGTCGAGCTGAGCACGAGCCCCGACCTGCTGACCAGGCAGCACCTGGCCTACTGGGGCCTGCTGACCGTACTGGCCCTCGGCGCCGGCTCCGCGCCGTTCCGGAGGCGGCGGCATTGTCTGGATTGACCATGCTTCGTTAAACGGAGTATGGTCTCCCGCCATGACGAGGAAGACACTGCCTGTCGCGATGCTCGCGCTCGCCGTCCTCTGCGGCTGCGGGGGCGCCGCAGAGACCGGCGCCACGGAGAAGGCGGCTGCCCTGCCCTCTCCCGGCGCGGCGGCGGCCAAGGACAAGAAGCACCAGCTCGAAGCGGCCAAGGCCGACTGCATGAAGCAGAAGGGCTTCAAGTACGTCGCGTGGGTGCAGCCGGAGCAGCCCCAGAGCGACGAGGACCGCCTGCGGGACGCGGGCGACTACCAGGCCATGCAGAAATATCGCCAAAAATACGGCTTCGGGGTCTTTGCCCTGCACGTCTATCCCAAGGAGATGAACGCCCCGGAGGCCCAGATGGAAGGCCCCAATCAGGATCCGAACGGGAAGCTCCAAGCGGCACTCTCCGGAGCTCAGCTGGACGCCTACAACAAGGCCAAGGACGCCTGCATGGTCACAGTGGCCAAGCAGGTCCTCGGCGTGACCCTGAAGTCGAACATCGACTACTACAACCAGATCGCCCTGGCCAGGAGGCGCGCGACCGCCAGCACGCTCGACACCGACCCCAAGCTGGTGGAGCTGGCCACCTCCATGGCCACCTGCCTGAAGGGCAAGGGCTACACCGTCAGCGACACCACGCCGACGGAGATGGCCAAGCGCGGCGAGAACGTGTTCATCAAGGAGCAGGACAAGGTGGGCCGGGAGCAGGACGACAGCGTGCCCGATGTCGCGCCGCCGGGGAAGAAGGGCCAGGGCCGGCAGATCCACATGCCGTCGCTCACCCCCGAGCAGGCCAAGCCGTACCTGGCCAAGGAGATCAAGGCCGCGCTCGACGACCTGGAGTGCGGCAAGGACTTCTACCCGGTCTACACGCCGCGGAAGTCGGCCATCGACACGCAGATCAGGGCCCAGTTCGCCTACTGACATCCGGGACCGGAGGACGGACTTCGCCATGCCCACCAGATCCACCGTGACCGCCGCCGCATGAAGTCGCCGCGCAAGCTCCTCGCCGGCGTCGTCGCCGGAGTAGTGATCATCGCTGGTGCCGGCTGGGCCGTGGGGTCCCGGCTGCGCTCCCCCGCCGACGAGGCGGCGCGCCGCGCCGCGCCGCGGGCCTCGCTCGTCACCGCCGCCGTCGAGCGCCGCAAGCTCGTCAGCACCGTCGTGGTCAGCGGCACGCTTGAGTACGGCTCGCCCCTGCCGGTCAGCCTGGCCGGGGCGGTCGGCGGCACGTCCGAGCTGCAGCGGGCCACCCGGGCTCCGCGCCAGGGCCGGTTCTCGGAGGGCGCGGTCCTCATGGAGGTCAACGGCCGCCCGGTGTTCGCGCTGCGCGGGTCCGTGCCGATGCACCGCACGATCGCCCCCGGCAGCGAGGGGGACGACGTCAAGCAGCTCCAGCGGGCGCTGCGCAGGCTGGGGTACGGCGGTCCCGTCTCGGGCGTGTTCGACCAGGCCACGATCGCCGCCGTCACCCGCATGTACGCGAAGAAGGGGTACGAGGCGCAGCAGCCGACGCTGACCGACCGGCAGGCGTACGACACGCTGCGCAAGGCCGTACAGACTGCCCAGGAGGGCCTCGCCACCGAGAAGAAGGCGCTGGACCAGGGGCGTGACGTGCTGCCGCTCAAGATGAGGCTCGCCAACGCCGGGACGGACCTGAAGGCGGCTGAGCGCGCCCTGCGGGAGGCCGAGGCCCGGGAGCTGACGCCGGAGGACGAGACCAGGACGGTGGCGGCGGAGGCGGCCGTGCGCGCGGCGCAGGAGAAGCTGGCCGAGGCCGAGCAGGCGCTGGCCGAGGCCAGGAGGCAGCCCACGCAGCCCACGCCGACGGCCACCGCCACCCCCCAGCCCACGGCCTCCACCGACACGAGCCTGCTGGAGCTGCGGGTCCGCAACGCCGAGGCCGACCTGGCGGCGGCGCTGGAGGCGCGCGAGCGGGTGTCGGAGGAGGCGCGGCAGGCCAGGGAGAAGAGCCTGGTGGAGCTGCGCCGGGCCGTGCGGACCGCGAAGGAGGCCAAGGCCGCCGCCGAGCAGGCGCTGCGCCAGGCCAGGCAGCTCTCGCCGACCAGGCTCAAGGTGGCCAACGCCGGGAAGGACGTGGCGGCGGCCAAGGGGATGCTGGCCGAGTTCGCGCGTACGTACGGGACCTCCGTCCCGCCCGGCGAGGTGGTGTTCCTGCCGAAGCTGCCCGCCCGGGTGCGCAAGGTCTCGGTCAAGCAGGGGCAGCAGGTCGAGAAGGAGGTCGCGACGGTGACCGGCTCGGCGTTCACGGTGACGGGGTCGGTGGCGGCGACGGAGGCCGAGCTGCTGCGCACGGGCATGGAGGCGGCCATCGAGCTCGACACGGGCCGGATGTACAAGGCGAGCCTCACCGCGGTCGGCGACCAGGCCAAGGTGCCCGGCGTCGAGGAGGCCGAGGACGGCGCGGAGCCCATCCTGCTCACGCCCGCCTCGATGAAGGGGCTCAAGCCCGGGACCGCGGTGACGGCGCGCGTGACGGTGGGGGCGACCAAGGAGCCGGTGCTGGTCGTGCCGGTGGCAGCCGTGATCACCGGGGCCGACGGGAGGGCCCGGGTCCGGGTCGAGTACGCCACGGACAGGACCCGGGACGTCGAGGTGCGTACAGGGCTGACCGCCGACGGGAACGTCCAGGTCGCCGGAGCGCTCAAGGAGGGCGACCGGGTGGTGGTCAGCGGTGCCTGAGCCGGTGATCTCGCTGACGGAGGTCAGCAGGGAGTTCCCCGCCGACCCGCCGGTCCGGGCGCTCGACCACGTCACGCTCCGCGTGGACAGGGGTGACTACCTGGCCGTCGCCGGCCCGTCGGGCTCGGGCAAGTCGACCCTCCTGAACGTGCTCGGCCTGCTCGACCGCCCCGGCTCGGGCAGCTACCGCCTCGACGGCATCGAGACCACGACCCTGCGCGACGGGGCCAGAACGCGGTTGCGCGGCGACCGGATCGGCTTCGTTTTCCAGTCCTTCCACCTGCTCTCCCACCGCAGCGTGGTGGAGAACGTCATGCTCGCCGAAATTTACGGAGGAGAAGGACGTAAGGGCAGGCGGGAGCGGGCCCTGGCGGCGCTGGAACGAGTCGGCCTCGGCCACCGGACCGGGTTCGCGCCCGACCGGCTGTCCGGGGGCGAGCGCCAGCGCACGGCCATCGCCAGGGCCCTCATGGGCCGGCCGTCCCTGCTGCTGTGCGACGAACCCACGGGCAACCTCGACAGCCGCAACACGGAATCGGTGCTCGGCCTGTTCGACGAGCTGCGGGGGCAGGGGCTGACGCTCGTGGTCATCACCCACGAGCAGGAGGTCGGCGAGCGGGCCGGGCGCCGGGTCCGGATCACCGACGGCGTGCTGGTGGAGGAGTGATGCACGTACGGGACCTGATCGGGGAGGCCGTCGCCGGCATGCTGGCCCGGCCCGTGCGCTCGGCGCTCACCACGCTCGGGACCGTGCTCGGCATCACCACGCTGGTCGTCACGCTGGGCGTGGCCGCCACCGCGGGCAACCAGATCGTCGGCCGCTTCGACGCCCTGGTGGCCACGGCCGTCACCGTGGAGGTGCCGGCGTCGCCGAACGCGCCGCTCGTGGAGTGGGACGCGATCGACCGGCTGACCAGGCTGCGCGGCGTCGAGTCCGCCGCCGCCGTGGCCGAGTCGGACGAGAGCTCGAACCTGTCCGTACGCTCCAACGACATCGTGGACCCCACCCGGGTCACCGCGCAGTCGCTGACCGTGCTGGCCGCGACGACCGGGCTGCCGGAGGCGGCGCGCGGCAGGATGGTGCGGGGCAGGTTCTACGACGCCGGGCACGTCGCGCGGCGCGACCGGGTGGCGGTGATCGGCGACCAGGCGGCCAGGCTGCTCGGCGTCGGCCGCCTCGACCGGGCGCCGGCCATCTTCATCGGGAAGCACGCGTACACGGTCATCGGCATCCTGGGCGACCTGCGCCGCGAGCGGAGCCTGAGCACCGCCGTGTTCGTGCCGCCCACGGTGGGCGGGCAGTTCGGGCTGCGGAACGTCACCAGGGTGCTGGTCAACACGAGCCTGGGCGCGGCGGACCTGGTGGCCCGGCAGGCGCCCGCCGCGCTCAGCCCGGGGAACGGCGACATGCTGCAGGTGGTCGCCCCGCCCAGCCCCACCAGGGCGCGCGACCAGGCGCAGGACGACGTCAACGCGCTCTTCCTGATCCTCGGCCTGGTCTCGCTCGTGGTCGGCGCGGTCGGCATCGCCAACGTCACGCTCGTCACCGTGATGGAACGCGTGCCGGAGATCGGCCTGCGCCGCTCGCTCGGGGCGGCCAGGCGGCACATCGCCGCCCAGTTCCTGCTGGAGTCGACGCTGATCGGCCTCGCGGGCGGCGTGATCGGCGCGAGCCTGGGCGTCGTCACGGTCGTCGCGGTGTCGGCCGCCAGGCAGTGGACGCCGCTGCTGGACGTGCGCCTCGCGGTCGCGGCGCCGGTGGCGGGGGCCCTGGTGGGCCTGCTGGCCGGGCTCTACCCGGCGCTGCGGGCGGCCAGGATGGAGCCGGTGGACGCGCTCAGATAGCGTAGACGGCCGCCAGGAACCGTACGAGCACCGCCTCCCTGGCGTCCGCGGGCAGCGCGTCGAGGATCGCGTTGACCATCGCCATCTCCGGCTGCCCCGCCTCCGGCCGCAGGTCCACCCCCACGGAGGAGGCCAGCTCGGCGAAGGCCGCGTCGTCGAGCGCCTCCAGGTCCGTGCCCGCCACCAGCTCGACCAGCCCGTCGGGCAGCACGACGGGCCCCCGCCGCAGCGCGGCCGCGGCCGACTCGGCGATCACCTTCAGCAGGTCCTCGACCCCCGCCAGCGTCACCCCGGTGACCGTGATGTGCAGGTTGGCCGGGATCCCCGCGTACGAGAGCTGCGGCTGCAGGAACCAGCCCCGCTCCCGCGCCTCGTCCGCCAGCACGAACACGTCGATCCCGTCCGCGGCGAACGCCACCAGCGACGACTCCGGCTCGCCGAGCACCCGCAGCCCGGGGATCGCCGCGAGCCCCTCGCGCAGCCTGGTCGTCGCCTCCAGGGTGGCCCGGCCCAGCTCCAGGTAGCCGTCCCTGCCCAGCGCCCGCAGGGTGGCCCAGGCGCCGCCGAGCGGCCCGGCCGACCTGGAGCTCTGCACGGTCGCGTTGACGATCGTGTAGCCGGGCCAGGCCGCGGAGGCGAAGTACGCCTTGCGCCGCATCGCGGGATCGGCGAAGAGGACGACCGAGGCGCCCTTGGGGGCGTACCCGAACTTGTGCAGGTCGCACGAGAGCGACGTGACGCCCGGCACCGACAGGTCGAACGGCGGGACCTCCGCGCCAGCCGCGCGCAGCCACGGCAGCAGCCACCCGCCGACGCACGCGTCCACGTGGCAGGGCACGCCCGCCGCCGCGGCCACGGCCGCGACCTCCTCGATCGGGTCGATCACCCCTTGGGGGTAGGAGGGCGCGGAGGCGACGACCAGGATCGTGTTCTCGTCGATCGCGTCCGCCAGGTCCCGCGCCCGCACCTTGTACGTCTCCAGGTCCACCGGCACGGCGACGACCTCGACGCCGAGATAGTGGGCCGCCTTGTGGAAGGCGGGGTGGGCGCTCACGGCGAGGACCAGGTTCGGGCGGGCCTTGCGGGCGGCGTCGCGGGCGGCCTTGACCGCCAGCATGATCGACTCGGTGCCGCCGCTGGTGAAGATGCCGTGGCCGCCGCCGAGCAGGTCCGCGACCGCGCCGACGACCTGCCGCTCCATCTCGACCACGCTGGGGAACGCGGTCGGGTCGAGGCAGTTCACCTCCAGCATCTCGAGGTACGCCCGCGCCGCCGCCTCGTGGACCTCGGCCCGGCCGGTGTCGTAGACGTAGGCCGTCACCTGGCCGCCGCGCACCGGTAAGTCGCGCGACCTCAGCCTGGCCACCTCGGCCAGCAGCTCCTCGGTCGTCCTGCCTGCGGGGTTCACATGTCTCCTTCGGGGAGGCCGAGCGTGCGGTGGACGCTCAGGTGCAGGTGGGCGCGGAAGCGGCGCAGGGCGGCCCGGTCGCCGGCGGCCCTGCGCCGGCCCTCCGCGTCCAGCACGCCCCCCTTGGCGAACCCGTGGACGGACCAGATGACCATCCACATCGAGTATTCGAGATCGACCTTCTCGTCGATCAGTCCGCCCTCGACCGCGGGCCGGACGGCGGCGGTCACCGAGGCGACCAGCGGCCGCACGTACTCGCGCTCCAGCTCGGTGATGTCGCTGGCGTCGGAGAGCCAGCGGTGCATCCACAGGGCGGGCACCTCGGGGTTGTCCACGCAGAAGTCGAGGTAGTCGTCCAGCAGCCGGTGGATGGCCGCGACGGGGTCGTCGCCGGGCAGCCGGGCGAGCGCCAGGTCCAGAGCCGCCTTCTCCGCCCGGTGCGCCCGCTCCATGACGGCGAGATAGAGCTCGCGCTTGCCGCCCACGTGGTAGTTGACGGTGGCGATGTTCATCCCGGCGGCCTCGGCGATCTGGCGCGTGGAGGTGCCGTCGTAGCCGAGCGCGGCGAACAGCTGTGTAGCGACCTTGAGGATCAGGTTGACCTGTCCGCTGTCCATGCGGCAGAAGGTAGCGGCACCCCCGCCTCTCGGTCAATCACTTGATGGAGACCCGGCTCAGTCCGGGGCCCAGTACTTCACCATGATCTTGTCGAGGTGCTGCACGACGGGCTGCCAGCTCGGCGGGAGCGTGTAGCGGCTGACGCGATGCTTCTTATAAACAAGCGTGTACTTGAGGAAGTCCGCCCCCGGCGGGTTTCCCTCGGACCGCCCGAGCTTGAGGCTCTTGAGGTACGTGCGCAGCTTGCGCTCCTCCTTGCCCGTGAGGCACTTGTCGACGGTCGGCCCCGTCCGGCGGCTGAGCCGCACGCAACCGTTGCCGTAGACGACCACATGATCCTTCAGCCCCGCGAACCCGCCCTGCTTCCAGTACTCGACCAGCACCTTCTTCGGCGCGACGGCCGCCTGCGCCGGGGCCGGGACCACGGACAGGGTCAGGGCCGGCAGGAGCACAGGCATCAACACGATTCGCCACATTTTCTTCACACCTACTTGGACGGATGGGAGCGCCGAACGGCTCAGTCTCAGTCGAACTGGTCGGCGTTCTGCTTGGTGGCCGCCTTCACGGGGACGGCCACCGCCTTCGGGATGCTCTCCCCCTTGGCGGCCTTCACGGCGGCGTCCACCGCCGCCTGCCCCAGCAGCCTGGGCTGCTGGGCCACGGTGGCGGAGAGCGCGCCGGCCCGCACCGCCTTGATCGCGTCGGGCGTGCCGTCGAACCCGACCACCTTGACCTGCCGCCCGGCCCTGGCCCCCAGGGCCTTGATCGCGCCCAGGGCCATCTCGTCGTTCTCGGCGAACACGCCGGCGAGGTCGGGGTGCGACTGGATCAGGTTCGTCATGACGTCCAGGCCCTTGGCCCGATCGAAGTCCGCCGGCTGCTGCGCCACGACCTTGATGTCCGGGTACGCCGCGACGCCCTCGGCGAACCCCTTGCCGCGGTCGCGCGAGGCGGAGGTGCCCGGCACGCCCTGGAGCACGGCCACGTTCCCCTTCTCGCCGAGCAGCCCGGCCAGTTCCTGGGCGGCGAGCCGCCCGCCGGCCACGTTGTCGGAGGCCACGGTCTGGGCCACCGCCGCGCCGTTGACGCCGCGGTCGGCGGCGATCACCGGGATGTCGAACCGGTCGGCCGCCTTGACCGCGGGGGCGGCCGCGTCGGAGTCGACCGGGTTGATGATGATCGCCTTCATGTTCTGGCTGGTGAAGTTCTGGACCTGGTTCACCTGCTGCGAGGCGTCGTTCTGGGCGTCGGTGACGGTCAGCTTGACGCCCAGCTTCTTCGCCTCGGCCTGCGCGCCGTCCCGGAAACGCACGAAGTACGGGTTGTTCAGCGTCGACACCGACATGCCGATCTTGACGTCGCCCGGGGCTCCCCCGCCGCCGCACGCGGTCAGGCAGGCGAGCGCGGCACCCGCTGTGAGCATCCGCATGATCTTCCCCCCTAGGTGGTCGCCCTGCGCCGCAGGGTGTCGGCGAGCACCGCCAGCGCGATGACCACGCCGATCACGACCTGCTGCCAGAACGCCGAGACCGACAGCAGGTTCAGGCCGTTGCGCAGGACGGCCAGGATCAGCGCGCCGACGAACGTGCCGAGCGCCCGGCCCTTCCCCCCTGACAGGCTGGCGCCGCCGATCACGACGGCCGCGATGGCGTCGAGCTCGTAGCCGGCCGCCGCCTGGGGCTGCGCCGAGGCCAGCCGGCTGGCCAGCACGATCCCGGCCACCGCCGCGAAGCCGCCGGCCAGCGCGTACGTGACGATCTTCTGACGGGAGACGCGGATGCCCGACAGGCGGGCGGCCTCCTCGTTGCCGCCGATGGCGTACATGGCGCGGCCCGCGTACGTGCGGTTGAGTATCACGGCCGCGATCACCCCCATGACCACCATCACGATCACCGGGACCGGCAGGAAACCGCCGATCGTATCGCCCAGGTGCGAGACGGCGTCCGGCATCGGGATCGGGCTGCCCTCCGAGATGACCAGGGCCAGGCCGCGGGCGATGCCGAGCATGGCCAGCGTGGCGATGAACGGCGGCAGCTTGCCGTACGCGATCAGGACCGCGCTGACCAGCCCGCACGCCACCCCGACCGCCAGGGACGCCAGGGTGGCCAGCGGCCACGGGAGGCCGGCGGCGGTGGCGGTCCAGGCCAGGACGATCGCGGAGAGCGCGGCGACCGAGCCCACGGACAGGTCGATGCCGCCCGTCACGATCACGAACGTCTGCCCGAACGCCAGGATCGCGGTGACGGCGGCCTGGACGCCGACGTTGAGCAGGTTCCGCACGCCCAGGAAGTCGGGAGACAGCAGCGACAGCGCCACGACCAGCACCACGAGGGCCGCCAGCGCCCCGTTCTCGGCGAACCACGCCGCCGGCGGCGACCGGCGGCCCAGGAGCACGTCACTCCGCACGAGGACCCGCCACCTCAGCCACGGCCAGGCTCATCACGTCGTCCTGCGTGGCCCCGGCCGCGCGCAGCTCGCCGACGAGCCGCCCCCGCGCCATGACCAGGATCCGATCGCTCATCCCGAGGACCTCCGGCAGGTCGCTGGAGATCATCAGCACCGCGTCCCCCGCCGCCGTCAGCTCGTTGACGAGCTCGTAGATCTCGACCTTGGCGCCGACGTCGACGCCGCGCGTCGGCTCGTCGAGGATGAGCACGCGCGCGTCCGCCGCCAGCCACTTGCCGATGACCACCTTCTGCTGGTTGCCGCCGGAGAGCGTGCGCACCTCCTGGTCCAGCCCGGTCATCCGGATGCCGAGCCGCTCGGCCGCCTTCGCGGCGGCCGAGCGAAGCGTGGAACGCTCCACGAAGCCCGCCCTGGTGGCCTCGCGCATGGTGACCAGGCTGAGGTTCTCGGCGACGTCCGCCTGCAGGACCAGGCCCTGGCCCTTGCGGTCCTCGGGGACGAGGCCGAGCCCCGCCTCCATGGCGGCGGGCACGTCGCCGGGCGGCAGCCGCGCCCCCCGCACGGTGACCTCGCCCGCGTCGTAGCGATCGGCCCCGAACACCGCCCGCGCCACCTCCGTACGGCCCGCACCGACGAGCCCGGCCATTCCGACCACCTCGCCGGCCCGCACCTCGAACGACACGTCGCGGAACGCGCCCCCGCGGGTCAGCCCGGACACCTTGAGCAGCGGATCGCCCCGCCTGGCCGGCCGCCGCGGGTACCGCTGATCGACGGGGCGCCCGACCATGAGGGCGACCAGCTCGTCCCTGCCGGTGTTCGCGGGCACCTGGGCCACGGACCTGCCGTCGCGCAGCACGGTCACCCGGTCGCCGAGCTCGGCGATCTCCTCCAGGTGATGGGTGATGAACACGACCGCCACGCCCTCGTCGCGCAGCCGCCGCACGATCGCGAACAGCCGGGCGACCTCGCCGGTGGTGAGCACGGCCGTGGGCTCGTCCATGATCAGCACCCGCGCGTCCAGGGCCAGCGCCTTCGCGATCTCGATCATCTGCATGCGCGCGATGCCCAGCCCGGCGACCGGCGTACGCGGGTGCACGTCCACGCCGACCCGGTCCAGGAGGCCCTGGGCCTGCCGCTCCATGCGCCCGGTGGCCACGAACCCGAACCTGCGCGGCGGGCGGCCGAGCGCGAGGTTCTCGGCGACCGAGAGCTGGGGGACCAGGTTGAGCTCCTGGTAGATGGTGGAGATCCCCAGCCGCCGCGCGTCGCCCGCGGTGCGGAGGCGCACCGGGTGACCGTCCATCAGGACCCGGCCCGCGTCTGGGTGGTAGGCGCCCGAGAGAATCTTGATCAGCGTGCTCTTGCCCGCGCCGTTCTCGCCCAGCAGGACGTGCACCTCGCCGGTGCGCAGGCTCAGGTCCACGCCGTCGAGGGCGACCACGCCGGGGAAGGTCTTGCGCAGCCCCTCGGCCTTGAGAATCTCCTCGCTCACGTGGTGGTCCCTATCCGCTCACGAGGCCGCCGAACCCAACGAAAGCCCAGGTCAGGGTTATTGTCCTGCTGGCTGGGGAGTGAGGATGGGATGACGTCCCACGCCTCGCGACTCCGCATCGGGGTGCCCGTTTCCCTGTCGGGGAAGCACGCCCGTTTCGGCGTGCAGGTCCAGATCGGGCTGGAAGTGTGGCAGTCCCTCGACCCGTCCGTGGAGCTGGTCGTCGAGGACGACCACAGCGAGCCCGGCTCCCTGGACGTCGTGCTCCCCCGGCTGGCCGGGCAGTGCGACCTGCTGCTGGGGCCGTACTCGACGCAGCTCATGGGGCGGGCGGGCCGCATCGGCGCGGCGCTCGACCGGCTGATCTGGAACCACGGCGGTTCGGGGGACGACGTGCAGGCGGCCAACCCCGGGCACGTCGTCTCCGTCCAGACGCCGGCCGGCCGCTACGCCGAGCCGTTCGTCCGCCATCTCGCGGAGAGCGGCGACCTCAGCCCGCTCCGGATCGTGAGCGGCAAGGGGCGCTTCGCCCTGCAGGTCGCGGAGGGCGCCGCGCGGACCGCGCACGAGGTGGGCATCCCGGTGGTCCTCGGCGGCCCGGTGGAGGACTCCTGGAATCTCTTCTGCGCCGGGACCTTCGACGAGGACGTCGAGGTGGTCCGGCGGGCCCGCCGCCCGCGGGTCGTCTGCGCCGTGGCCGCCGGGGTGCGGGAGTTCGGCCCGGCCGTCGGCGACCCGCGCGGGATCTACGGCGTCGGCCAGTGGTTCCCCGGCAGCGGGGGCGAGGTGGCCATCGGGGTCTCCGAGGGGGAGTTCGTCGCCGCCTACGAGAAGAGGACCGGCGTGCCGCCGAACTACCTCGCCGTCCAGGGGGTCGCCGCCGCGATCATCGCGACGCACTGCGCCGTCCGGGCGGGCGGCACCGGGCGGGAAGAGCTGTGGTCGGCCGCCGCCGGCCTGGAGACGGCCACCCTGTTCGGCGACTTCGCGATCGACCCGGGCACCGGCCTGCAGACCGGGCACCGGGCGGTGCTCACGCGATGGGAGGAGCAGGGGCCCGTCGCCGTCTGAGGGGGGTGTATCCCCGCCGCCGGGGCGAACCCGGCAGCGGGGCGTTCTCTCTCCGCTCGCCGCCTCGGCAAGGGAAGGTCACGCGGCGCCGGGCGTCACGACGGCGATGCCCAGGCACATCTCGTCGCTGGTCCCGTCGCCCCACACCACGTACCGGGGCGGCAGCTTCTGCAGCTGGGGCAGCTGGGCGCGCAGGCCCGCGTCGTGCGTGCACGTCACCCGTACGACGTCGCCCCGCTTGACCGTGACGGGCTTGGGCAGGACCCGCAGCGCCTGGTCGTCGAAGTTGTACTCGGGCACGTCCAGGAGCGTCTGCGCCTTCGCGGTGCCGGGGTTGAGCTCGACCTTGATGGAGCGGCCGAGCAGGTGCATGTGGCCCGCCATGGCCTGCACCGTGGCGGTGCCCTCGACGGGCATGTCGCAGTGCTGGGTCGGCCCCGGTTTGGTCGGGCCGCAGTACTTGCCGAGGATCGCCACCTGCTTCGTGAGCTCCTCGCCGAACCTGGCGCCGACGTCCTTGACCGCGGCGGCCCGGTCGCAGAGCGGTCCCGACTCCTTCGGCGTGCAGGGCAGCTCGACCGGGGCCTGGAACAGGGCGGTCTCCAAGGGCTGCAGGGTCTGGTCCGTCACGCGGAGGCGGATGCCCGAGCGGTCGGTGCCCGGCTTGCCCTCCACGCCCAGCAGGTTGTAGTGGACCTGCATGACAAGCCGGCTGCCCGGCGGCAGCTCGTAGCCGTACTTGGGGTTGAGCAGCGTCTCGCTGGTGCCGGGGGCCCAGTGCGCCACCCACGCGGAGTCGCCGACGCCGTCGTCGCCGAAGCACGTCCAGCCCTGGCCGGGGCTGCGCTCGTCGATGGCGCGCGCCTGGGCGGCGCGCTCGGGGGCGACCCTGAAGAAGATCGCGTGGTGGACGAGGTCGAGGTTCTGGGGCTGGAACTGGGCGCCGGTCAGGAACACCTTGCCCGTCAGCTTGGGGTCGATGAGGAAGCAGCGGTAGTCGTCCGTGCCTCCGTTGGGCGGGTTCGGCGTGTACGGCTCCGCCATCGTGAGGTTGACGAACCGTTCACCGGCCCGCAGCGGGGCCGCCGCCGCCGTGGCCTTGGCGGCGTGTCCCGTATGACCGGTGTGAGTGGCCGGGGGGACAGTGCCCCCGGCCCCGCACGAGGCGAGCAGAACGACCGCGAGAAGGAGCACGGCCGTCCGGGCGAGTCGATTCATAGGTCAACACTCGCCCGCGGAGCGGCTCCGGGGCATCCTTCCACAGGACGCTTCCGATCGTTCCCTGGTAGGACTCCGGCATCCGACCCAGGTCTCCCCCTGGGACGGGGCAGGCTCAGTCCGACCCGCTCAGCCACCTCTGGGCGAACGTACGGATCTCCTCGTCCTCCGCGTTGACCGCGTGCTCCAAGAGGCCCGTGTCCTCCTCGGACAGGCGCCCGGCGGCCGCCGCGGCGAACAGCCGGGCCGTCGGGTCGGGCCCTTCGAGCCGGGCGAGGACCTCACGCGGGTCGGGCTCCTCGTCGTCCAGGCGGACCAGCCATCCGGCCAGTTCCTTGACCGGACCGGCCTGCAGGTTCGCCGCCCCGGCCGCCAGCTGGTCCGTCGAGGCGGAGGCCAGGAAACCGAGCACCTGCCAGCGGACGCCGGTGTCGTAGTCCGTGCTCAGGTTGATGACCCGCGCGATGGCCGGGCCGTGCCGGGCCTCGCCGTTGACCAGGACGACTTCGACCGCGTAGAACCGCACCTGGGCGGACGGGTGGGCGAGCAGGACGGGGATCTCGTCCATCATCGGGGCGGCGAGCTCTCCCAGCTCCGACAGCAACCAGGTCGCCGTCCGCACGGCCGCGTCGTCGCCGCTGTGCAGGAGCCCGGCGAGGTTCCCGACAGGGTATCCGTCGTACAGCTCGCCCAGCAGGTCGTTGGCCGCCGGCCCGACGACGTCGTCCTCGCGCGAATGCGCGCGGATGCGCTGGATCAGGTCGTCGCCAGTTTGCGTCTGCATCGGCTGTTACTTTCCCCCCAGGAAGCGCTTGAGCATGCCAATTGCCCCCTTCTCCTCTTCAACCCTGTGCACGTGCCCTGCATCGCCGTCGTTGTACCACTTCAGCTGCAGCTCCCGTTCACTGACGCTCTGTTCCAGTTTTGCCTTGAGCGCCTCCGCCTCCTCTTTCGTCATGTTGTCCGTGTTTTTGGGGACTTTTCCATGGAATTTGATTCCGTCGCTGTCGCTCCAGCCGCCACGGCCCCCACCGCGGCCCCCGCCGCCCCGCCTTCCCCCGCGGGCCATCTGGGCCATGCCGTCCTGGACGGAACGGGGGCCCGACGTGCCCGGCCGGAGCGGGACGGTCCGCCCGCCCGCCCCCGCGAGCGCCGGGCGCGGCCCGCCCGGACCTCCGGGACGGCGCAGGTCGTCGAGGACGCGGCGCATGGGATCGGTGATGCGGCGGCGCACGATGGGGGCGATGACCTTGCCGGTGCCCTCGCTGCCCTCGCGCAGGATCTTCCCGACGACCTTGCGGCGCATGAGCACGCGCGCGGTGGCGGCGGTCACTCCCAGCGCCCCGCCGAACGCCAGCAGCCTGGTCAGTTCGACCGAGGTGTAGACCGCCTGGGTGCCCGCCGCGACCTTCACCGCCGACACCACCGCCGCGGCGCCTTCGAGCACCGCGGGAGCCAGCTTCAGCGCGGCGTTGGCCTGGGCGACGTGGCCGTTCTGCCCCGCCCCCGTGCGATCCCAGTGGCCCTGCATGGCGGCGGCGGACTCGCCTCGGTAGACCTGCTGCGTGGCGCGTACCGACGAGTCGGCCCCCGCCGCGGCGGGCACCGAGTTCGCGTGGGCCAGGCGCACCGCGCCGCCCTCCCGCCTGGCGTCGTCCTCGTCGAAGGTCGGGTACGGCCCGAGCATCTGCATGACCCCGGCGGCCTCCGGGGGAAGCGTCACACCCACGTGCGGCCCAGGTTCTGCACGGCCTCGACGTTGGCGGCCTCGGTCTCGCCGGTGTTCTTCACCACGGCCTGCAGGCCCTCGCCGGTCGCGGCCATCTCCTGGGAGAGCCCGGAGAGCGCGGCCATGGACACCGCGCGGGATTCGGCGTACGTGCTGGTGAAAACGGCGAAGAGGCCGTCGTCCCCCCAGGACGACACGCCATCCCCACGTCCGTGCATCGGCGCGAGAGCCGCGCCGTAGTCCTCCCCGTGGGTCCTGATCCGGGAGGCTTCCTGCCCCACCGCCCCCAGAGCTATCTCAAGTCCCGTCATGCCAAATGACCATATAGGGGCATATCGCCGCACGTGCAACAGTTCTTGTTAATGAGACCTACATCGCTCAGTAATGATCTTGTCGGTGTATGTCTAGACTTGGCGGCCTGGTTTCCTCTCCTGACCACCCGGAGGTCGCCATGTCCGTCCCCTCACCCGACCACGACGCCGAATACCTGGAGGAGTACGCCGCCCAGGGCCAGCGGGTCATCCGCGACCTGCGCGCGGCGCAGGCCGCGATCCGGCAGGTGGAGGGCCTGGCCAGGAGCAAGGACGGGCTGCTGGAGGCGGCCGCCGACGGCCAGGGCGGGCTGACACGCCTGCGCATCGACCCGCGCGTTCTGCGGCTCGACGAGGCGACGTTCGGACGCGAGGTGACCGCCGTGCTCCAGGCGGCCCAGGAGGACGCGGCCCGCAAGGCGCAGGAGATCGCGGACGAGGCCATGGGGGCCGCGGACCTGCCCGAACCCCTCGACGAGACGTTCGTACGCCAGCGGGTCGAGCAGGCCGCCCGCGATCTTCTCTAGGCTCGGAGGCAAGCGTGTACCGCCATCCCTACGACCCGGCCGACATCAGGGAACAGGACCTGGACGAGGTCGCCCGGCAGGGTGAGCAGTTGCTGGGCTGGCTCGAAGCCGCCCAGGAGGACCTCGACAAGATCGTCGGCACCGGCGAGGCGGCCTCCGGCCAGGTCAAGGCGATGGTCGACGTCAACGGGCGCGTCCTGAACGTCCGGTACGGCCCTCGCGCGACCCGCCTGGGCAGCCAGGAGCTGGCCGAGCAGACGCTCGCCGCGGTGGGCGAGGCGTGCGCGGACGCCCAGCGCCAGACCCACGCCCTCATGCGCGAGGCCCTGCCCGGCTACGACCCCGCGGAGGCGAACGCCCAGTTCGAGCGCCTGCTGAACGGCTGGAGCTGACCCGTCGGCTCACCCCGTCGTTGACGCGGGCGCAGGGAACGTCACGCGGGCGTAGGGAACGTCGCCTCGACGCGGAAGCCGCCGTCCCGGTCCTTCCCGGTCTCCAGGGTGCCGCCCACCAGCTCCACCTGCCGCCGCAGGTCCGGCAGCCCCATCCCGGGCCCGGCGCCGCCGACCCAGGCGTCCGGCTGGCCGGGGGTGTTGCGCACGGCGATCCGTACCGACCCCGGGAGATAACGCACCCGCACCCGCGCCTCCGCCCCGGGCGCGTGCTTGCGGACGTTGGTGAGGGCCTCCTCGACCATCAGGTACGCGGTACGCCCCACCACGCCCGAGACGGGCACCGGCGTGCCGTCCACCACCAGCTCGGCCGGCACGCCCGCGCAGGCCGACTCGGTCACCAGCGGCCGCAGGTCGGGCAGCGGCAGCCCCAGGTCGAACCCCTCCCCGGTGCCGCGCCGCAGCAGCGCCACCATGTGGCGCAGCTCGTCCAGCGCCTCGAACCCCGTCGCCCGGATCTCCTCCGCCGCCGCCCTCGCGCGCTCGTCACCTGACGCCATGGCGAGCACCCCGGCCTGCAGGACCATCCGGCTGACCCGGTGGGTCACGACGTCGTGCATCTCGCCCGCCAGCCGTTCGCGCTCGACCCGCTGGGCCCGCTCCGCCAGCTCGCGGCGCAGGCGCTCCCTGACGGCCACGTACATGCCGTACAGGGTGGCCAGGGCGAGCGCCGTCTCGGTGCGCAGGATCAGCGGGAGGCGGTCGGGGAGGGACAGGACGGCCAAGGCCAGGATGATCACCGGCAGCCAGCGCTGGATGCCGCGGTATCGCCCCGCCGCGTACGCCATCGCGCCGTACGCGGCGAAGGCGCACGTCGGCGGCCAGATCGGCGCGCCGTCCGGCAACGGCACGTGCCAGATCACGGAGAGCACGGGCAGGGCGATCGCCGTGCCCGCGCTGACCCAGGCGACGGTGAGCGGCGCCCGGCGCGTCCAGAGCACCGGCACCGCCGCCGCGAGCAGGACCACGAGGACCGGGCCGGTGTAGCCGGTCGCCAGCGTCAAGCCTCCCGCGGCCAGGACCGCGACCGCGTCGATCGGCCGCGGACGGACACCGTCCACCGGCTCATCGTACGATCACGCACCGGCCCTGCCCAGCCTCCAACCGGGTCCCTCCAACCGGGTCCCTCCAACCGACCCTCCAACCGACTGGGTCAGGTCTTGGTGATGCGGACGGCGTCGGCGATGACGTACCCCGTCCCCGAGGTCCACCGGCTCACCCCGACCACGTTGTACGTGCCCGCCGCCAGCGTGTACGTGCCCAGCACCCGCCACTGCCCGCCGCCGGTGCGCTGGTCCACGGTGACCGTCTGGTTCCCGCCGGAGGCGGCCACGATGTACGGCGTCGCGCTGTTGTAACCGGCGTCGGCGGGATGCCACACCTCGACCCGATACGTACCGGCGCTGGGGATGGTCGTCTGGTACCAGGCGGGATCGCTGGCCGAGACGGGGTTGGCGAAGCGGTAGTCGGTGCCGTGCAGCTGCCCGGAGAAGGCGGAGGTGCCCCAGTTCGTACTGGCGGTGAAGCCCGCGTCCGAGTTGTCGATCACGACGCTGAACGCGTCGCCGGACGACCCCACGGGCTTGCCCGCGCTGGGCTGGCTCTCCTGGTTCGTGCGGTTGAGCGCGGTCACGTAGTAGGTGAACGCCCCGGTGGCGGCGGCCGGGTCGGTGAACGACGTCTTCCTGGTCGTCGTGACCAGGTTCCGGGCGTCGGCGAAGAAGCACGGGTCCGCGGCCGACTGCGACCCGCTCACCCGGTACACCGCGTAGGAGGTGCCCGAGCCCGTCCACGCGAGCTGGACGCCGCCCGAGCCCTGGGTGGCCGAGGTGATCGCGGGCGCCGCCGGCGCCGCCGCCGAGCCGCGGGCGGGCAGCAGCGCGGGCCGGGTGTAGTGGGCGTTCATCACGCGGGTGAACGACCCGATCCGGTCCGCCTTGACGTCCTTCGCGCTGAAGTAGATGTCCCCGGCCACCTCGGGATGCCGCCGGTTGTCGGTCAGGTGGTCGCTCAGCTCCGCCGGGTCCTGCCAGGCGGCGTCCTGCCCGGAGGCTCCGGCGCGGTAGGCGGCCTGGCCGACCACGAGCTGCACACCGGTGCCCCGCACCTGGTCGGACCACCAGGCGGTGAGCACCTCGTAGGCGGCGGCGGAGAAGCCGATGTGCCAGTAGATCTGGGGCGCGATGTAGTCCACCCAGCCCTGCTTGACCCACTTGCGGCTGTCGGCGTAGATCGCGTCGTACGACTGCAGCCCGGACGTACGCGAGCCCAACGCGTCGGTCCCGGAGTTGCGCCAGATGCCGAACGGGCTGATCCCGAACGACACGTGCGGCTTCGCGGTGTGAATGCGCTGGCCCAGCTCCTGCACGAGCAGGTTGACGTTGTTGCGCCGCCAGTCCGCGACGTTGCCGAACCCGCCGCCGTACTGGGCGAAGGTGCTCGCGTCTGGGATGGTCTGGCCGTCGACCGGATAGGGGTAGAAGTAGTCGTCGAGGTGCACGCCGTCCACGTCGTACTTGGAGACGGCGTCCATGATCGCGTCCTGGATGAAGGCGCGTACCGCCGGGATGCCCGGGTTGTAGTAGAGCTTCCCGCCGTACGCGAAGCGCCAGTCGGGGTGTTGCCGCGCCGGGTGCGTGGCCACGAGCTTGTTCGGGTCGGCGTGGTTCGCGATCCGGTACGGGTTGAACCACGCGTGGAACTCCAGGTTGCGGGCATGCGCCTCGTTGACCATGAAGGCCAGCGGGTCGTACCCGGGGTTCCCGCCCTGGGTGCCGCTCAGCCACTCCGACCACGGCTCGAACGGCGACGGCCAGAACGCGTCGGCCGTGGGCCTGATCTGCACGACCACGGCGTTCATGCGCTTCTGCACGGCCAGGTCCAGCCACGCCTTGAACTCGGCCTGCTGCTTCGCCGCGCTCAGCCCGGTGGCGCTGGGCCAGTCGATGTTCGCGACCGACGAGATCCACATGGCCCTGAGCTGGCGTTTCGGAGTGGCCGGGTCGGTCGTGCAGGCGGCTGCGGCGGCGGAGGAGGTGGAGGTCACGAGATGGGCGAGTACGGCGAGGGCCGCGAGAGCGGTGCGCAGCGCGATCACGAAAAGAAGTTTCAGCGTCTTCAGATAAAAGCGCAACAGTCTTCACAACTTCGGAGGGGCCCAATCTCGGGACTCCGCACCGCGCCATGCCAGGCGGGACCGAACCACCGCCGTCAAGGGGGAGAAAAGTTTCACCTAACACGCCAGTAATGTCAATTATCGACATAAGTCAGGACGTGCCATACGGTGGGCGCGTCTAGCGGTCCACCGGAGGTAGCGGTCCCGCGCGCCTACGGTGCACGCGCTTACCACCAACGAGGAGCACCCATGACTCTCGTCCGCACGCGATTAGCGGCCCTTGCCACCTCGATCCTCGCCGTCGTCCTCATCTCCGCAGGCCAGCCCGCCCTGGCGGTGGCCAAGGACAGCCCGCTCCAGGCGGCGTTCGCCAAGGCGGCCGCCGCGCAGGACGTCCCGCGCGACGTGCTCGTCGCGCTCGCCTACGCCGAGACCCACCTCGACGGTCACAAGGGCGAGCCCAGCGCCAGCGGCGGATACGGCGTGATGCACCTGGTCAGCAATCCGACCAACCACTCGCTCGAGAAGGCCGCCGAGCTGACCAAGCTCCCGGTCGACAAGCTGAAGGCCGACGACGAGGCGAACATCCTCGGCGGCGCGGCCGTGCTGCGTGCCCACGCCGACGGGCTGGGCCTCGACGAGACGGCCAGGAAGGACGCCGGGCGCTGGTACCAGGCCGTGGCCAAGTACGGCAACGCCTCCTCGCCCGAGCTGGCCCGCCTCTACGCCGACGCCGTGTACGAGCAGCTCGGCCTCGGCATCGACATCCGCGGCGTCCAGGTCAAGCCGCAGGAGATCACCGCCGACCGCGGCGAGCTCGCCAAGGCCCGCCAGCTGAACGCGCAGGCCGAAGTGGCCAGCCCCGACTACCCGCCGGCCGCGTGGGTGGCCGCCAGCTCCAGCAACTACACCGCCTCCAGCCGCCCGTCGGCCTACGCCATCGACCGGGTGATCATCCACGTCACCCAGGGCTCGTACGCCGGCACCATCTCCTGGTTCCAGAACTCCGCCGCGCAGGTCTCCGCCCACTACGTGGTCAAGTCCTCCAACGGCGCCATCACCCAGATGGTGCGTGACAAGGACATCGCCTGGCACGCCGGCAACTGGAGCTACAACACCAGGTCCATCGGCATCGAGCACGAGGGCTTCGTCGACGACGCCTCGTGGTTCACCGACGCGATGTACCGGGCTTCCGCGGCCCTGACCAAGGCCATCTGCGACAAGTACGGCATCCCGAAGGACCGCAGCCACATCATCGGCCACAACCAGGTCCCGGGCGCGACCCACACCGACCCGGGTTCGAACTGGAACTGGACCACGTACATGAACTACGTGACCGGTGGCGGCACCCCGTCGTGGTCGACGACCATCGACAACACCACCTCCGGCCAGTTCACCGCCAGCGCCAACTGGGGCACCTCCACCTACTCCAGCCAGCGCTACGGCGACGACTACCGCTTCGCCGACCCGGTCGCCTCCAGCGACCCGGCCTGGTACTCGGCGACCATCCCCAGCGCGGGGACGTACCGGGTCGAGGTCTGGTATCCGGATGATCCCGGGTACAACAGCTCGGCGCCGTACATCGTGGCGGCGTCGGGCGGCAACCAGACCGTCTACGTCGACCAGCGTTCCGGTGGAGGGGCCTGGAAGAGCCTGGGCACCTTCTCGCTCAACGCCGGCACGTACAACGCCGTCGGCGTGAGCCGCTGGACCTCGGGCACGGGCTACGTCATCGCCGACGCGGTCCGCATCAGCCGGGTCTGAACCCTTTCATGCGGCTCGCGCCCTTCATCGGGGGGCGCGAGCCGTACTGCTGCCCCGGTTCAGGCGGTGGCGCCGCCGTCGATCACGTGGTCCTGGCCCACGACGAAGCTCGACTCCGGCGCCGACAGCCACAGGGCCGCCGCGGCGACCTCCTCGGGCGTGGCGACCCGGCCGATCGGCAGCGCGCCCCGCATGCGCTCGTCCCGCTCCTCCCGGGTCTCGCCGGGCCGCGTGGCCATGGGCGAGTCGATCGGGCCGGGGCTGACGGCGTTGATCCGTACGCCGTCGGCGATGTGGTCGCGGGCCGCGGTGCGGGTCAGGTAGCTCACCCCGGCCTTCGAGGCCGCGTACGCGGCGGCCCCCGGCAACCGCCAGTGCGCGCCGAGGTTGGAGGCCACGTTGACGATGGTCCCGCCGCCGTTGGCGCGCATGTGGGCGATCTCGTGCTTCATCGACAGGAACACGCCCTTGAGGTTCACGGCGAGCGCGGTGTCCCAGACCTCCTCGTCGTAGTCGGCCAGCGGGGCGAGCATGCCGAAGACGCCGGCCGCGTTGAGCGCGACGTCGAGCCCGCCGTGGCGGGAGACCGCGGCCTCGACCATGGCGGCGACCTCCGCCGACCGGGTGACGTCCACGGCGAACGCGCTCGCCCGCCCGCCCCGCTCCTCGATCAGCTTCACGACCTCGGCCAGCCTGGCCTGGTCGCGCCCCGCGACCAGCACGGCAGCGCCCTCACCCGCGTACGCCAGCGCCGCGGCCCGTCCCAGGACCCCGCTCGCACCGGTCACCAGGGCGACCTTGCCTTCAAAACGACTCATCTATTCGATACCAATCGTTCTCAAATTTGGACGGCCACCATGGCCTGGTCGACCGCGTCACGCAGGCGGCGCGGATCGGGGTCGGCCCTGCCGAGCACCCTGATGCCCTGGAGCAGCACGAGCAGGAACCTGGCCAGCGCGTACGGGTCCTTGCCCGCCGGGATCTCGCCCTGGGCGCGCGCCCTGACCAGGGTGGCGGCGAGCACGGCCTCCAGCCCCGCCCAGCTCTCCGTCACCTTGCGGGACACGGCGGCGTCGCGCGCGGCGAACTCCACCGCCGTGTTCACCACCATGCAGCCCCGTCGCAGCTCGTCGGCCAGGCATTCCGCGACGTAGGAGTCGAGGAAGGCCCGGACGGCGGGCAGCGCGGGCCCCGGCCTGGCCAGCCGCTCGACCACGTTGTGCTGGTCCAGGTAGCGCTCCAGGGCCTTCAGGTAGAGCTCGCGCTTGCCGCCGAAGGTGCCGTAGATGCTCGCCCGCGCGATCCCGAGGTGCTCCACGAGGTCCGCCATCGACGTCGCCTCGTATCCGCGCTCCCAGAACAGCTCCAGAGCCTTCTGCAACGCGACCTCGGGATCGAACTCCTTGCTCCTCGCCACGGCACCAAGCTAGCACATTCGAGAACGATCGATCCAGTTATCTGGGGGTGAGCACCCACCGCCAGGAGCCGTCCTGGTCGGACCGGCGGTTCGCGCCGAGCTGCGTCGTCCGCTGACCGTCCACGCTGACCAGGACCAGCCCGTTGTTGAACTCGCTCTCGCACGACCCGGCGCACCCCATGGCGATGACGTTGTCGTCGTCGGCCCAGGCGTGCAGCTGCAGCACCCGCTGCCGCCCGACGGCCTGGCCCGTACCCACGTCCGTGATCTTGGTCGGCAGGCCGTCGGGGCCCAGGACCAGCCGGCCGTTCGGGGAGAGCGCCGAGATACGCGAGTAGTTCACGTACCGGTCGCCCTGGGGCGCCTGCGCCGGCTCGCCGTCGAGGGTGTAGAAGACCCGGTCCGGAGTGGTGCTGGTAGGCGCCCAGAGCAGCGTGCCGTCCAGGCTCCAGCTGAGGTCCTGGCGGCCGTTGACGTTGAAGGGCTTGTCGTCGTTGTGCAACCCGTCGCCCATCGGCGGCAGCTCGTGGTAGTCGGCCGTGCCCGCCTCGACGTCGACGATGTAGTAGCCGGTACGGGGGCTGTTCCCCATCGAGGCCGCCTGGTCGCCCTTCCCCTGCAGGATGTCCGGGTAGCCGGAGTACGCCGTGGCCAGGACCTTGGTGCCGTCGGGGGACCAGGCGACCGACCCCACCGGGTGCTCCAGGTCGATCCACTTGAGGATCTGCCGGGTGTTCAGGTCGAGGATGCCCAGCCGCCTGCTGATCAGCTCCCCCTCCAGCACGGCGGCGACCTGCAGCCCGGGGGCCACGTCCACCCAGACGTACGAGGTCTCCTCATAGCCGTCGGTCCGCGGGTCGTACAGCGACCACGTGCGCAGGACCCGTTGCTCGTTGTCCGAGACCTGCTCCCGCCGGACGGTGTTGTACGCGGACACGGCCATGCGTCCCGCGGCGATCAGCTTGACCGGCGGGCTGTGCTCCGTGTCGGTCCGCACGTCGGTCGGCGCGGGTGACGGGCGCGGGGGCAGCGTGACGCCGGTGGCCGCGCGCATGGTGGCCTGCGGGTCGCGC
This sequence comes from Nonomuraea sp. NPDC005650, assembly GCF_040605375.1. Lineage (NCBI taxonomy): Bacteria > Bacillati > Actinomycetota > Actinomycetes > Streptosporangiales > Streptosporangiaceae > Nonomuraea > Nonomuraea sp. NPDC005650. The sequence continues at coordinate 236,961 of NZ_JBEXCR010000002.1, forward strand.
ACGTCCGGCCCGGTGCCGCGCAGGCCCACGGCGAACACCGCGACCGCCGTCACCAGCCCCACGGCCAGCACCGCCATGCCGACGGGCTTCCAGGCGCGCCTCCGCAGCGCCCGGTCCGCCAGATCGTGCGGCACCTTGGTCTCGTCGGCCCACTCCCGCAAAGTGTCGCGAAGCAGGTTCGTCACTTGGCCACCTCCAGTTCCTGGGCCAGTTCGGGGGCGATCTCGCGCAGGCGGGCCAGCGACCTGTGCGCCGTGCTCCTGACCGTTCCGACGGAGCAGCCCAGCGCCCGCGCCACTTCCTGCTCGGGCAGGTCCTCGAAATACCGCAGCACCAGCACGGTGCGCTGCCGCGCCGTGAGCCGCGCCAGCGCCGACCTCAGCACCATGCGCAGCTCGCTCTGGTGGTTGAGGTCCCGCTCGGCCGGCTCGGGCAGCGCCGCCTGCACGACCTCGCCGCGCCGCGTGCTCGCCCGCCACCAGCTGATCTGCTGGCGGTACATGATCTGCTTGGCGTACGCCTCGGGCGCCTCCACCCGCCGCCACTTGGCCGCCAGCTTCGCCAGCGCGGTCTGCACCAGGTCCTCGGCCGCGTGCTGGTCACCGCCGGTGAGCAGGAACCCGAGCCGCATGAGTGCGGGAGAGCGTGCTGAGACGAACTCGCGGAAACGTCGCTCGTCCGCGGCGTCCACGATCACCTCCAGGGATAGACGTCACCCTCTCAGACGCCTCCCCGCGGCCCCGCTATGCGTCCCGGCGCCGGGTCACTGAGCCAGCGGGTTGGGCACGGGCACGGCCCTCATGTCACCGCCCCCGGCGTTCAGCCAGCGCAGCAGCAGGTTGGCCTTGGCCGGGATGTGCGTGGCGGCCAGCAGATCGCGCAGTTGGTCGGGGTCGCCGTGGTCCTTGGCGCACCCGGTGAACACGGTCCTGGCCCGTGCCCACAGCTCCCCCCTCATCCCGGGGTGGCGCTCGGCGAGGGCTCCCGCGATCTCGCAGAGGTTGTTGGTCACCAAGCAGTACACCAGCCGCTCCCACGCCTGCACCCCGCCGACGCCCTTCAGCAGCGGGTGCCGCTCCGCGACGAGCTTGACGCCCTCGTGGTCGCGGAGGACGGCCTGCGCGGGAAACCCCTGCTCGTCCACCGCGATCAGCACGTTCTGCAGGTGGCACTCCAGCATGACCCCGTGGCGGAAATAGGCGTGCAGGAGCGGGGGCACCACGTGGTCGAGGTAGCGTTCCCACCACACGAGCGCCTGTTCCTCGCCCAACCCGTCGAGCGGGTTGCCGGGGAAGCCCTCGCTGATCCCCGCCGCGAGCAGCACCGTCAGCCCCGGGCGCACGTGCTCGCGCAGCCCGTCGCGGACGATCACCGCCAGCGCCTCGCCGCCGTCCCCGTCCAGCTCGGCGCTGCGGTAGCCGCGGTCGCGCAGCACGGCGGGGCGCGCCACGTGGTCGGGCAGGTCCTCGAACGCCTGCCCGACGACGTCGGCGACCGCGCTCAGCCTGGCCAGGTCGCGCAGCCACAGCCGCCGCACGTCGTTCGTGATCCGCACGTCCAGGCTGAACTTGCAGAACAGGTCCAGCTCGGGCAGGTACACCGTGCGGATCGACGAGGTCGGCGACGCGAGCACCCGGGCGACGCCCACCTGGCGCAGCGGCGGGCCGCCCAGCAGCTCCAGCTGCCAGGGATGCGCGGGCAGCAGCGCCAGGCCGTCGCCGGGAGGCGGCCCCAGCCGGTCGAGCGCGTCCGTCTCCCCCACCTCCACCAGTTGCCCGGCCGGCACGCCGAGCAGCGGCAGCGCGAAGCTCGCGTACGCCTCCGGCGAGTACGGGAGCCAGGCGGCGGGCCCGGACCCGCCGCGGGCCTTGGGCGCGGGGTGGTAGCGATGGCCGGCGACGAGGGCCTGTTCGGAGCGCAGGTAGAGGTCAGCGGGCGGCGTCGCGGCCCGCCTGGCGGCCAGCAGGGCCACCATGACGTCCCGGCTGTGGGTGATCTCGGCGGGCAGCGAGTCGTTGTCGACCCCGGTCCCCGCACGCAGTTCGGCGGCCGTCAGCTCGACCAGGTCGTCCAGCGAGAGCGGGCGCCAGCCGCCGGGCGTCCGCTGCTCGGCCCGGTCCGGGAACCGCCCTCCGGCGACGCGCAGGACCTGATCGGTCGCGGGCAGCAGGAAAGCGCCGGCCCGCGCGGGCCGGGCGACTTCGCGGATCAGGCAGTTGAGCAGTGCCGTAGTCGCGAGGTTCGCGGCGTCTGTCTGTACCTCTCGCGGGAGAGGAAGAAGGCCGTCGGTAGGAGCCATGGCGACCTTATCCCTACCCTTTGTCCCTATTGGTGCCAACAGGGTAGCTACTGGGCGTGTTTCCTGGAAATGGTGGGAATTATGAGGCGTTGGGAGGCGGAATTCGCGGCCGACCTTTCCCTGGTGCGCCCGGAGCTCTCGGCGGCGTACAACGCGGCCCTCCCGGACGCGCGGGCCGCCGTACTCGGCCGCCTCTGGCGCAGCCTCCTCTACGAACCGCTCCCCGGGCTCCTGCGGGGACGGGCCCGCGTCGAGCTGGCGGACGGCCGCGTGCTCACCGGGCCGGCGCGGGAGCCGTACGACCTCGGGGGCGAGCCGGCGCTCTGGCTGGACGGCCACCCCTATACCCACCCCGCCGAGCTGCTGGCCGCCCTCGGCCTGACCGGCACCGCCGAGCTGGTCGAGGACCTGGACAACAGTGTGGCCTCGCTGGCGCTGTCCCGCGCGGAGCCCGCCCGCGTCCCGGCCACCCCCGAGGAGTACGAGCAGAGCGTGGTGGACGGCCATCCGTACCACCCGGGCTGCCGCAGCCGCCCCGGCGTCTCCGTGGCGGAGCAGCTCGCGTACATGCCGGAGCACCGCGCCGTCGTCCGCCTGGACCTGCTCGCGCTGCCCGCCGCGGACTGCCTGGTCTCTGGCCCGTGGCCGGCCGCGCTCATGGACGGCGACCGGCTCCTGCTCCCCGTGCACCCCTGGCAGAGCGCCCACGTCCTGCCCGCGCTGGGCCTGCGGCCGCACGTCACGGGCGCCGTCCCGGCCCGCCCGCTGATGTCCGTACGGACCCTCGCCCCCCTCGACGGCGGCCCGCACGTCAAGACGGCCTTCAGCACCCGGATGACCTCCGGCGTCAGGGACATCTCCCCCGGCTCGGTCCGCGACTGCGTCCACCTGTCGGACCTGCTCTCCACCCTGTCCGCCCGGCTGGGCGGGCGGCTCGGCATCGCCCGCTACCTGGCCGGCGCCGCCGGGAAGGTGAACGGCGAGCACAGCCCCGACGTGTCCGCCATGCTCCGCGAGCCGACCGGGAACGCGATCCCCGTCGGGGCCGTCACCCGCGCGACGGTGCGGGACCCGGCGGCCTGGCTGGCCGCGTTCGCCCGCCTGGTCTGGCGGGAGGCCCTGGGCCTGCTGGCGCTCGGCGTGGCGCTGGAGGCGCACGGCCAGAACCTGCTGGTCGAGCTCGACCGGGACGGCCTCCCGTGCCGGCTGGTCTACCGCGACCTGGCCGACGTCAGGATCAGCCCGGCCCGGCTCGCCCGCAACGGGATCGAGGTGCCACCGGTCAGCGCCAGGCTGCTCACGGACGACCCGGGGACGCTGCACGCCAAGCTCTTCGGCGGGCTCGTCGGCACCACGTTCAGCAGCCTGATCGCGCTGTTCTGCCAGGGCGACCGGGCCGCCGAGTCCCGGCTGTGGGACGTCGTGGCCAAGGCCGCCCGCTCCGCGGAGTTCGCGTGCGCCGAGGACCGCGAGGCCCTGTTCGGCCCGCATCTCACGGTCAAGGCCCACCTGCTGTCCCGCCTGGAGGGCGCGCCGCCCGGTGACAGCTGGACCAGGCTGCCCAACCCGCTCGGCGCGTGAGGAGTCAGGGGGCGAGCTCGGCGATGGGGAGGCGGCGGAAGGCGATGCTCTCGTACGCGCCGAAGTCGCCGGTCTCGAACAGCAGGCCCACCGTGTCCCCGTCGACCCGGACCAGGTCGGAGTAGGCGGCCGGCAGGCCCGACACCGTGTGCGCGACCCGCCAGGTCACGCCCAGGTCGTCGCTGGCGCGTACCGTCATCAGGGCCCGCGCGTCCGGGGCGGCCGGGCCCGAGAACAGGAGCACGTCCGGCGACGAGCACCACAGCGTGCTGCTCTCCACCACCGGCCCCACCAGCCCCGCCTGCGGCCGGAAGGGCAGCATGAGCGTCTGTCCGCCGTCGGCGGAGTAGGCGTCGGCCCTGGTGCCCGGGGCGGTGGACTCGGTGCGCGTGTTGAGGTAGAGGCGGCCGTCGGGCAGCTCGGTCGCCGTGGTCTCGTTGACGTTGATGTACCCGTCCGGGTTGTCGTCGACGTACCCGATGCGCCAGGTCTGGCCGCCGTCGTCGCTCAGCAGCCCGTGACCGCCGTTGTACTTGCCCTCGGTCCCGTTGTCGGCCCCGGAGGGCGGCAGCGAGTGGTTGGCGGGCACCACGATCCGGCCGCTGCGCAGCGCGACGGCGTGCCCGGGAGCGGTCGCGTACCAGCGCCACTCGGAGCGCTTCACGCTGCCGGTGATCTCACGGGGCGCCGGCCAGGTGACCCCGTCGTCCGAGCTGACCTGCACGAACACCCGCCGCCCGTCGGCCGCCGCCACCTGGCCGCGCCTGATCTTGTCCTCGGTGGCCTGCGGCCCCTGCCGGACGAAGACGAGCACGATCCGGCCGTCGGCCAGCGCCGCCGGCGCGGGGTTGCCCGCGGTGCCCCGGCGCGACTCCGTGGCGACCACCTGCAGGGGCCCCCACGTCCTGCCGCCGTCCGTGGACCTCCTGAGCACGACGTCGATGTGACCGGAGTCGCCGGCCGAGGCATGCCGCCCCTCCGCGAACGCCAGCACGGTGCCCGCCTTCGTCACCACCGCCGCTGGGATCCGGTACGTGTTGTAGCCGTCCGTCCGCTGCCGGTACGGCACCGACGTCGGGTAACGATCCGCCATGCGGGCACGCTACGACCCCTGGGTGAACGACACGTGAAGACGAATGTGACAGGCGGTGGAGGGGGGATGTAAGCGACAGAGGAGGCGCCGAACGGCCCGTCTTGAGCGAAGTCCCGGCGGAGGGCATGAAAGAGTTCATCTCATATAGCGAGTGCTTCTGGAGGCGTGGTGGCTGACGAGTTCGACGTCATCGTGATCGGTGCCGGTCCCGCCGGCGAGAACGTCGTTGACCGGGCCGTCCGCGGCGGCCTGACCGCGGCGATCGTGGAGGACCGGCTGGCCGGCGGCGAGTGCGCCTACTGGGCGTGCGTCCCGAGCAAGGCGCTGCTGCGGCCGGTCGACCTGATGGGCGAGGTGGCGCGGGTCCCCGGGCTCTCGCTGGGCCCCGTCGACGCGGAGGCCGTGCTGGCCCGGCGCGACGAGACCGTCTCGAACTACAACGACGCCGGGCAGGTGCAGTGGATCGAGAGCGTGCCGGCCGAGTTCGTCCGCGGGCACGGGCGGCTCGACGGCCCCAAGCGCGTACGCGTCACCACCGAGGACGGCGGCGAGCGGGTGCTGACCGCCCGGCAGGCCGTCGTCCTGGCCACCGGCAGCACGGCCGCCCTCCCCCGGGTCCCCGGGCTGGTCGAGGCGGAGCCCTGGACCAGCCACGAGGTGACCGCGGCCCGCGCCGTCCCCGAGCGGCTGGCCGTGCTCGGCGGCGGCGTGGTCGCCTGCGAGATGGCCCAGGCCATGCACGGTCTCGGCGCGCGGCAGACCACCGTGCTGGTACGCGGCGGCGGGCTGCTGGCCAGGATGGAGCCGTTCGCGGGCGAGCTGGTGGCCGAGTCGTTCGCGGAGGCGGGCATCGAGGTGCGCACCCGTACCGACGCCGTCAGGATCGAGCGCCCCGAGCCCGGTGGGAAGGTGACGGTCCACCTGTCCGAGGGGCCCCCGGTGGAGGCGGACGAGCTGCTGGTCGCGACCGGCCGCCGGCCCGCCACCGGCACCGTGGGCCTGAGCACGGTCGGCCTGGCCGACGGCGCGTACGTCGAGGTGGACGACAGCATGCGGGCGACCGGCGTCCCCGGGGGCTGGCTGTACGCCGTCGGCGACGTCAACGGGCGCGCGCTGCTCACGCACATGGGCAAGTACCAGGCCAGGATCTGCGGCGACGTGATCGCTGCACGGGCGCGTGGCGACGAGCTGCCCGCGATGCGGGATCTGGCCGACGGGTTCGGCGCGCCGCAGGTCGTCTTCACCGACCCGCAGGTCTGCGCGGTCGGCAGGACCGAGGCGGTGGCCCGGGAGGACGGGTTCCGGGTGCGCGTGGTGGACTACGACCTGGGGTCGGTCACCGGGGCCTACCTGCTGGGCGACGGCTACCGCGGCCGGGCCAGGGCCGTGGTGGACGAGGACAGGAAGGTGCTGCTCGGCGTCACGTTCGTCGGACCGGGCACGGCCGAGCTGCTGCACAGCGCCACGATCGCGGTGACGGGCGAGGTGCCGCTGGAGCGCCTCTGGCACGCCGTCCCGTCGTTCCCGACGGTCAGCGAAGTGTGGCTGCGCCTGCTGGAGGCGTACGGCCTCTGAGGTCCTTTCGAAGCCGCGGGGGTCAGGGGCTTGGGCCGGGGGCGGGGAAGCGCGATCGGGGGGACTCCGGCGAGCCGGGGGCTTCCGATCGCAGCATCAGCTCCGCCACCGTCTTCTCGACGCTCTCCCGCAGCTCCACCCGCGGCAGCAGGTCCGTCAGCCGCAGCACCGACAGCAGGTGGTCCGACGGCCGGACCAGGATGATCCGGCCGCTCCCCTGCTCCTCCATGCGCTGCATCGCCATCGCCAGCACCCCGATGACGGACGAGTCGTAGAAGTCCAGATCCGCCAGGTCGAACACGAGTACGGGCCCCGCCGTCCAGTCCCACACCGCGTTGATGCAGGCGCTGAAGCGGACCCGGCCCGCGTGGTCGAGCTCGCCGCTGGCGCGCAGGACCGTGCAGTGGAGGTGCCGGATCGTCTCTATGCGCAAGCCGTTCGTCACATGAGAATGACTTCCCCTTGGGCGGCGATATCACGGATTATCGCCAACTTTTAGACCTCCCGGCCTAGCGGCCCCTCCAGCAGCTTGCGCAGGATGGCGGCCAGGGCCTCGGTGTCCTCGGGAGTGAGCGGGGAGGCCAGGCGGGCCAGGTTCGCGGCGTGCTCGGTGAGCGTCTCGTCGATGACCCGCAGGCCCTCCTCGGTCAGCCGGACGCGGAAGCTGCGCCGGTCGGCGGGGTCGAGACTGCGCTCGACCAGCCCCGCCGCCTCCAGCCGGTCGAGCCGGTTGGTCATCCCGGCCCGCGACATCATCAGCACCGCCGACAGCTCCGACGGGATCAGCGTGTACGGCGGCCCGGCCCGGCGCAGCGCGGCCAGCACGTCGAACTCGCCCTGCCGCAGCCCGCGCTCGGTGAGAACCCGGTCGACCCGCGGCTCCAGGACGCGCATCACCTGGGCCAGCCGCCCGAACACGCCCATGGCCGTCAGATCGAGGTCAGGCCGCTCGCGCCGCCACTCCCCGAGGATCCGTTCGACAGCGTCGCCCATGACCCCGCAGTTTATTCGAGCCGGGATAGTTCACACCCGTACTAGTGCGTGGCGGCCGACTCCAGCGTCGGCAGCGCGCCCAGGCACTGACCCATGACCACCAGGAACGGCGAGCTCGTGGGGCTGGGCAGCATGAGCTCGGTGATGTTGCCGTCCGTGCGCTGCTCGGGCAGCTCCACGTCCCCGTCCCTGACGCTGATGACGCGCTCCACCGGCGGCGCCGCCATGCCCAGCAGCTTCCTGGTGGCGTGGCGCATCCAGCGCAGCTCGCTGTTCACCCGCCGCCACGTCGCGGGGATGAGGCTGGCCGGCTCCGCCTTGGTGCCCAGCCTGAACGTGACGCGGCCGCTCGACCCGAACGTGTCCTTCAGCACCGGGTTGACCACGAACATGCCCGAGCGCAGCACGCGCGCGCCCTGCCGGTTGCGGTTGGCCACGCCGCCCGCGCTGATCAGCGAGGACGCCTCGCAGCGCAACCCGTCGAGCGTGTCGGGGTCGAAGTCCACCGTCGGCGGCTCCTCGAACACCACCTTGTCCAGCCGCAGCCCGGCCACGCCGTCGGGCATGACGTGGCCCGACACGGCCTCGCGCGCCTCCTCGCAGACCCCGTCGCCCTCCATGATGTCGAGCACCTCGACGCAGATCAGCCCGTCGTCGGGGATCTCCTCCGCCGTCAGGTCGAAGGCCACCTGGCCGTGCGCCCGCCGCCCCCTGAGCAGCAGGCACTGGCGCAGCCGCCCCTGGGAGCGGACCTGCACCAGACGCGGCTGCAGGCCGACCAGGTCGGTCTTGCCGGCGTCCCCGCCGCTCAGCGAGCGGTCGTCGGTCGACAGCGACACCAGCACCCGGAGCGAGCGCCCCTGCGCCGAGACCTTGAACCCGGCGAGCCCCGAGGTCTCGAACCTGCCCACGATCGAGGTGCCCCGCTGCAGCCTGTCGGTCACCTGCAGCGCGGGGATCTGACCGCTGCGCACGTGGACGGGCGGGATCGCGGGGAGGATCAGCTGGTCCAGCTCGGTGGCGGATCCTGGGGTGCTCATGGGGTGCTCCTCGTGAATGACGACTCTTCCTGGTCGTGGAAGCTGCTCATGGGGTCTTCCTCGTGGCGGACGACATCGCCGAACCGCGGGAACCGGTCGAAGCCGTTCCTGATGAACGGCCCCGCCGGGTCGTGGAAGTCGAAGCGCGTGAGCATGGGTTCGCGCCTGGTCCACATGCGGGCGACCGCGCTGTAGAGCGGGTCGCCGTCGCGCTCCACGTGCCACAGGTTCACGGCGAGCGCCCGCGGGTAGTCGACGCCGTACTCCCAGTGCGGCAGGAGCTGGGTGGGCACGTCGGCGCCGCAGCGGCGCAGCCAGAGCCACAGCCGGGCGCGGTCGCGCTGCTCTTGCTCCAGGATGGACTCGCCCTTCTCGTGCTTGGCGATGGCCTCGTCCAGCCACAGGCGGATGTCCGACGCGTCGCGGGCCACGTACGTGGCGCCGCAGGCGCTCCCCACCGACCAGCCCGCCTGGACAACCGGGATGCCGAACGCGGGCAGGTCGCTGTCGCTGAAGGTGACGCAGACGTCCGCCATGCTCCAGAGGAGGTTCGTGGACAGGGCGCCCGTCACGCACCGCACCCGGGAGTGCGGGTAGCCGACGGGGTCGAGGAACAGCCAGTTCGCCGACGGGTCCGACGAGGCGTAGTCCACCGTCGACCGGAACAGGTCGGTGTCCTCCCCCGGCGTGTGGCCGAGGACCGCGATGGTCGGCCGCCGCGGGTCCAGGCCCAGGCGGGCGCAGCCGTAGTCGCGCAGCTGGCGGCGTTCGGTCTCCGTGCGCACCTGGTAGCCGCTCTTGGCCCGCCAGGCCGTCCGCTCCGCGCCCGGCCTGATCGTGTCCCTGAACGGCCACACGTGCCGCTCGAAGAACGCGCCGACCCTGGCGGGCAGCTCCTCGCGGAACGAGCAGGGCCCCTGGTCGGGGAAGATCGCGTACGCCTTCAGCGACCCCGTCCCGTGGACGTGCACGACCGGGATGTCCCTGGTCACGTACGGGTCCGCCCGGCTGGTCACCAGCGCGGCCGGCGGCACCCGCGGTCGCCCGTCCCCCTCGGCGCCGAACACCTCCGCCAGCCGCCGCCACTCCGGCTCGACCAGCGCGAACAGCCGCGCAGAGAGCAGCTCGCAGACCGCCTTCGCGACCATGAGCGTCCGTACCACGACTCTGATGTCCTGGTCGAACGCCTCGGCCACGACGCAGCTCTCACCGCTGGGGCTCTCGCCCCAATATGTCCTGGCAGCGGCGAGCAACCGATCGAAATGCTCGCCATCTCCGACACGACGCATAAGTCCCCCCACCACGACCGGCAGGGAACAGACATTGCCAGACCGGTGGACACCCACCCGCTCGTCAACACGCTTCTTTGCCCGCACCTGGCAGAAACTGAAGATCGTCACACGTGCCGCAGGGGCCCCACCCTGCACGATCCGGCGCTTTGCGGCCAGAGTTAGAAAAAACGGGCTTCCGCGCGAACAAACCGGCCGCGAACAGCGTCCAAGCTTTTACCGAGAGCACGTCATGGCGGGGTTTAGGATGCACCCTAATGCCACGAGGGGAAGGTTTTACCACCATGGGTTCCCGTTTGTCGAGTATCGCACGCCTGACCGGGGCGGCGGCAGCGGCCGGTGTAGTGGCCGCGGCCATCGCGCTGCCCGCGGTCGGAGGCACCGGCGCGATGTTCGTCTCGGCGTCGGAGGACCTAGGCCTCAAGGCGCGGGACCTCAAGGAGCCGCCCCTCGCGGAGAAGACGACGGTGCTCGACGCCAAGGGCAAGCCGATCGCGACGTTCTACGAGGAGTACCGCGAGAACGTCAAGCTTGACGACATCGCCGAGATCATGAAGACGGCCATCATCTCGATCGAGGACTACCGCTTCTACGAGCACGGCCCGATCGACATCGAGGGCACCGTCCGCGCCCTGGCCAAGAACCTCACCTCGGGCGGCATCGCCCAGGGCGGCTCGTCCATCACCCAGCAGTACGTCAAGCAGGTGCTGCTCAACTCGGCCAGCACCACCAAGGAGAAGAACGCGGCCCTTGAGGCCAGCTACGCCCGTAAGCTCAACGAGCTGCGGTACGCGATGGCGATCGAGGAGAAGTACACCAAGAACGAGATCCTCGAGAAATACCTGAACATCGCGTACTTCGGCGCCCGGGCCTACGGCATCGAGGCGGCCGCCAAGCGCTTCTTCGGAGTCAAGGCCGCCGACCTGACCCTGGCCCAGGCCGCCACGCTGGCCGGCGCCGTGCAGGACCCGCTGCAGACCGACCCCAGCCGGGGCAAGGAGTTCAAGGAGCGGCTGCTGTTCCGGCGCAACGTCGTGCTCGACCGGATGGCCGAGCTGAAGAAGATCACGCCGGAGCAGGCCGCCGAGGCCAAGAAGACCAAGCTCGGCTACAAGGACACCGCGCTGCCCGGTGGCTGCGAGGCCAGCGACTACCCGTACTTCTGCATGTACGTCCGCAACGAGATCCTCAGCAACCGAGACTTCGGCAAGACGAAGAAGGCCAGGACCGCGTTCCTCAATCGGGGCGGCCTGACCATCCAGACCACGCTGGACACCACGATGCAGAAGGCCGCCGAGCAGGCCATCAAGAAGCACGTGTTCGCCTCCGACAACCCGGTCGCCTCCGAGGCGCTCGTCCAGCCGGGCACCGGCGCGATCAAGGCCATGGCCGCCAGCCGCAAGTACGGCACCAGCAAGCGCAAGAACGAGATGTCCTACAACCTCGTCGCCAACGCGGTGCACGGCGGCGGCACCGGCTTCCAGGCGGGCTCGACGTTCAAGACGTTCACCCTGCTCACCGCCCTCAAGCAGGGCATGAAGATCAACGACGGGATCTCGGTGGGCAGCGGCTACCGCGCCCCCGCCTACTGGTCGTTCAAGAACTGCAAGGGCCAGAACATGGGCGAGCCCACCTTCACCGTCACCAACGCCGAGGGCGGCGGCGGCGGCTTCAAGTCGCTGGCCACCGGCACCTGGGGCTCGGTCAACACCTTCTTCATGGCGCTGGAGCAGAAGGTGGGCCTGTGCAACGTGGTCAAGACGGCCAAGTCGCTGGGCATCGAGCGCTCCGACGGGCTGCCCCTGCAGGAGTACGAGACGTTCACGCTCGGCATCAACGAGATGGACCCGGTGACCGTCGCCAACGCGTACGCCGCGATCGGCGCGCGCGGCAAGTACTGCGAGCCGATGGCCATCTCCTCGATCAAGGACCGCGACGGCAAGGTCACCAACTACAAGCCGAAGTGCAAGCAGGCGCTCGACCCTGAGGTCGCGGACGCCGCCTCCAGCATCCTGTCCGGCGTGTTCACCAAGGGCACCATGAAGGGCGTCGGCGGCATCGGCCGGCCGGCCGCCGGCAAGACCGGCACCACGGACGAGCAGTCCACCGCCTGGTTCGCCGGGTTCACCCCCGACCTCGCGGGAGCGGTCAGCATCGGTGACCCGCGCGGCGCGGTGACGCACAAGCTGAACAGCATCACCATCGGCGGCCGGTACTACGGCTCGGTGTTCGGGGCCTCCATCCCCGGGCCGATCTGGAAGGACACCATGCTGTCCGCGCTCAAGGGCATCCCGGCGACGGACTTCACCCCGGTGAACAGCGCGCGCTTCGGCGGCTGCGGCGCGAGCTGCCAGCCCCAGCAGCGCCCCGAGCCGGACGACAACACGGACGGCGGACTGGACGAGGCCCAGATCGACACGACGGTGACCCACTGACCGGATACGGAGAAATCAGACACGCAAATATTGCGTGATCAAAGTTCGGCGCAAAAACAACTTTCGGTTACCAGGGCCTCTAGCTGAGCAAATTCGGAGTGCGTCCGTACAGTGGGACGCACTCCTTGCAAAGGCCCTATTAACAGCGCCGAAACATTGGTAACGTGGGAGCGCTCCCAGGATCTTTCCGCGAGGTGCTCCATGACCGAGCAGCCCACACTGGCACAGGTGGCGGCCGCTGCAGGGGTTTCCCCCGCGACCGCCTCTCGAGTCCTCACGGGCTCGGTGCGGGTCAGTACCTCGACCCGCCGGCAAGTCTACGACGCCGTGTCCCGCATGGGATACGTCCGCCAACGAGCCCCCCGGGGAACGGCCGCCAAGACCTTGGCCGACGGCGTCACGGCGGTGATCTGCGACCACCTCCCACGCCTGTTCTCCGAACCCTACTACGCACGACTCCTGTCCGCCGCGGGAGCCGTGATCGCCGAACATGGCACCCACCTGATGGTGACCACCGTCACGCCCACATCGTCCACGCTGCCCGCGCTGTCGGGCGCGGTGCTGATCGTGGGCGCGCGTGAGCGCCATCCCCTGGCGATCAAGTTATCCACCTCGGGCGTCCCCGTACGCAACATCGGCCGCCCGCCCCACGACCTCAAGCTCCCATACGCCGACGTGGACAACCTCGACGGCGGACGACAGGCGGCCGAGCATTTCCTGCTCACCGGCCGCCGTAACGTCGCCGCCATCGGCGGACCACCGTCCTTACCCGGCGCCCGCGACAGATTAGAGGGCCTGATACGCACCCTGCAGTCGGCGGGCGCGCCCGACGTGCCCGTGGCCTACGGGGACTTCACCGCGGCCTCCGGCACTCACGCCATGCAGTGGCTGTTACGCCACGCCCCAGGTCTGGACGCCGTTTTCGTCGCCTCCGACCTGATGGCGGCAGGCGCGATCCAGGCACTGCGCAGAGCCGGGCGCAAGGTGCCGGCGGACGTGGCGGTGATCGGGTTCGACGACGCCCCGGTCGCCAGGCACGTCGCCCCGGCCCTGACCACCATCCGCCAGCCCGTCGAGGAGCTCGCCACCGTCGCCACCCGGCTGCTCCTGACGGGCGCCGCGGGGATCGACCCTGTACTCCCCACGGAACTGGTCGTCCGTGAGTCGGCTTGAGCCGGGGGACATACTGGCCCGCAGGTATCTGTTGCTGGATCCGCTGGCCCGCGGGGGCATGTCGGTCATCTGGCGTGCCTTCGACCAGTCGCTGCACCGGATGATCGCCGTCAAGGTGCTCACCGCCTCACTCCACGCCGGCGGCGGCGAGCGCGTCAGCGCCCGCAGCGAGGCGCGCGCCGCCGCCCGGTTCATCCATCCCGACTCCATCGACATCTACGACTACGGCGAGACCGTCACCACCAACGGCGGCGTCGCCGCCTACGTGGTGATGCCGCTGCTCGACGGCACGCCGCTGGCCGAACGCATCGAGCAGGGGCCGCTGCCGTGGACCGAGGCAGCGGCCATCGCGCTGCGGCTGGCCCGGGTCCTGATGGCCGGGCACGCCCGTGGACTGGTCCACAGGGACGTCACGGCCGAGAACGTGCTGCTCACCGCCGACGGTCCCAAGCTGCTCGACTTCGGGATCGCGGCCTGGGCCGGGGATCCCGACGACGAGCGCGGCACCCCTCCCTACGTCGCCCCCGAACGGCTGCTCGGCGCGCCGACCCATCCCGCGGTCGACGTGTACGCCCTCGGCGTGCTGCTGCACACCATGCTCACGGGGCGCCGGCCGTACCCGGAGACGACGTGGGAGGAGATCGAGGCGGCGCGCAGGACGTATCCACCGCCCCGGGTCGCCGGCGTGCCGTACTCCGTGGCCTCGCTCTGCCAGCGCTGCCTGGCGAACCAGCCGGGCCGGCGGCCGACCGCCGCCGAGATCGTCTCGGCGCTGACCTCGGCGCTCGGGGCGGCGAGTCTGGGGCGGCACGTCAGACGCGGCCTCACGGTCGCCGGCTCGGCGGCCATCGCGCTCTCCGCGCTGCTGTGGTTCCAGCAGACGGGGCTCCAGCACCAGCAGCAGCCGACGGAGACGGCGGTCAGGACGTCGCCGACCGCCCGGCTGATCGAGAGCACGCCCGTCCAGAGCGCGCCGCCCTCGGCGAACACCGTCGAGCAGGCCGTGGACGACTTCAAGACCGTGCTGGAGGCCAAGACGCCGTGCGGCGCGACCGACGCCGACGTGGTGCTGGACCTCAAACAGGTGCTGCACGCCGCGGTGGGACCGCACGGCCCTTCGGTGTCCAGGACGGACAACCTGCGGCAGAAGCTGTCCGTCCGCTTCGGCGAGGGGCGGCTCGCGCCGGCCTGCCTGAGCGAGCTGCAGGCCAGGCTCGACGACATCGACGCCGCGCTCGACCGGGATTGAGGAGGGGTACGGCAGCACCTGCCGTACCCCTCTAGTCCGCGGACCGTACCCCTCGCAAAGTACGCCGCGTGCCACATCCCCTGATGGGAGCGCTCCCAGACTAGCGCCTGCAGGGGCCATGACCAAGATCGAATGAAAGTTTCACAGCGCGTTGTCCAGGCCGTGCGCCGCGTGATTCAATGCGCTGGCCGGGCGGGCCGCTCGTGGGCAGGTTTCCTCAGTCGTCAGCGCAAGGGAATCCCCATGAGGTTATTCAAGTCGGCGGCGATCACCGCCGTCATGGTTCTGATCACAACTGTCCTGATGGTGCCCACGCAGGCACTGGCGCACGGGGTGTCGATGTTCCCCGCGGCGAGGACGTTCCTGTGCTGGCAGGACGGCCTGCGGGAGAACGGCCAGATCATCCCCTACAACCCCGCGTGCGCGGCGGCCGTCGCGCAGAGCGGCACGACCCCGCTGTACAACTGGTTCGCGGTGCTGCGCTCCGACGGCGCGGGCCGGACCACCGGGTTCATCCCCGACGGGCAGCTCTGCAGCGGCGGCACCGGCGGTCCCTACGACTTCTCGGCCTACAACGCGGTGCGCAGCGACTGGCCGCTGACCCACCTGACCTCGGGCGCCACCATCCAGATGCGGCACAGCAACTGGGCCAAGCACCCCGGCGCCTTCAACTACTACATCACCAAGAACGGCTGGAACCCCAACGGGCCATTGAAGTGGTCCGACCTGGAGCCGTTCGGCAGCGTCACCAACCCGCCGGACACCGGCCCCGCCGGCGCGCTCAACTACTACTACTGGAACGCCCAGCTCCCGTCCGGCAAGACCGGCCGGCACATCATCTACACGCACTGGATCCGCTCCGACAGCAACGAGAACTTCTACAGCTGCTCCGACGTCACCTTCGACGGCGGAAACGGCGAGGTCACCGGCGTCGGCCCGGGCCAGAGCACCCCCACCGCGACCCCGACGGTGACCCCGACGGTCAACCCCGGCGCCTGCACCGCCACGTGGAAGGCCACGGACACCGGCTGGGCCGGCCACTTCCAGGGCGAGGTGACCGTGAAGAACACGAGCACCTCCTCCATCAACGGCTGGACCGTCAAGTGGACCTACTCCGGCGGCCAGGGATTCGACGGCTCGCCATGGAACGGCGTGCTGTCCGGGCAACCCCCCAATGTGGTGGTCAAGAACGCCACCTACAACGGGCAGCTCGCGCCGAACGCGACCACCACGTTCGGATTCAACGCCACCGGTTCGATCCCCAACCCGGCTCCGGCCCTGACCTGCACCAGCCCGTGATCAAGTCACGTCGCGGGCTTGCCGCGGCACTCGTCACCCTGGCCAGCCTGACCCTGGCCGGGGTGATGTTTTTCGCCGCCCACCAGCCGTCGGCCCAGCTGAACAAGGAGCTCGCCGCCCAGGTGACGCGCATCCTCGAACAGTCCTCGCCCGACGAGCACCACGCGCACGGCCACGACTTCGACTCGCGCGTCGTGTGCGCCGTGGAGCCCTTCGGCTTCGATCCGCCCGAAGCCACCTCGCTCGTCGAGGTGAAGTGGGTGTACGCCCGCCACATGTGCGCGGTCACCGGCGCGGGCACCGACTGGGCGACCTCCGTGCGCGCCGCGGGCCCGATCGCGGTACGCATCGGCATCCCTCCCCTGGTCCGGGTGCCGGAGGCGGGCGTGGGCTATCCGGACCGCGTCAGGCGGCTCATCCCCGCCCGCTACCACGAGGCGGCCTTCGCCGAGTTCCAGGACGAGGACGCCATCGACGCGGCCCGGCAGAGGTTCGCCGAAGCCACGAAGACCCAGGCCAAATAACGGACGCGGCCGACTGGAGGTATCGGCCGCGTCCGTCCCATCCGGGCGGGATGGTCGTTGGGCAGGGATGTTCTTCCGCCTCACCTCCTCATACGCAGCGGTTGGACGGGCGGTTCAGTTGGCGCAGGTGTAGCCGGACGGCACGGACGTGTTGCCGCTCGGGCGACTGGCCTGCACCCCGAAGCTCGTGCTGGCGTTCGGCGCCAGCGTGCCGTTGTAGCTCAGGTTCTTGGCCGTCACGGTCTGGCCGCTGACCGTCACCGCGGCGTTCCAGGAGCCGGTGAGCGTGTGACCGGCCGGCAGCGTGAAGGTGACGGTCCAGCTCGACTTGGTCGAGGTGCCGGTGTTGGTCACGGTCACGGGCTGCACGACGTACCCGGTGCTCCACTGGCTCTGCACGGTGCCGGCGGCCGTGCAGCCGCCGCCGGTGCCGCCGCCGCTGAGCGTGGTGAACGACGCCGTCGGCGACGCGGCGGACTGGTTGCCGGCCGCGTCCCTGGCCTTCACGTACACCTGGTACGCGGTCGCCGGCGACAGCCCGGTCAGCGTGATCGAGTTCGTCGCGGTCGAGCCGAGCGAGGTGCCGGTCGAGGTGTAGACGTCGTAGCCGGTCACGCCCACGTTGTCCGTGGAGGCCGTCCAGGACAGGTTCGCCCCCGACGAGGTGATGCCGGACGCCGACGGCGTGCCGGGCGTGCTCGGCGGGGTCGGGTCGGCGGTGCCGCCGCCGTAGATCGAGGCCTGCTTGGAGGTGGCGGCGATTCCGTTGGCGCCGTTGAACAGCCGCTGGCCCCAGGAGGTGAGCTGGGTGACGTCGAAGTTGGTGACCTGGTCGAGGTATTCGACGCCGCCCCCGTTGCCGCTCCAAGACCAGCCGAGGTAGCCGAGGCCGCGGCTCACGGCCTGGGCCATGATCGTGTCCTCGTCCGGGTTGCCGTCGGAGTGGTTGAAGCCGAACTCGCCGACGACCAGCGGCAGCCCCGCGGTCTTGAAGGCGTCCATGTACGCGTTGATCTCCGCGGCCGTGTCGAAGACGCCGTACATGTGGATGGAGAAGATCGTGTTCTTGGCCGGGTCGCTGTCGAAGACCGCGCGCGCGTTGTCGCGCATGCCGAACTGCCAGTCCTGGCCCCAGTTGGGCGCGTCCACCATCAGCGCGTGCTGGAAGCCGTTGCTGCGCAGCTTCTGGATCGCGGCCGTGGTGGCGGCGGCCCAGCCCGGGGTGACGGCGTTGTTGCCGATCGGCTCGTTGCCGATGTTGACGATGACGTAGTCCTCCTGGCCGACCAGGGCGGACTTGACGCTGATCCAGTAGTTGGCGGCCTGGTCGAGGGTGTAGGCGCCGCTCTGCTCGCCGTACCCGGTGGTGTCGTGGTTCTCCAGCACGCAGATGAGCTTGTTCTGCTTGCAGAGGGAGACGACGTTGGCCACGTCGGAGACGCTGTTGGGGGTCCAGCGGCCGCCGCTGAGCACGACCCGCACGGTGTTGGCCTTCAGCGACTTGATGTCCGCGAACGCCTTCGTCTGCGTCGCGTACCACGTGTGCGCGTGGCTGGTGCCGCGCATGACGAACTCCTGGCCGTTGGACTCGACGATCTTCGCACCGCTGACGTGGATGCCGACGGCGGCGTTCGCCGGGGCGACAGGGGCGACGAAGAAGGCGAGGAGGCAGGCCAGCGCGGTGATCAGTGGTCTCATGTGCTGCCTTTCACTGAGCTGTGGAACCGCCCCCGCCGCTACTGCGGCGGGGGCGGGGTCTTCACTCAGGCGGGAGTGCAGGTGACGGGGTCGGGGACGGTGGGTGTGCCGTTGGCGATGAAGCCGAACGTGGTGGTGGCGCCCGGAGCGAGCGCCCCGTTGTACGCCTCGTTCTTGACGGTGACGCCGGAGCCCGACTGGGTGTGTTTACCGCCCCAGAGCTGGGTGATCTGGTTCGCCGACGTCCAGGACACCGTCCATCCGGTGGTCGCCGAGGTGCCGTTGTTCTTCACCGTCACCTCCGCCTGGAAGGCGCCGCTCCACGAGCTCGTCACCTTGTACGCCGCCGCGCACCCGCCGGTGGGCGGCGGGGTCGTGTTCGTCGTGGTGAACGAGGTGCCGTCGGACGGCGCCGAGGTGTTGCCCGCCGCGTCCCGCGCCACCACGGAGGCGGTGTAGGAAGTGGCAGGGGTGAGCCCGCTCAGGTCGAAGGACGCGCTCGCGGCCGTGCCTACCTTTTGGGACCCCAGGTAGACGTCGTAGCCGCTCACGCCCACGTTGTCCGTGGAGGCGGCCCAGCTCAGCCTGGCGGTCGAGCCCGTGACCTCGGATGCCGCGGGCTTGCCCGGCTTGCTGGGCGCGGTCGTGTCCTGCTCCTCCGGACCCGGGGGCTCACCCCAGATCTTGGTCGCGCCGCTGTAAAGGGTGATGTTCCCGGTGCGCACCGGCGTCGCGCCGGGCGTGGTGGGGATGTTCCGGTACGACCAGTCGTTCGCCGGGTCCCACGACCCCGCGCTGGCGATCCTGAACTGCACTTCCCTGCGGTGCTGCGACTGCCCGGCCGGGGCGATGGCCTGCCCGGAGCAGTCGATGTTCACGTAGTACGTGGTACCGCCCGCCTGGTGCAGCGTGGGCGCCTTGCACTGCGTGTAGGCCGACGACACGGTGATCTGCGAGGCCGTCGTCGTGCCGTCGAGCGTGAAGTAGTAGCGGAACGAGCCGTCGGACAGGACCCTGGCGGGCCAGGCCGACTGGTTGCGGACGATGGCCTTGATCTCCGTGAAGCCGGTGCCCGCGGCGTTCACGCCCGCCTCGACGAAGAGCTCGGGACCGTCCGGGGTCTCCGCCACCGGGAAGTTCGCCGCGGGAGCGCCGCCGTACTCCTTGTAGAGCCGGGCCAGCGCGCTGGTGAAGCCGGCGTTGTAGTCGGTGGCGACCTCGTTCATGACGTAGTCGTCGCGCTTGTCGGTGTAGGCGTCGTTCGGGTCGGGCGGTCCGCCGACGAGCGCGCCGTACAGGGTGTGGCGGGTCTGCTCGGGGTTGGTGATCTGGTCGGTCCACGAGCCGTGCGCCGTGCGGTGGTGCGGGTTCTTCGGCGGGTTGGCGCCGAACCCGATCAGGTACGAGGAGTTGCGCGGGTTGTCACCGAGCGCGTAGTTGATCTGCCGCACCGCGAAGTCGTGGTAGCGGGCCTTGCGCGTGGCGTCGGTGACGGTGTCGCTGTGCACGAGCGCGGCGAACGAGGTGTTGGCCGCGTACCGCAGCGAGCCCCACCGGTCCAGCACGGCCTGGCCGCCCGGCGAGTACGCCACCTTCGCGCCGTTCACGCCGACCGTCCACCAGTCGAGCCAGCGGTTGGCGTCGTCCAGGTAGCGCTGCTTGCCGGTCAGCTTGTACAGCAGCACGTACGCGCCGTACGACTTGTCGTCCCACGCGATCGTCCACTTGTACGACTTGGTCGTGGTCTGCGGCTCGTTGCCGAGATTGTCGTACCCGGTCTCGGCCTTGGCCAGGTAGGAGGCGTCGTTGGTGGCCCGGTAGAGCCAGATCGCGCCCCACACCAGCTCGTCGTTGTAGCCGCTCCACGAGTTGTAGTAGCCCTGCGCGTCGGTGATGCAGTCGGTGTACTTCTTCCTGACGGTGTCGGCGAAGGAGTACAGCTGCTTGGCGTGCGTCAGCAGCGTGTCGGCATAGGCCGGATTCGTCGGGCGGAAGACGATCGAGGAGGCGGCCATCGCCGCCGCCGTCTCGCCCGCCAGGTCCGACCCGCCGCACGACGCGTCGATCTTGTACGCGGGCCGTGACATCTGCATGGCCTCGGCCGGGCCCCACCAGGCGTGGTCCGTGCCGCCGTTGCCGACCTGGCCGTAGAGCACGTTCGGCGACGGGTGGGCCTTGATGAAGTAGTCGTTGACGTACCTGAGGTTGTCGAGCAGGTGCGTGAGCTGGCCGGAGCCCGCGTACGCGTCGCGGTACTCGACCGCGCCCCAGGCCAGCATCGTGGTGGAGAACGCCATCGGGAAGCCGAACTTGACGTGGTCGCCCGCGTCGTACCAGCCGCCCGTGAGGTCCACGCCCACGTCCTTGCCGTCGTTCATGCCGGAGTCGCCGCGCCAGCCGACGCGGTTCCAGCTCGGCAGGTCGCCCGACTGCTGGGCCTCGTAGAACCACAGCGCCTTCTGCAGCGCCTCGCCGTACGCGAACGCGGGCGCGGCGGCATGGGCCGCCGGCCCTGCCCCTGCGAAACACAGGGGCAGGACCAGCGACGCCACGGCGATCAGTGCCTTTCTCACGGGAAGAGCCGTCCGTACTCGCCCAGGGCGACGGCGACGTCCACCTGCGCCCAGAACCGGTGGTAGTTGAAGACCGGCGCGGGGCCCGTGCCCTTCAGGAAGGCGTCGACCTTCGGCCAGTCCGGGTCGTTCTTGTAGAAGGACCTGATCGAGATGAACGTCGAGCTGGAGTTGATGGTGTCGCCGTTGGGCATCTTGCCGCTCCAGCCGGACGGCACGTAGACCGGGTCGTCCACGCGGTTGTAGTCGGTCTTGGTCTCGGGGACCGACACGCCCTTGGCGTCACGGTTCTTCCACACGCCGTCGAGCAGCGCCTTGGCCATGTTCTTGGCCGCCGTGTTGTTCGCCTTGGCCGCGTAGTACATGAGCGTCTTGGCGTACGCGCCGGCCACGCCCACGTCGTTCGTGTAGTCGGCGATCGTCACGTGCAGGCCGGAGTTGGCCGGAGGCATCCCGGAGGTGGCGGTGAAGTCGCCCGCGGGCTGACCGGTCCACCGCAGCGTGGACGGGATCTGGTACGAGCCGTCCGCGTTGATCGTGGTGTTGGCCATCGCCCAGGTGACCCACTTGTCGAGCAGCGCCTTGGCGTCGGTGTTGCCCGAGGCGTAGTACAGCTCGGCCACCCGCTCCATCGTCCACGCCTGGAAGCCGAACCACTGGTTCGATGGCGGGTCGTGGTAAACGGGCTGCCAGTCATAGGTCAGGCCGTGGAACTTCGGCAGGCCGCTCGGCGGCGCCGCGTAGTGGCCCTCCCAGCTGTTGGTCGCGCCACCGGCGATGGCGCCCTCGGCCGACTGCAGCCAGCCGTAGAACTGCAGCTGCCGGGTGAGGCTGGTGCTCCAGTCGGCCACGCCGGTGCTGCTCTTGGGCTTGAGCTCGGTCACGTTCGCCAGCGCCCAGGCCGCGAGCGGGTTCTGGTAGCCGGAGTGGTTGTGGCTGGAGCCGATGCGCCACGCCCAGCCGGCGCTGGAGTCGGTCGCGCCGCCCCAGGCGTAGTACCAGCTCATCAGGTAGTTGGAGGCGTCCTTGCCGGTGCCGGCCGCGCACTGCGGGCTCGTGCAGCCGGGCTTCTTGAAGTACTTGTCGTACATCGCGTAGCGCAGGTAGTCGCCCATCTTCGCGGCCTTGGCGACCGACCCGGAGATCTGCGACTCCTTGCCCTGCGCCTTGGCCCACGTCTGCGCCCAGTACGCGGCCTGCACGGCGCGCGCGTCGGCGTCGGGGGCGTTGGTGTACTTCCACTGCTTGGCGTAGGAGCTGTCCTTGATGAACAGGTCCAGGTAGCCGTTGGTGCCGCCGTGCTTGAAGGTGTCGCAGGACGGCTGCGGGATCGTCTCGAAGACCGACTCCTCCGGGCCGCGCTGGTAGGTGTTGATGTAGGCGGGCTTGGTGGTGCCGTCGCCGCAGCGGCCGAAGCCGTAGGTGTTGTCGACGTCGAGCAGCCAGTGCATGCCGTAGATGTCGCGGGTGCCGTACGCGCTCTGCAGCTCGCTCGCGATCGGGTCGACGCCGGGCGTGACGCCGGAGTCGAGCGCGGTCGGGTAGTTGCTGATCTGGTTCCACTCCGGCGCGTACGTGGCCGGCTTGTTCGGCGTGTAGAAGGAGTTCGTCGGCTGGTCGGCCGTGGCCGGGATGATGTACTTCTCCATCGAGGTCCACGCGTTGTTGAACTTCGTCCAGTCGCCGGTGACCTGCCCGTAGACCGCCTCCAGCCACAGGTAGTAGCTGTAGGCCTCGGACGTGGTCTCGTGCCCGTGGTCCGGCGCCTCGACCATGAAGGTCTCGATCGAGTGGTACGGCACGCCCTCGGGCGAGAAGTAGCCGTTCGCCGGGTCGTGGAGCTCGTTGTACATCTCGACGAAGCGCTGGACGTAGGTGTTGTTGCCGCCGACGTCGTCGTCCGCCTCGGTGGCGGTCACGTCGACCGCGGTGTAGCCGGTGGCGCTCACCCGGAACACGCCGGAGCCGGCGGTCGTGTCGGAGTCGTTGGCCGCCGCGAGCGTGACGTTCTGCGCGGTGTTCCAGTTGGACGGCGTGAAGGTCAGGCTGGCGCCGGCCGAGACGGTCAGGTCGGTGTCGCCGCTGGCGCGGGCCGTGGTGACGGTCACGTTGGCCGAGGGCGCCTGCGACAGCTTCACGCTGAAGCTCGCGGTCCCCGCCTCCGGCACGGACAGGGTCGTCGGGCTCACCACGAGCGCGGGGCCCGTGTTCTGCGAGACCGTGATCCCGACCGGCGCCGAGGTGGTCGTCGCGCCGCCGTTGTCGGTCGCCCGGGCGGTGATCGAGTAGCTGCCCGCGGCCACGTTCGTCCAGCTGTAGCTGTACGGCGCGGAGGTGTCGGTGCCGAGCAGCGTGGTGCCCTGGTAGAAGTCGACCTTCGAGATCGTGCCGTCGGAGTCGGCGGCGTTCGCCGCGATCGGCACGGTGGCCGGGGCGGTGAACGTCTGTCCCGCGGTCGGCGAGGTCAGCGACACCGTGGGCGCGGCGTTGGCGCCGCCGCAGGTGACCCCGTTCACGCTGAACGTGGTCGGGTTCGGGTTGGTGCCGGTCCAGGTGCCGTTGAAGCCGATGGACACGGACCCGCCGGTGGCCAGGCTGCCGTTGTACGGCATGTTCGTCCCGGTCACTCGGGTGCCTGACTGGCTCCAGTTGGCACCCCAGCCTGTCGGGGTGTACTTCTGGCCCGTGGTCGGGAAGTCGAAACCCAGGTTCCACGAGGTGATGGGGTCACCGGTGTTCTTCAACGTGATGCTCGCGGTGAAACCGCCCTGGCCGGGGCTGCTCGTCCATTGATTGGCCGTGTACGTCACATCGCACGCCACGGCCGCCTGCGCGGGCCCGGCCGCCACGGCCGAGGTCACACCGGCCACGAGGACAAGGGTCGCGGCCACGGCCAGCCGCCGTGATAAGCGGGAGAGGAGGGTAGGAGGTCTGTACTTCACGGGGTCTCCATGGGAGTAGAGGAGTGGGAGCGCTCCCAAACGGGATTGTGGGTGCCCTCACGCGTATGTCAACGGAATGGCGGTCCGGTAACCCCCGTGTTTCCTCTCACCAGGCTGCCCGGGATGAAAGTTTCATCCGCGTTCCGGGGCATTCAACGAGCATGCGGGGCGGCGGACACCTCCGCGAGTGTCGCCCTCTGTACATGGATGGAACCACGACAGACCATGGGAGCGCTCCCACCCTCTAACACTGGAGATGATCGCTCGTGAGACTCCAACGCGGCCTCCGCAAATGGGCCGTGACCGTGACCGCCGCGAGTGTCGCGGCCTTAGGGCTCGTCGTCGGCCAGAGCACGGCAGCCAACGCCGCCGTCGCCTGCGACGTGACCTACTCTGCCAACTCGTGGACGAGCAGCCCCGGCCAGGGCGGTTTCACCGCGAGCATCACGTTGAAGAACACCGGCGACCCGATTACGTCGTGGAATCTGGCCTTCGATTACCCGACCACCGGTCAGAAGTACACCCCCACCGGCTGGGGCGCCAACTGGAGCCAGTCAGGCACCCGAGTGACCGGGACGAACATGCCGTACAACGGCAGCCTGAGCACCGGCGGCTCGGTCTCCATCGGCTTCAACGGCACCTGGACCGGCACCAACCCGAACCCGACCGCGTTCACCGTGAACGGGGTCACCTGCGGCGGCGGCGGGAACCCGACCACCCCGTCGGTGGTCACCTCGGCCAGCGCGGTCGCGGTGAACGAGGGCGGCACCGCCACGTTCACGGCCAGGCTCTCCTCGGCCCCGTCCGCCAACGTGACCGTCACCACCACGCGGACCAGCGGTGACACCGACCTGTCCGTCAGCGCGGGCGGCTCGCTGACCTTCACCCCGTCCAACTGGAACACCGCCCAGACCGTCACCCTGGCCGCGGCCCAGGACTCCGACACGACCGCGGGCACCGCCTCCTTCACCGTCGGCGGCACCGGCGTCACCCCGGCCACGGTCTCGGCCACCGAGGTGGACGACGACGCCGTGGTGGAGCAGTCGATCATCGTGACGCCGACCGCGGTGACCGTGCCCGAGGGCGCCACCGCCTCGTACACCGTGCGCCTGGCCGCCGCGCCGACCTCGAACGTGACCGTCACCTCGACGGCGGGCACCGGCGACACCAACATCACCGTCTCCAGCGGCGGCAGCCTCACCTTCACGCCGTCCAACTGGAGCATCGCGCAGACGGTCACCCTGGCCGCCTCCGAGGACTCCGACACGGCCAACGGCAGCCGCACCATCACCGTCGCCTCCACCGGCCTGACCTCCAGGACGGTCACCGCCACCGAGGCCGACAACGACGGCGGCACCACCCCCGGCGGCCACGTCGAGAACCCGTACGCCGGCGCCACCGGCTACGTCAACCCTGACTGGAAGGCCAAGGCCCAGGCCGAGCCCGGCGGCTCCGCGGTGGCCAACACCTCCACCGCCGTCTGGCTGGACCGCATCGCGGCCATCGCCGGCTCCTCCTCCGCCATGGGCCTGCGCGCCCACCTGGACGAGGCCGTCAGGCAGGACGCCGCCAACGGCTCCGCGCCGCTGACCGTCCAGTTCGTCATCTACGACCTGCCCAACCGCGACTGCTCGGCGCTGGCCTCCAACGGCGAGCTGCTCATCTCCGAGAACGGGCTCAACCGCTACAAGGCCGAGTACATCGACCCGATCTCGGCGATCATGAGCGACTCCGCGTACTCGAACCTGCGCATCGTCACGATCATCGAGCCCGACTCGCTCCCCAACCTGGTCACCAACCTCAGCTTCGCCAAGTGCGCCGAGGCGAACTCGACCGGGGCCTACGTCGAGGGCGTGCGCTACGCGCTGAACAAGCTGCACGCCATCACCAACGTCTACACCTACGTCGACGCCGCCCACCACGCCTGGCTGGGCTGGGACTCGAACTTCAACCCGTCCGTCAACATCTTCTACAACACCGCCGCCGGCGCCACCGCCGGCGTGGACAGCGTGGACGGCTTCATCGTCAACACCGCCAACACCTCCGCGACCACCGAGCCGTACTTCACGATCAACTCGACCGTGAACGGCACGTCGGTCCGGCAGTCCAAGTGGGTGGACTGGAACTGGTACGTCGACGAGGCGACGTTCGCCACGGCCCTGCGCAGCGCCCTCATCTCCAAGGGCTTCAGGAACGGGCTCGGCATGCTGGTCGACACCTCGCGCAACGGCTGGGGCGGCTCCGCCCGTCCGAGCGGGCCGAGCACCTCGACCGTCCTGGACGACTTCGTCAACCAGTCGCGCACCGACCGCCGCATCCACGCCGGCAACTGGTGCAACCAGAGCGGCGCGGGCCTGGGCGCGCGGCCGACCGCCAGCCCGGCGGCCGGGTTCGACGCCTACGTCTGGATCAAGCCTCCGGGCGAGTCGGACGGCGCCAGCTCGGACATCCCGAACGACGAGGGCAAGAAGTTCGACCGGATGTGCGACCCGACGTACCACGGCAACAACCTCAACGGCAACAACCTGTCGGGCGCGCTGCCCAACGCGCCGCTGTCGGGGCGCTGGTTCTCGGCGCAGTTCCAGGAGCTGCTGAGGAACGCCTACCCGCCCGTCAACTGACCACCGTCACCGCCGGGGGCCTCGCCCCCGGCCTGAGCCCGAGCGACCCGCCTGACCCGGGTCTCTCGGAGGGACCCGCCTGACCCGGGTCCCTCGACCACCCGAAGGGGCCCCGCACGCGGGGCCCCTTCACCTCTGCGCTCTGCGCCACTCCGAGACGATCTCATCAACGTCGAAGGGCATCAGGTTGAGCGGCGGGCCCGACAATCCCGTCCTGATCGCCTCGCGGATCTTCTGGTTGATCTCGTCGAGGATCCGCCGCACCTCGGTCTCCGACCTGGCCCCGCGCGCGTGGGCCAGCGCCTCCTCCGCCTCCTTGCGCAGCGCCAGCGTGGGCGGCAGGGGCATCGTCAGCCCCTCGCTCTCGACCTTCTGCTTGATCCACCACATGTCGTCGTGCGGCCGGTCGGGCAGCGGCTTTCCGGCCCCCGGCAGGTCGTCGAACTCGCCGCGCTCCTGCGCCTCGCGGATCTGCCGGTCGATCCAGCTCTCGAACGGCATGCCCAGGGGTTTCCGTTCGGTCAAAACGACCTCCTCAGGCCAGATTGTGACTCGGGGTCAGCGGGCCACGCCAGCCGAGCATGGCCTCGGTCATGCGTACGGACGCGACGGTGGCGGCCACGTCGTGCACCCGCAGGATCCGGGCGCCCTTGACGATGGAGAAGACGTTGGCGGCGATCGTGCCCTCCTTCCGCTCCCCCTGGGGGCGGTCGAGCGTCTCGCCGATGAAGTCCTTGTTGGACAGGGCCACCAGCGTCGGGTAGCCGATCGCGGTGATCTCCTCCAGCCGCCGGGTGATCTCCAGGGAGTGGAAGGTGTTCTTGTTGAGGTCGTGGCCGGGGTCGATGATGATCCGGTCGGGGGCGATGCCTGCCGCCAGCGCGAACGCGACCCGCTCGCGCAGGTAGCCGGCCACCTCGGCGACGACGTCGGCGTAGCTCGGCCGGAACACGCGCCTGCCGGGGCCGCCGAGGCTGTGCGTGACGATCACGCTGACCCCCGACCCGGCGGCGAACTCCGCCATGCCGGGCTCGCGCAGGCCGTTGGTGTCGTTGATCACGTCCGCGCCGGCCTCGACGGCCGCCCGCGCCACCTCGGGCCGGTGGGTGTCGACGGAGATGACGGCGTCGGTGGCCTTCCTGACCTCCGCGATGACCGGGGCGACCCGGTCGATCTCCTCGTACGCGCCGATGTGCGCCTGAGCCGCGCTGAAGGCGAACCCGCCGATGTCCACCCAGTCGGCCCCGTCGTCCACGGCCCGGCACGCGGCGGCCACGGCGCTGTCGAGCTCGAACGTACGGCCCTGGTCGTGGAAGGAGTTGGGCGTCCTGTTGACGATGGCCATGATGGCGACCTGACGCGCGAAATCGAACTCCCGCCGGCCGATGCGCCGGACGGGCGAGATGATCCCGGAGGAAAGCGTTTCGCCGCTCACGTAGTGAGCCTACCTGCCCCCCACCCACCCCATCCGCCCGAGGGGTCAGGCGGTGAAGCGGCCGAAGGGGCGGCAGCCGGCCATGACCCGGATGCGTTTCATGGCCTCGTGGGTGACGCGATCAGGCCCGCTCGGCAGCCGCATGGTGAGCAGGACCGTCGTCCCGCCGGGCCCGGTGTCGAAGTCGGCCGTGTCGCACAGCCGCTGGATGAGGTAGATCCCCCTGCCGCCCTGGGCGAGGTCGAGCGGGCTGATGCCGCCGTCGACGTAGCCGTCGGGGATGCCCGTCCCCCGGTCGGAGGTCTCGGAGCGGATGACGCCGTTCACCGTCCACAGCTTGAAGTACCCATGCCCGCCCCCGTGCTCCACGGCGTTGACGACGCTCTCGTGCACGGCCAGGACGAAGTCGTCCAGCCGAGGGCTGCTCAGCCCGCAACCCCTGGCACACTCGGCCACGGTGCGGCGCAACCTGGTGACGTCGTCGAGGGTGAAGGGCTGGGCCATCAGGGTCCGCATGCGCTCCCTCCGTGTCGTCCGACAGGGTGACGGTCGCGCTTCAGGACCTCGCGTCGTGTGTCACGTTCCCCCGGAGGAGACGACTTACACCCCGGACGCCCCAGCGACACCGGCGGCGAGCTCCTTGACGCGGCCCACGGGCCCGCCGTCGGGGGCCAGCGGGACGGTGTCCATGCCGGCCCCGTCGTGCAGCCCCTCGAACAGCTCCCGCACGGCCTCCCACGACGGGTGCCGCGGCGCCCACCCCAGCACCTCCCTGGCGCGGTCTGTCTTCATGATCGGGACCCGCAGGACCAGGTCCAGCAGGCCGGGTGCGGCCGGCAGGAGCCGCAGGTGCCAGGCCGCCGCCATGACCGCCCTGGCCACGGTGGGCGAGACCGCGACCGTACGGGTGCCGAGCAGCCTGGCCAGGTCGGGCGGGTCGAGCACGGGCGCGGCGGCGAGGTTGAACGGGCCCCGCACCTCCTTGGTGACGGCCAGCCGGTACGCCTCCGCCGCGTCCTCCGCGTGCAGCGCCTGCAGCCGCAGGCCCGGGATGTCCGGCACGAACGGGATCCGCCCCTCCTTGATCAGCCGTCCCGGCAGGAACGGCCCGCCGAACAGCCTGCGCTGCTCGGTGGCGGCCACCCGCTGGAAGACGAACCCCGGCCGCATCCGCACCACCCGGATGCCCGGGTGATCGTGCTCGAAGACGTCGAGCACCCGCTCGACGTACGCCTTCTCCCGCCCGTACGCGGCCCCCGGCCAGCCGTGCGTGGGCCAGCTCTCGTCCACCGGCCGGTCCTTGGGCCCCGGCGAGTACGCGCCCACGGACGAGGCGTGGACGAGCGCGGGCACCCCCGCCTCGGCGACGGCGCGGAAGACGCGCATGCTGCCCAGGACGTTCGCCCGCCAGGTCGTCGCCGGGTCTCTGGTGGGCTGGAACAGCCACGCGAGATGGACGACCGCGTCCGCCCCGTCGAAGATCCGCGTCAGATCCGCGGTCGCGACGTCCGCCTGCCGCCAGTCGGTGCGGTCGATCCGCCAACCGGGCAGCCGACGGGCCACCCCGACGACCGAGGTCACCCCGTCGTCGGCGGCCAGCGCGCGAACCACGCTGGTGCCGACGTTCCCGGTTGCCCCCACCACGACAACTCTCATGCGAGCTTCGCTGCCCGCCCACCGGGCAGCGAAACTCCTCTGACCTGCCGCATTACGGCTGGAGCAGGATCTTGACGGCTCCGTCGGACTTCTTCTGGAACATCTCGTACGCCATGGGCGCCTGCTCCAAGGGCAGCCGATGGGTGGCGAGGTCCGTCACGCCGAGCGGATCCGACTCGTCGGTCACCAGCGGCATCAGCACGCTGGTCCAATGCCGGACGTGGGCCTGCCCCATGCGCATCGTGATGCCCTTGTCGAACATGCGCAGCATGGGCATCGGGTCCGTCATGCCCCCGTAGACGCCGACGACGGAGATGACGCCGCCGCGCCGTACGGAGTCGATGGCCTGGTTGAGGGCGGCGAGGCGGTCGACGCCCGTGTGGGACAGCAGCGGCGCGGCCACCGCGCCCGGCAGCATCGTGGTGAGCGTCTGGGCCAGCTTGGCGGCCGGGGAGCCGTGGGCCTCCATGCCGACCGCGTCGATGACCGAGTCGGTGCCGCGCCCCGAGGTCCGCTGACGGATCTCCTCGGGGACGTCGCTGACCTCGCTCGCGTCGATGACCTCGGCGCCGTGGCGGCGGGCCATCTCCAGGCGCTGCGTGACGCCGTCCACGCCGATCACCCGGTAGCCGAGGTGGCGGGCGATGCGGCAGCACATCTGGCCGATGGGGCCGAGACCGAAGACGGTGACGCTGCCGCCCTCGGGGATGTGCGCGTACGCGACGGCCTGCCAGGCGGTCGGCAGCACGTCGGACAGGTAGATGAAGCGCTCGTCCGGCGGCCCCTCGGGCACCTTGATCGGGCCGAACTGGGCCTCGGGCACCCGCAGGTACTGGGCCTGCCCGCCGGGCACCTGGCCGTAGAGCTTGGTGTAGCCGAACTGGGCCGCTCCCGTGCCCTGCTCGCGCACCTGCGTGGTCTCGCACTGCGCGTAGAGCTCCATGTCGCACATGTGGCAGTGGCCGCAGGAGATGTTGAACGGGATGACCACGCGGTCACCCGGCTTGATGTTGTCGATCGCGGAGCCGACCTCTTCGACGACGCCCATGGACTCGTGACCCAGGATGTCGCCCTCGGCCATGAACGGCCCGAGCACCTCGTACAGGTGGAGGTCGGCGCCGCAGATTCCGGTGCTGGTCACCCTGATGACCGCGTCGTTCGGCTCCTTGATGGCCGGGTCTGGGACCTCCTCGACCCGGATGTCGCGCTTTCCGTGCCAGGTGACTGCCTTCATGGTGTCTCCTTCGAAGTAGGCACAAATGCCGCATACCCCCACATAAGCCATCAAATCGGCACCTGCTCCGGACAGCATCCCGACACGCCCAGATTCGGGGACCGGTCCAGCAAAGGCCGAACGCTCCACACCAAAGTGCTTTACACGCTCTGTATTGGGTGAGTAACTATTGGTAGCTGACGCCGACCGAAGGAGCCGCGCGCATGCCGGTGAGCTTCACTCAGCACAACGTTGGATCACGCATAGACCGACGCCTGGCCGGTTTTCTCGAGACCTGGCGAGCTCCCGTCGACGACCCCGACGTCGAGGCGGCGTACCAGTTGCTCACCGAGTTCATCCTCAACGGCGGCAAGCGCGTCAGGCCGCAGCTGTGCTACTGGGGCTGGCGGGGGGCCGACGGAGGCGACGGCGAGGAGATCATCACCGCCGCCGCGTCCTTGGAGCTGTGCCACGCCGGGCTGCTCATCCACGACGACATCATGGACGGCAGCGAGCTGCGGCGCGGCCGGGCCACCGTGCACAAGAGCCTGGCCGGGCTGCACCGCGGCCCGGGCTCGGACGCGTTCGGGCAGGCGGGCGGCATCCTGCTCGGCACGCTGAGCCTGGCCTGGTCCGACACCATGTTGTCGTCGTGCGGGGTGGAGCCGCACCGGCTGCGGGCCGCGCACCACGTGTTCGACACCATGCGCACCGAGGTCATCAGCGGCCAGTACCTCGACGTCCTGGCCCAGCTCCGCTCGGGCGCGAGCGTGGAGGAGGCGCTCACGGTGATCCGGTTCAAGACCGCCAAGTACACCGTCGAGCGGCCGCTGCAGATCGGCGGCGCGCTGGCCGGGGCCTCGATGGAGCTGCTGGAGTCGTACTCGCGCTTCGGCCTGCCGCTGGGCGAGGCGTTCCAGCTCCGCGACGACGTGCTCGGGACGTTCGGCCTGGAGTCGGAGACCGGCAAGTCGGCGCTGGACGACCTGCGCGAGGGCAAGCACACCGTGCTCATCGCGCATGCCGTGCGGCGGGCCACGCCCGGCCAGCTCGCCCATCTCAGGAACTGGCACGGCAACCCGGAGCTGACCGAGGAGCGCGCCGAGGAGGTGCGGCAGATCCTGCGCGACACGGGAGCGCTGGACGAGGTCGAGGAAATGATCGAAGACCGGGTGCGCGAGGCCGTGACCGCGCTGGCCGCGGCTCCGATCGAGCCGGAGACGGCCAGAGCGCTGGCCGTGCTGGCCGACCAGCTCGCGCACCGCACCAAGTAGGGGGTTCCCCAAATGGGACAGGTACTTCTTGCTGCCCCGCGCGGCTTCTGCGCGGGTGTCGAGCGCGCGATCAACACCGTCGAAGAGGCGTTGAGCCGCTTCGGCCCACCGGTCTACGTGCGCAAACAGATCGTCCACAACACGTACGTGGTCGACGACCTCACCCGGCGCGGCGCGATCTTCGTCGAGGAGCTCGACGAGGTCCCCGACGGCTCGCTGGTCGTCTTCTCCGCCCACGGCGTCGCGCCGGCGGTGAAGGACGCGGCGGGGCTGCGCGGCCTGCGGACGATCGACGCCACCTGCCCGCTGGTCACGAAGGTCCACAAAGAGGCCGTGCGCATGGCCGAGGCCGGCTACGAGATCGTGCTCATCGGCCACGCCGAGCACGAGGAGGTCGAGGGCACGTTCGGCGAGGCCCCCGACCGCATCCACGTCGTGGACCCGGCCAGGCCCGACGAGGTGACGGCGAGCGGCGAGCGCCCGATGAGCTGGCTGTCGCAGACCACGCTGGCCGTGGACGAGACCATGCAGGCCGTCGCCGAGCTGCGCAAACGCTTCCCCCAGCTGGTCGACCCGCCCAGCGACGACATCTGCTACGCCAGCCAGAACCGCCAGGAGGCGATCACCAGGATCGCCCCGCGGTGCGAGCTGGTCATCGTCGTCGGCTCGGCCAACTCGTCGAACTCGCGCCGGCTGGTCGAGGTGGCCCTGGGCGCCGGCGCGGGCGCGGCGTACCTGGTCGACAGGGCCGACGACGCCGACGAGCGCTGGCTCGACGGCGTGCGGACCGTCGGGGTCAGCTCCGGCGCGTCCGTCCCCGAGCGGCTGGTCGAGGAGTTACTCGGCTGGCTCGCCGCCCACGGATACGACGACGTGGAGCCGGTGACCGTGGCCAAGGAGACCCTCACGTTCTCCCTTCCGCTCGAAATCCGATCCACCCGCAACCCCGGCTAGGTCCCAAACCCAGATTGGTGGTGCAGCACGATGACCGAAACGACCAACTCGAGCACGCCCGAGGCCGTCAACGGCAACGGACAGCTCAGCCTCAGCACCGACGCCGCCAGACAGCTCGCGACCACGACCAAGACGCCGCCGCAGATGCAGGAGATCACCTCCCGCTGGTTGCTGAAGCTGCTGCCGTGGGTGCAGTGCTCGGGCGGCGTGTTCCGGGTCAACCGGCGGCTGACGTACGAGCTGGGTGACGGCCGCATCACGTTCAGCACGACCGGTGCGGACGTGCGGGTCATCCCTGCGGAGCTGACCGAGCTGCCCATGCTGCGCGGCTTCGACGATTCGGAGGTGCTCGGGGCGCTGGCCGACCGCTTCGCCCAGCGTGAGGTGGAGGCGGGCGAGGAGATCGTCTCCGAGGGCCGCCCCGTTGACCGGCTGGTGCTGATCGCCCACGGCCGGGTGGCGAAGGTGAGCCGCGGCGCGTACGGCGACGAGCAGAACCTCGGCGTCCTGGCCGACGGCGACTATCTCGGCGAGGCGACACTGACGAGTGGTGGCCAGTTCGACTTCACCGCGCGGGCCAAGACCAAGACCACCGTGCTCACGCTGTCCAAGCAGGACTTCGAGCAGCTCGCCGACCAGGCGCCCGGCCTGCGCGAGCACCTGGACCGCTGGCTTTCGGCGAGTGGAGAGCACGCCCAGAACGACTATGGCGAGGCTGCGATCGACCTGTCGGCGGGCCACAGCGGCGAGCCGGTGCTGCCCGGCACGTTCGTGGACTACGAGCAGAGTCCGCGCGAGTACGAGCTGAGCGTGGCGCAGACGGTCCTGCGGGTGCACACCCGGGTCTCCGACCTGTACAACCAGCCGATGAGCCAGCTCGACCAGCAGCTCCGTCTCACCATCGAGGCCCTGCGCGAGCGGCAGGAACACGAGATGGTCAACAACAAGGAGTTCGGCCTGCTCCACAACGCCGACTTCAGCCAGCGCATCCGCACCCGCGCCGGCCGCCCCACCCCCGACGACCTCGACGACCTGCTGTCCACGGTGTGGAAGGACCCGGCGTTCTTCCTGGCGCACCCGCAGGCCATCGCGGCCTTCGGCCGGGAGTGCAGCAAGCGCGGCGTCTACCCGCAGTCCATCGAGGCCTTCGGGCACAAGGTGCCGTCCTGGCGGGGCATCCCGATCTTCCCGTGCAACAAGATCCCGATCTCCTCCTCGCACACGACGTCGTTCCTGCTCATGCGGACCGGCCAGGAGAACCAGGGCGTCGTCGGCCTGCACCAGACCGGCATCCCCGACGAGTACCAGCCGAGCCTGTCGGTCCGGTTCATGAACATCAACGAGAAGGCGGTCATCTCCTACCTGGTGAGTGCGTACTACTCGCTGGCGGTGCTCGTGCCTGACGCGCTCGGCGTGCTGGAGGACGTCGAACTCGGCAGGAACGGCTGAGCTAGGGACCGGACGGCCGGCACCGCGTGCGCGCGGTGCCGGCCTGCTACGCACGTGAGGGAGTTGCCATGAGTCAGCCGTTCGAGCTGCCGGACTTCTACATGCCGTACCCGGCGCGGCTGAACCCGCATCTCGAAGAGGCTCGCGCGCATTCCAGACAGTGGGCGCGCGAGCTGGGCATGTCCGAAGGGTCGGGCATCTGGGAGGAGGCCGACCTCGACGCCCACGACTACGCGCTGTTGTGCGCGTACACGCATCCCGACTGCGACGCCGAGGAGCTCTGCCTGATCACCGACTGGTACGTGTGGGTCTTCTTCTTCGACGACCACTTCCTGGAGGTCTTCAAGCGCAGCGGTGACCTGGCGGGCGGCAAGGCGTACCTCGACCACGTCGCCCGGTTCATGCCGATGGGCGATGACCTGACCATGCCCGAGCCCACCAACCCGGTCGAGGCCGGACTGGCCGATCTGTGGGCGCGTACGGTGCCCAGCAGGTCCGCGGACTGGCGGGCGCGCTTCGCCGAGAGCACCCGGAACCTGCTGAACGAGTCGCTCTGGGAGCTGGCCAACATGAACCGGGGGCGGGTGGCCAACCCGGTCGAGTACATCGAGATGCGCCGCAAGGTCGGCGGGGCGCCCTGGTCGGCGGGGCTGGTCGAGCACGCGGTCGGCGCCGAGGTGCCCGCCCGGCTCGCCGGGACCCGCCCGCTGCGGGTGCTGAAGGACGCCTTCGCGGACGGGGTCCACCTGCGTAACGACCTGTTCTCGTACGAGCGGGAGGTCGGGGACGAGGGCGAGCTGAGCAACGGCGTGCTGGTGCTGGAGAGGTTCCTGGGGTGCGGCACGCAGGAGGCCGCGGACGCGGTCAACGACCTGCTGACCTCGCGGCTGCAGCAGTTCGAGCACACGGCGCTGGGCGAGCTGGGCCCGCTGTTCGTGGAGTACGGCGTCGACCCGCTCACCGCGACCGGCGTGCTGGCCTACGTCAAGGGCCTGCAGGACTGGCAGGCGGGCGGGCACGAGTGGCACCTGCGCTCCAGCCGGTACATGAACAAGCGGGTCGCCGCCCGCAAGCCGCTGGGCATGCCGTCGATCGTCAACCTGCTGGGGGCCAAGCGGCTGCGCAGCTTCACGTACGTGCCGTACCAGCGGGTGGGGCCCTCGCGGATCCCCGACCTGGACGTGCCCTTCCAGGTCCGGCTGTCGCCCCATCTCGACACCGCCCGGCGCAACACCGTGGCCTGGTGCGGGGAGATGGGGATGCTCGACTCGACCCTGTGGGACGAACAGCGCCTGGTCGACCTCGACCTGCCCCTTTGCACCGCCGGCCTGCATCCCGACGGCAGTGCCGAGGAGCTGGACCTGGCCTCGTACTGGATGGCGTGGGGCACGTACGCGGACGACTACTTCCCGGCCGTCTTCGGCCGGTCCCGCAACCTCGCGGCGGCCGCGATCGCGGTGGAGCGGTTCTCGGCGTTCATGCCGCTGGACGGCTCCCCTGCGCCCGCACCCGCGAGCGTGCTGGAGCGGGGCCTGGCCGACGTCTGGGCGCGTACGGTGGGGCCGATGCCGCCGGAAGCGCGCCGCGAGCTCCGCGAGGCGGTCGAGAGCACGTGCCTCGCCTGGCTGTGGGAGCTGGGCAACCAGTTCGCCAACCGCATCCCCGACCCCGTGGACTTCATAGAGATGCGCAGGCAGGCCTCAGGCAGCGAGCTGACCACGGGCCTCAGCCGGCTGCGGGACGGCCGGCGGCTGCCCCGTGAGCTGCGCGAGAGCGGGCCGATCCGGTCGCTGGAGAACACCGTCGCCGACTGCGGGACGCTGATCAACGACGTCTTCTCCTACCAGAAGGAGATCGAGTTCGAGGGGGACCTGCACAACGGCATCCTGGTGGTGCAGCACTTCTTCGACTGCGACTACCCGACGGCGCTCGGCATCGTGACCGACCTGCTGGCCTCGCGGGTGGGCCAGTTCCAGCACATCGTCGAGCACGAGCTGCCGGTCCTGTGCGACAACCTCGATCTCGACGCGGACGCCCGGCAGGACCTCGACGCGTTCGTGGACGGGCTGCGGAACTGGGTGGCCGGGATATTCCACTGGCACCACCACTGCTCCCGGTTCGACGAGGACTCGCTGCGCCGCCACAACCGGGTGCCCGAGCGGCGGCTGGGCGGGCCGACCGGCCTCGGCACCTCGGCGGCCTACGCGGGCAGGTGATGGGTGCGGGGTTCGTAGAACCAGCCCATCATGCGGAGCAGGCGGCGCTGGTACGGCGTGACATTGTGCAGGCGGATCCATCGCTCCGCCGGCGGCAGGGTGGGCATGACGAGCACGCGCAGCCCGGAAACGTCGATGAAGGTCAGCTCGCCGGTGTCGACGAGGATGTACGCGCCCCGGCGGCACCCCTTCAGGGCGTCGGCCACCGCGGGGCTGTTGGAGGCGTCGATCTCGCCGACCAGCGCCACGGACGGCGCTCCAGGCGCCGCGCGCACGGTGATCGTCAGCTGCCCATCCTGATAGAGCAACCGCTCTTGGACGCTCACGCTTCTTCGCCCCCCAACACGCACGCTCTGGGGGTGTAATCCTGCGACTGGCCTGCTCTGGCAAATAACCAGAACCCAGGTTACACGAAGTATGTTTGGCTATGTAATTTTCGCCGGAAAATGACCGAATTAGGGAGAAATTATGAAGGGCACGGCATGGCCGTGCCCTTGACTGTCGCGGAAGCTCCGACGCGGACGGCGCCCACCCGCCCGGGGAGCGCTCCGGCAAGGTGCCGCCACGGGGCCGTGGCTGCCGGAGCACCCTCAGGTCAGGCGTACGCGCTCAGTTGTTGTCGCCCACGTGGGACTGGTTGTTGAGCAGATTGATGTCGATGTCCTGCAGGTGGCCGATGGTGGCGGCGTCGATGTACTTGATGGAGTCGTTGAGGACGTCGTTGCCCAGCGTGAGGTCGTCGAGGAGGCTCAGCTGGCTGAGGATCTGCTGCTTCTTGTTGAACGCGTTGGGGCCGACGTCGGCGGATGCGCTCGTGGCCGAGAACCCGAGCAGGCAACCCGCGATCGCTGCACCAGCGAGAATGCGACGCATCATTTTCTAGTTTCTCCTTCGTCGGAACTGGCGCGGGATGCGCGTCATCGTGAATCACTCGCACCGGGCTGCGAGATTCCAGGTGCAACATTCTCGCGGCGTCTCAACGGGTCGCAACCCGACTGTGCTAAGCGGGAGTCAAATGCGCGCACCATTTTCTTGATTGTTGATCATGGATCGTCCAGACATATACGACTTAATTGGATTTGCCATGGGGTGCCATGGAGGCGGTTTTTCAGCTTATGGCTATACGGACACCCCGTATGCCCAAAGTCCGTTTTATCGCTATAGGGAAGGAGGAATGTTATGGGAGAACGGTCTGGCGGTGGCGCGTCGACGGGAGCACTGAATATCTCATGAATGGACTACGGCGACTGCTGCCAATTGCACTGGCAGCGGCGATTCTGTATGCTGCCCCGGCCATTCCCGCGGAAGCCCGGAGGTCGGCGGGCGGGATGATCGCGGTACGCGCGGCGATAGAGATGATCGGCGTCCCTTACTCGTGGGGCGGCGGCGGGGTGAACGGCCCCGGATTCGGCATCGGGAAAGGCGCCAAAACGTGGGGCTTCGACTGCTCGGGGCTCGCGGAATATGCCTGGGCACAGGCCGGGGTGAACGTCGGCACGACCACGCGGGAGCAGTGGCGCTCCGGTATCCGGATACCCAGGGAGCAGGCGGAGCCCGGGGATCTGGTCTTCTACGACAACGACTCTCACAGTCCCGGACCCGAGCACGTCGGCATCGTCGTGGACGCCACGCGGATGGTGCACGCCCCGTACAGCGGGCAGTCCGTACGGGTGGACCCGCTCGCCAGGCGTACCTTTCTCGGCGTGGTCCGGCCGAGCGGCACCGGCATGAACGGCCATGCGCTGAACTCCGCGGCCACGGACGACGGCGGCGCCCCGGGCTCCGCTGCCTCGAACGGCCACGCGGCCCAGGCCTTCCTGCAGTGATCGACCTGGGCCGCGGGACACGGAGGGCCCGGTGCGCACCGGGTCCCGTGCCGTGGATTCGCGAATCTCCACGGCCCGTTCTGCGGTTCACCTCAAGGCACCAGGAAGACGAACTTGGCCTGGGCGCGCTCCCTCCCGGAGAGGCGCCGATCGGCTTCCTGCCTACGCCATGCGAGGAGCCGTCAGTTGTTGTCGCCCGTGTTCTCCTGGTTGTTCAGGATGTTGGCGTCGATGTCCTGCAGGTGGAGGAGGGTCAGGATGTCGACGTACTTCACGGAGTCGTTGAGGACGTCGTTGAGCGCGGTCAGGTCATCGAGTGCGCTCAGCTGGCTCAGAATGGACTGCCCGCTGTTGTGCGGGTTGGGCCCGACACTGGCCGAGGCGCCCGTTGCGGTGAAGCCGAACGCGGTGACCGCGATTGCTGCACCGGCCAGAATACGACGGATCATGTGTGGTTTCCTCCATGGATCGGCGCGGAAATTCCGGCGCCTGGTCGTTTGTGCAGGGCTGTGAGGTGCCGGAAATAACCATCGCGGCAGGCGGCCGGAACTGCAACTCGAAAAGCTATCCCCGTGGTCAAGGCGGGACCTCGCTTTCTTGGCGCCGAGTTTTCATTCCCGTCGACGAAGTGCTACGCACACGCGAACGCGGCTGCCCGGACAGCGGGATTTAGTTTGGCTCGGCACGCACCTGATGGGCCGACCGTGCACCGCCTTTTAGGGAACGATCACCCGAAACTTGAGAATCGCTCCTACGCCTCCCGGCGTACCCGCAGCGCCCTCCTGAGGCTGACGCGCGGGGCGAACAAAACGGCGAGGATGGCCGCCGAGTTCCCGCAAAACGGAGGTGAGATCGATGCGGCCGCGTATCCGCAAGACGGTCATGGTTATCCATGTCATCGCGTCCGTGGCGTTGATCGGCGAGGTGTGGGGCCTGGTCGTGCTGAATACGGCGGCGGCGCTGACAAAGGACGCGGAGCTGGCGCACGCGGCCTATCGGCTGATGCCCGCGTTGGTCTTCGCGGGCGGCATACCGCTCAGCCTCACCGCATTGATCACCGGCATCACACTGGGTCTGACCAGCCATTGGGGGCTGTTTCGCTATTACTGGGTGGCGGCCAAGCTGGTACTGCTGGTGGCCGTGATCTGCGTGGGCATGTTCCTGTTCGATCCCGAGGGAATGGCGGCCGCCACCGAAGGCGGCGCCGCGGTCCCCGCCACTCGCCAGTGGGGGCAGGTGGCCGCGCTGGGGACGCAGATCGCCATGCTGATGACCGCGACCACACTGTCGGTCTTCAAACCCCGGCGCAAACTCGGATGATGGTTGTACGTGCGCCGGGATACAAAAACGACCATGAATTCCACCCCACCAC
This sequence comes from Nonomuraea sp. NPDC005650, assembly GCF_040605375.1. NCBI lineage: Bacteria > Bacillati > Actinomycetota > Actinomycetes > Streptosporangiales > Streptosporangiaceae > Nonomuraea > Nonomuraea sp. NPDC005650. The sequence goes on from NZ_JBEXCR010000002.1 coordinate 276,740, forward strand.
CCACCTCCCCATCCACCCCACCACCCAATTCCCCATCCGCCTCCCCATCCGACCCGCCACTTGACCCGCCACCCGGCCCGTCACCCAACCGGCCACCCACCCCGCCGTCGGCCGCCTCCGCGCCACCCTGGCCGCTTACGGCGGGGTGGTGAGGTGGTCCAGGGCGGTGGAGAGGCGGTGGAGGGCGGCGAGGCAGTCGCGGGCCGCGTCCGCCCCCAGCTCCTCCACCAGCCGATCGGCGAACGCCTGGTGACCGGGCGTGATCTTGGCGATGGCCTCGCGCCCGGCGGGCGTGGGCTGGAGGAGCTTGGCGCGCCGGTGCGCCGGGTTGGGCTGGTATTCGGCCAGCCCCCGCTCCACCAGCAGGTCCGCGATCCGCTGCACCCCCTGCCTGGTCATCCCCATGACGCGGGCCACCCCGGCCACCGGGAGCGGATCCCGCAGGACCGCCCCGAGCACCTGCCACCAGGCCGCCGTCATCTCCGCCGGGCGGGCCAGCCCCTCCGCCACCTGGAGGAACTGCCCGTTGAGCCGGAAGGAGCCCAGCGCCAGACCCGAAAGCAGCTCCGCCGAGGACGAGGACGAGTCGGTCATGCCGCCATCAACACCTCGAACGCCGACGCGTCGCTGCTCCCGAACAGCCGGAACCACGCATCCAGCACCTCCGGACGGTAGACGTCGAGCCGGCGGAAGATCTCCCGCGCGAACGCCACCGGCTCCGTGGGACCCGCCGTGACGAGGTCGCCCCCGAGCACCGCGTCCCGGTCGAGGTAGTGCTCGGCGCCCCCGTAACCCTCCTGCGCCGCCAGATACTGCAGCACCGCGCTCGTGTGGTCGCGCCCGTCCAGCAACCCTTCGCGGGCGAGCCCGGCGGTGGCGCCGCAGATGGCCGCCACCGGCACGCCCGCGGCCAGGAACTCCCCGGCCTTGGCGGCGAACGGCGCCAGCGAAGGGCCGGCGTCCCACAGGTCGGCCCCGGGCAGGATGAGCAGCGCACTCGACTCGGGTGAGAGCTGGTCGAGCGCCAGGTCAGGGGTGACGCGCAGCCCGCCCATGCTGACGACGGGGTCCGTGGTGAGGCCCACGGTGACGATCTCGTAGCCGCCCGGCTCGCGCTGGTAGCGCCCGTTGCGCAGGTGCGCGGTCGCGTGCCCGGTCTCCCAGTCGGCGAACGTGTCATAAACGGCGTGGTGCACGATTCCCTTCATGACAACATCTTGTCATTACGACAGCATACTGTCAACGCGCAATCGTGGGAGGATACTCCTCATGGCAGAGATCGTCGGCGGGGGACGTCCGGTCAACGACGCCGAACGGCGGGTGATCGCTTATCTGCGCGACCAGGCGCCCGCCGACTGGCTGCTGCTGCACAACATCGAGGTTCCGCGCGGCCACGACGTCTTCGAGGTCGACCTGATCGTGCTGACGGGCCACTCGATCGTGGTCGTCGACGTCAAGGGCACCAGGGGCCGCATCGAGGTGTCGGGCACGCGCTGGTTCCCGCCGCGCAGGGAGGCGTTCGGCTCTCCTGTGGCCAAGCTGCGGGGCACCGCCAAGGCGCTGAAGGGCCTGCTGGTGTCCAAGGCCACCCAGCTGGAGCGGGTCTACGTCGACAGCCTGGTCGTGCTCTCCTCGCCCGACGCCGAGCTGATCGACCCGGCCGGGCGCGACGCGGTCAACGTCACCGACCTGCCCGGCCTGCTCGCCACGCTGAGCGACGTCTCCAGGGTCAGGCGCGGCTGCAGCCCGCACGCCAAGCCGTACCTCACCGCGATCCTCGACGCCCTCAACCAGACCGTACGCCGCAGCACCGCGCCGCCGAGGTTCGGCAACTGGGAGGTCGAGGAGCAGCTCGGCGGCGACACCAAGATCACCGAATATCGCGCGTTCAACGTCACGCTGCCGGGCAGCGAGACCGTATTGCTGCGCGTCTACCAGGCCGACCCGCTGGCCGACCACCACGCGCGGGCGGCCGAGCGGCAGCGCATCGCCAACGCGTACCAGACCCTGGCCAAGATCCCCCCGCACCCGTGCGTGGTGCGCTCGCGCGACTTCTTCGCCATCGACGACGAGAGCCGGTTCGTGCTGGTGCTGGACGACGTGCACGGCGAGGCGCTGCAGCTGTCGCTGGGCCAGGGCGACCGGCTGGGCGTGATCCAGGACCTGCTGCGCGGACTGGCCCACGCCCACGCGCACGGCGTCGTGCACCGGGCCCTGACCCCCGCCTCCGTGCTGGTCACCGACGACGGGCACGCGGTGCTGACCGGGTTCGACTACGCCAAGCCGGGCCCGCGCAACTACACCGTCGCCCACGAGCTGGGCAACGTGCTCGACGCGCACTACGTGGCGCCCGAGTGCCAGGAGCGGCCCGACCTCATGACGACCGCCTCCGACGTCTACGCGGCCGGCGCGATCGCCTACCAGCTCCTCACGGGCCAGTTCCCGACCAGCGCCGACGCCCACGGCCCCGACGTGCCGGAGGTCGTGCGCAGGATGCTCGACCACTCCCCGGCCAAGCGCCCGACCGCCGCGGAGGCCCTTGACGCCCTTGAGGCCGCGCCGCTCCAGGAGTCCCGGCTCAAGCGACTCGTACGTCGTCTAGTGTCCCGATCATGACCGTTCGCCTGCGTCCCGTCGAAGAGGACGACCTGCCTTTCCTGCGCCGCCTCACGAGCGACCCCGACAGCACGGGCGAGTTCCAGTGGTACGGCTTCCAGAACCCCCGCAACCTGAGCAAGCGCTGGGCGGACAACGGGATGCTGGAGGACGACCGCGGCATGTTGATCATCGCTGACGGCGACGACCGGGTGGGGTTCGTGGCGTGGGGCAAGCAGGTCGCCAACCGCGCCAGCTACTACTGGTCGATGGGGTTGGTCGTGGCGCCGGAGCATCGTGGCCGGGGCCACGGCACCGAGGCGCAGCGGCTGCTCGCGCGCTACCTGTTCGACCACTCGACGGCCAACAGGATCGAGGCGTCCACGGAGATCACGAACGTGGCCGAGCAGCGGGCGCTGGAGAAGGCCGGGTTCACCCGCGAGGGCGTCATCCGCGGCTCCGGCTTCCGTGCCGGGCAGTGGCACGACGGCGTGCGCTACAGCATGATCCGCTCGGACCTCGACGAGAAGCACTAGACGGGGAGGCTGCGGCGCAGCGCGCTGGCGTGGCTGAGATAGGTGCGCGCCAGCCCCGTGCGACCGGCCGAGCGGTACAGCTCGCCCAGCAGCTGCGTGGAGGACGCCTCACCGCTGAGGTCGCCGAGCTCGTGGAAGATCTCCAGCGACCGCTCCAGCCCGGTGGAGGCCCGCGCCAGGTCCCCGCGCGCCGCCTGCAGCCCGGCCAGGCTCTGCAGCGCGTACGCCCCGCAGTGCCGGTCCCCCAGCGACTCGAAGATCTCCAGGGCGTGCTGGTGGAACGACATCGCCTGGTGCAGGTGCCCCATCTGGAGGCACACGCAGCCCTCCCGATGGGCGTCCCCCAGCTCCTGGGCCAGCCGCATGGCCTGGCCGAGCGACTCCGACGCCTGCGCCAGGTCCCCCGCCTTCAGGCAGGCCCGGCCGATGGCCTGGCGGGCGAACGCCTCGCCGTGCCGGTCCCCGGTGGCCAGGAAGATGGACAGCGCGTCCCTGAAATGGGAGAGCGAGAGCGCGGGCCGGCCGCGGAACTGGGTCACGGCCCCGAGCCCGCAGATGGAGGTGGCCTCGGCCCGTCTGTCCCCCAGGTCGGCGAATATCCGGCGGGAGCGGGTGAAGCCCTCGGCCGCCTCCTCGTACCGGTCCTGGTAGAGGCTGACCTGCGCCAGGCCCCTGAGCATGGCGGCCTCGCCGTACCTGTGGCCGGCCGCGCGGGCGGCGGCCAGGGCGGCCGTGTGGGTGCGCCGCCAGGTGCCGAGATGGCAGTGCAGGTCGAGGTACGGGACCATGGCGGCGGCCAGCCCCCACGCCGACTCCGCGAGCCCCGTCTCGGCCGCCACGTCCACCGCCTGGGCCAGCGTCTCGTGCTCGGCCTCGAACCACGCGACCGGGTCGGCGGTCAGCCGGTCGAGCGTGCGACCGGGCAGCCGCCAGCGCGGCGCCCTGGCGGCGGTGAGGCTGAACACGGTGGTCGGCAGCCGCGCCATGGCGTGCTCCGCGGTCGCCGTCCACGCCGCCAGCACCCTGCCCACCGCCTCCAGCCGGGGCCCGCCGCCCTCCCGTCCGAGCGCGAGTGACCGGCCGCGTTCGAGGGCGTGGCGGCCGACGAGGCCGGGGACGCGGTAGCGCGGCTGGCCCACCGCGTCGGTGCCGACCAGGTCCAGCAGGTTGACGTCCACCAGCAGGTCGGTCACGTCGTCGGCCCCGTGCCGCCCGAGCGCCGCGTCGACCACCCATCCGGGCTGCGCGGGCGTGCCGAGCAGGCCGAACGTCGCGAGCGTGCGGGCGGCCTCCGCGGGCAGGCGCGCGTACCCGTCGTCGAAGCTGACCCGCACGTCCCGCAGCTCGCCGAGCCAGTCGTCCTCCAGCCGCTGCCTGAGCACCGACAGCGACCATCCGGGCCGGGCGGCCAGGCGGGTGCCCGCGTTCCTGACGGCCAGCGGCAGCCCGCCGCAGGCGGCCACGATGGCCAGCGCCGCCTCGCGCTCGCGGGCCACCCGGTCCCCGCCCGCGATGGAGCCGATCAGGGACAGCGCCTCGCCGGGCGCCAGCGGTCCGAGCTGGACCAGCACCGCGCCCGGCAGCTCGGTGATGCGGCGCCGGCTGGTGACGATCACCGCGCTGCCGTTGCCGGGCAGCAGCGGGCGCACCTGGTCCGCGTCGCGGGCGTCGTCGAGCAGCACCAGCATCGGCCGCCCGGCCAGCAGCGACCTGAACAGCGCGGACCGCTCGCCCACGGTCGGCGGCAGGCCGGGAACGCCGAGCGCCCTGAGCGCCTCGGCCAGCAGGTCACCCGGCTCCCGGAGGCCGAGCTCCAGGTGGAGCTGCCCGGAGGGGTAGGCGTCGCACAGCGCGTGCGCCGCCTGCACGGCCAGCGCCGACTTGCCCGACCCCGGCGGCCCCGAGATCACCGCGACGGCGAACGGCCGGCCCAGCGCGCCCATCTCGCCGGCCCGGCCGGTGAAGTCGGGGAGGCCGGGCGGGAGCTGACGGGGCACCGCGGGCAGCGCCTCGTCCGCCAGGATCAGCTCGTACGCCCCGCGCAGGTCGGCCCCCGGCTCGACGCCGAGCTCGTCCACGAGCTGGGCCCTGACCGCGGCGTAGGCGCGCAGTGCCTCGGCCTTCCTGCCGCCCCTGTGCAGGGTCAGCATCAGCCGCCCCCACAGGTCCTCGCGGTACGGGTGCTCGGCCAGCAGCCCGCGCAGCTCGGACACGGCCCCCTCGTGGTCCCCGCGTTCGATCCGCCGCCCGATCAGCGCCTCGGCGGCACGCAGGCGCACCTGGTGGACGGGTTCGAGGCGGCGGTCCCAGACGGGGCTGCCGGGCAGGTCGGACAGCGGCGCCCCGCGCCAGAGCGCGAGCGCCTCGGCGAACTCGCCCCGGTCCACCAGGGCCTCGAACTCCAGCAGGTCGAGCGCGCCGCCGCCCACGTCGATCGCGTAACCGGCCCCGTCGGCCCGTAAGAGCGAGGGCCCGAGGTCGGAGCGGAGCGAGCTGACGTACGTACGGAGATTCGCCTGGGCGGAGCGGGGCGGGCGGTGCGCCCAGAGCACTTCGGCGAGCCGATCGGCGCCGACCACGCGGCCCGCGTCGAGCAGCAGCGTCGCCAGCAACATGCGGGGCTTCCTGCCGGAGATCCGGACGGGACGGCCATCGCGACGGACCTCCAGCGGCCCGAGCACGTGGAAGGTGACCGACACATCGGCTCCTCTACGGAGGTCTGACAACTTCCTGTATCGGTTCTGGACGATTCATGTGCGCTTTGTCCAGACCCTGGGTCTCAGAGATCCCACGGGAAAGGATCACCCCATGAAGCTCAGCGCAGCAATGGTCGCGGGCCTCGCCTTGTTACTCAGCCTCGGTACGACGTCAGTCGCCGCGGCCGACCCCGTGCCGGGGGCGGACGCGCAGATCCTGGCCACGAACTTCCAACTGCCCTTCCCCTGCAACCAGACCTGGACGGGCAACTCCAGCAACAGCAGCGCGCACCAGTCGTGGGAGATCGACTTCAACCGGGGCAGCACCGCGGACGCCGACCTCGGCGACACCGTGGTGGCGGCCGCGGCGGGAACCGTGGTGATCTCCGCGCACCAGGGCTCGACCAACGGTTACGGCAACCTCGTCAAGATCGACCACGGCGGCGGCTGGACCACCTACTACGCCCACCTGAACAGCCGTACGGTCAGCGAGGGCCAGGCGGTCTCGCAGGGCCAGCAGATCGGCACGGTCGGCAACACCAGCAAGCCGGGCAACAACATCAGCCCCCACCTGCACTACGAGGTGCGGCTGGGCACCGACTACCCGGCCAACATCCAGAAGGCCGTCTTCAACGGCGTCACGTTCGGGTATCCGCAGCAGTCGGTGACCTCGAAGAACTGCGGCAACCCGCACACCCCGACGGAGGTCTGCGGCTCGGGCTACGACGTGATCGACTCGGCCACGCTCGGCACGGACGGCGCCGTCTACCTGCTCTACAACTCATCCAACGGCAACAACTGCGTGACCACGCTGAAGTACAAGAACGTCGGCACGGCCACCGCCACGTCGGCCTACCTGGAGGTGGAGGGAAGTACGAGAAAGACCGACTCGGGCAACTTCGGTTACTACGCGGGACCGGTGGTCGCCTCGGCGGCCGGCAAGTGCGTGAAGTGGGGCGGCAAGGCCGGCTCCTCGACGTACGACAGCCCGTTCGAACACTGCGGCTGACAAGAGCAGAGGGGCCGGGGGAATAGTGAAGTCCACGGGATTCTCCCTCCCGGCCCCCCTCATACGGTAACCGTACCCAGTACATCTATCACGTAGAGTGACGGTTCGTCGCCGAACGAAGAAACCGCTATCCGGCTCCCGACCCGCTGGCCCACGAGCGCGTTCAGCCACCCGTCGGGCACGTCCCCTTCCTTCAGCGTGAACGCGCTCGGCCCGCCCCTCCGGTAGGACGAGTCCACGACCTTCCGCCCGGGCCATGACGCGGTCACGTACTGGACCACCACCTTCGAACCGGCCACGACGTCCTCGCCGGAGCCGTCGATGAGCGTGCGCGGCGGCGAGCCCGGCACGAGGTCCGCCGGGATCACCGGCAGGGTGCGGCCGACCAGCCGGGCGTCGGGCGGGTAGCCGCCCAGGATGTCGAAGACCAGCACCAGCGTGTCGGTGGGCGAGAGATCGGTCGGCGTGAGCGGCGCGTCCGGGCCGAGGGCCTCGCCCGCGGGGCTGACCAGCATGACCCGGCTGCCCGCCGGCCGGCCGATGAGCGACTGCCGCCAGGTCTCCGACACCTGCCTGCCGTCGAAGACGACCGAGGTGGGCTGGTGGCCGTCGTACGTGCTCAGGTACGGCTGGTTGCCCGACCAGCGCCGGATGTCCACGTCGGCGAGGACCACGTCACCCGGCAGCGTGCGCCGCCCGCTGCCCGTCGACAGCACGGTGATCCGCGGGGTGGGGCCCGGACTGCCCTTGGGAATGGCCACGACCGGCTTGGTCCCGAACGCGCCCGTGACGACGGGCTGCGTGCCCTCCTCAGCCAGGCCACATGAGGTGGCGAGCATGAGCACGGCCGGCAAGAACAGGCGCACGATATCCTCCATGGCCGCACGGCCGATGATCCGAACGTGTTACTTGCCGCAATGGGCAAAAGCAAAGCTGCCGGTCTCCCCATCTCACGACAAAGGCGCGGGAGACTGGTGCCCATGAGCAAGCCCAATCTGGCGCGGAGAGTCGCGGAGGCGGCCGAGGTCGCGCTGACCACGCGGAAGTACGTGACGTTCATCGACGTGGTGACGGGCCTGCGCTGGCTGCACTCCAGGCACGTGGACACCTGGCGGCAGGGCCGGGCCGCCACACTGGCCGAGCTCGCGGCAGTCGACGAGGACCGTCTGCGCACGACGGCCGCCCTGCTGAAGGAGTGGGCGCTGGCCAAGGGGCTCAGGCCGGTGGACTCCCCGTACGTGGCCGGCACCCGCGACCGCCGCGACCTGCGCTTCACCTCCGGGGACGGCCAGGAGCCGTTCCGCGTGCACTGGCTCGCGCCCGACCTCAGCGAGGCCAGGGTCCGCAAGCTGAGCGAGCCCAAGGTGCCCGACCTGGTGGCGGTGGCCCCGCTCACCGCCTGGACGTGCGCCTCCTGCGGCGACACCGGCCCCTACCTGATCGTGGAGGAGGACGAGTCGCACTGCCTGACCTGCGCGGACATGGACCATCTGGTGTTCCTGCCGGCCGGGAACGCCGCGCTCAGCCGCCGGGCCAAGCAGGAGAGCGGCCTGGCGGCGGTGGTCGTGCAGTTCAACCGGCGGCGCAAGGTCTACCAGCGCCTCGGCCTGCTGGTGGAGGAGGCCGCGCTGGCCGCCGCGGAGGAGCGGTGCCTGGCCGACGAGGAGGTGCGCGAGCGCCGCCGCGAGCGCGACCGCGTCCGCAGGGCCGAGCAGGACGTCGACTTCCAGGCCAGGATGGCGGCCGAGATCGCCCGGCTGTTCCCCGGCTGCCCCCGGGAGCGGGCCCGGGAGATCGCCGAGCACGCGGCCCAGCGCGGCAGCGGCCGGGTGGGCAGGACGGCGGCGGCCAAGGCGCTCGACGAGAACGCCATCACGCTGGCGGTCATCGCCTCCATCAGGCACCTCGACACCGACTACGACCGCCTGCTCATGTCCGGCGTTCCCAGGATGGAGGCCAGGGAGAGGATCAGGGGAGGCATCGAGCGCAAACTGGAGGAGTTCCGCGGATGAGCGACTGGCACGACGTACGGGAAGAGCTGCGCGCCTTCGCGCTCGGGCTGCCCGAGGCCCACGAGGAGCACCCGTGGGGCGAGACCGTCATCAAGGCGAACAAGAAGGTCTTCCTCTTCCTCGGCATCGAGGAGCAGACCGAGAAGTGGGACCCGATGTTCAGCGTGAAGCTGCTCTCGGAGGCCCACGGCCACGCGCTGACCGTCGAGGGGGCGGCGCCCACCGGCCACGGGCTCGGCAAGGCCGGGTGGGTGACCGTGCCGTTCCTGGCGGAGCTGCCCGAGACGGACGTGCTGCTCGACTGGGTGGAGGAGAGCTACCGGGCCGTCGCCCCGAAGCGGGCGGTCAGGCAACTGGACGAGAACCCGGTCAGGTGACCGCCAGGCGGGTGGCGTACCGCTCGTCCCGCCACAGCTCCTTGTCCAGCACTTCGAGCAGCGTGGTCGCGGCGTGGTGGACGTCGGCGTAGCCGATGTAGAGCGGCGCGAAGCCGAACCTGAGGATGTCCGGCGCCCGGAAGTCCCCGTGCACGCCCCGGTCGATCAGCGCCCGCATCACCGGGTAGCCGTCGGGGTGGCGGAAGCTCACCTGGCTGCCGCGGGCGGCGGCGTCGGCGGGCGAGGCCAGCTCCAGCGCGCCGCCGACCAGGTCCACGAAGAGCGAGGTCAAGGCCATGCTCTTGGCCCGGACCTGGTCCATCGGCACCCGCTCCCACACGTCGAGCGCCGCCTCCAGCGCCGCGAACGACAGCACGTGCGGGGTGCCCACCGAGAACCGCCTGACGCCCTCGGCCGGGCGGTAGCCGGGCTCGAACGCGAACGGCTCGGCGTGCCCGTGCCAGCCGGACAGCACGTTCTCGGCGGCGGCGTGGTGGCGCGGGTTGACGTAGAGGAAGGCGGGCGCGCCCGGCCCCGCGTTGAGGTACTTGTACGTGCATCCCACCGCGAAGTCGGCCCCCGAGACGTCCACGTCCATGGCGCCCACGCTGTGGCACACGTCCCAGACCATCAGCGCGCCGGCCTCGTGCACCCGGGCGGTGACCGACGGCACGTCATGGCGGGCCCCGGTGCGGTAGTCGACCTCCGACAGCAGCACCACAGCCGCGTCGTCGAAGCGCCCCTCGCTGAAGTCGCGCACCTCGTAGCCGCCGAGCAGCCCGGCCAGCCCCTGGACCATGTAGTGGTCGGTGGGGAAGTTCCGGAGGTCGGAGACGATCACCCGGCGGTCGGGGCGCAGCCGCAGCGCCGCCGCCACCGCCTGGAAGACCGCGATCGAGGTGGTGTTGCCCACCACGACCTGCCCGGGGCCCGCGCCGATCAGCGGGGCCAGCCGGTCGCCCGCGGTCAGCGGCTGCGCGTACCAGCCGGCCTGGTTCCAGCCTCCGACGAGCTGTTCGCCCCACTCGTCCTCGACCGTCTGCCGTACCCGCTCGGCGGTACGGCGGGGCAGCGCGCCGAGCGAGTTGCCGACGAGGTAGACGACCCCCTCCGGCAGCACGAACTCGTCCTTGAATCCCCGCAGCGGGTCGGTGGCGTCGAGGGCGAGGCACTGTTCGCGATCCACGATTCACTCCTGTTGCGGGGGGATGGTGGCGACTATCCGGTTCACGCCATTCTGGTACTCGCGGACGTACCAGTTCTGCACCGGGTCGTGGTTCGCGTCCAGCCGGAACAGCCCGCGCGGCCCGCCCAGCTCGCCCACTCCCGCCAGCCCTCCGTTCGCGGCCAGCCCCCGGTCGATGAGCCGCATGGCGTCCCAGCTCTGGAGCGCGACCGCGGACGGGTTGCGGCCGGTCTTGGCCCGCCACCGGGCCACGAACGCGGCGTTGTCCGGGTTGTCCAGCGCGGGCGAGTACATGCCGACCGTGGTGATGCCCTCGGCCTCCCTGCCGACGGCCCGCAGGACGTCCTCGTCCGTGAGGTTCTGGCAGCCCAGTAACGTGATCTTGGAGGCGTGCTGCCGGTACCCCTTCAGGAACTCGACCGCCTCGCCGCCGGCGTAGAACGCGTACAGGAGCTTCGTCCCGGGCGGGATCTGCGCGAAGTACGGCTCCAGGTCGGTGACCCTGCCGTAGGGCGTCAGGATGCGTTTGAGCGGCTGCGCGCCGTATCCCTCGGTGAAGCCCCTGAGCGTCTCGGCGCCCGCGGAGTAGTCGGAGGCCATGAGCACCACGCCCTCCTTGCCGTAGCGCTCGGCGGCGTACCGGCCGGCCGCGTAGCCGTGGGCGTGGTTGGTGTACGAGACGCGGTAGACGTCGGGCCCGCCCAGCGCGTCGGCGCCCGCGTTGGCGATCACCACGGGCGTGCGGCCCGCCACCTTGACCACCGACTCGGCGACGGGCGAGGCGATCAGCCCGGTGATCACGTCCACGCCCTCGTCCTCGATGAGCCGCCTGGCCTGCTTCTGGCCCTCCTCCGGGTTGCCCGCGTCATCGGCCACGACCAGCCTGGCCGGCCGTCCGGCCAGGCGTCCCGCGTGGTCGTCCAGGTAGAGGCGCATGGCGGCCTCCATGTCGTCGCCGAGCACGGCGTACACGCCGGTCTGCGAGATGATCGCGCCGACCTTGACCGGAGCCTCGCCCGCGGCCGAGGACGGCACCGCCCCGCCGCAACCGGCGGCCATCAGCACCACCAATCCCAGGACGGATGCGCGCATGGTTCACTCTGCGCGGGCCACGACGGGGATCATGGCCGCTCCTGCGGACGGTAGGCGACGGCCTGCATCTCGATGAGCAGGTGGGGGTGCGGGAGTTGGTGCACCGCGACTGTGGCCCGCGTGGGGCCCTCCTCGTCGAAGAACTCGGCGTAGACCTCGTTGTAGCCGTTGAAGTCGTTCATGTTGACCAGATAGGTGGTGATTTGTACGAGGTCGCCGAGCGAGCCTCCGGCGGCCTTGAGGATGTCGCCGACGTTCTCGATGACCGCCCTGGTCTGAGCGCGGATGTCCAGGTTCGCCGAGCCGTGCCTGTCCACTTCCACGCCCACGAAGGTGCCGTCGGTGCGCCGGCAGTTCGTGCCCGAGACGTACAGGAGGTCGCCTGCCCGCTTGACGTGCGGGAACCTGCCCCGGGGCGTGGCCTTGCCGGGCACCCGGAACCCTCTGGTGCTTTCGATCACTTCGAGAACACCGCCCGGACGGAGCCCAGTCCCTCGATGTGCGCCTCGAACACGTCCTCCGGGCCGACGGGCACGATCGGGCCGAGCGCGCCCGTCAGCACCACGTCTCCGGCGCGCAGCGCGTAGTCGGTGCGCCCGAGCCGGGTGGCGAGCCAGACGGCGGCGTTGAGCGGGTTGCCCATGACCAGCTCGCCGGAGCCGGTCGAGACCTCCTCGCCGCCCCGGGTCATCGTCATCCGGGCCGCCCGCAGGTCGAGCCCGGCCAGCGAGACCGGGGTGCTGCCCAGCACGAACGCGCCGGCCGAGGCGTTGTCCGCGACCGTGTCGGCCAGCGAGATGTCCCAGTCGGCGATCCGCGAGTCGGCGATCTCGATGGCGGGCAGCGCGAACTCCACGGCCCTGAGCACGTCGGCGGCCGTGAACGGCCCGCCGGCCAGGTCCTTGCCGAGCACCAGCGCGACCTCGGCCTCGGCCCGCGGCTGCAGGAACCCGTCCACGGGCACGGCGAGCCCGTCGCAGTGGGACATGTCCGCGAAGAGCATGCCGAAGTCCGGCTGGTCGATGCCGAACTGGCGCTGCAGCAGCAGGTTGGTCACGCCGACCTTCCTGCCGACCAGCCGCCGCCCCGCTTCGAGCGCCCGCCGGGTGTTGATCTCCTGAATGGCGTACGCCTCGGCCACCGTACTGACCAGGTCCCTGATCGGCGGACACGGTTTGCCGGAACTCGCGGCCTCGGTCAGCCGGTCGGCGACCTGGGACCGCATGTCCACGGCCTGGGACCATTCGTCATGCATCGGGCTGCTCCAGTCTGATGGTGATCGTGGTGGGTTGGGAGTAGAAGTCGAGTGACTGGACGCCGCCCTCCCTGCCGATGCCCGACAGCTTCACGCCGCCGAACGGGGTGCGCAGGTCCCGCAGATACCAGGTGTTCACCCAGACGAGACCCGCCTCCAGCCGCTGCGCCACCCTGTGGGCGCGGTCGAGGTTACCCGTCCAGAGCGTGGCGGCCAGGCCGTACTCGCTGCCGTTGGCCAGATCGACCGCCTCGGCCTCACTGTCGAAGGGGGCGACATGGCACACGGGGCCGAAGATCTCTTCCCTGTTGAACCTGGACCACTCCGATAAGCCTGCCACCACCGTCGGTTCTACGAAATATCCAGAATCGCGGTTGTCGCCGAACGCGGGGACGCCACCCCCTGTGAGCACCTTGGCTCCCTCCGAGCGGGCCAAGGCGTAGTAGGAGAGCACCTTCTCGCGGTGCTCCTTCGAGATCATGGGCTGCGGCTCGAACTCCTGCGCGCGGGCGGCCAGCCGGGCGCAGAACTCCTCGAAGATCGACCGCTGCACATAGACCCGCTCGGTGCACAGGCACACCTGGCCGCCGTTGGTGAAGACCGACTTCGCCGTGCCCTCGACCGCCCGGTCGAGCCGGCAGTCCTCGAAGACCAGCCCCGCGTTCTTGCCGCCCAGCTCGAACGAGATCGGTTTGACCCGCTCGGCCGCCGTGCTCATGATCGCGCTGCCGGTCCTGGTGGAGCCGGTGAACGTCACGGCGTCCACCCCCGGGTGCTCGACCAGGAGGTGGCCGGAGGGGCCGTACCCGAAGATGACGTTGACGACGCCCGCGGGCAACCCGGCGTCCGCGCAGATCTCGGCGAAGATCGCCGCAGAGCCCGGCGTGTGCTCCGACGGCTTGACCACCACGGTGTTGCCGGCGACGAGGGCGGGCGCGAGCTTCCAGGTCATCAGCAGGAACGGCAGGTTCCACGGGACGATCACCGCGACCACGCCGAGCGGCCGTCGCACGGTGTAGCTGAGCATCCCGGACAGGTGGAAGGCCTCGTCGGGGCGCTGGGCGGCGATCTCGGCGAAGGCGCGGAAGTTGGCGATGCCGCGCGGGACGTCGAGCGTGCGGGTCTGCTCGATCGGCTTGCCCGTGTCGGCGATCTCCGCGTCCACCAGGTCGTCGAAGCGGGACTCGATGCCCTCGGCCAGGCGGCGCATCCACCCCGCGCGCTCGCCGACGGGCATCGCCGCCCAGTCGCGGGCCGCCTCCCTGGCCGCGCGCACCGCGCGGTCCACGACTTCCGGGTCGGCCTCGTGCACCTGCCTGATCACCGCACCCGTCACGGGGTCGTGGACCGGGAACGCCTTACCCGCGCCCACCGGCTCGCCACCGATGAAATGGGTCAGCACAACACTCTCCTCTTCTCCCTCTGTATAGATCGCCGGGCGATCGGCGGACAACGGGTGCGTCGGGACCTTCCTGATCGCATCGTCTCCCCGGAACGCGGCCCGCGCCATGCGCGATGCTGTTGCACATGCGAACCAGAACCGATCAGGTCGCTGCCCACGACGGCAGCTTCGACGTCCGCCTGTGGTTTCCCGAGACCGGTACGGGCCCCGGCATCCTCCTCGTCCAGGAGATCTACGGGGTGGGGCCCTACATCGAGAAGGTCGCGCTGGACCTGGCCGCGCGCGGCTACGTGGTGGCCGCGCCGGACCTGTTCTGGCGCCTGCACCCCAACTGGCGGGCCGAGCACACCCCCGAGGGCACGGCGGCCGCGATCGAGCTGGCCGGCGGGTTCGACTTCGCGCAGGGGGTGGCCGACTGCGCGCTCACGGCGGCCCACCTGAGCGAGCTGCCCGAGGTGGCGGGCGGGGTCGGCACGGTCGGGTTCTGCCTGGGCGGCTCGATCGGCTACATGCTGGCCACGCAGGTGGAGCTGACCGCGGTCCTGTCCTTCTACGGCTCCGCCGTGCCCGACTCGACCGGGCTCATGGACCGCGTCACCGCGCCGCTCCTGCTGGTGTTCGGCGGCAGCGACCCGTACATCCCGCGGGACCGGGTGGCCGTCGTCGAGCGGGCCGCCGAGGGCAGGCCGAACGTGGTCATGCACGTCGAGGAGAAGGCCGGGCACGCCTTCCACAACAGCGAGGCCCCGATGTTCCACCACCCGGAGGCGGCCGCCCGCACCTGGGAGGTGGCGACGGCCTTCCTGTCCGAGCACCTGCCGGTGACCCTGTCCAGATAGACATCTTCCGGTACCCCGGATCGATCGTCATCATGGTCGGATGGCGCGGACGTGGGAATTGTGGGGAAACGTCATTATTGCTGGTACTTTTGCACTTCCGCTGGCCTTGCTAGCAATCTTGCTGCTCTCCCGCCACCGCGCCCACGCCGTCCACCCGGCGCCACTGCGCACAGCTATCGCAGATGTCGGCATAGTGGTCGGCACGGCTCCGTGGATCTGGATGACCCTCACCCCGTCGAACGGTCAGACCGGAGTCAGCCTCGTCCCGTTCAAAGATCTCATCGACCTGGTCAGCGCGCCGTGGGAGGCGGTGTTGGTGCAGGTCGGAGGCAATCTGCTGGTGTTCGCCGCACTGGGTGCGCTGCTCCCCGTACGCAGCCGCGCGATGTCCTCTCTCGCGCGCGTTGCGGCGGTGGCTGCCGCATTTTCGGTCATCGTCGAGATCCTCCAGCACGCCTTGCGACTAGGCCGTTTCTCCTCCGTCGACGATGTGCTCCTGAACACGGCAGGCGCTGTGATCTTCGCTTTGGTTACTCGCCGCTGGTGGGCCGATCGGGTACCGGCCGGGACCGTTCCACGATAACGGTCTGCTAAAACCCGCCGGAATTCACCACTTGGGCACGATCCGCTCAAAAGAAGGCCGCGACCAACCATTCTATCTGTGCGATCGTGGACAAGACGGGGCAAGTTCTCTGGAGACGCCACAGCCCAGTTGGTGACAGAGGGTGATCAAAGTTGTCTGAATCCCCGGTACCCCACGAGCCCCCTATCTATCGCCGCATCGCCGACGGCCTCCGCGCCCGGATCCTGTCCGGCGAACTGCGCGACGGGGACCGACTACCGGGCGAGAACGCGTTGATGGCCGAATACGCAATCGCACGAGCCACCGCCAGGCAGGCGCTTGCCGTACTGATCAACGAAGGGCTGGCGGTGCCCAAACGAGGTTCGGGGGTTTACGTGCGGCTGTTCAAACCGATCCGCAGGCACGGCTCACGTCGCCTGTCGAGAGAGCAGTGGGGTCAGGGCCGGGCCATCTGGGACGCCGACACGCGTGGCCGGCCTTTCACGGTCGACCTGGTGGAAGTGGTGTTGGAGCGAGCCAGCGAGGAGGTGGCGGGCGTCCTCGAGAGCGGCGAGGTATGGGTACGCCGCCGCCGCTACTCGGTCGACGCCAGGCCCGTGCAGCTGGCCACCTCGTATTTCCCCGCGCACCTGGTCGAAGGCAGCGCGATCACCCTCGCGGACACCGGACCCGGTGGCGTCTACGCCAGGCTGGGCGACCTCGGCGTCTCCCCGGCCCACTTCACCGAGGAGGTACGGGCCCGGATGCCCTCACCCCGCGAGATCACGCTGCTCGACCTGCCGGGGGGCACGCCGGTCATCGTGATCGCCAGGACCGCGTACACGTCGGGCGGGCTGCCCGTCGAGCTCAACGAGATGGTGCTCGACTCCGCCGCATACATACTCCAGTACGACTTCGATGCCTAGTTCAAGGCAAGGTGGACCTGTCCACCACGATCATTGACGTCTCTAGAGAAGTGCCGCATCGTCGAAGGAGATGGAAACCTCGCCTGGGGCCCGGGAAAGGCTGACAGCGATGTCCTTTGATCGGCACCTTGCCGAGATCGCCCGGGAATACCCCCAATGGACCATCTGGCGGAGCGACGCCGGCCGCTGGTGGGCCACGAGACACCATCCGCTCAGCGCGACGCAGCGTGACGCCGGATGTGCGATGACCATCGACGCGGACGACCCGGACGGCCTGCGCGGCCAGCTCCGGGACCAGGAGAGGCGGGCCGGTGGGCAGCACCCGCGGAGAGCCGGGCCCGCACCTCCATGACGCCGGCCGTGGCGCGTCCCACGGCCGGCGTCCAAGAGCAGCCCGGTGCCGTGTCCAGCGTCTCGGCGGCCCCGGCACCGGGCCACCAACAGGAGGGGCCACAGACGCGGAAGCCTCCGACCCAATCGGGGGCGGGGGCTTCCGCTCGGTGGACCGCCTGCACCTCCGGGCCGCGCGCCCCTTCCCCAGCGCGGTCAGGAGGCTTTCACCGCCCGCTCGGCTGTGGGGCGGTCCCAGCCGGGCGGGCACGCCTCCAGTCGTGCCCGCCTGGGTGGCCTACTTGCGCACCTCGGACAGCCGGACGATGTGGATGTCGGTGTCGTCGGAGACGCCGCCCTCCTCCAGGGGCTTCTCCTCCTCTTCCTCCTCCACGATGACCCGCACGTCCTCCTGCGGCGAGACCGGGGGCGAGACCGGGGGCGCTGCCGCGTCGGGCACCAGCGGCCCGGCCGCCGACTCGGTGCGCATGAGGTCGCCGAGCACGGAGCTGACCTCGGTCAGCCGCCGCACGACCTCCGTGTGCGTGTTGGTCAGATATTCGACCCGCCGCCCCGCCTGCTCGTCGAGCGCGGCGGTGCGCTGCTGCGCGGAGGTCAGCATCGACTCCGACTCGTTCCGCGCGCCGGTCACCAGCTGCTCGGCCTGCGTGTTGGCGGACTGCATGATCTGCTCGGACTCAGTCTGGGCCGCCGAGACCAGCCGCTCGGACTCGGCGCGCGAGTCGCGCAGCAGGTCGTCGGCCTCGGTGCGGGCCGCCGCGAGCTGCTCCTCCGCGTCCGCGCCCGCCTGGGCCAGCATCCGCTCCGCCGCCTGCGTGGCCTCGTTCACGCGCCGCTCCGCCTCCGACTGCGCGGAGGTGAGGATCTTGTCGGCGGTCTCGCGGGACGAGCCCAGCAGCCGGTCGGCCTCCGACTTGGCCGCGTCGCGCACGCTGGCGGCCTCGGCCTCGGCGTCCTCCCGCTTGGCCGCGGCCTCCTCCTCGCCGAGCCGCAGGATCTGGGCGAGCCTGGGGCTGAGATCGTCGTAGCTCTGCGGCGCCTCGACCATGCGCCGCCTGGCCTCCGCCAGCTCGATGCGGCCCTGCTCGGCCTGGTCGATCGCCCGGGCCAGCCGCTCTTCCAGATCCCTTACCTGGTTACGGGTCCGGATCATGTAGTCGTGAACCTGACGGCGGTTGTAGCCGCGCATCACGACCTCGAAGGTGTCCTCTTGCATCAGATCGGGAATGCTCTCGTGCTGGTTCATCATGGGGGTTACCTAAGGGTGGTTTGCGTGAGGCGGGGGAAAATTGCGGGTTGTGAGGGTCTGACGACGAGACGTCAGGAAACGACTTTCCTGCCATCTGCCCACGTCCGCAACCGGAACGCCACAGCCGGACGGGGAATTACGATGGCTCGGATGTACATCGCAGCGTTGGATAACGGGGCAGTCCCGGACATACACCGTGAGGCCTTCATAGCCCCCGGTGCCGTCGTGGTCGGCCGCGTGCGGGTGGGCCGGGCGTCCAGCATCTGGTACGGCTCCGTTCTCCGAGGGGACGACGAGCGGATCGAGATCGGCGAGGAGTGCAACGTACAGGATCTGTGCTGCTTGCACGCCGACCCGGGCGAGCCGGCGATCCTGGAGGACCGGGTCAGCCTGGGCCACAAAGCCATGGTCCACGGCGCCCACGTGGAGACCGGCGCGCTGATCGGCATCGGCGCGATCGTGCTGGGCGGCGCCCGCGTCGGCGCGGGCACCCTGGTGGCCGCCGGCGCGCTCGTCGGGCCGGGCAAGAAGATCCCGTCCGGCGTGCTGGTGGCCGGCGTTCCCGGAAAAATCGTACGCGAACTCACCGACGACGACAGGGCGTCCTTCGCCCGCACGCCGGACAACTACATGGCCAAGGCGCTCAGGCACCGGCAGGCGTCATCGCTTTGATCAGGACCTCGTCCGACACCGAGGCGGTGTTGAGCGCGTCGGCGTACTCGGGCAGCTCAGGTCGCAGGAAACGGACGAAGTCGACGGTCAGCTTCAGGTCGGGCACGCCCTTGACCAGCTTGGCGTTGGCCTTGGTCGCGTCCTTCTTGAGCAGGTTGTAGCTGTCCCAGTCGGTGTAGGCGGTGATGCCCCACTGGAGCACGTCGGGGAGGTTGGACGGCCAGCGCCGGCCGACCTTCCACTTGCCGCCGTCCTCCCGGTAGAGCGCGACGAAGACGCGGCCCACCCGGCCGAGCGCCAGATCCACCCAGCCGCTCTTGACGGCCAGCTCCTGGGGTTTGGAGCTGCCGTCCTGGGTGTACTTCACCTCGACCTGGCCGCTCTGGTCGGCCGTGCCGGTGGTGACCGACACCCAGTTGGGCTTGGCGTACGAGCCGGGCTGGCGGGCCATCAGGCCCCCGAGCGAGAACTTCCGCTTGGGCTGCCCGCCCTTCTTGCCCTCGACCTTGACCCTGGCGTACATGAGGACGTCGCCCGCCAGCTCCTGGTACACGAAGGGGCCGCGGAAGCCGTCGAACCAGGCCGAGGTCCTGGGCTCCAGATACAGCGAGCCCTTCGCGGTCTTGTCGACGTCGAGCTTGGCGATCCGGTCGACGTCCTTCTCCGTCTCGCTCAGCTTGGTCCACATGGACATGTCCGTCGCGTTCTGGAACTCCGTGGACGCCTCGCCCACCTCACCGCCGGGCTCCGGTGCCTTGGCCTTGGCCAGCGTGAGCACGCCGGCACCCGTCGGGGTCGGCTGTGCCGTCGTGGTCGTACCGCACGCGGAGAGCGCGCCGGCCACTGCCAGCACCCCCACTACCTTCGCCCTCATAACGGTCATTCTGCCGTGAAATGCCGATGGATGATTTGGCTGCTCCCAGTACGATGGCGCCCGTGCGACCCTGGGATGCGTTCACCTCCGCCGAGGCGGAGGTCCGAGCGATGGTCGCGGACCCGCGCTGGCAAGGGCTTTCCGTCCCCGACCGGGCCCACGTGCTGGCCGCCAGAATACTTGTGACCCCAGATGGCGACAGGTGGCTCTTCGGGGTCCACGCACGCTGGCACCTGCACGATCCGGCCGACGGCCGCTGGCATCTCGCGCCGCCGCCGAGGGGCACCCGGGTGCGCCAGGTGCAGCATCCCGCCGCGGTCCTGCCGGAGGACGTGATCCCGTACGGGCCCGACTTCCACGCCGAGCCCGGCTCCACCCAGGCGTTCATCGGCCCGGACGTCTCGGAGGACCTCACCGAGCGGCTCAGGGTGCTCCTGCGGGCCAGCGGGCTCAAGTCGGAGCTCGACTACCCGCTGACGGCCTTCGACGAGATCTTCGGCTCAGACGTGCCGAGCACGGTGGCGGCCGTCTGGGGCACGATCATGTGGTGCGCGTACGCGCCCGCGTTCGACGGCAACGAGCGGCTGATCACGGTGTTCGGCGAATACCTGCGCCGGCCGCTGCCCGGCGACGAGTGGGTGCGCTGGCTGCCCGCGCCGCCGCTGCTCGACCTCGCCACGCTCGTGACCGAGCGGCTGCGGGCCGGACAGCCGCGGGCCGCGCTCAGGCTCGCCGCCACCATGGCGGACGCGGCCCAGATCCTGATGTCCGACACCCGCTTCAGGCCACGGGCGCTCGCCCTGCTGACGATGGTCGAGCCCATGCTGCGCCGGCCGGGGCTCGACGACACCCACGCGGACGCCGAGGCCCTGCGCGCGGCTTGGCTGGAGCGGTGCCCGCGGCGGCTGTGCCGGGCCCTGCTGGTCGAGAACGACCCGGAGGCGGCCTTCTCGCACGCCGTCTACGACCTGGTGGAGGCGCTGGCTTTCATGCCCGACCCGCCCATGGCCGCCGCCACGTTCCTGGCCGACCTGTCGGACTCCAGGGGGCGGTTGCCGGCCCGGCTGGACCACCGGCTCCGGCGCGCGTACGAGGAGCTGGAGCGCGCCGGGCTGACCGGCACCTCGGCGAGCGAGTCGACCGAGCCGGACGGCTTCCCCGTACAGGGTCAGGTGCTGACCAAGCCCGCGGCGGCGCTGGAGGTCGCGCCGCCGGACCGGACGAGCACCGCGGCCGTGCTCGGGGCCGCGTACGCGACGGGGCTCGCGTGGGGCAGGCTGACGGGGGCCAGGGTGCCGGAGCGGGGGCTGGCCGGGCAGACGGCGCTCGTGCGCAGGCTCATCCACGAACGCGACGACAACCACACAGACCCCACCTAAACCACAAATATCGATATTTATCCCTTACTTCGCCTATATCGTTCTAACACTTGAGTAACAGGTCATTCTCCGAATTGTGATCTCGCAATCGGGAAATGATCCCGGCGGGGGCCCGTAGCGCGGAAAGGAATGACTCCGATGGGCCATGTCGCCAGAAGGGTCGCCGCCGTAACCTCGTAGAGGGTGTGGGCTGCGGAAGGAAGGACGACGCGGTGGGGCACGATGACCTGGACTCTCGGGTCCACGACCGTGTCGCGTTGGACGAGATTGCGCTCTACGCCGAGGTGCTCACGGCCGTGGCTGTCAGCGAGCGGCGGCTGACCTTGGACGAACTCGACGACGCGCTCGGATTGCGGACTTCGGCGAGCCGCTGAAGGATCAACTCGATTACTAGCCCCGGAGACCTAGTTAGAAGGTTTCCGGGGTTTCCCATAACTAGTTAATCCCTCGGTACGTCCTCCTTCAGAAGGAGGACCGCCGCACTATGAGCGGACGAGGCGCGCGATGGCCGCCGACGCCTCTTTGACCTTCGCGTCGGCCTCCGGCCCGCCACTGTTGATCGCGTCCGCCACGCAGTGGGAAATGTGCTCCTCCAGCAGCCCCAGCGCGACCGCCTGGAGCGCCCGCGTGGCCGCGGAGACCTGGGTGAGCACGTCGATGCAGTAGGCGTCGTCATCGACCATGCGCTGCAGGCCCCTGATCTGACCCTCGATCCGCCTGAGACGCGTCAGATACGCCTGCTTGTCTCCGCTGTACCCATGCATGCTTCTAAGGTACCCGTAACGGGTGGGGGGTGCCCTGGTCGCTCAGCGCAGGTCCCTGATGAGCTTCTCCCACTGCTCGGCCACCTCGTCGGGCGCGTGGCGGACCGCGGTGTCCAGCGCGCCCGCCGCGAGCGAGCGCCGCCGGCGCTCGTCGTCGATCAGCGCCAGCAGGGCCGCCGCGAACAGCTCCAGGTCACCCTCGGTCTCTGGCACCAGCACCCCGTTGTAGCCCGTCGCCACGAACTCCCTCGGCCCCCTGGCCCCCTCGAAGGCCACCACGGGCACCCCGCAGCCCATGGCCTCCAGCACCGCCATGCCGAGGTCGTCGCTGATCGCGGTGGTGGCCACGATCGACGCCTTGGCGAACTCGCCCGCCAGGTCGGGCGTCGTGCCCATGAAGTAGACGTGGTTGTGCAGGCTGAGCTCGCGCACCAGCGCGCGCAGCCGCCGCTCCTCCGGCCCACCGCCGTACAGGCGCAGCCGCCAGTCGGGGCGCTTGTCCACCACGATCGCGAACGCCCTGATCAGCCGGTCGTACGCCTTGACCGGCACCCACCGGCCGCCGGCGGCCACGATCCGGTTGTCCATCCGCGAGCGCGGCCACGGCCCCTTGGGCAGCGCGTCCAGCACAGAGGTCACACGGGGCCCGTCGGTGAGGAGCTTGCTCCACTCCTCCTCGGCCGACTCCGTGGCCGTCACGACGGCGTCCAGGCGCGGGTAGAAGCGTTTCACCGGCGCGGGGACGGCCGGCCGGCCCCACTCCCTGGCGATCTTCAGGGTCTCGCGCGGAGCGTGCCGCGCGGCCTGGACGCCGAGCCCCGGCCTCGTCGTGATCAGCACGTCGGACTTGAGGTTGCGCAGCAGCCGCCACAGCGCCACCTCCGCGCGGACCTGCCCGCGCGGGAACAGGTGCCGGACGCCCGGCCGGGCGTCGATCAGGCTGCGCATGGTCACCTTGGGCCCGACGGCGAAGAACGGCTTCTCCCTCTGCCGCCTGACGCTGATCACCTCGACGTCGTGCCGGTCGGACAGGGCGGTCGCGAGGTTCAGCGTGGCGTGCACGTCACCCCTCATCGCGTACGCGGAGGCGAGGAGCAGGCTGACCTTCATCCGCCGACCTCGATCCGCAGCTCGTCGTCGGCGGTGTAGCAGGGTCTGATGGGCACCCCGTCCACCGTGGCCGAGGGATAGTGCAGCCGGCGTCTCTTGCCGTCGACGTCGTCGAGCCGCGAGCCCAGCTTGAGCGGCGTGGGCACGCCCTCGACCTCCAGCGCGGGCTCCCAGGTGCCGGAGCTCGCCGCGGCGTCGTGGTCGGCGCCCACCACGTCCACGAGCGACACGGCGGCGTGGAAGCGCACGCCCTGCACGGTGGCGGTGGCCGAGAGCCGCGCGCTGGTCTGCCTGCGGTCCAGTCTCAGCACGGCCTCATGGCGGGAGTCGTCGTCCTCGAGCCCGGTGTACGCCAGCAGGCCCATCACCTCGAAGCGCCCCTCCCTGAACCAGATCGAGCGGACCTCGGCCACCGGCTCGGCATCGGAGATCTTCAGCGCCAGGAACCCGTTGCGCGTGCGGTACGAGCGGTAGGCGAGGGTCCGCTTGCACAGGGCGTACGCGTCGAGGTGGTCCAGCGAGAAGCCCGGATCGACGCTGCGCAGCCTGCTGCGCTTGCCGCCCGCCCCCCGCAGGTAGGCGTCCCAGCGTCCGGTCGTGAGCTCCAGCGGCGCGAGCGAGACCGCGACCGTGGCCTCGCGCGCCCGAGCGCCTGGCGTGCCGAGCCGCACGTCGCGTTCCACCCCCGTGGTGCGATGCCTGAGCACGAGTTCGGTGCCGTCTTCCAGTGGTGCGTCGATGGCGAGCCGGAGGGCGAGGATGTCGGCCAGAGTGACTTCGGCGTCCGTGACGACGACGCCCATCACGAGCCCCCTCCCCGTCGAATAGAGCCATGCGACGTTGAGGTTACCGTGATTTTCCCGTTATGTGGATGCTGGATTTCGCGCAGTTGACCTGCGTGACGTGCGAAACTCCTCCACAAGGGCTGTGGAGGAGTCCGACATCGCACGGTCAGGAAGCGCCCTTGACCGATTTGATCAACAGCTGGGCGACGTCCACGACTTCGAGCGATTCCTTGGCCTCGCCGTTGTTCTTCTTCTCGTTGATCGCGTCCCCGAGCATGACCATGCAGAACGGGCAGGCGGTCGAGACGGTGTCAGGATCGGTCGTCAGCGCCTCGTCCACCCGCTCGGTGTTGATGCGCTTGCCGATGCGCTCCTCCATCCACATGCGCGCGCCGCCGGCGCCGCAGCAGAACCCGCGGTCCTTGTGCCGGTGCATCTCCTGGGTCCGCACCCCCGGCACCTTGGACATGATGTCGCGGGGCTGGGAGTAGACCTTGTTGTGGCGGCCCAGGAAGCACGGGTCGTGGTAGGTGATCTTCTCCTCGATCGGGGTGATCGGGGTCAGCAGGCCCTCGTCCACGAGCTTCGACAGCAGCTGCGTGTGGTGCACCACCTCGTACGTGCCGCCGAGCTGCGGATATTCGTTGGCCAGGGTGTTGAAGCAGTGGGGGCAGGTGGCGACGATCTTCTTGACGCCGGCCTCGTTGAGGGTCTCGATGTTCTGCTGGGCCAGCATGTTGAACAGGTATTCCATGCCCAGGCGGCGGGCCGGGTCGCCGGTGCACGCCTCCATCGGGCCGAGCACGGCGAACTTCACGCCCGCGATGTGCAGCAGCTCCGCCACGGCCTTGGTGGTCTTCTTGGCCCGGTCTTCGAGCGCGCCCGCGCAGCCCACCCAGAACAGGTATTCGGCGTCCTCGGGCATCTTGTCCTCGACGAGCTCGACCTCAAAGTCGAGCTCCTCGATCCAGTCGGCCCGCTTCATCTCGGACATGCCCCACGGGTTGCCCTTGTTCTCCAGGTTCTTCACCATCACCCCCGCCTCGGACGGGAACGACGACTCCACCATCACCTGGTAGCGGCGCATGTCGAGGATGTGGTCGATGTGCTCGATGTCCACCGGGCACTGCTCGACGCAGGCGCCGCAGTTGGTGCAGGACCACAGCACATCGGGGTGGATCACGCCGTCCTCGCCGACCAGCGGCTTGTCCAGCAGCGCGAGCACGTCGGTGTCCTTGTGCTCGACGCCCTGCTGGGCGGCCAGCAGGTACGGGGCCACCTTGAAGGCGTGGTCGCGCTGGTCGAGGATGAGCATCTTCGGCGAGAGCGGCTTGTCGGTGTTCCACGCCGGGCACTGCGACTGGCAGCGGCCGCACTCCGTACAGGAGTAGAAGTCCAGGAAGCCCTTCCACGTGGTGTCGGCGATCTTGCCGCGACCGAGCTTCTCCGGGTCGAGGTCCTCGTCCTCGAAGTCGACGGCCTTGCCCGCCACCCGCATCTCCGGCGCGCCGCCCAGGCCGTCGGGACGGCGCGAGAAGAGCACGTTGAGGGGCGCGGTGAAGATGTGCAGGTGCTTGGAGTTCACCACGATGACCAGGAACACCAGCATGAAGCCGATGTGCAGCAGCAGCGCGATCTCCTCCAGCAGCGGGCTGTCCGGCAGCACGTCGCCGAGCGCGAGCGAGACGAACGCGCCGGAGGAGTAGGGGAAGTTGCCGTTGGCCGCCGAGGCGCCCCTGGCCAGGAAGAGCGTCCAGATGATGTTGAAGATCATGAACAGGACGAGCCACGCGCCGCCGAGGTGGGATCCGGAGAAGCGCGAGCTCCGGCCGAGCTTGTCGGGCGAGTTCTTGATCCGGATGACCGCGAAGGCGATCAGGCCGAGCACGCAGGCGACCGCGATGAAGTCCTGCAGGAAGCCGAGCACGCCCCAGGTGCCGATCAGCGGGATGTGGAAGTCGGGCGTGCCGGTGATCGCGCCCTGGATGATCGCGCCGTACGCCTCGATGTAGACGGTCAGCAGGATGAAGAACGCCCACATGACGAAGAAGTGCGCGACCCCGGACGGCGTCCACTTCAGCAGCTTCTTCTGCCCGAACACCTCGACCAGCTGCGCCTTGACCTCGTCGGCCGCATGGGTCTTGGCGTACTCGATCCGCTCCGGCGCGGGCGGCCCCACGGTCGCCAGCTTGAACAGGAACAGCGCCCTGCGGCCGGCGACGGCCACCGCGAGGACGGTCATCACGAGCCCGATGATGGCTACCCAGAGCACAGGGTCCTCCCACAGACGACGTTGGCTGTCAGCGTACGGTCACCCGTCCCACAAACCGTTACCCGGATCCTACCCGCGAGTAACATTTCCGGCGTACGCGACATACCCTATGGTCATCGCTCTGTGCAGAACAATGCTCTAGCCAGTGAAGTACCTCTGGACGGTCGGCGCGAGCAAGGCCACGAGCTCGTCGTGACCGGCGCTCGCCATCGGCTCCAGCTTGATCACGTAACGGGCCATGACCATGCCGAACATCTGGGCGAACGCCGCCTCGACCCGCAGGTACGGCACCTCCAGCCGGTCGGCCACCTGGAAGAGCAGCGCGTTCGTGAAGAACTCGCGGACCATCGTGACCGCCTGCTCGTTCGTCATGGCCGAGCGGATCAGCGCCAGCATCGGCTCGCGCGTCTCCGGCGAGGCGGTGACCTGGAGCAGCATGCGTACGAGCCGCTCGCCGACCTCCTCGCGCGGGCCGTTGACCAGCACCAGGACGATGTTCTCCGGCGAGAACGGCAGCCGCATGGCCGCCGCGAACATGCCCTCCTTCGTCTCGAAGTAGTGGTGCACGAGGGCGGGGTCGACCTTGGCCTCGCGGGCGATGCCGCGCACGGTGGCCTTGTCGAACCCCTTCTCCGCGAACACCTTCCTGGCCGCGGCCAGGATCTCCCCCCGAGTATCGGCCGCCCCCGGCCGCCGCCCAGGGCGTTTCCTGTCGACCGTCACCGGCCCACCGCCAGGTAGACGCGCAAGGGGACGGAGAGCACGCCTTCGGGGAACTCCTTGCGCAGCTCGACGCGCTGCCGCTCGACCAGCTCGTCGGCGACGTGCGGCGGCAGGGCCGCCATGTAGGAGTGGGAGCGCAGGTCGAGCAGGAAGTCCTCGATGCCGACCAGCCGGGTCCAGGGGATCCAGCGCTCCTCGACCACCTCGAAGGCCGAGGCGATGGGCGGCGCCGACCACTGCTCGACCGCCGGGCCGTAGTAGGAGGGCACCGCCTCCGCCAGCCGGGCCTCGTAGGCGGCCAGCCAGTCGGCCTGCGCCGCGTGGTTGAAGTTCCAGCAGCCCACGATGGCCCCCTCGGGCCGCAGCACCCGCCTGGCCTCAGCGATCGACACCACGGGGTCGAGCCAGTGCCACGACTGCGCGTACGTCACCAGGTCGGCCACGCCGTCGCCCAGCGGCAGCGCGTTGCCGTCGCCCAGCAGGGCCGCGACGCGGGGCGTTCCGCCCTCCGACCGGGAGACCAGGCGGGCCAGCATCTCCGCGCCCGGGTCGACCGCGATGACGTGGGAGCCGCGCGCCCTGAGCGCGCGCGTCATGATGCCGGTGCCCGCGCCGACGTCCACCGTGGTCGCGCCGTCGAGGTCGACGCCGGACACCTCGGTCAGCGCGCGGTACAGCTCGTCGGGATAGTGGGGCCGGCCCGCGTCGTACGCGTCGGCCACCCGATCGAAGATCCTGCCCAGTCCTTTGATGGGTCCTCTGTTCATGAGTTCGCCGCCAGGTGCAACCGGGCGAACGCCAGCCCCTCCGCCAGATCGTCGATCCGCTCGGTGCGGCTGGCCGCCTTGCGGGTGTTGACCTCCAGCACCACCAGCCCCGAGTAGCCGGTGCCAGCCAGGCGCTCCAGCATCTGGGCGCACGGCTGGTTGCCCCTGCCGGGCACGAGGTGCTCGTCCTTGTTGGTCACCCCGAGGCCGTCGGCCAGGTGGAGGTGGGCCAGCCGGTCGCCGAGCTTGACGGCCATCTCCATGGCGTCGGAGCCGGACACGGCCGTGTGCGACAGGTCGAGCGTGACCTGCGGGAAGTCGTAGTCGATCGGGTTCCAGTCGGGCGAGTAGGGCACCACGTCGTTGCCCCTGGCCTTCAGGGGGAACATGTTCTCGACCGCGAACGTCACGTCCGTCTCGTCACGCATCCTGGCCAGCCCCGTCTCGAACTCGCGGGCGTACTCGCGCTGCCAGCGGAACGGCGGGTGGACCACGACCGTCGAGGCGCCCAGCCGCTCGGCGGCCTTCTGCGCCTTGACCAGTTTGGCCCAGGGGTCGCGGCCCCAGACGCGCTGGGTGACCAGCAGGCAAGGGGCGTGGATCGCCAGGACGGGCACATGGTAGTGCTCGGAGAGCCGCTCGATCACGTCGATGTCCTGGCTCACGGGGTCGGCGCCCACCATGATCTCGACACCGTCGTAACCCAGGCGCGCGGCCAGCTCGAACGCGTCGGGAGTACGTTCCGGATATACCGAAGCAGTGGACAATGCGATCTTCGCATTGGGCACGCGGATGACATCAGCCACGCTGCCAGCCTAAGCCGGTGGAGCCGATCTGGCGCGAAAGCCCCTTTGGTGAGCCGCGTCCGGGGGCTGGCTTAACTTTGGGACATGCCACGGATAGCGAAGGGTGCGATCCCCAGCCCGAACATCTGGAACACGCCTCAGATCTACGAACTGGAGAACCGCGCAGTCGACCCCGAAGGCGCGGCCGACGCGGCGATGCGCGCCCTGCGCCCATGGAACGACGCCACCGTGCTCGACATCGGCTGCGGCACCGGGTTCCACCTGCCCGTGCTCGCGTCCGAGGCCGCGCAGGTGATCGGCGTGGAGCCGCACGGCGACCTGGCCACGCTCGCCAGGCGCCGCTGCGCCGCCCTGGCCAACGTGGCCGTCCACGCCGCCACGGCCCAGAACCTGCCGCTGCCCGACGCGAGCGTGGACGTGGCCATGGCGCGCTGGGCGTACTTCTTCGGTCCTGGCTGCGAGCCGGGCCTGCGCGAGCTGACCCGGGTGGTACGCCGGGGCGGGGCGGCCTTCGTCCTCGACCTCGACGCCACGCGGGGGGCGTTCGGCCGCTGGTTCTCGCGTACGGTGCCGACGTACTCCGCCCGGGAGGTCGAGTTGTTCTGGGACCGCCAGGGCTGGCAGCGGCGGCCTGTGGACCTCAGGATGGCCTTCGAGCGGCGGGCGGACCTGGAGGCGGTGCTGCGCATCGAGTTCACCCCCGAGGTGGCCGAACAGGCCATCGCCGAGACGCCCGGCCTGGAGCTCCCCTACCCGAACGTGCTGCGCTGGCGCTACTACTGAGCTCACGGCCGCACTCCGTCCGTGTTCATGGCCTCCGCTCCGCAGAGGCGGCTCGGTCGCTGGAGAGCCGCCGCCTTCCCTCGTCGCTCTGGTCGCTCCGCTCCCGCCGCTCCTCAGTCCAGGCGACGGCGCTCCCTCGCGGCTTGACATTGACGTCGGTGTCAACGTTTACCTTGGAGGCATGCGCATCGGAGAGCTGGCGGAACGCACGGGGGTGAGCACTCGCTCGCTTCGCTACTACGAGCAGCACGGGCTGCTCAAAGCCCGTCGCGGGTCCAACGGCTACCGAGACTACAGCGAGGACGACGTCAGGCTGGTGTCCGAGATCCGGGCGCTGCTCAGCATCGGCTTCACGCTGGAGGACACCCGGCCGTTCGTCGACTGCCTGCGCCGGGGGCACAGCTCGGGAGGCTCGTGCTCGGAGTCGGTCGAGGTCTACGAGCGCAAG
Organism: Nonomuraea sp. NPDC005650; assembly: GCF_040605375.1. Classification (NCBI taxonomy): domain Bacteria; kingdom Bacillati; phylum Actinomycetota; class Actinomycetes; order Streptosporangiales; family Streptosporangiaceae; genus Nonomuraea; species Nonomuraea sp. NPDC005650. Next base: position 306,210 of record NZ_JBEXCR010000002.1, read on the forward strand.
CTCAACGAGATCGACGAGGAGATCCGCGTCCTGCTCGCCCGCCGTGCCGAGGTCGCCACCCAGCTCGCGCAGTCGTGCCCAGGTTGCTTCGTAAGGGGATAGACATGATCACGCTGACCACCGAGAACTTCGAGGAGCAGGTGCTCAAGAGCGACAAGCCGGTGCTGGTCGACTTCTGGGCGGAGTGGTGCGGGCCGTGCCGCATGGTGGCGCCGGTGCTCGACCAGATCGAGGCCGAGCACGGGCTGACCATCGGCAAGCTCAACACCGACGAAAACCCGGAGATCATGGCCCGTTACGGCGTGATGGGCATCCCGACGCTGCTGCTGTTCGAGAACGGCGAGCCGGTCAAGCAGGTCGTCGGCGCCAAGCCCAAGCGCATGCTCGTCTCGGAGCTGGGCCTGGCGTAGCCCCTGCCGGGCCCGTGCCTGTCGAAGATTGTCGGCTCGTCCCGCTAGCCTGCTCGACATGGCCAAGACTGCCCAGAAGCCCGGATACCGCTGCGCCGAGTGCGGGTGGCGCACCACCAAGTGGGTGGGCAGGTGCGGCGAGTGCCAGGCGTGGGGCACGGTCGACGAGGAGGGCGCGCGCGCCGGGGCCAATGTCGTCCAGGCCGGCGCCACCACCGGGCCCGCGGTGCCGATCGGGCAGGTCAAGGCCGAGGTGGCGACCGCCCGCACGACCGGCGTCGGCGAGCTCGACCGGGTGCTCGGCGGCGGCCTGGTGCCGGGGGCGGTGGTGCTGCTCGCGGGCGAGCCGGGCATCGGCAAGTCCACCCTCCTGCTCGAGGCCGCGGCCAGCATCGCCGAGCGCGAGACCGTCCTCTACGTGACGGGCGAGGAGTCGGCGGCCCAGGTGCGGCTGCGGGCCGACCGCATCGGCGCGATCCGCGACCGCCTCTTCCTCGCGGCGGAGACCGAGCTGTCGGCCGTGATCGCCCACGTGGAGAAGGTCGAGCCCACGCTGCTGGTGATCGACTCGGTGCAGACGATCGGCTCGGCGCAGGCCACCGGCGTGCCCGGCGGGGTGACGCAGGTGCGCGAGGTGGCCGCCAACCTGGTCCGCCTGGCCAAGGAGCGCAACATGGCCACCGTGCTGGTCGGCCATGTCACCAAGGAGGGCTCGATCGCGGGCCCGCGCACGCTGGAGCACCTGGTCGACGTCGTGCTCAGCTTCGAGGGCGACCGCCACTCCAGGCTGCGCATGGTGCGCGCGATCAAAAACCGGTTCGGGCCCACCGACGAGGTCGGCTGCTTCGACCTGCACGAGCGCGGCATCGAGGGCATCACCGACCCGAGCGGTCTGTTCGTCTCGCGGCGCAGCGAGCCGGTGCCCGGCACCTGCGTCACCGTCACGGTCGAGGGCACCCGCCCGCTTCCCGCCGAGGTCCAGGCCCTGGTCGCCCGCACCGAGGCGCAGCAGCCCCGGCGCACGTCGTCGGGCCTCGACACCTACCGCGTGCAGATGATCCTCGCGGTGCTGGAGCGCCGGCTCAACGCCCGCCTCGGCGGCTGCGACGTGTTCACCGCGACCGTGGGCGGCATCAAGCTGGCCGATCCGGCCGTCGACCTCTCGGTCATGCTCGCCGTCGCGAGCGCCGCCGGCGACAAGCCGCTGCCGCCCGGCCTGGTGGCGCTCGGCGAGGTGGGCCTGGCCGGCGAGCTGCGCCCGGTCAAGGACGTACGCAGGAGGCTGACGGAGGCGGCCAGGCTCGGTTTCAAGCGGGCCCTCGTACCGTCCGGATCGCTCGAAGAAGGCACCCGCAAGCGCAACGGACAGCGTGCTCTGGTGCCAGTGGGGCCGGTGGCGTTCGCGCCCGGGTTCGAGGTGGTGCAGGCGGAGAACGTCTGGGACGCTCTCACGCACGTGACATAGCACGGCTAAGCTGAGCGTGACCGATCGACACGGGGGTCAGGTGGATAGGAGTCTGGACGACCGCCGTCGCGAGGCCTTGGCCGCGGTGGCCCCGGGCACGCCTCTGCGCGACGGCCTGGAGCGGATCCTGCGCGGGCAGACCGGCGGGCTGATCGTGCTCGGCTACAACAGGGTCGTCGAAGAGCTGTGCAGCGGCGGTTTCGAGCTCGACGTCGACTTCTCCGCCACCAGGCTGCGCGAGCTGGCCAAGATGGACGGCGCGATCGTGCTGAGCGGCGACCACAAGATCGTCCGCGCCGCCGTGCACCTGGTGCCCGACCCGTCCATCCCCACCGACGAGTCCGGCACCCGCCACCGCACCGCCCAGCGCGTGGCCCGGCAGACCGGCCTGCCCATCATCGCCATCAGCAAGTCGATGCGCATCATCGCCCTCTACCTCGACGGCATCCGCTACGTGCTGGAGGAGTCGGCGGCCATCCTCTCCAAGGCCAACCAGGCCCTGGCCACCCTAGAGCGCTACAAACACCGCCTCGACGAGGTCTCCGGCACCCTGTCGGCGCTGGAGATCGAGGACCTGGTCACGGTCAGAGACGTGTCCGCGGTGGCCCAGCGGCTGGAGATGGTCCGCAGGATCTCCGACGAGATCAAGGGCTACGTGGTCGAGCTGGGCACGGACGGCCGCCTGCTGTCCCTGCAGCTGGACGAGCTGGTGGCGGGGGTCGACTCGGAGCGGGAGCTGGTCATCCGCGACTACCTCCCCGCCCCCTCGGGCCGCCGCCAGCGCCGCCTGGTCGAGGCGATGCACGACCTGGACAAGCTGTCGGGCAGCGAGCTGCTCGACCTCACCGCCGTCGCCCACGTCCTGGGCCACACCGGCGCCGACAAGCTGGAGAGCCCCGTCAGCCCCCGCGGCTTCCGCCTCCTGGCCAAGGTCCCCCGCCTCCCGGCCACGGTGGTCGACCGCCTGGTCAACCATTTCGGCGGCCTGCAGAAGCTGCTGGCGGCCAGCATCGACGACCTGCAGGCGGTGGGCGGGGTCGGGGAGTCACGCGCCCGCAGCGTCCGCGAGGGCCTCTCCCGCCTGGCCGAGTCCTCCATCCTGGAGCGCTACGTCTGAAGCCTCGCCTCCGCCCTTGGGGCGCTACGCGCCATCCGCCTGCTCAGGCCGCGCTCCGCCCCGTTTCCACCGCCCTCGTCTCATGGACGATCCAGCGTTCGCCGTCCAGGACGTCTGGGCCCTGGTTCAGACCCTGAGGCAGTCCTGCTTGGTCAGCACCAGGCTCATCTCGACCACTTCGCCCTTGCGCTGGTTGAAGAGGTAGTACGCCTTCTTGTTGCCGGGCACGGTGGCGGCGGGGTAGCCGCCCGGGCCGCGCCGCAGATTGGGGTAGGCGGCCTTGAGCTGCGTGCTGGTGGAGCCGATGCCGATGCCCTTGGGGGTCCGGGCGCCGGCGGGTGCGACGATCACGACCACGCCCAGCTTCTTCGAGATGTACATGCCCACCCGGTACTCGTTGTACGGGCTCTCCTTGAGGTCCCACGTCGTGCACCTGGCCGAGTCTCCGTCGGGCTTGCGAACGATCCGCCCGGTGGCCCTGGCCTTCGCGGCGGTCATCCCGAGCTTCAGGTTGCCGTACCCGAGCGGCCCGAAGGCCGGCTTCCGCGCGGCGGCGACCGCCGAGGATGCGACGCCGACCGGCACCAGGCCCGCTGCCAGCGCCACCACCAGAACCGAACGGCCGATCCGCCCGGCTGCCGTCTGCCTCATAACGACTCCTCCATGATCACATGACCGGCTCACTCTACTGTGAGTCCAGATCATGTGTGGAGAAATCACGACATAGTGTGCAGGCTCCTCGGGTCGTCAGCGGAGGTGGAAGACGCCCTTGACGGTGCGGAGCTGGCCCATGCGTACCGTGGCCACGTACGTCCCGGGCAGCGCCGCGGTCGGGGTGGTGCGGCAGTCGGTGCTGGAGCGATGCCGGTCCCATTCCAGGGACCGGACGAACGGCACCCCGCGCTGCAGTTCCTTGACCTCCGAACCCGCACCGCTGACGCAGTCGGCGGTGGACCAGATGCGGTCGGCCCCCGAGGTGATGCGGATCTCCATGGCACGCGGCCCCACGTCGGTGGTGCACATCACGGTGCCCGTGTTCACCAGCGTGACCAGGAACGTCGGCCGGGCTTCGCCGGTGTAGATCGGCTCCCTGCCCCCCTGCATGCTGAGCACCAGGTCCTGCTCGGCGCAGGGGTCGCCGGGGCGTTTGGGGAGCGCCGGAGGGGTCGGCTTGGGGATGGACGGGGACGGGGACGGGCTGGCCGTGCCCATCGCGAGCGTACGCAGCCCCGCCAGCAGGGGATCGACGGCAGGCGTCGCGCTCGGTGAAGATTTCGCGCTGGACGTGCGTTCCGGCCCGCTGCCCCCGCTGGAGCACGCCCACGCCACGACGGCCACCACGACGAGCACCGCCACCAGCACGCTCATCCGGCGCCGCCAGTAGACGTCACCGCCGTCGCCGCGCATAGTATCCGGATCCATAGGCACAGGATGGTAGCCGTGCGGCTACAACGAGTGACGACACGCCGGGGGGCCCGATTCTCCGAATACGCTTGACCGCGTGGTTGAGCCGAACCTCCTGCACGTCCCCGTTCTGGACTGGTACGAGGACAACGCCCGAGACCTCCCGTGGCGCGCCGCTGACGCGACCCCGTGGGGCGTGCTGGTGAGCGAGATCATGCTCCAGCAGACCCCGGTCGTACGCGTACTGCCCATCTGGCACGAGTGGATGGACCGCTGGCCCACCCCCGGGGCACTGGCCGCAGAGCAACCGGGAGAGGCCGTACGCCACTGGGGGCGGCTCGGCTACCCGCGCCGGGCGCTGCGCCTGCACGCCTGCGCCAAGGCCATCACCGACGAGCACGGCGGCGAGGTGCCCTCCGACCACGAGACCCTGCTGTCCCTGCCCGGCATCGGCGAATACACCGCCGCCGCGGTCGCCAGCTTCGCGTACGGCGGCCGCCACGCCGTCCTGGACACCAACGTACGGCGGGTCTTCGCCAGGGCGGTACGCGCGGAGGAGTACCCTCCCACGGCCACCTCAGCGGCCGAACGGCGGCTGGCGGAGGCCCTGCTGCCCGAGTTGGGCGCCGCCCGCTGGGGCGTGGCCGTGATGGAGTTGGGCGCCCTCGTCTGCACGGCCCGCTCCCCGCGCTGCGCCGACTGCCCGATCAGCAGCGTGTGCGCCTGGCGCCTGGCGGGCAAGCCGCCGCACGCCGGCCCCGCGCGCAAGGGCCAGACGTACGCGGGCACCGACCGGCAGTGCCGGGGCCGCCTGCTGGAGGTGCTGCGGAAGGCCCACGGCCCGGTGCCCAAGGCGGCCCTGGACGTGGTGTGGGACGACGCCGTCCAGCGCGAGCGCGCCCTCGACGGCCTGATCGCCGACGGCCTGGCCGAGCACCTGGACGACGGCACCTACCGCCTCCCCCACGCGACTACCTGACCCAGAGCGGCACGATGCGCTCCGTGTCCTTGGGCGCCAGGTCGCAGGCGTCCGGCTCCGACACCCCGCTCGGATTGTAGGCCCGCGCCCCGGCCGGGGCGGCCACGATGGACACGAACCCCCGCTCCGGGTCCGCGAACATCTGGCGGCTCACGTCCGCCGGCAGCACCATGGTGTCTCCCGGGCCCACCTCGACCCGCTCGCCGCCCAGCTCGACCACGGCGGACCCGTCGAGCCAGGTCCACACCAGCTCGACGTCGAACGCGTGCACCGGCCCCACCATGCCCGGCTTGGCGTCGACCCGCCACACGGCCTGGCCCGCCCCGCCCTGGGTCGGGGAGGCGAGCGTGGTCATGACGCCGTTGGGCGTCTCGGTCTTGCGGGAATCGGCGGCCATGACAACAGACATCCCTGAACTCCTCTAAGATAGGCAACTACGTTGTCTATATAGTTAACCAGGTTGTCTATCATGTCAAGTCCAGGCTTCGAACTTCCGCTGCGTCTGCTGCTCGCGTTCAGGGTGCTGATCGACGAACTCCATGCCGAGCTCGCCCGGCAGGGGCATCCGGACATGCGGCCCATGCACGGTTTCGTCATGCAGGCGATCGGCCCTGAGGGCACCACGGCCGTCGATCTGGGCCGCACGCTCGGAGTGTCCAAACAGGCGGCGGGGAAAACCATCGACACCCTGGAACGCGTCGGCTACGTGGAACGCACCGCCGATCCCCATGACACCAGACGCAAGATCGTCCGGCTCACCTCGTACGGGATGGACGCCCTGAACCGGTCGGCCCGCATCTTCGACACCTTGCGCGCCCGCTGGGCCGCCGAGCTAGGTGAAGACCGTCTGCAGGCCCTGGAGTCGGACCTGCGCAAAATGACCCCGGCCAACCTCTGGCGCCTCGACACCCCCGGCTGGTTCGGCACCTTGTGACACACGGAGGACCGCCCGCAGACGCTCGGAGGACTACCCGCACAGGCGTGCCGCCTCCGACCGCTCCGGCAACCCACCGACGCACGCCGTCCCCGCCCGGCTCCACAGCCGTCGAACGGGCACTGCCCCCGCGGCCCGTTCGACGGGCTCCAGCGCGTGCCTTCGCGACACCCTCGGCGGCCCTCAAGCGGGCGCGGGTCCTGAAAAGTACGAGCCCAGGGCCCAGGCGCGGCGCCCAGGCGGTTGCGGACCTCGGAGGCGGCGCCCAGGCGGTCGCTGGGCTCGGAGGCGGCGCCCGGGCAGGCGGGCTGGGCTCAGGCGGCCAGTTGGAGGCCCAGGCTGGTCAGGTTCGTACGGGCCCAGGCCAGCTCTTCGGCCAGCAGCGAAACCAGGGCCCCCGGCCCCTTGGCACGCCCGGGAACGGTCAGGTTGTGCGTCTCGACCTCGATGTGCGCGCTGCCGCTCACCGCGCCCGACAGCATCGCCGTCAGCGTGTCGTGCAGCACGGCCCCCGTGCTCGGCGTCTCCCCCGTGTGGTTGTGCACGTGCCCCAGCTTGACCACCGGCGCACCGGCCTTGGCCAGGCCCTTCAGGGCCGCGCCCGGCTCCTCGGCCCCGCAGGCGAGGTGGCAGGCGTCCAGGCACACGCCCAGGTGCTCGGAGTCGATGCCGCCCACCCGCTCAAGAGCCTGCTCGGTGGTCTCCAGCACACACCCGGGCCACGGCTCGAACCCGACCCTGATGGTCTTCCCCGTCACGCTGTAGATGCCGCGCAGCTCGCGCGCCAGGCGCTCCAGCCGGCGGGTGGCGATCGAGTGCAGGTCGGCCGGCCAGTCGCGGCGCCACCCGATCGGGATCGTCGAGATGCTCCCGAACCGCACGTCCTCCGGCAGCAGGAACGCCAGGATCTTGGCCAGCGCCATGGTGTAGCGGTAGCGCTCGGGCTTGGCCCAGTCGGGACCGGGAACCTCCTGGTTGCGGCCGCCGGTGCCGTTGAGGCTCACGACCTCCAGGCCGCGCTCCTCCAGGGAGCGGCGCAGCCGTACGAGCTCGATGCGGTCGGCCGTGAGGTGGTCGGCCACGCTCGGCGAGAGCCACAACCCGATGCCCATCCGCTCCACGCCCAGCCGCTTGCGCACCGGAACCGCGTAGCGGGTCAGGTGGGCGATCAGGTTCTCCAGGTCCTCGGCGGGGTGGATGCCCGCGTTGTAGGCGAGGTGAACGAGCGTTCCGTCATCGTGACGCAGGCGCATCGGGTTCCTCCACGGCTTACTCGTTGTGTTCCGTCGCCCGCCTAGGACGTTGCTGACCCTTGTGAGCATGGCTGCTCGGTCGGGGGTCGCGCGTCCGCCCTGAGTTGATTCCGCACTACTCCCCAGGGAGCAGGCCTCAGCCTAAGAACACGATCTTGTGATTCGCTTGGATGCGACTTTGGCGAAGCTCTACACAGTGTAGTACTACTCGCGGTGGCGGTACACCCGGTACTTCAACAATTACGCAACGACCGCGTGAGGCCACCGCCGAGACATGCGGCGCAAGGGACGCCGGCCGAGCGAAGGGCCGAGGCGACTGCCGACCTTACCGGGTCACCATGGGCCATGCGGGCGTCATACGGGCAAAAGGCCTACCGCGCCGTGAAGCCCCAGGAACGCCAGGCGGACACGGCGACAAGGACGCCACCCCCAACCTCACGGGGACGCGAACACCGGGCGGACAGGACACCGAAACCCCGAGAGGCTCAGCGACTCCCTGACTGCCAGTGGCACCCAGGCGCCGGGGGCCCGGGGCTGGGGGCCAGGGCTGAGGCGAGGGCCGGGCGGGGGCCGTGGGGCCGGGGGTGGGGGCGCGTCGAAGGAGCGGCAGGGGCGCGTGACGGGCCGTGGCTGGAGTCGGCACCACCAAACCCCCGAGGCAGGCGGACATGGAAAAGCCCCCGCGTGAGGGATTCACACGGGGGCTTTCGAGATCCGTCAGTGCTGGATCGGAGCCGCGATGGCGGCGGCCGAGTCGGGGACCTTGGAGGCGGACTCGCCCTTGAAGATGAACTTGGCGTTGTCGCCCTCACCCTCGATGGTCACCTTCACGACCTGCCCCGGCCGGAGCTCGCCGTACAGGATCTTCTCCGACAGCGAGTCTTCGAGCTCGCGCTGGATCGTACGGCGCAGCGGACGGGCGCCCATGACCGGGTCGTAGCCCCGGTCGGCCAGCAGCTGCTTGGCCTCGGGCGAGACGTCGAGCCCCATGTCGCGGTCCTTGAGCCGAGAGTCCACCTGGGTGAGCATCAGATCGACGATCTGGATGATCTCCTTCGGCGTGAGCTGGTGGAAGACCACGATGTCGTCGACACGGTTGAGGAACTCGGGCCGGAAGTGCTGCTTGAGCTCCTCCTGCACCTTGGACTTCATCCGGTCGTAGTTGGAGTCGGCGTCGTTGGACTTCGCGAACCCGACCCCGATGCCCTTGGAGATGTCGCGGGTGCCGAGGTTGGTGGTCATGATGATGACCGTGTTCTTGAAGTCGACCACGCGGCCCTGGGCGTCGGTCAGGCGACCGTCTTCCAGGATCTGCAGCAGCGAGTTGAAGATGTCGGGGTGGGCCTTCTCGATCTCGTCGAAGAGGACCACGGAGAACGGCTTGCGCCGCACCTTCTCGGTGAGCTGGCCGCCCTCCTCGTAGCCGACGTAGCCGGGAGGCGAGCCGAACAGCCTGGAGACGGTGTGCTTCTCCATGAACTCCGACATGTCCAGGCTGATCAGAGCGTCTTCGTCGCCGAAGAGGAACTCCGCCAGAGCCTTGGACAGCTCGGTCTTACCGACACCGGAGGGGCCCGCGAAGATGAACGAGCCGCCGGGACGGCGCGGGTCCTTCAGCCCGGCGCGGGTGCGCCGGATGGACCGCGACAGACCCTTGATGGCGTCGTCCTGGCCGATGATCCGCTTGTGGAGCTCGTCCTCCATGCGGAGCAGGCGCTGCGACTCCTCCTCGGTCAGCTTGAAGACCGGGATGCCGGTGGCGGTCGCCAGAACCTCTGCGATGAGCTCCTGGGTGACCTCGGCCACGACGTCCATGTCGCCGGCCTTCCACTCCTTCTCCCGCCGCTCGCGCTTGAGCTGGAGCTGCTTCTCCTGGTCGCGGAGGGCAGCCGCCTTCTCGAAGTCCTGCGCGTCGATCGCGGACTCCTTGTCGCGACGGACGTTGGCGATCTTCTCGTCGTATTCGCGCAGGTCCGGCGGAGCGGTCATCCTGCGGATGCGCATCCGGGAGCCGGCCTCGTCGATGAGGTCGATGGCCTTGTCGGGAAGGTAGCGGTCGCTGATGTAGCGGTCGGCCAGCTGCGCGGCGGCCACCAGCGCGTCGTCGGTGATGGACACGCGGTGGTGCGCCTCGTAGCGGTCGCGCAGACCCTTGAGGATCTCGATCGTGTGGCTGAGCGAGGGCTCGGCCACCTGGATCGGCTGGAACCGGCGCTCCAGCGCGGCGTCCTTCTCGAGGTACTTGCGGTACTCGTCGAGCGTGGTCGCGCCGATCGTCTGCAGCTCGCCGCGCGCCAGCATGGGCTTGAGGATGCTGGCCGCGTCGATCGCGCCCTCCGCGGCGCCCGCGCCGACGAGCGTGTGCAGCTCGTCGATGAACAGGATGATGTCGCCGCGCGTGCGGATCTCCTTGAGCACCTTCTTCAGGCGCTCCTCGAAGTCACCGCGGTAGCGGGAGCCGGCGACCAGGGCGCCGAGGTCAAGCGTGTAGAGCTGCTTGTCCTTCAGCGTCTCGGGCACCTCGCCCCTGACGATCTTCTGCGACAGGCCCTCGACGACGGCGGTCTTGCCGACGCCGGGCTCGCCGATGAGAACCGGGTTGTTCTTGGTCCTCCGGGAGAGGACCTGCATGACCCGCTCGATCTCCTTCTCGCGGCCGATGACCGGATCCAGCTTGCCCTCGCGGGCCGCCTGGGTCAGGTTGCGGCCGAACTGGTCGAGCACCAGGGAGGTCGACGGGGCCGACTCCTGCGGGCCGCCTGCCGCGGCCGGCTCCTTGCCCTGGTAACCGTGGAGCAACTGGATGACCTGCTGCCGCACACGGTTGAGATCAGCTCCAAGCTTGACCAGCACCTGGGCGGCCACACCCTCACCCTCGCGGATGAGCCCGAGCAGGATGTGCTCGGTGCCGATGTAGTTGTGACCCAGCTGCAAAGCCTCACGGAGCGACAGCTCGAGGACCTTCTTGGCCCGCGGGGTGAACGGAATGTGCCCCGACGGAGCCGACTGGCCCTGGCCGATGATCTCCTCGACCTGCTGGCGCACACCCTCAAGGCTGATCCCAAGGCTCTCCAGAGCCTTGGCGGCCACGCCCTCACCTTCATGGATCAAGCCAAGAAGAATGTGCTCAGTGCCGATGTAGTTGTGGTTGAGCATCCTGGCCTCTTCTTGGGCCAAGACGACAACACGCCTCGCTCGGTCGGTGAACCTCTCGAACATCTCGTCGCTCCTCACAGAGCGGTCAGTCAGGTCCGGTAAATCCGGGCCCGTCATCCCGCATGCTAGCCCTGGCTCGGCGAACCGTGCCCACTGCCACTGACACGCTCTATAGCAGAGACGTTCCCCGAGAGCAGGGCGTTCACCCTCCATCCAACTACTGTTCGGGGGTGACGTGTTCCCGATACGCCGCAAGCGAACGATGTTTAGGACGCTTCGCGGAAGCGTCGAAAAATTGCCCGCTGCGGCGCGTGCGGACACACGGATCGGCCACCGGACGCGCCGGGCGGAGTCGGCGTTGGGGCGCCACTTCGCCCGCACATCCCAGATGCCGCGTCCGTATCGTTACGCAATCATCCTACGTAGCGGAGGGCCACCGTCCAAACGCCCGTCCTACGCCCTGAGCACAACGCGGCACAGGCGGCGCAGGCGGCGCACCGGGGCGAATCTTGCATCCGGTCAGCCCGGTTACCAACTTCATCTCGCATGATGAGACCACGCCCCGCCGGGCGCACGGGATTCACGCCACTTCTACGCAGTTGAGAAGGCACGGCATTGTGCGTAGATGCCGGGGAACGAGGATTGTCCGAGCCGTGCTCGGGTTCGCGGGTTTTGCCCGCCGGACGGGGATCCCGGCGCCGGCGGTATTGCCCGCCTCCGGGCATCCCCTCCGCCACGGCTTTACCCGGGAGCCGGTCACGGGTTTACGCTCGGTGAGATCACCGGTATAGAAGCGGTGCCGCCCGTAGATCGCTCCAAGGCTATACGGCGCCGGGCTTTCCGCTATGGCGCGTTCCATGAGCGCGAAGGAACGCTCATGACGTACGGACGCGAGCGTACGTTGAATGGGGTATGACCGCCCCACACGGCTTTCGGCGCGCGACTGCGGCGCCATCACATATGCGGACGCCCGCCGCCGAAACAGCGCCGCGGGCGGAGCCGGAACATGCAGCCAAAACGCCCGCATATGTACGCATGGAAGATCACCATCCGGGCGTCCGGCTTTCGAGTTCCGGGCCCGGATAACGATCATGCGCTTATGGCGGCCGCCGGGGTCCTAGGCGAACGGCATAAGCGCATGGTCGATCGTTGACTCGCTCAGTGAGCCGCTTCGTACTTCTCGACGACCGTGGAGGCGATCCGCCCGCGCTCGCTGACCGGCAGGCCGTGAGCCTTGGCCCACTGCCGGATCTCCGAGCTCTTCTCGCGGCTCATCGCCCTGCTGCCGCCGCGACCGCGGCGACGCGTGGAGATGGCGCCCGCCCTGCGCGCGTGCTGCACGAAAGGCGTGAGCGCGTCCCTCAGCTTCTTCGCGTTAAGGTCGCTGAGGTCAATCTCATAGGACGAGCCGTCAATAGCGAAGCTGACCGTCTCATTGGCCTCGCCCCCATCGAGGTCATCGATGAGAATCTCCTGGATCTGCTTGGCCATCTACGCAATCCTTTCGCGGAGCATTGTTTCATTCGCCTGCCCAAACATATACCCGGAAAGGCGTGGAGACAATTCAGCGCAGCGGGGATTCGGCTGACTAGCCGATCAGTTCTGGCTCTCGGCCTGATCCTCGCGGTTTCGGCGGCCGCCCAGGGCCTCGGACCGGACCAACTTCACTACGCCAAAGATGAAGGCGCCGCCCACCACCACAGGGGGGATGAGCGCTGACAATACGTCTGTTAGGGCTTCCATTCGTCCTCGCCTCCACGGCTAGCGGGGTTTGGGGGGCGCATTATGCGGATGGGAGCGCGCCCAGGAGGAGCGTTGCGGCCCTCACGGCGCGCTAGGTGACTACCGTTCGCACCCGACCATAGCGGCGCACAGATGCCCTGCGCCTCGCGGGGCACCAACATCCGGCAACCCGGACGCCCCATAGCCTAATGCCAGTCTCTCCAGGCTCCTTACCGGATCAAGAGAAAATTTTTGGAATTGGCGTCCTGCCAGGCACGGATGGGTCAGCGAAGATCTTTTACCACGCGCGTTCCGGCCAGCCTGTCGTGTGGACCGCGCTCCAGGGGCTTGTCGATCAGGATGAGCAGCCCCACGCAGAACAGGAGCATTCCGGCGAGCAGATTGACCACGGGAATGCCCATGAGCATGACAGGGCCCGGATAGACCAGGGACCGTTTGAGCAGCGCCCTGGCGGAGACGTGGGCCGGTGCCAGGCGAATCCCCATGATCGCCTTGCCGAACGTCCTGCCGCGCCGGTAATGGGCCGACCAGTCGTAGCCCGTATAACCCAGCCCCGCCACCAGCCACGCGAACACTCCGGGCAGCCGGCCGTCGAACGCCTCCAGCATCCCGACAGTTCGGAAGATGCCCCACAGCGCGATGAACAGAATGTAAAAGAACACTCCGAAGACGAGCGCTTCAATCGCCCGGGCGGCGAGCCGTTCCCACCATTCCGCGGGCGGCGCGTCCGCCCGCGGCGGCGACCCGGCCATAACCCCCACCTCGCGTCATCGGCGGCCCAGGATCCCCATTTTGGTACGGCCCCCGCACACAAAACAGGGACCGGCACGAAGCCGGCCCCTGCTTTTACCCGACGCTTGGACTACTTGATCTTCACCACGACGGTGTTGGCGATCTTGTCCGCGAAGGTCTGCTGCAGCGGCTTGTCCCAGAGCTGCGAGGCGCCGTTGACGCCTACAGCGGCGTAGGCGAGCAGCGAGCTGAGGAAGCCCAGCGGGAGGGCGCCGAGCACGTAGCCGCCCCAGGTGATGCCGGCCCGCTTGAGCGCGGCATCGGTCGGCAGGCCGTCCTGCGACAGGGCCTGGCCCACGGGGACGACCTTGATGCCCATGACCATCTTGCCGACGGTCTGGCCCTTCGCCTTCAGCAGGAAGAAGTCGTAGCCGACCCATAGGGCGGTCACGATGATCGTGATCAGGATGCCCACGACCACGCTCGGGAAGAAGCCGCTGCTGGCGCCGCTGCCCGAGACGTAGCTGGCCACGAGGATCGCCGTCAGGATGCCGCTGATGACGAGGTTCACGACGAAGAGGATGACTCCGTCGATGAGCCTGGCCACCAGACGCTGCCACCACTCCGCGAGCGGTGCCGGCGCGCCGGGGGGCTGCACGCCCACCGGTCCGGGCTGACCGTAGGCCTGGCCGTAGCCGGGCTGGCCGTACTGCTGCGCCTGCCCGTAGCCCTGCTGCCCGTACTGCTGGTCGCCGTAGCCCTGCTGGGCGTAGCCGGGCTGCGCCTGCTGGCCGTAGCCCTGCTGCCCGTACTGGCCCTGCTGGCCGTAGTCGGACTGGGACTGGGGCTGCTGGCCGTACTGCTGCTGGCCGTAGTCCGCCTGGGACTGCGGCTGCTGACCGTACTGCTGCTGGCCGTAGTCCGGCTGCGACTGGGGCTGCTGGCCGTACTGCTGGCCCGAGGGCTGCTGCTGGCCGTAGCCCTGCTGCCCGTAGCCCTGCTGGGAAGCCTGCTGCTGGCCGTAGCCCTGCTGGCCGTAACCGGGCTGGGACTGCTGCTGCTGGCCGTACTGCTGGCCATAGCCCTGCTGGCCCGACTGCGGCTGCTGGCCGTAACCCTGCTGGCCGTAGTCAGGCTGCGATGCCTGCTGCTGGCCGTAGCCCTGGCCGTAGTCAGGCTGGGACGCCTGCTGCTGGCCGTAGCCCTGCTGCCCGTACTGGCCCTGCTGGCCGTAGTCGGGCTGGGACTGCTGCTGCTGGCCGTACTGGGGTTGCTGGCCGTACTGCTGCTGCCCGTACTGGGGTTGCTGACCGTACTGCTGCTGCTGGCCGTACTGCTGTTGCTGGCCATAGCCCTGCTGACCGTAGGGGGGCTGCTGCCCGTAGGCATCGTCCGCCCGGTAGCCGATCACAGTCGCATCCGGGTCGGGCTCGCCGGGGTGGCGGCCCGGGTTCTGCTGCCCGTACTGGGGGGGCGCAGAGTTGTCGCCGGATTCGTTCTGTGGATACGGCGGCTGTCCGGTACTCACCGTGTCACCTCGCTTCGAGTGCGCATGTGGCACGTGTCAGGACACATGCCTGTGCTGCCCAACGTATCGACATAGGTATCAACAATCACCTTTCCATCTGGTCAAGGTCCGCGTCACCCGATGTCAGGTGGAGCAGCATGCGGGTGTTGCCGAGTGTGTTCGGCTTGACGTGTTCAAGATCCAGAAACTCCGCCACACCCTCGTCGTACGAGGCCAGCAGTTCGGCGTACACCTCAGGGGAAACAGGTGTGCCCTGAATCGGGCGGAACCCTAGTCTCGCGAAGAAGTCGACCTCAAAAGTAAGACAGAATACACGCCGCAGACCCAAATCCTTAGCCTGCTGGATCAGTGCGGAGACGATCCGGTGGCCTACGCCCATCCCCCGGCACTCGGGATCCACGGCCACCGTGCGGACCTCGGCGAGGTCCTCCCAGAGCACGTGGAGCGCGCCGCAGCCGACGACCTGCCCGCCCCGCTCGGCCACCCAGAACTCCTGTACGTCCTCGTACAGCGTCACCGTGGCCTTTTCCAGGAGCCGCGGACCCGCGCCCGCATAGGTGTCCACCAGGCGCCTGACCATGCGCACGTCGCGCGTGCGGGCACGCCGGACCACCACCGCGGTCTCGGGCACTGTCAGTTCGGCCACCTGCTCCATGGTTCTCCAGGGTACAGATCTCATTACGGCTCAGCCCTAACTCCCATGTCTCGGCCCATCTTGTTACATCTTGTGGCCAGATCGGCACGGGCCCTGGCCTCCCACTCTCGCCCGTCGAAAGCGCGGACAAATAGGGCATAGGACCTCTTCCGCACGGGTGCCCACGAGATCACCTTGTGACCCTTCGGTTGTGAAACCTCTACAGACTTGGCAGTTCTGGTTGAGCAGGAACCCGGAGTGCATTAGTGTCCAGCGACAATGCCCTCCGCGTATCGCGCGGGAGGCACGCCCAATTCTCGCAAGGGAAGCCGGGGAACCGCCGGTGGCGACCTCCGACGCCACCACTGGGGTGAATCCGAGCCTCTCGGTAGGGCTGCTCCGGCCCGAACCCGTCAGCTAACCCGGTAGGCGTCTACGAGAGGAGCTGGTTGGTGAAGCGCACGCTCAGCGGTGGGGAGAAGTCGGCGGGCAAGCACGCCCGCCCTTGGGAACGGGCTCGGCGACCGCGCCGCTTCGGTGTGGTGAGTCTCACAGTCGCCGCGCTGCTGTTCGCCATCCCCGTCGGCTCGGCGTCCGCGGACCCCAAGCCCACGCTGAAGGATCTCGCCGACCAGGCCACGAAGCTGCACACCGACATCGAGACGCTGAGCGAGCAGTACAACGGCCAGCGGGAGAAGCTCAAGACCGCCAAGAAGGCCGCTGAGGCCGCGGAGAAGACGTTAACCAGCAGCGAGTCGGACCTGGCCGCCAAGCGCGCGAAAACCGCCATGCTGGCCCAGAACGCCTACATCACCGGCGGCCTGAAGACCCTCGCCTTCACCACCTCCGACGACCCCGAGGGCTTCCTCAACCGCGCCGCGACCTCGTACGCGATGCAGACCGAGCAGGGCGAGGAGATCAACGCCCTCACCAGGGCCATGGACACGGCCACCCGCGCCAGGCAGAGCGCCAAGGCCCGCATCGACGAGGTCCAGAAGCTCGTCACCGACCTCGACACCAAGCGCACCAGGATCACCAAGCTGGTGACGAAGGTCGAGAGCAGCCTGTTCACGCGGGCTCTGGGCGAGGCCGGGCGCCCCGGCACGCGGGCCGTGCGCGTCAACCTCCCGATCCCCGGCTCCGGCAAGGCGGCCGAGGCCGCGCGGTGGGCCCTCACGCAGCAGCTCAAGCCGTACGTCTGGGGCGCCGAAGGCCCCAGCTCCTACGACTGCTCCGGTCTCGTCATGGCGGCCTTCCAGCAGGTGGGCATCTCGCTGCCGCACTACACCGGCGACCAGTGGACCGCCGGCAGGCACATCTCACGCGAGGAGCTCCGGCCGGGCGACCTGGTGTTCTTCTACAGCGACCTGCACCACGTGGGCATCTACATCGGCGGGGGCATGATGGTGCACGCCCCGCAGACGGGCGACGTCGTACGGATCGCGTCGATCGCGAGGCGGCCGTTCGCCGGCGCGGTGCGCATCGCCGACTGAACCGCGGCCCCGGCGGCCCGCCGCGGCTAGATCAGCTGGCGACGGGCCGCCCAGGCCACGGCCTCGATCGCCGTGGCCACGCCTATGCGGTCACAGATGCCCCGCAACCTGCGGCGTACCGTGCGCCCGCTGATATCCAGCCGTCGCCCCACCCGATCAACCGTGACTCCCTTGGCCAGCTCCGCCAGCAGCGCCAAATCAGCATGGCTGAGCTCAACGCCTTCAGTGAGCACATCCATCGGGAGCCCTCCCCCCAACAGCAGAACTCGGACCTCACAGATGGGCCAAAGCCGCTCCTCGCAGACGGTAAACGCATCCTGGAAAGGTCGTCAAGCACGACAATCGCCGCACTTGACGAACGCTATTGACATGACCCGCTATATATGACGCACTCGCGATATGTCAGGACGGTGAGTGATCACATTGGGCCCTCCGGAATAGCCCTGACCAGCCTTCCGGTTTTCGATCTGTTCGGTATGAATATTCCGCATGATCGATAAGCTCGATATCGCGGGGAGCGCGTCTGTGGCGCGATCTTTCCGGCGCGCGACAAGCCACCAATCGCTCGCTTTGTACGGCACCGCCATACGATCCGCACACCCAGGTCAGGCGGCCGGTTAGGCCAATTTGATCAATCCGGCGAGACAATTGCCGCCGAGGGCCTCGACCGGCGGCCCGCCGCCCGGCGGGTGGCCCGCCCAGTTCACCGGGCCGGGCGACCTCGTTTCCCGGTGCCCGTACGCGGCGTGCAATGAGGCGATCACAGAGGCGCACGGGGCGCCGTGGACGCTCCGGGACGCGGAGCGGGACCCGCCTCCGCGGCCTTGACGCGATGCTTACAAGCGTCCTCTGATCGGAAACCGGGCGGCCCGGAAGCCGGATTCCCGACAGCGGTGATCGCTCAACCGGCGGCGGAGTCGTAGCGGTCCCTGGCGGCCTCGACGTCCCCGATGTGCGCCTCGGCCCAGCTCTTGATCGCGGCCACCAGCGGCATCAGGCTCTCGCCGAGCGGGGTGAGCGCGTAGTCCACGCGTACCGGCACCGAGGGGGTGAGCGTGCGCGAGACCAGGCCGTCGCGCTCCAGGCCGCGCAGGGTCTGCGTGAGCATCTTCTGGCTGACGCCCGCGACGCGCCTGGACAGGTCGCCGTAGCGGCGCGGGCCCTCCGAGAGCGCGGTGAGCAGGAGGGTGACCCATTTGTCGCTGAGGGTGTCGAGCAGCTTCCTGGAAGGGCATTGGGCGAAGTACGCGTCGAAGGTCTGCCTGGCCTCGTCGCGCCGCTCCGCCGCCGTCTTCGTGGCCACCCGATCGCCCCTCTCCGGCCCCTTACTTACTCCGAGAGAGTAACTCCCCCACAGAGATGGGCGTGCGGCGGGCCCGTTGGGGCGCCGCCGCACGCGCGAGCCGAGCGTGGCTCAGTGGGTGGGCTTGACCAGGGGGAAGAGGATGGTCTCGCGGATGTTCTTGCCGGTGAAGGCCATGATCATCCGGTCGATCCCCGCGCCCATGCCTCCCGTCGGCGGCATCGCGTACTCGAGGGCCTGCAGGAAGTCCTCGTCCAGCTGCATCGCCTCAAGGTCGCCCCCGGCGGCCAGGAGGGACTGCTCCATCAGGCGGCGGCGCTGCTCGATCGGGTCGATCAGCTCCGAGTAGGCCGTGCCCAGCTCCGTGCCGAAGCCGATCAGGTCCCACTTCTCCGTCAGCAGCGGGTTGTCCCGGTGCTGGCGGGTCAGCGGCGAGGTCTCCAGCGGGTAGTCCATGACGAACGTGGGCTGGACGAGCGTGTGCTCCACCAGAGCCTCGAAGATCTCCTGCACCAGCTTGCCCGAGCCCCACTTCGGGTCCCAGTGGATCTCGCGCCGGTCGGCGATCTTGCGCAGCTCCTCCAGGGAGGTCGAGGTGGTGATCTCCTCGCCCACGGCCTCGGACACCGCGCCGTACAGGGTGATGCGCGGCCACCGGGCGATCCCGAGGTCGACCTCCACCCCGTCGTGGACGACCACCGTGGTGTCCAGGGCGGCCACCACGGCCTTCTGGTACATCCGCTGGGTCAGGTCGGCCATGTCGTTGTAGTCGAGGTAGGTGCCGTACGCCTCGAGCATCGTGAACTCGGGGTTGTGCGTGGAGTCGGCGCCTTCGTTGCGGAAGTTGCGGTTGATCTCAAAGACCTTCTCGATGCCGCCGACCACGAGCCGCTTGAGGTAGAGCTCGATCGCGATGCGAAGGTAGAGCTCCATGTCGTAGGCGTTGATGTGGGTCTTGAAGGGCCGTGCCGTCGCGCCGCCGTGGATGGGCTGCAGCATGGGCGTCTCGACCTCGAGGTAGCCCTCCTCGTGCCAGAAGTCGCGCACCGCGCGCACCGTGGCGCTGCGCACGCGGGCCATCTTGCGCGCCTCGTCGTTGACGATGAGGTCGACGTAGCGCTGGCGGACGCGGGCCTCCGGGTCGGTGAGCCCGACGTGCTTCTCCGGCAGCGGGCGCAGGCACTTGGCGGTGATCTGCCAGCTGTCGGCGAGGATGGACAGCTCGCCGCGCCGCGAGGTGATGACCTCGCCGATCACGCCCACGTGGTCGCCCAGGTCGACGTCGCGCTTCCACGCGGCCAGCGACTCCTCGCCCACCTTGTCGAGCGAGATCATGACCTGCAGGTCGGCGCCGCCGTCGCGGAGCGTGGCGAAGCAGAGCTTGCCGCCCACGCGGTTGAGCATGACGCGCCCCGCGACCGCGACCGTGTCGCCGGTGGCGGTGTCGGGCTCCAGGCCCTGGTATTTCTCCCTGACCTCGACGTTGGTGGCCGTACGGGGGAAATTCACCGGGTAAGGATCGACGCCCTCGCTGCGAAGGCGGTCGAGCTTCTCCCTCCGGATGCGCATCTGCTCGGGAAGTTCGTCGCTCACAACATCAAAGGGTAGGGGATATGGCGACCTGCAAGGGTTCGTCGGCGCGCTGCAGGACCCCTGCAAGAACCCTCTCTTATCAATATCTCACGAGCTCAAGGGGGGATCCGGTACGGAGCCGGTCCAAGGGGAGCTCAAGGAGAGAAGATGTTCAAGAAGATCGCGACAGGCTTCCTCGCCGTCGCCGCCACCAGCGCTCTGGCCCTGTCGCTGCCTTCCGCCGCCAACGCCAGCACGGCCGCCGCGCCCCACTCCGACGACGACTACTCCGACTACTGGGGCCCCGTCTACGCCAAGAACGGCCTGGCGAAGTCGCAGGGCTGGATCGGCGTCAGCTGGGACGAGGACGGCGAGTCGAACGAGGTCACCGTCAAGGGCCGGCTCTACGACCTGGACAACCGCGACGAGGACGAGGGCGGCAAGTGCGCGTTCGTGAAGTTCGAGGCCAGCGACTTCGACCACGACTGGTCCCCGGTCTACTCCAAGAAGTACTGCGGCTTCCCCGGCTACAAGAAGTTCACCTTCTCGGAGAACGACGTCAACAGCGTGCGGGTGAAGGTCTGCCAGATCGGCCAGTACAGCAACTACCCCACGAAGTGCGGCCCCTGGTCGTACCTCTACACCGCCGAGAGCGAGTGACGAATCGTCCCCGGACGTGCAGGCGGCCTCCCACCCGAGCGGGAGGCCGCTTTTTCAGGTCGTGTTCCTGTTGTAGATCAGGCGCAGGCCCATGAGCGTCAGCCACGGCTCGTGCACGTCGATGGAGCGCGACTCGCCCACCACCAGCGCCGCGTGGCCGCCCGTGGCCACCACCGTCACTTCGTCGGGGTCGTCGGCCAGCTCGGCCGCCATCCGCTCCACGATCCCGTCCACCTGGCCCGCGAAGCCGTAGATGATGCCGGCCTGCAGGGCTTCGACCGTGTTCTTGGCGATCACCGAGCGCGGCCTGACCAGCTCCACCTTGTGCAGCTGGGCCCCGGCGGCGGCCAGCGCGTCGACCGAGATCTCGATGCCGGGAGCGGTCACCGCGCCGACGTATTCGCCCTTGGCCGACACCGCGTCGAACGAGGTCGCGGTGCCGAAGTCGACGATGATGCAGGGGCCGCCGTACTGGTCGATGGCCGCCAGCGCGTTCACGATGCGGTCGCTGCCGACCTCCTTGGGGTTGTCCATGCGTACGGGCACCCCGGTGCGGATGCCCGGCTCCACGATCACCGCCGTCACGTCGCCGTAGTAGCGGCGGCACATCTCGCGCATCTCGTTGAGCACGCTCGGAACGGTGGAACAGATGGCGATGCCGTCGATGTCGGCCCCCTTGAGCAGCGGCGACTGTGCCAGCAGCCCCTGGAGTACGACCGCGATCTCGTCGGCGGTGCGGCGGGCGTCGGTGGCCAGCCGCCAATGCTCGATGACGTCCTCGCCCTCGAACAGCCCGAGCACCGTGTGCGTGTTACCGACGTCGATCGTGAGCAGCATCAATTACCCCCGCAGATCCAATGCGATGTCCAGGGCCGGCGCGGAGTGCGTCAGAGCTCCCACCGCCAGATAGTCAACGCCAGTTTCGGCCACACGACGAGCCGATTCCAAGGTCAATCCCCCGCTGGCTTCAAGCGCAACCCTGTTTTCCGCCCGATTTTTCACGACATATACGGCACTGGCCGTGTCCTCGATCGTGAAGTTGTCCAGGAGGATCTCCTCGGCTCCCTCGTCGAGCACGGCCTCCAACTGGTCGAGCCGGTCGATCTCCACCTCGATCGGCAGGTCGGGGTAGCGCTCCCTGACCGCCCTGAACGCCTCGGCCACCCCACCGGCGGCCACGACGTGGTTGTCCTTGATCAGCGCGGCGTCCGACAGCGACATCCGGTGGTTCACGCCGCCGCCGCAGCGTACCGCGTACTTCTCCAGCGCCCGCAGCCCCGGCAGCGTCTTGCGGCTGTCGCGCACGCGCGCCGCCGTGCCGCTGATCGCCTCTACCCATCTGGCCGTCAGCGTGGCCACCCCGGAGAGGTGCGTGAGCAGGTTGAGCGCGGTGCGCTCGGCCGTCAGCAGGGCCCGCACCGGCCCCTCGACCGTCATCAGCACGTCTCCGGCCCGCACGCGCTCGCCGTCCTTGGCCCTTCTCTCGGTACGGGCCGCGCCCAGCCGGACGAACACCGCCTCCGCCACCGCCAGCCCGGCCACGACGCCGTCCTTGCGGGCCACCACGTCGGCCGCCGCACGCTGCCCCGCCGGGATCGTGGCCAGGCTCGTCACGTCGCCGGCCTCCTGCAGGTCCTCGGCCAGCGCCCGGTCGATCAGCGCGTCCACCTCGGCCGGGTCCAGCCCGGCGGCGGTGAGCTCCTGCACCAGGCGCGGCGGCATCGCGTCACCGTGCGGCGTGTACGTCATGCTGAGACCCTCCTCGGTCAGGGTCACGTCCAGGTGACCCAGCCATTCGTTGTCGTCGCGGGTGTCGTGGTCCTCGCGCCAGTGCGAGCCGCGGGTCTCGAGCCTGGCCGCCGCCGCGCCGGTGAGCACGGTGGCCACGGTGAGCAGGTTGGTGGCCTCCCAGGACTCGGTGCAGGCGGGCACCTCGACCGGCGTCCAGCGGGCCTCACGCAGCGCCCTGGCCGTGGCCAGCAGCGACTCGCGGCTGCGCAGCACGCTCGCGCCGGTGCTCATGTGCGCCTGGATCCTGGGCCTGACCCTCGGGTCCGCCAGCCCCGAGGGCGCGCCGCTCTCGACCGGCTCACCCGGCGCGGGGCGTGCCGCCTGGATGTCCTCGGCGATGCGCTCGGCGAAGACGAGCCCTTCGAGCAGGGAGTTGGAGGCCAGCCGGTTGGCGCCGTGCACGCCGGTGCAGGCCACCTCGCCGCACGCGTACAGCCCCTCGATGGAGGTACGGCCGCGCAGGTCCGTCATGACGCCGCCGCTCGCGTAGTGGGCGGCCGGGGCAATGGGGATCGGCTCGACGGCCGGGTCGATGCCGTGCTCGCGGCAGACGGCGTAGATCGTGGGGAAGCGGGTCTCCCACTTCTCCCGGCCGAAGTGGCGGCCGTCGAGGTACATGTGGTCGCGGCCCGTCTCACGAATCCTGCGCATGATCGCCTTGGCCACGACGTCGCGCGGCGCCAGGTCGGCCAGCTCGTGCGCGCCCCGCATGAACCGGACGCCCTCGTGGTCGACCAGGTACGCGCCCTCGCCCCTGACCGCCTCGGAGATCAGCGGCTGCTGGCCCGTCGAGCCCTCGCCGAGCCACAGCACGGTCGGATGGAACTGGACGAACTCGATGTCGCGCACCACGGCCCCGGCCCGCAGCGCGAGCGCGACCCCGTCGCCGGTGGAGACGGCGGGGTTGGTGGTGGCCGAGTAGACCTGGCCCATGCCGCCGGTGGCCAGCACCACCGCCCTGGCGCGCACCGCGCCCACCCCGTCGCGGGCGCCCTCGCCCATGACGTGCAGCGTCACTCCCCTGGCCCGGCCCCGTGCGTCCTTTAGCAGGTCGAGCACCAGCGCGTGCTCGATCACCTCGATCTCCGAGGCGCGCACGGCCTCGATGAGCGCCCGCTGCACCTCGGCGCCCGTGGCGTCGCCGCCCGCGTGCACGATCCGGTCCCGCCGGTGCCCGCCTTCCCTGGTGAGCTGCAACTCCCCGTCGGGGGTGCGGTCGAAGCGGGCGCCGCGGGCGATGAGCCGCCGCAGCGCGCCGGGCCCCTCCGTGACGAGCGCGCGCACCGCCCCGACGTCGCACAGCCCGACCCCGGCGATCAACGTGTCGTTCAGGTGCTCGTCGGGGGTGTCGCGGGGATCGAGCACGGCCGCGATGCCACCCTGGGCCCACCGGGTCGAGCCTGCCGCCAGCACGTCCTTGGTGACGACCAGCACCTTGGCGGACGGTTCCAGCTCCGCGTGGCGCAGGGCCACGGTCAGGCCGGCGACGCCGGAGCCGACGACGACCACGTCCGCCTCGACAGTCCAGCCGGCCGCCGGCGCGGTCAACCGCAGGGGAATCGCCGGAGCACTCATCAGGGAACTCCTCACTGAGGGATTTCGTCAATATGACGATAACGCCTGGCGCGGAGTGGACGTTCAGCGGCCCTCTGTTTTCCTGATGAACGCCTCGTACTCGGCGAACGGCTCCAGCCCCACCGCCGCGCGGCGCTCGTCGAGCAGGTCAGGGTCCTCGATCGGCATGGGTTCCAGGCCGTCGACGCCGTCGTGGAACTGGGTCCCGTAGAGCTGGGGACGGCCCGAGCGCACGCGTACGCGGTCCTCCAGGTACGCGAAGTCGCCCGGCGAGGCCTCCTCACGCTCGACCGCCTCGGCCATCGCCTCGTGGAGGACCAGCTGCGCCCGGCGGGAGGTGGCGTGCTGGGCCAGCAGCCAGGCCGCCCGCGCGGCCCGGTGCCCGACCTGCGAGACCAGCGGCCAGCCGCGGGTGGCGACCACGGAGTGGAGCCAGACGGTGTTGCCCTCGTCGAGCTTCTGCAGCCGCGCCAGCCGCCGGTCGCCGGGAACGCCCTTGGCCGGGTCGCGCATCGCCCGGTCCATCTCCATGCGCCGGAGCAACTCGTCCCGCAGCTCCTCGTCGGTCATGAACCGACGGTAATCCGCCTCAGGCGGGATTCAAGGTGAGGGTGATGTTGTCGATCAGCCGGGTGGTGCCCACCGTGGCGGCGACCGCGAGCACGGCCGTCCCCGCGTACGACTCGTCCACTTCGGCGAACGTCGCCGGATCGACCAGCGCCAGGTAGTCGACCGCGATCCGGGACCCGGCCGCGTCGAGCACCTCCCCGGCCGCCGCGCGGACCCTGGCCGGGGTGAGCTCGGCCGCGCCCGCCCGCAGGGCACGGGACAGCTCCAGCGCCACCTGGCGGTCGTCGTCGGACAGGTAGCGGTTGCGGCTCGACAGGGCCAGGCCGTCGGGCTCGCGTACGGTCGGCGCCCCCAGGATCTCGATGGGCAGGTCGAGGTCGGCGACCATGCGGCGGATGACGGCGAGCTGCTGGGCGTCCTTCTGGCCGAAGACCGCCAGGTCGGGCTGGACCAGGTTGAACAGCTTGAGCACGACCGTCAGCACGCCGTCGAAGTGGCCGGGCCGGAAGGCGCCCTCGACGATCGAGCCCATGTGGCCCGCGGAGACGCTCACCTGACGGTCGGGCGCGTACATCTCCTCGGCGTCCGGATGGAAGACGACGTCCACGCCCTCGGCCCGGCACACGTCCAGGTCGGCGTCCCATGTACGGGGATAGCGTGAAAAATCCTCGTTTGGACCGAATTGCAGGGGGTTGACGAAGATGCTGACCACGACCTGATCGGCACGGGCGCGGGCCTGCCTGATCAGCGACCTGTGCCCCTCGTGCAACGCGCCCATGGTGGGCACCAGAGCCACCTCACCGGCCCGCCGCGCCTTGACCAGATCTTCCCGACCTCTGGCGACGATCAGCTCCATAAAAGCGCCCCTTAATCGCGTTGTCAGGTCCATATATTGCCCCCCAGCGCGTCGAGCAGCCGCTCCGCCTCCTCCGGTTTGAGCAGTCCGGCGGCCAGCGCGCGGTCGGCCGTGAGCCGGGCCAGCGCGATGTAGGCGTCGGCCGCCTCGGGCGCCGCCAGGATCAGCGCGTCCACGTGCCTGCGCACGGTGCCCGCGTCGCCGCGGACGACCGGGCCGGTCAGCCCGGCGATGCCCAGCCGCAGCACGTTGTCGAGCGCCGCGCCGAGCAGCGGGCCCAGCATCCGCCCCGGGTGCTCCACGCCGATGCGCCCCAGCAGCTCCTGCGACTCGGCGATGAGCGTGACCATGTGGTTGGCCGCCCCGGCCAGCGCCGCGTGGTAGAGCGCGCGGTCGGCGTCGGCGATCCAGACCGGCTCGCCGCCCATCTCGATCACCAGCGCCTCGGCGATCGGCCGCAGCATGTCGGGGGCGGTCACGCCGTACGAGATGCCGGTGAGCTTGTTGAGGTCGTCGTCCCGGCCCGTGAAGGTCATCACCGGGTGCAGCGCGAGCGGCAGCGCGCCGGCCCTGGCCGCCGGTTCGAGCACGGACAGCCCGTACGCCCCGCTGGTGTGCACCAGCAGCTTGCCCTGGAGGTCGGCCCCGGTCGTGGCCAGCCCGTTGACGAGGTCGGGCAGCGCGTCGTCGGGCACCGTGAGCAGGATGAGCTGGGCCGCCGCGACCACCTCGTCGGGCCTGGACGGCTTGACGCCCAGCCGGTCGGCCGCCCATCGCTGCGAATTGTCCGACACACCGCTCGCGGCCGCGATCCGGTGCCCCGCCTGAGCCAGCGCGGCGCCCAGGGCCGAGCCGACCTTGCCCGCCCCGAGTACGCCGACAGTCAGTCGTGCCGGGCGATCCCCTGCGTCCATGACGTCACACCCCTGACCTGCTGATGAGAAACCTGCAGGGCGGACCGTCGCCCTGGCCTCAACCAGGCACGACACACGGGATCGCGGTCCGACGAGCAGGCTTCTGTTGTGGCACTGCCGACCAGCGTAACGGCCCCTCCGAGTGGCGGACCGTAGGGCACGGTCCGCGACTTGCCCGGGGGCTCCCACGTGACCGCGGTTTTGCCACCCGTTGAGTTAACGACAAAAGCGACAAGGGGATACAAAAAGTGCACCCCCTGTCGGAAGAGATGAGGAGAGGGGTTCCATCGCATGGCAGCGGGCGCCGAGTCCCCTCATCCAGGACCCGACGCCCGCGGGATGTGACCTCTTGGAGGTGCGACCGGTTGGCCGCTCGCCGACCGACCAGCCGGGATTCGAGCCCGGGCCGGACGAGTGCCGGCCCGGACTCTCTCCTCTTTCAGTGGTGGCTCGGCACATAGGCGGTCGCGCCGCCCTTGCAGCCGGCGAACGCGGCGCCGATGACGGCGATGGCGTTGCCACAGATGTTGATCGGGATCGCGATGGGAAGGTGCAGCTGGTTGCCGCCGAGCACACTGCCGTTGCCACTGGTCGTGTCGGCGTGCGCCGGGGCCGCGAGCGACAGCATGGCGACGGCTCCTGTGACGGCAATGACCTTCTTCAGCACGAGGGCTCCTCTCAGTTTGGCGACCTGGGCCGCCGGTGCTTGCTCGGGAGCGATCCGCTGCGCCAATTGGGGGTTGGCGCAACGCGACCACTCGATGACATTGTGTAAACGTACCTCAAGTCGGCGACAATGAGTAGTCAAATGATGACGATGCGTGTCACGCGAAAGTCATGAGATAGTCCTGAGCATGTGGCTCACCTGGCGCGCCGCAACGGAACGTGCGCTGTACGGCGAGGACGGCTTCTACCTTCGCGAACGCCCCTCAGGCCACTTCCGGACCTCGGTCAGCGCCTCCCCGGCGTTCGCCGACGCGATGCTGGCGCTGCTGTCGAAGGTGGACGCCGAGCTCGGCGGTCCTGACGTGCTCGACCTGGTCGACATCGGCGCGGGCGAGGGCACGCTGGTCACGCAGGTGCTGGAGGCCGCCGAGCCGGCGCTGCGCGACCGGCTCCGCGTCACCGCCGTCGACCTCTCCCCCCGGCCGGAGGGCCTGCCCGAGCGGGTCGCCTGGCGGCGGAGCGTGCCCACCGGCATCACGGGCCTGGTCATCGCCAACGAGTGGCTCGACAACGTGCCGCTCGACGTGGCGGAGCAGACCGCGGCCGGGCCGCGCCTCATCATGGTGAACATCCGCACGGGCGAGGAGCGCCTCGGCGACCCGCCCGGGCCGGACGACCGCGCCTGGCTCGACCGGTGGTGGCCGCTGACCCGGACGAGCTCCCGAGCGGAGATCGGCCGCCCTCGCGACGAGGCGTGGGCCGCCGTCGTGGGGTGCCTCACGAGGGGCCGTGCGATTGCCGTTGATTATGCACACCCTGTGGATAACCGGCCGCTCTGTGGCACGTTGACCGGTTACCGCGACGGCGCGGTCGTTGCCCCGATCCCCGATGGGACCTGCGATATCACCGCTCATGTCGCTCTTGACGCGTGCGCCGAGGCCGGGCGCGGGGCCGGCGCGATATCCACAACCTTGTCCACACAGCGCGACGCGCTGAGGGCTCTGGGGATCACCGGCACCCGGCCGCCCATCGACCAGGCCCGCACCGATCCGCGTGCTTACATCCGGGCGCTGGCCAGGGCGTCGGAGGAGGGTGAGCTGATCGATCCGGCGGGGCTCGGCGGCTTCGGCTGGCTCAGCCAGCGGCGGTGACCTCCAGCGACCGCAGCCCCCGGATGATGTAGCCGGGCTTCCAGCTCGGCTCCTCCCGCAGTTCGAGCTTGGCCGCCCGGTCCAGGAGCGCGCCGTACGACTCCATGAGCTCGATGCGGGCCAGCGGCGCGCCCAGGCAGAAGTGGATCCCGGCTCCGAACGAGATGTGCGGATTGTCGGCCCGCCCCACGTCGAGCCGATCCGGGTCCTCGAACACCGCCGGGTCGCGGTTCGCCGAGCCGAACAGCAGCGCCACCTCCGACCCGCGCGGGAGCTCGACGCCGTGGACCTCGATGTCCTCCAGCACCCAGCGCTCGAACATCTGCAGCGGCGTGTCCCAGCGCATGACCTCCTCGACGGCCGTGGGCAGCAGCGAGCGGTCCGCGCGCAGCCGGGCCAGCTCGGAGGGGTTCCTGAACAGGGCCCACCAGCCGTTGCCCGTGACGTTCACGGTGGCCTCGTGGCCGGCGTTGAGCAGCAGCACGCACGTGCCGACCAGCTCGTCCTCGGTCAGCTCGTCGATCTGCGCCAGCGCGCTGACCAGGTCGTCGCCCGGAGCCCGGCGGCGCTCCGCGGCCAGGGCCTTGAGGTAGCCGGCGAACTCGGACGCCGCCCGTACCGCCGTGTGCTGGGCCTCAAGGCTCGGGCTGAGCTCGTACATGCCGCAGATGTCCGCCGACCAGGGGCGCAGCAGGTGGCGGTCGGCGTGGGGGATGCCGAGCATCTCCGCGATCACCGTCACCGGCAGCGGCTCGGCGACCTCGGCGAGGAGGTCGCCGCCGCCCTTCTCCACGAACGCGTCCACCAGGCCCTCGGCGATGGCGCGCACCCGGGGGCGCAGCGACTCGACCATGCGCGGCGTGAACGCCCTGGAGACCAGCCGGCGCAGCCTGGTGTGCACCGGCGGCTCCACGTCGAGCATGCCCGCCCTGATCACGCGCCAGAACGGCTCGTGGAACTCCGGCTCCGGCGGCCTGCCGAACTCCTCGTGGGTGGCCACGTGGAGGTAGGACCGCCCCAGGCGGCGGTCTCTGAGCAGGGCGTTCACGTCGGCGTGACGTGAGATCAGCCACTGGTTCGTCGGCTCGAAGTAGCTGACCGGCGCCTCGCGCCTCAGCTCGTCGTACACCCGGTACGGGTGAGCCACGAAATCCGGATCCCAAGGGTCAAAGCGCACTATTTCATCTTATGGAGTGGGATCCTCCTGCGGCACCGCCGCCCGCTTGCTCCGCACCCGGATGTTCAGCAGCTCGACGACGAGCGAGAACGCCATCGCGAAGTAGATGTAGCCCTTGGGGATGTGCTGGCCGAAGCCCTCGGCGATGAGCACCACGCCGATCAGCACCAGGAACGACAGCGCCAGCATCTTGATGCTCGGGTGCCGGTCCACGAACCTGCTGATCGGCCCCGAGGCGAACAGCATCACCAGCACCGACACCACGACCGCCGCGATCATCACCCCGAGCTCGTCGACCATGCCGACGGCGGTGATGACGGAGTCGAGCGAGAACACGATGTCCAGCACCATGATCTGGATGATGACCGAGGCGAAGGAGGCGACCGCGGCCTTCTTGCCGTCCTTGCCGACGGGGCCGTCCATGCTGTGGCCGATCTCGGTGACGCTCTTGCCCAGCAGGAACAGGCCGCCGAGCAGCAGGATCAGATCGCGTCCCGATATTTCGTGGCCGAAGACGGCGAACAGCGGCTCGGTGAGCTGCACCACCCACGACAGGGCCAGGAGCAGGAGCAGCCGGGTGATCAGGGCCGCGCCCAGCCCCAGCACCCGGGCTCTGTCCCGTTGTTCGGGAGGTAGCCTCCCGGCCAGGATGGAGATGAAGATGATGTTGTCGATCCCCAACACGATCTCCAGGGCGACAAGGGTGAAGAAACCGATCCAGATCTGCGGGTCGGTCACCCAGTCCAACATCTGCGCACCTCCATGGCATACGAGCGGGGTTTCCGGTAGCAACGAGCCGGACCCCGAAGAAGTTCGCCGACTTGCGATCGATGGAGGGGATTGGGTTATAGTCTGCGCCGTAGGTCATGAGTGCCAGCGACAAGCCCCGGCTAGCTGGCCGGCAACCCTCGCGTCCGCGGCGGGGTGCCCCGGGTGAAGACCTGGTCCGTCACGAGACGTGGCGGGCAAGCGCGGGCTCCGTGGGTGCTTCCAGGGGTCCGATGACCCTGAGGGAGATTTGCCGTGTCCACGCTGACGATCTTCAGCTCCGCCCCCGCTCGCGCCGCCGCCGAAGAGGCCCCCGCCGTCACGAGCCGGCCGATCCCCGCCGTGCTCGGGGCCGATCTCGAGGTGCCGGTCAAGGGCGGCCGGCTCGTCGGCTACGCCAACCTCGACTACGCCGCCAGCGCCCCCTGTCTGGAGCCGGTCAGCGCCGCCGTCACCGCCGCGCTCCCGGCCTACTCCAGCGTCCACCGCGGCGCGGGCTACGCCTCCCAGCTCACCACCGCCCGCTACGAGCAGGCCCGCCACACGGTACGGGCGTTCGTCGGGGCCCGCCCGGACGACGCCGTGATCTTCACCCGCAACACGACCGACGCCACCAACCTCCTGTCCCGCTGCCTGCCCGCCGGCACGACCACCGTGGTCTTCGACACCGAGCACCACGCCTCCCTCCTTCCCTGGCAGAAGTCCGTACGGCTGGCGCCGCCCGCCTTCCCCGGCGAGGCCGTCCGCGCCGCCGACGCGGCGCTGGCCGGCATCGAGGGGCCCAAGCTGCTCGTGGTCACCGCGGCCTCGAACGTCACCGGCGAGATCTGGCCCATCGCCGCGCTGGCCCACGTCGCGCACCGGCACGGCGCCCGCATCCTGGTGGACGCCGCGCAGCTCGTACCGCACCGGCGGCTCAACCTGACCGCGCTCGACCTGGACTACGTGGCCTTCTCCGGGCACAAGCTGTACGCGCCGTTCGGCGCGGGCGTGCTGGTGGGGCGGCGGGACTGGCTCGCGGAGGGCGAGCCGTACCTCAAAGGCGGCGGCGCGGTGCGGTCCGTGGGCGAGGACGCCGAGTGGCACGACGACCCGGAGCCGCGGCACGAGGCGGGCACCCCGAACGTGCTGGGCGCCATCGCCCTGGCCGCCGCCTGCGACGCGCTCACGGCCACCGGCTGGACCGCGCTGGTGCGCGAGGAGGAGCGGCTGATCGCGCGCCTGCGCTCGGGGCTGGCCTCGATCGAGGGCGTGCGGGAACTGTCGCTGTGGGGGGACGACCACCCGCGGGTCGGCATCGTGTCGTTCACCGTGGACGGCTACTCGGCCCGCGAGGTGGCCGAGTCGCTGTCCAGCGAGTACGGCATCGGGGTGCGCGACGGCAAGTTCTGCGCGCACCCGTTCGTCCGGCATCTGCTCGGCGGCCAAGCCGATGAGGGGTGCGAGGACGGCACCGCCTCCGCGGTGCGGGCCTCGATCGGCATCGGCACCACGCAGGAGCACGTGGACCGGCTGGTCGCGGCGCTGCGGGACCTCGTGAGCCGCTGAGTGCGCCGCTGAGTGGGTCGCTGAGTGGGTCGCTGAGGAGCCGATGAGCGAGCCGTCAGACCGCGTCGGAGCGGTTCGGCGGCTTGCGGTGCGGCGGCGGCTCGTCGGAGACCAGGGCGTCGATGTCCCGCATGTCGTCGTCGTTGATCCCACCCGTGTGGTGCTCGGCCGACTGTCTGGGCACACGTGGCGCCTCGGCCTGCTCCACGGTCGGCGCGGGCCTGGTGAGCCTGGTCGTGACGTTCGACGGCTCCGGACGCTGTGCCTGCGCGGCGCGCTCCTCCTCGGCGTCCAGGCGCTCCGAACGCCGCCGGAACATCGCGGCGAAAATGCCGTCGATCCCGAGCCGGCCGCCCCCGAGCGCCAGGAACAGCAGGGCCAGTGCCGCGAGCGCGCCGGGCAGCTCCCAGCCGCCGGCGGTGGACAGCACCCCGTGCCCCGCGTGCACGTACGCGATGGCGCCCAGCATGTTGACCAGCAACAGGAACCCCACCAGGCGCACCAGCAGGCCCAGGATCAGGAAAAGGCCGCCGACGGTCTCGATGACGGACGCGAATGTGGCGGCGAGCTCCGGCATCGGGATCCCCATCCCCCTGAACGCCTGCCCCGTGGCCCCGAGGCCGCCGTCCCACTTCTGCAAGCCGTGCGCCAAGAAGATCACGCCGGTCACCACCCGTGCGATCAGGGCAGCGACATCAAACACAACTCTCTTCATGGTGTTAACTCCCCCCGTTCCTGGCATTCCTCCCCATGTCCGAGTTAGGGATGCGTTTCCGTACCATTCCTTGACCCGGCCCCACCCTGGATCATCAACCGGGGCGGTGGCAGCATTGCCATATGACGGAACGTGTGGTCGGAATCGGCGCGGGTGCAAAAGAGCTGGCCACCGAGGACATGATCCTCAACATCGGCCCGCAGCACCCGTCGACCCACGGAGTGCTCAGACTCCGGCTGACGCTCGACGGCGAACGCATCACCGCCGCCGAGCCGATCATCGGCTACATGCACAGGGGCGCGGAGAAGCTGTTCGAGGTCCGCGACTTCCGTCAGATCATCATGCTGGCCAACAGGCACGACTGGCTGTCGGGGTTCGCGAACGAGCTGGGCGTGGTGCTCGCCGCCGAACGCCTGCTCGGCATGGAGCCCCCGGTCCGGGCCGTGTGGGCGCGTACGCTGCTGGCCGAGCTCAACCGGGTGCTCAACCACCTGATGTTCCTCGGCTCCTATCCCCTGGAGCTGGGCGCGATCACGCCGCTGTTCTACTCGTTCAACGAGCGCGAGCGCATCCAGGCCGTCATGGAGGAGATCTCCGGCGGTCGCATGCACTACATGTTCAACCGGGTCGGGGGCCTCAAGGAGGACCTGCCGCTCGGCTGGCTCGACCGGGTGTCGGAGGCCGTCGCGGAGACCCGCCGCCGGGTGCCCGACATCGAGAACCTCATCCTGCACAACGAGATCTTCATCGCCCGCACCAAGGGCGTCGGCGTGCTCAGCCGCGAGCAGATCATGCAGTACGGCGTCAGCGGCCCCATCGCCAGGGCCTCCGGGGTGGACTTCGACCTGCGCCGCGACGACCCGTACCTGGCCTACTCCGAGCTGCCTGTGAAGGTCGTCACGCGGCACGCGGGCGACTGCCGGTCCCGGTTCGAGGTGCTGTTCGACCAGCTCAAGGTCTCGCTCGACCTGGCCGACGCCTGCGTAGAGCGGCTGCGCTCGCTGCCTCCCGGGCCGATCAACCAGCGCCTGCCGAAGGTGCTCAAGGTGCCGGAGGGCCATACGTACGCGTGGACCGAGAACCCTCTCGGCATCAACGGCTACTACCTGGTCTCCAAGGGCGACAAGACGCCGTGGCGGCTCAAGCTGCGTTCGGCCTCGTACAGCAACGTCCAGGTGCTGCGGGAGATACTCCCCGGCCACCTGGTCGCCGACATGGTGGCCATCCTCGGCTCGATGTTCTTCGTCGTGGGAGACATCGACAAGTGAAAGCCGAGCGCGACAAGTACGTCGACTGGCTCCGCGCCCTGAGCCTGTGCGTCGTGGTGGTCTGGCACTGGGCGTTCACCATCCTGGAGTGGAAGCCGAGCGGCCCCGAGCCCACCAGCCCGCTGGGCTTCACCTCGGGGCTGTGGATCCTGACCTGGCTGCTGCAGGTGCTGCCGCTGTTCTTCTACGTCGGCGGCCACGTGCACCTGCTGTCCTGGGAGCGGGCCAAGGAACGCGGCACCGGCATCGGCTCGTTCGTCTGGCGGCGCATCCGCGCGCTGGCCTTACCCGCCCTCTTCCTGTCCGGGGTGTGGATCGCCATCGGGGCGGTCGTGACGTTCACGTTCCGGGTGGACTGGATGTGGCGGGTCGTGCTGCTGGTGCTCAGCCCGCTGTGGTTCCTCGGCGTCTACCTCGTGCTGATCGCGCTGCTGCCCGTGGCGCTCTGGCTGCACCGCCGCTACGACGTGCTGACGCTGATCTGGCTCGGCGGCGCGTCCCTGGTGGTGGACGTGGTGCGCTTCCGGTACGGGGTCGACTGGGTCGGCTGGCTCAACATGATCATCGTCTGGGGGCTCGCCCACCAGGCCGGGTTCTTCTACGACCGGATCGTCATCCTGCCCAGGCGCTATGACATCGCGGTGCTCTGGACGGGGCTGTTCGCCCTGTTCGGCCTGGTCTACTCGGGCATCTACCCGGGGTCGATGGTGGGCGTCCCCGGCGACAAGTGGTCGAACATGGCGCCGCCCACGTTCGTGATCGTCGCCCTGCTGCTGTTCCAGGTGGGGCTGGTCGAGGTGCTGCGGCCGTCGATGGAGCGCGTGCTGGAGCGTCCGGGCTGGCGCCGGGTCAACGAGTTCATCAACCGGTACTCGCTGCCGCTCTTCCTCTTCCACACGACCGGGATGGCCATCGCGCTGGGCCTGTCGTGGTGGCTCTTCGGCACCCTGGGCACCGAGATCCCGCCCGACCTGAAATGGTGGCTGGAGCGCCCGATCGCCATCCTCGGCCCGCTGATCTGCACCGCCCCGGTCATCTATCTGTTCGCGAGGGAGCGCCGTCGCCTGGACTGAGGAGCGCCGGGAGCGCAGCGACCAGAGCGACGAGGGAAGGCGACGGCTCCACGGCGACCGAGCCGCCCCCACGGAGTGGAGGCCATGAACACGCGTACGCGCTCTTAGTCGGGTTTGTGGTTGTCCGAGTCCTTGGGGATCCGGCAGGCGTGCTCCAGGTAAAGGGCGGCGCAGATGAGCGCCACGCAGGCCACGAACGAGCCCGTCGCGACGAAGAACTCCGACCGCGGCGTCTCCCGGTCCAGGAGTTGCACCGTGTAGAGGGCGAACCCGGCGAACAACCCGCCGAACACCGCCCCCGCGTACGCGGAAGCCTTCGCCAGTGCGGCCAGCCGGGCCACCGACAGCGGCTCCACCGGCTTGGTGTTCGGCTTCCTGGCGATCCTGGCCTTGGTGACCCACGCGCTGTAGCCCTCGCCGATGGCCAGCAGCAGCACGGTCGGGATCGCCGTCCACGGCAGCAGGTACATGCCCGAGTAGTTGCGCCTGACCACTGCCCACGCGATCAGTGCGATGACGACGAAGACGCCGACCAGGAGGCCGGGACGGGTCGGCCTCAATCGGGCCTCTGCAGCTTCAGGTCGTCGCGCAGGCGTACCCCCTGCTGGTCGACCCCCGCCAGCAGCTCCGCCACCCGGCCGTGCCCGGGCACCACGGCGTCGGGGTCGGCCTTCGCCCACGGCACGAGCACGAACGCGCGCTCGTGGACGAGGGGATGGGGCAGCGTCAGCTCCGGCTCCTGGCAGACCGTGTCGCCCACCACGATCAGGTCGATGTCGAGCGTACGCGGCCCCCAGCGCTCGGCGCGGACCCGCCCGAAGGCGTTCTCCACGCTCTGCGCCCGCTCCAGGAGAGTGCGCGGCTGCAGGGTGGTCTCCGCGATCACGACCGCGTTGAGATACGGCTTCTGTCCCGGAGGACCACCCACGGGGTCGGTCTCGTAGACCGGCGAGGCCTGGACGAACTCCAGCCCCGGGGCGTCGAACAGGGTGTCCACGGCACCTTGCAACGTCTGGAACCGAGGCCCCAGGTTGCTGCCGAGAGCGAGGACGACTTTCATACGCGGCTCCGCTCTATGGTCACGACCACGTCGTCGAACGGCAGCGGGATGGGCGCCGCCGGTTTGTGCACGCTCACCTCGACCTTGCTCACCAGCTCGCCGGCCAGGCATACGTCGGCCAGCCGCTGCGCGAGCGTCTCTATCAGCTCGACCGGCTCGCCCTCCACGACCTTGACCAGCGCCTCGGCGAGCTCCCCGTAATGGACGGTCTTGGTGAGATCATCGCCGGCCGCCGCCGGCGCGGTGTCGAGGAACAGCGTCGCGTCCACGACGAACTCCTGCCCCAGCTCCCGCTCGGCAGGCAGCACGCCGTGCCTCCCCCTGGCCCGCAGGCCCTTGAGAGCGATGCGATCAAGGCTCAAGCTCGCCTTCCTCCTCCTCGTCGTCATCCCCCTGCAGCACCGGCGAACCGTGGTGCATCCACAGCCGCCAGCCCTGCGAGGTGCGAATGTAGACGTTGCTGGCCACCACCTTGCCCGCGGCGAAGCTGGACTCGCCTTCCTCGCCGGCGGTGAGGATGTTCTCGACGCAGGTCAGCACGGCCACATCGCCCAGCACCGTCGTGGCGACGTCGGTCAGCACGAACTGGATGTAGGTCGTGTTGGCCATGATCAGGGCCCACGACCGCAGCACCTCGGACCGGCCGCTGAGCAGAGTCCAGCCCGGGTGCACACAGCTCACCTGGTCGTCCGCGGTGTCCTCGGCCCAGATCTCGGTCATCTTGTCGAGATCCGCGTTCTCGATCGCGGAGTAGAACTCCTGGTTCACCGTCTCGATCGCGGCGGTGTCGACGCTCATGTGTTGGCTCCGGCTCTCTTCCATGCGGCGGCCACGCGTACGGCATCGGCATTTGGACTGACCTCATGGACGCGCACGCACCAGGCGCCCGCCTGGGCGGCCAGCGCGGTCACCGCCAGCGTGGCGTCGTCACTGCGGCTGAACGGCCGGGGCGTGCCGTCGGGGCCGGCCAGCAGGCGCCCGAGGAACCGCTTGCGCGACGCCCCGATGAGCAGGGGGAAACCCAGCTCGGCCAGTTGGGGGATCCCGGCCAGCAGCGCCCAGTTGTGCTCGGCGTTCTTGGCGAAACCCAGGCCGGGGTCGAGCACGATCTGCTCCTCTGTGACGCCTTCGGCCAGGACCAGGTCGACCCGCTTGCTGAGCTCCTCGCGCACCTCTGTGACCACGTCGGCGTAGACCGCGCGGTTGTCCATGTCATGACTGTGGCCGCGCCAGTGCATCACCACATACGGGATGCCGGTCGCGGCCACCACGCGCGGCATCTCAGGGTCGGCGAGACCGCCGCTCACGTCGTTGACGAGCCGCGCCCCCGCCTCGACCGCGGCCTTGGCCACCTCGGCCCGCATCGTGTCGACGCTGACGGCCACGCCCTCGGCGGCGAGCGCCCTGATCACGGGGACGACCCTGGCCAGCTCTTCGTCGAGGGACACCCTGGCCGCGCCCGGGCGAGTGGACTCGCCGCCCACATCCACCAGGTCGGCCCCCTCCCGGACCAGCTCAAAGCCGTGCTGAATGGCGGCCGCCTCGTCGAACCACAGGCCGCCGTCGGAGAACGAATCGGGTGTCACATTGACCACACCCATGACGAGGCACCGATCCGCACCTCCTGGCACGTTGATGGGCACGCTAGTCATGGGCCAAGCCTAGGCGCTCCCCCACACATGTTGACATCGTGGGTACCCCGTTCGGTCATCAACGACCCAGGATGAGCGCCATCGCCTCAGATCGGGTCTTGTCGCTCGTGCGGAAGTCGCCGCGGACCGCCGAGGTGACGGTCTTGGCGCCCGGTTTGCGTACGCCGCGCATCGTCATGCACAGATGCTCGGCCTCCACCACCACGATGACTCCGCGCGGCTCCAGAACCCGCATGAGAGCGTCGGCGATCTGGGACGTCATGCGCTCCTGGACCTGGGGACGGCGGGCGAACACGTCGACCAGCCGGGCCAGCTTCGACAGGCCCGTCACCTGGCCGCGGTCATTGGGGATGTAGCCCACGTGGGCCACACCGTGGAACGGGACCAGGTGGTGCTCGCAGGTCGAGTAGACCTCGATGTCCCTGACGAGCACCATCTCGTCGTGATCGACGTCGAAGACCTTCGTCAGGACGTCTTCGGGCTTCTGGCCGAGCCCCGAATACTGCTCGGCCATGGCGCGGGCGACCCGGGCCGGTGTGTCGAGGAGGCCGTCACGGTCGGGATCCTCGCCGATGGCGTAGAGGATCTCGCGTACGGCCTTCTCGATCCGGCCCAGGTCTACGTCGTACTGAGTCACACACTGTCCCCGGACGGGAGGGCGTCCTGGTGGCCCGAGGTGAGCGAGCCGTTGGCCGACTGCTCCTTGCGGGTCAGGATCGGCGGACGGTCGGACGGCAGCCGCTTGCCGTAACCCGCGTAGGACGGGCGGTGCGCCTTGACCACCACGGAGGCGAAGATCTCCAGCACCTGCTCGCGCGAGAGGGTCTCCTTCTCCATGAGCTCCAGCACCAGGTTGTCGAGCACGTCGCGGTATTCGACCAGGATGTCCCACGCCTGGTCGTGCGCCGTCTCGATCATCCGGCGGACCTCCTCGTCGATCGTGGAAGCGATCTTCTCGGAGTAGTCGCGCTCGTGACCCATCTCACGGCCCAGGAACACCTCGGCCTGGCCGGTGCCGAACTTACGGGCGCCGAGCTGCTCGCTCATGCCGTACTCGGTCACCATGCGGCGGGCGACCGCCGTGGCCTTCTCGATGTCGTTGGAGGCGCCGGTGGTGGGCTCGTGGAAGACGAGCTCCTCCGCCGCGCGGCCGCCCAGCAGCATCGCGAGCTGGTCCATCATCTCCGACCTGGTGGCCAGGAACTTGTCCTCCATCGGCAGCGTCATCGTGTAACCGAGGGCGCGGCCGCGGGACAGGATCGTGATCTTGTGGACCGGGTCGGAGTTGGGCAGCGCGTGCGCCACCAGCGCGTGACCGCCCTCGTGGTAGGCGATCATCTTCTTTTCCTTGTCGGACATGACCCGCGACTTGCGCTCGGGCCCTGCCATGACACGGTCGATCGACTCCTCGAGGACGTCCATCGTGATCAGCTTCTGGTCGGCCCGTGCGGTGAGCAGGGCGGCCTCGTTGATCACGTTGGCCAGGTCGGCGCCGGTGAACCCGGGGGTGCGGCGCGCGATGACGTCGAGGTCGACGTTGGGGGCGAACGGCTTGCCGCGGCCGTGGACCTTGAGGATGCCCTTGCGGCCCTCGAGGTCGGGGCGGTCGACGGTGACCTGCCGGTCGAAACGGCCCGGGCGCAGCAGCGCCGGGTCGAGGATGTCGGGCCGGTTGGTCGCGGCGATGAGGATCACGCCGCCCTTGACGTCGAAGCCGTCCATCTCGACGAGCAGCTGGTTGAGCGTCTGCTCGCGCTCGTCGTGACCGCCGCCCAGGCCGGCGCCGCGGTGGCGGCCGACGGCGTCGATCTCGTCGATGAAGATGATCGCCGGGGCGTTGGCCTTCGCCTGCTCGAACAGGTCGCGCACGCGGGAGGCGCCGACACCGACGAACATCTCGACGAAGTCGGAACCGGAGATCGAATAGAACGGCACGCCCGCCTCGCCGGCCACGGCTCGGGCCAGCAGGGTCTTGCCGGTGCCGGGCGGGCCGTACAGCAGCACGCCCTTGGGGATCTTGGCGCCGATCGCCTGGAACTTGGCCGGGGCCTGCAGGAACTCCTTGATCTCCTGGAGCTCCTCGATGGCCTCGTCGGCTCCGGCGACGTCGGCGAAAGTCGTCTTGGGGGTGTCTTTGGTGATGAGCTTGGCCTTCGACTTGCCGAAGT
Source organism: Nonomuraea sp. NPDC005650 (assembly GCF_040605375.1). NCBI lineage: Bacteria > Bacillati > Actinomycetota > Actinomycetes > Streptosporangiales > Streptosporangiaceae > Nonomuraea > Nonomuraea sp. NPDC005650. The sequence goes on from NZ_JBEXCR010000002.1 coordinate 345,545, forward strand.
TCATCACCCGGGAGCCGCCGCCCTGCATCTGGTTCATGATGAACAGGAAGATCAGCACGATGAAGACGATCGGCAGGAAGCTCACCAGGATGCTCACCAGGAAGTTTTCCTGGGGCACCTCGGTGTTGAAGCTCTTGGTCTTGCCCGCGTCGACCTGAGCCTGAAGCTCATCGGTCAGCTTGCTGCCGTAGCCCGTGACCCAGTCGGACTGGATCAGCTTCGTCGGGGTGTCGCCGGCCTTGACCGCGATGGGGTTGGTCAGCGTCACCTCGATCCGGTTGTCCTTGTCGACAATCTTGGCGTTGCTGACGTTTCCGGCGCGAATCTGCTGGAGAACCAGTGACGTGTCGGCCTGCTTGAAATTACCGCCGCCACTCCAAAGCTGAGTGACGAGTAGGAGCAGCACGACGATGCCCAGGATCCACAGCAGTGGCCCACGTGTAAATCGCTTGAGATCCATCCGATGCGGAACCCCTTGCGGGCCCGTCCCTTCCTGACCATGGCCTGGAACCCCGGGCTGGCCCGGGGCCGCGGCATCCGGCACCGCGACTTCTGACTACCCGAGGGGGACACGCGGTCACCCTCCAGGAGTCTGAAGGTACACCGGCAGAGCGCACGGGGGGACCCGCCCGCTACACCGGTCTTGCCCTATCAACGTACGTCACCTTGCGCGGTGTTCCCGGCCGTGGACCAGATTGCTACTTGTAAACGTGTGGGGCCAGTGTGCCGATGAACGGCAGATTGCGGTATCGCTCCGCGTAGTCGAGGCCGTAACCGATGACGAACTCGTTGGGAATGTCGAACCCCACGTATTTCACATCGATCGGCACCTTCACCGCGTCGGGTTTCCGCAGCGCGGCGCAGATCTCAAGTGAGGCGGGATTACGCGACTTCAGGTTTTCCAACAGCCAGTGCAGGGTCAGGCCGGAGTCGATGATGTCCTCGACTATCAGCACGTCGCGGCCCATGATGTCGGTGTCCAGGTCTTTCAGCACGCGTACGACGCCGGATGACCTCGTGCCCGCGCCGTATGACGACACCGCCATCCAATCCATTTGCACGGGCACGTGCAGGGCTCTGGCCAGGTCGGCCATCACCATGACGGCGCCCTTCAGCACGCCCACTAGCAGCAAGTCTTTGCCCGCGTAGTCCTCGTCGATCCGCCCGGCAAGCTCTTTGATCTTGGCCTGGAGCTCGTCCTCGGGAATGAGGACATTTTCCAGGTCATTGCCCATGTCGGCAGCGTCCACCTGTGGTTCCTTATGCGATGGGACTGATGGCGAGTATCAGGGTGCCATACCGCCGGAGGGCCGACAGACCCCCGGGCAGGTCCACGGCCTTCTGCCCGTGCCAGCTCGTGACCAGCCGGTCCACGGCCAGCACGTGCGTGGCCGAGAGGGCGCCTGAGGGGGTTCCCGCCGCGATTGCCGCCCGCCGCAGCACCCGCCGCCTGACGGCGTCGGGGAGCTTCTCCAGCTCTGGTACGGCTAGTGTCACCGATCCCGGAATATCGCTAAGAGCGCAATTCTGGTACGCCGATTCGGCCCATTGATCGAGGGCGTCGGCGTCCTCCCGCGCCATCCCCGCGGTCCTCGCGAGCGCCTCGGCCACCCCCGGGCCCAACTCCGCTTCGAGGACGGGCAGGATCCTTCTCCGCACGCGGACCCTCGTGTAGCGGGGATCCTCGTTGTGGGGGTCGTCCCAGGGGTCGAGCCCCATGGCCGCGCAGGCCTTGACCGTGGTGGCCCTGGGGATGTGGAGCAGGGGCCTGCGATAGCGCCCGCCGCGGGCCGCCATCCCGGACAGCGACCTGACCCCGCTCCCCCTGGCCAGGCCCAGCAGCACCGTCTCCGCCTGGTCGTCGCGGGTGTGGCCGAGCAGCACCGCCTCCGCCTGCAGCCGGTCCGCCGCTTGGGCCAGCGCGGCGTACCTCGCGTCCCGCGCCGCCGCCTCGGGCCCGCCCTCGGTGCCGACCGTGACGGTGAGCACTTCGGCCGGGCTCAGGTCGAGCCGGTGGGCCCCGATGTCCGCCACCGTCCGCGCCCGCTCGGCCGAGCCGGGCTGGAGCTGGTGGTCCACGGTGAGCAACCCCGCCCTGAGGCCCATCCGGGGCGCCACGAACGCCAGCGCCGCCGCCAGGGCCAGGGAGTCGGCTCCGCCGCTGCAGGCGACCAGCACCAGCGCGCCCTTCCGGACGTCGGCCAGCGCCTCCCGCACTGCCCTGCGCACGTCGGCTACGGCTGGATGTGGACCCACGGGTGCCATTCTCGCCTGCCCCCACCCACCACAACGCCACCCACACCCCGGCCCGAGGCCCGCCACCCACGCAGCGCTCCAAGGGCGGGAAGCCGGCCTCGCTCACCTGCACCACGCGACACCTGCGCAGCCCCTGCGACCGCTTGCCGCAACGCCAACCATGCGCCGCTCTACGACCGCCCGGCACCCGCACCGCCCAAAGGCCGCGCGCCCGTTGGGAGGGTGGTGGGCGCGGCGGGGTGGGTGGGGTTAGGCCGGGAGGGCTGGGGTGCCGATGACGCGGCTGATCCAGGCGTCCGGGTCGGAGATCTCCTGGCTCGTCGGCAGCGTCTCGGGAGAGGTCCAGATCTTGTTGAAGCCATCCATCCCCACCCGGTCCACCACCTTCCGCACGAACGCCGACCCCTCCGCGTACTGCTTCATCTTGAGGTCGATCCCCAGCAGCCGCCGCACCGTGCGGTCGAGGCGGGAACCGCCCTCCCGCCGCTGGGCGAACTTGGCGCGGATGTCGCCCACCGAGGGCACCACGGACGGGCCCACCGCGTCCATGACGTAGTCGCCGTGCCCCTCCACCAGGGTCATCACGGCGGTCAGGCGGTCGAGGATCTCCTTCTGCCCCGGGGACTGGATGGCGTCGATGAGGTTGCCGTCCCCGCCGCGCACCACGTCGGCCACCGTGTCGGCGGCGCTGCGGAGGCGTTCGAGGAGCGTGGGCAGGTCGAGGTCGGAGGCCAGCAGGAACTCGGTCATCTGCGACCGGACGTATTCGCGCAGCCACGGCACGCCCGTGAACTGCACCCGGTGCGTCTCCTCGTGCAGGCACACCCACAGGCGGAAGTCGTGCGGGTCGACGCCCATTTCGCGCTCGGCGTGAACGATGTTGGGGGCGACGAGCGTCAGGCGGCCCGTGGGCTCCTGGCCGGTGGGGTCGGGCGGGAGGAACAGCTCGTACTGCCCGAGGACCCGCGAGGCGAGGAAGGCGAGGACGGCCCCGACCTCCACGCCCGTGATGCGGGAGCCCACGGCGGTGACGATGGCGGGCGGCTGGTTGACAGCGCTGCCCATGCGCTCCGTCAACGGCTCGAGCACCACGCGGAAGCCCTCGACGTTCGCCTTGATCCAGCCGGGCCGGTCGACGACGGTCGCGGCCTGCGGCGCGGTCTCTGTGTGGATCTTGGTGAACTCGCGCACGTGGCCCTCGGCCTCACGCGACAGGGTACGGAGCTCGGTGACGGCCTGCCTGGCCTCCTCCCGGCTCACTTGAGGACCGGGGCGCACCAGGCGCGTACCGGTCGTGACGGCCAGATCCCAGTCGATCACCTGCATACCGTCCACCGTACGTGCTCCACGCTCAACCCGCGAAGGACGAGATTCAAGACCTGGCCACGATGGCGGCCAGACGGTCGAGCACGGGTTCGGCCGAGGCCGGTACGCGGTCGGCCATGAACGCGAACGTCACCAGCCGCCCGTCCTTCGTGGTCGCCATGCCCGCCAGCGTGTTGACGTTGTTCAGCGTGCCGGTCTTGGCGCGGACGAGCCCGACCTCCCCCCTGCTGTCACTGGCCGTGAAGCGCCGGCCGTTGCCGAGCGTGCCGGAGAAGCCCGCGATCGGCATGCCGGAGGCGACGGCGTGCAGGTTGGGCTGGCTCGCCGAGCCGGACATGGCGATCAGCTTGGCCAGGGCGCCGGGGCTGATGCGGTTGCGGGTGGACAGGCCGCTGCCGTCGGAGAGCGAGATCCCCTGCGCGGCCCCGAGCCGCTGGAGCACCGCGACCACGGCCTTGGTACCCCCTTCGAACGACGCCTCCATGCCTTCCTTGATGGCGACATGCCTGGCCAGGGCCTCGGCCATGTCGTTGTCGCTCCGGGTGAGCGCGTGCTCGACGAGCGAGTAGATCGGGGCGGAGTCCACCCGGCCCAGCTCCGGAGCGGTCGCCTGGGCCTTGCCGGGCCGTACGGACCTGGACACCGCGATCCCCTGCTTGGCCAGCAGCTTGGCGAAGGCCTCGGCGGCGTACTGGGGCGGGTTGGAGACCCGGGGCTGGTGGAAGCGCGGGTTCTGGCGGCCTTCGTCCATGGTCAGGGCGTAGACGGGCGCCACCTCGCCGTCCGGGACGTAGTTCGGCTTCCAGCCGGGGGCGATCGCCGAACCGACGAACAACGAGGTGTCGTACGAAAGGGTGATTTTTCGAACGTTTTGCGCTTTAAGGGTCGCGGCCGTGCGGGCCGCCAGCGTGGCCAGGCTGGCCTGCTTCGGGTACGTCGGTTTCGCCGACGGCCCGGCCAGCATCGGGTCGCCGCCCCCGACCAGGACGGCCGTGCCCGGCTTCGCCCCCTGGACGACCCTGGTGGACAGCCGCGCGTCCGGGCCGAGGGCGGCGAGGGCCGCGGAGCACGTGACGATCTTCGTCGTCGAGGCCGGGACGATGGGGGTGTCGGCGTTGGCGGCGAAGATCCGCTCGCCGGTGGCCGCGTCGAGCACCACCGCGCCCACGTGGGAGCCGAGCGCATCGTCACCCAGGGCGCTGGTGAGCTGGCGCGTCAAAGTACCCTTAGTCGGGAGAGGTCCGTCCCCCGACCTCACCGAAAGCTGGGCCAGCACAGGCCCCGAGGTGACCACGGGGACGGAGGAAGACCCTTCCGGCGGGGACGCCGTCGGCTTGGTCGGTGGAGACTGCCTCGTCAACGCGCCCAGGCTGAAGTCGGTGGTCATCGCGTAAACGCCGATGACGATCGTCAGGGCCTGCAGCACGGCGAGAGTGGCCAACATCACCCACCGGTCGTGCCGCGCCACGTCGTCTGCCTCTCTCCTGTGTTCGCCTACGAGACATTAACGCCCAGCCGGGGGTTCCCGGGGGCTTGAGTGCGGGAGACGAAGCCGAACCTGGCGCTGCCCGGTGAAGCGGACTCGGCCCATGAGAAAGGACCGCGGTGGAGTTCGACGTCGTCGTTGAGATCCCGAAGGGCAATCGAAACAAGTACGAAGTGGACCACGAGACCGGGAAAATCAGGCTCGACCGGCTTCTGTTCACCTCCACGCAGTACCCCGCCGACTACGGCTTCATCGAGAACACCCTCGGCGAGGACGGCGACCCGCTGGACGCGCTGGTGCTGCTGCAGGAGCCGACGTTCCCCGGGTGCTACATCACCTGCCGGGCGGTGGGCATGTTCAGGATGACGGACGAGAAGGGCGGCGACGACAAGGTCCTCTGCGTCCCCTCGACCGACCCGCGGATGCACCACATCCAGGACATCCATCACGTGTCCGAGTTCGACCGCCTGGAGATCCAGCACTTCTTCGAGGTCTACAAGGACCTGGAGCCGGGCAAGTCCGTCGAGGGCGCCAACTGGGTCGGCCGTATCGAAGCCGAGGCCGAGATCGAGCGCTCCTTCCGCCGGGCCAAGGAGGAGGGTCACCACTGACCCCCTCAGCGGGGCCTGGTGGCGCCCACCAGGTCCCCGCGCCAGATCGAGGCGACCCGCACCACGTCGCCGGTCTGCGGCGCGTGCACCATCTGACCGTTGCCGACGTAGATCCCGACGTGGTGGATGGTGCCCGGGTCGCTGCTGACGTAGCCGAAGAACAGCAGGTCGCCCCGTCTGAGCTGGTCCATCGGCACGTGCGGGCCCGACGTCCACTGGGTGCCCGTCCAGTGGTCCAGCTGTACGCCGACCTTCTCCCAGGCCCGCATCACGAGCCCTGAGCAGTCGTACGTGTCCGGTCCCGCGGCCGCCCACACGTACGGCTTGCCCAGCTGGGTCAGCGCCCAGTTGGCCGCCACGTCCCCCATGGCCGAGCCCCCGGTGACGAGGTTCCGCGCCGCCGCCGCCCGCTGCCTGGCCAGCAGCTCCGCACGGGTGCGCGCCGCGTCCACCCGGCGCTGGAGCACCACCGTACGGGCCTGCAGCTTCGCCGTCTCCAGCCGCTGCCGGGCCACCGCCTGCTCGGCCACGGACTTGGCCAGCGCGACGCGCTCCGAGAGGATCCGGTGGGCGGCGTAGGCGTTCGCGGCCTGGGTGCGCAGGATGGCGGCCACCTCCTGGGTGTCCCGCATCCGGTCGAGTATCGCCGTCTGCTCTTCCCTGAGCTGCGCCAGCAGGCTCGCCCGGCGCAGGACCCCCTCCCTGTCGCCCTGGTCGACGAGCATGCTGACGACCGGGGTCATCAGGCCCAGCCCGCCGTAGCCCTCGGCGGCCAGCAGCGCGACGGCCTGCCTGGCCCGCTCGACCTCCGCGTCCGCCCCCGCCAGCCGCGCCCTGGCCTGCGCGTAGGTCTGGTCGGCCTGCTTGAGCCTGACCAGCTCGCCGTTGTACGCCTCGACCAGCCGCTCCACCGCGGCCGCCATCACGTCCAGCCGCGACTGCGCCGTGGCCAGCTGGGCGCTGGCCGCCCCCAGCTCCCGCGAACGGTCCTGCGCGATCTGGCGCGCCTTCCGCACCTCCCGCGAGGAGGGGGCAGGGTCGGCCGCGACGGGAGGGCACGAAGCGGCGACCAGGCAGCACGCGAGGAGCCCAGCCCGAAATGCGCGCATTGGTCCCCCCCGGAAACACACGGTTACTCTATGCACACAGTTCCCGGCAATTCACTCACGTAACGTGATCTGCCCATGTGGGCTCGATGTTGGGATGGGGAGTCAGCCGGTGGTCGTGGGCGACGGAGGGGTGGTGGGGGTGGTCGTCGGGGGCGGGGTGGAGGGTTGGGTGGGCGTCTGGGTCGGGGTGGGGGTCGGAGTGGGACAGGGAGTGCGGGTGGCGGGGGCGGAGGGCGGCGGGTTGCCGGTGGGCGGGTCATGGGGTGGGCCGCCCGCCGGTGGGCGATGCGACGGCGGGGCCGGCGGGGGTGGGGGGAGGTAGGTCGGGGGTTGCGGTTCGGCGGGCTCGGGAGGGCTGGAGGGGGCGCGGGTGGAGGACGTGCGGCCCGGCGACGAGGTGCGCACGGAGTCGCGGACCGGCTCGACGGACGGCACCAGCATCGGGACGCCGGTGACGCCGATCGGACGGGTGGTCGTGTTGTCCAGGACGGGGTCCGCCGTCACCGGCGCGTCCGGCGGGTGGGAGCGCCAGGGCAGGCGGACGGCGGGCGGTTCGCCCGTGGCCGGGAACGCGGCCGTGGCCACGCCCGACACCCCGCTCCCCTCGGTGCCGAACTGCTGGAAGACCAGCACTATCGCCACCACGGCCGCGACCGCCGCCAGTGCGCCTGCCAGCGCCTTAGGCCACCCTCGAACGTTCCTGCGCGCGGGAACGGGAAATCCGGCGGCGCCCAGGTTGCCCGTACGCCTGGCGACGTAACGGCGGTACGGCAGGAGCTCGGGGTCGACGAAGCAGCTCATCACCCGGAGGCGGAGCGCGTCGGGCAGCGGCTGCTGGGGCAGCAGGCCGAGAACCTTGGCGGGCGACACCTCGCGGGTGCGGTGCGGCGCGCAGGTCTCGCAGCGCGGCAGGTGCCGGACCAGGCGCTCGCGCATCTCCTGGGTCAGCTCGCCGGAGAACCCGGCCAGGATCGCGGCCCGCCGCGGGCAGTCGTACGGGCCCTTCATGGCGAGGATCTCGGCGGTGATCGCGTCGCGCAGCCGCTCGCGCGCCCCCTCCAGGACCTGCTCGACCTGCCGCGTCCCCAGCACCTGGGCCAGCTCGGGCGCGGGCAGCGCGTGCCGGTGGGTGAGCTCCAGGGCCTCGCGGTCGGCGACGGGCAGGCTCTGGACGGCGTTCCAGGCCATGATCCGCAGGTCGGCGTCGGCCGGGTCGTGCGGGGGCGGCGCCTTGGCCAGGGCTTCCGCCGGCCCCGGCGGCGCGGCGGCCCTGCGGCGCAGGCACTCGGCGCGGGCCAGCGCGTACAGCCAGGCGCGCAGCCGGTCGGGATCGGACAGCGCGCCCGCGTGCGCCTCGGCGGCGATCAGCGTGTCGCGGAGCGCCACCTGGGCGCTGTCCGCGTTCAGCAGGAGGGACCAGCAGTAGCGGTAGACGCTCTCCGCGTACGTGTCATAGACGGCGGCGAGCGCGCCCGGGTCACGGGCGCGGAGTGCTTCGACCAGGACGCGGTCATTCATATGACCGAAGGTAATTGATTGGTAACTAGTAGTTCTACCGCTTTCGGGGCGTCGGTATAACAACGCCTTTGGATTTAGCCCAATTTATTGTTTATGCTCCGACACGACCTGTGTGCTCCGGTCCACCGCGAATGGTTCGGTCACCGGCTTGACGGTATGGACCGGCGCGGCTCCGGCGAGCGCCAGCTCCTCGTAGGGACGGCCCGTCGAGCCCCAGGTCCTGGCCGTGATGTCGGTCCTCGTGACCTTCGACCCCTGCGGGAGCCCCGACACGGTGAGGATGAATCGCGGCGGGCTGCCGGCTTTGACGTCGTCCACGAATGTGCTCCCGCCGCCGAGGAGTTTGCCTTCCTTGTCGCGCAGCAGCGCGTTCACGACGAGGCTGCTGGCCGACATTTGATAGGGATTCCCGACATATCCAGTAATAAGGTATGAGCCGTCTTTCTGGGGCAATGTCTGGACGCGGCTAATAGGGAACCGCTGGAACGCGGACGGAATCCGCGCCGCCGGCCGCCAACGCGCGGGACGGTACTGGATCGTCACCTTCGCCGGCTTCTCGGAAGCGGTGGCCTGGCCGGTGAAGGCCAGCGACCCGCCCGGCGGCACGGCGTCGAGCGGCTGGTCCATCCTGACCACTTCGGCGCCCTTGGCGTCGTGTCCGACGATGGTGGCCACCACGTGCTCGCCGAAGTGCCACGGGTTGGCGTTGCTGAGCACACCCGCCCAGGTGACGGCGTACCCGTCGGCGGATTTGACGATGTTCGAGACCTGCTCTTTGAGGGCAAGGGGCTTGAGCTCTTGCACGGGCCGTTTCTCGCTCGCGCACCCGGAGAGGCAGATCGCCCCGAGTGCGCAGAGTGCGAGCAGGCTGACGGTTCGGCTGCGCGGGATCACTTTGCCGTGATAACCCGTGCATGGGCACGGCTGGCAGAGGACACGCGCCTGTCGTACCAACTCTTTAACGGGGACGTACGACCCTGGCCTCGTCCCATACCGGATCGGACGACTCGTAGACCGTGCCGTCGGAGCCGAAGACCAGGTAGCGGTCGAAGTCGGCGGCGAACCAGCGGTCGTGGGTGACCGCCAGCACCGTGCCGTCGAACGCGTCGAGGCCCGCCTGCAGCGCCTCGGCGCTGGCCAGGTCGAGGTTGTCGGTCGGCTCGTCGAGCAGCAGCAACGTGGCCCCGGACAGCTCCAGCAGCAGAATCTGCAGCCGCGCCTGCTGCCCGCCGGACAGCGTGTCGAAGCGCTGCTCGGCGATCAGCCCCGCCAGCTCGTAGCGGGCCAGCGTCTTCATCGCCTCGTTCTTGAGCCTGGCGTGCTCGGTCATGACGATCTCGACCGGGGTGCGGCCGAGCAGGTCGGGCCGGGCGTGCGTCTGGGCGAAGTGGCCGGGGACCACGCGGGCGCCGAGCTTGGCGACCCCGTCGTGGTTGATCGGCTCTCCGGCCAGCAGGCGCAGGAAGTGGGACTTGCCCGAGCCGTTGGAGCCGAGGACGGCGACGCGCTCGCCGTACCAGACCTCCAGGTCGAACGGGCGCATGAGGCCGGTGAGCTCGAGAACCTCGCAGGTGATCGCGCGCTTGCCGGTGCGGCCGCCTCTGAGCCGCATCTTGATGTTCTGGTCGCTGGGGGGCGTCTCGGGCGGGCCCGCCTCCACGAACTTGCGCAGCCGGGTCTGGGCGGCGTGATAGGCGGCGGCCATGCCGTCGTTGTATCTCGCTTTGTTCTTGAGCATGTTGACCAGGGCCTTGAGCTTGGCGTGCTCTTCGTCCCAGCGCCTGCGCAGCTCGTCGAGGCGTTCGTTGCGGGCCTTGCGGGCCTCGGCGTACGTGGCGAACCCGCCGCCGTGGATCCAGATGTTGCCGGACTCGACGGTCACGATGCGGTCGGCCGCGTTCGCCAGGAGCTGGCGGTCGTGGCTGACCAGCAGCACGGTCTTGGGCGTCTCCCTGAGCTGCTGCTCCAGCCACTCCTTGCCGGGGACGTCGAGGTAGTTGTCGGGCTCGTCGAGGAGCAGCGTCTGGTCGGGGCCGCGCAGCAGCGCCTCCAGGACGAGCCGTTTCTGCTCGCCGCCGGACAGCGTGGACACGTCCCGATATTTCACCTTTTCGTATGGGACGCCGAGCGCGGCCACCGTACAGGTGTCCCACAGCACCTCGATGTCGTAACCGCCCGCGTCGGTGTAGTCACTGATGGCCTGCGCGTAACGCATCTGCGTCTTCTCGTCGTCGCGCTCCATCATCACCAGCTCGGCCGCGTCGAGCCGCTCGGCCGCCGCGCGCACCGCCGGCGGGGCGACGCCGAGCAGCAGGTCGCGCACGCTGCTCCCGTCGCGCACGCTGCCGACGAACTGCCGCATCACGCCCAGCCCGCCGGAGCTCGCCACGCTGCCGTCGACCGGCTGGAGGTCACCGGCGATCAGCCGCATGAGCGTGGTCTTGCCCGCGCCGTTGGGCCCGACGAGAGCCGCTTTGACGCCTTCACCGATCCGGAAGGACACGTCGTCGAGCAGGGGCCGCCCGTCGGGCAGCACGTACGTGAGATGTCCTACTTCGACGTGGCCCATCCCGGCAGGCTACCCGGCTCCTTCCGACGCGGTCACCATATTTTCCACCGCCCTCAGATGAGCGTGCTCTTGTAGAAGATGCTGGCCTTGCGGGCACCCGCGGCGCCCGAGGCGAGGCCGAGGCAGAGGCGGGGGCGGCCTGAGACGATCTGGATCGCCATGCCCTCCGGCTCGCGGTAGTCCAGGGACTTGCCCGCCTGGCTGAGCGAGCGCTGGACCTTGGCGCCCGTGCGCAGGTCGACGCAGGTGAGGTACGTGTTGCCCGGCGCCGGGTTGGAGCCGCTGTAGGCCGTGCCGTCGAGCAGGTAGAGGTAGTTGCCGTAGGCCGTGTAGCCCTGGAAGACGCCCAGGCCGGACGGCTGCGCGACGTCGTACAGCTTCTTGGCCGTGCCCGCCTTCACCGCCGCCAGCGAGTACGCCACGAAGCGCGCCTGGCCGCCCACCCGGCAGCGCATGATCAGCCGGTTGGTGGACGGGTCGATGGCGCACGTCGTGCTGGTGGCGCCCGAGATCAAGGTGTACTTGGTGAGCGCCGCGGACGACGGCGTGAGCGTCTGGCCGTTGACGAACTTGAACCTCGCCAGGCGCCGCCCCCAGGCGTTGCCCGCGCCGTCGCCGACCGCGTCGGTCTCGGTCCACAGGTAGGCGGAGCTGCCGGACGGCTCCACGCCGATCTGCACGCCGTGCCCGAAGCCCTTGAGGTACATGTGGCCGAGCACCGATCCGGCCAGGCTCAGCTTGGTCACGCAGAGATCCCCGGCCGCCGCCGACCCCGAGCCGTTCTTGAGCTGGGCCAGGTAGATGTGCCCATGGGCGTTGTCGAAGGCGAACGACTGCAGCACCGTCTCGTCGTACAGCGCCTTCTTCCAGATCAGCTGGCCGGCGGGTGCCGCCAGGTCGAACCGGCCCGCCGCGGAGGCGGCAGCCGCCGTCTCCGTGCCCGCCAGGGCCGCCGCCGCGGCTCCCGCGCCCACCTTGAGCAGATCCCGGCGAGTGACCGGCATACGACCCCCATAACGGATATATACGGATATTTCAGGAAGCCACCCACCATAGTGCAGCCCGCCGAGGGCCACCCCCGAAACTCCCACGATCCAATTCGGCCGAGTGTGAGAGGGCCCTAGACAGTAAGTGATCTAATGACTAGAACTGTAGGGAACTTCCCTCCCCAAGGACGAGTGATGACGCGATTCCGCTCCGCCTTAGCACCCCTCGCCATCGCGTTGGTCGGCCTGACGGCCGTACCGCAGCAAGCCTGGGCAGCCCCGCCCAAACCCATCCCGTCGGTGGCGCAGCAACAGCAGCAGCCGGCCGCGACCCGCGCCGCGTGCGGCCCGACCGTCCAGTCGACGACCGTCGACGCCCGGCTGACCAGCCTTTTCACCAACTACGGAAACGACAACAGCCGGTTGGACGACTGGACGGGCGCCGACGGCACCTACTCGGTCAAGCTGCCGAACGGCAAGGAACTGTGGATCTTCTCCGACACGTTCCTCGGTCGCGTGAACGCCGACGGCTCGCGCCCGCCCGTGGTCGGGGAGGGCGGCGACACGGTCTTCCTGAACAACTCCTTCGCCGTCGAGCGCGACGGCAGGCTGTCCACGATCCACGACGGCACCGCCGCCGCGCCGACCGCCGTGATGCCGCCGCGCGACCAGAACCACTGGTACTGGGCCGGCGACGCGACGGTGGCCGGCGGGCTCGTGGAGGTCACCTACCAGGAGTACGAGCGGTACGGCACCGGCGCGTGGGACTGGCGCTGGCACCGGAACGTGGTGGCGAGGTTCGCCCCGGGGCGGCTGAACCAGCCCATCAGCGTCACCGACCTGCCGTCCGGGCACGGCGTGGCGTGGGCCTCCGCGATCCTCAAGGACGGCGGATACACCTACGTGTACGGCGTCGAGGACCTCGGCTCGCCCAAGTACATGCACGTCGCGCGGGTCAGCGGGCAGAGCCTGCTGGGCACGTGGGAGTTCCTGAAGGCGGACGGCACCTGGTCGCCGAACGAGGCCGACTCGGCCCGCATCATGAGCGGCGTCGCGAACGAGTACAGCGTCACCAAGGTCGGATCGGGATATGTCCTGATCACGCATGACACGACCGAGGTGCTGAGCCCGAACATCGTGGCCTACACCTCGTGCTCCCCGTTCGGCCCGTTCACCGGCAAGCAGCACGTCTACACGACCCCCGAGACCAAGGGGAACATCTTCACCTACAACGCCCACGCGCACCCCGATGTCGCGGGCAACGGTCTCGTGATCTCCTACAACGTCAACAGCTTCGTGAACACCGACCACTACCGGGACGTGACCATCTACCGGCCGAGATTCCTGGATGTGACCTTCCAGTGAGACGCAACTGGGCGGCCCGCCTGCGGCCCGTCACGATCGACGGGCTGCGGGCGGTCGTGCTGGAGAACGAGCGGCTGCGCGTGACCGTCGTGCCGGACAAGGGCGGCGACGTGGTGGAGTTCCTGCACAAGCCCACCGACACCGACTTCGTCTGGCTCTCCCCGCAGGGCCTGCGCGATCCGCACGACCACCTCCAGGGCGCGGCCGACGACGTCGCCCAGTTCATCGACCACTACGAGGGCGGCTGGCAGGAGGTCTTCCCGAACGGCGGCGCGCCCAGCGAGTACCGGGGCGCGCGGCTGGCGCAGCACGGGGAGGTCTCCGGGCTGCCGTGGCGGTGGGAGGTCGTGGCCGACTCCGAGGACGAGGTCGCGATCAGGCTCAGCGTGCGGACGCGGCGGCTGCCGTACCGGATGGAGAAGGTCTTCAGGCTCAGGTCGGGGACGGCGGCGCTGGAGATCGAGGGCCGGGCCACCAACGAGGCCGGGCTGCCGCTGCACGCCATGTGGGGGCAGCACATCGTGTACGGCCTGCCGTTCCTGCGTCCCGGCGCCAGGATCAGGCTGCCGGAAGGCGTCAAGGTGATCCCCCACGAAACGGCGATAAATCCGGCGGGCCGGAGGGTCCAGGCGGGCGGGCCGTGGCAGTGGCCCGTCGTCCCGGCCGACGGCGGCGGCGAGACCGATCTGAGCGTGGTGCAGGAGCCGGGGTCGCCGAGCGACATCGTCTACCTGACGGGCTTCGACGAGGGTTGGTACGAAATTTCAGGGGATATCGGTATGCGGGTGGAGTGGGATGCGACGCTCCTGCCGTACCTGTGGATGTGGCAGGAGCTCGGCGCGTCCACTGACTATCCCTGGTGGGGACGGGCGTACACGCTGGGGCTCGAACCGTTCTCCAGCATGCCGACCGACGGCCTGGCCGCCGCCGTGGACAACGGCACGGCCCTCGCCCTGGGCCCCCATGAGACGAAGGTGTTGAGGTTGCGCGCGGAGGTTGTGGCGTGAGTGAGTTTGACGGGAAGGTCGCGCTGGTCACGGGCGGCTCGATGGGCATCGGGCGGGCCGTGGTGGACCGGCTGGCCGACGGCGGCGCGTCCGTGGTGTTCTGCGGGGTCGGCAAGGACGCGGCGCTCGACACCCCGAGCGTCACCGGCGTGGTCGCCGACGTGCGCCGGGCCGACGAGATGCGCGACCTGGTGGACCTGGCCGTGACCAGGTACGGCGGGCTCGACATCGTCGTCACCTGCGCGGGCGTGCAGCGGTACGGCACGGTCGAGGACACCCCGGAGGAGGTCTGGGACGAGGTGCTCGACATCAACCTCAAGGGCGTCTACCTCACCTGCAAGGCAGCCGTCCCCGAGCTGAGGGCCCGCGGCGGCGGCTCGATCGTGATCATGTCGTCGGTACAGGCGTTCTCCTCGCAGGCGCAGGTGGCCGCGTACACCGCGAGCAAGGCCGCGCTCAACGGCCTGACCAGGGCCATGGCGCTCGACCACGCCGCCGACGGCATCCGGGTGAACGTGGTCTGCCCGGGCTCGGTGGACACCCCGATGCTGCGCTGGGCGGCGGACCTGTGGCGGGGTCAGCTGTCGCAGGAGGAGCAGATCGCGCAATGGGGCCGCTCCCACCCGCTGGGCCGCGTGGGCCGCCCGGAGGAGGTGGCCGAGTTGGTGGCGTTCCTGGCGGGGCCGCGCTCGTCGTTCATCACCGGCGCCGAGCACCGGGTGGACGGCGGCCTGCTCGCGCAGAATCCGGCCGCCCTTCCCGAATAGCCCACAGGTTCCTCTGGCGGCGCACCAAAGCTGGCAAGTGTTGCGTCAATGCGACGAACTCCCAGGTCATACCGCTGATACCAGTGGTCCTCGGCGTGCCGGGCACGCGACCCGATCCGGGCGCACAGCCCTTGATCGACCGGCGAGTCATAGCGGCTCGCAATCGATCACGCACGCTAGGTTACGAGGTCGAAACGACTCACCGAGGAGAGACCTGTGAGGCTATCCAGAAAGGTCGCGGGCATCGTCGCCGCGGCCGCGATGTTGACAGTGGTCGGTTCTGCCACCGCAGCGGTGGCCAGCCCCCGCTCGACCTGCTACGGCGGTCGGGTCTGCCTGTACGCCAGCTTCGACTACAACCGTGGTCAGGTCGATCACTGGCGCGACTTCGTCGAAGACGACTCGGACTTCGAGGACAACAACTGGCTGAACTGGGACTTCAGTAACTCCTGGCAAAGCATGAACAACGAGACCAGCTCCATCAGGAACCGGATCGGCTGCAGCGCCACCCTCTGGCAGCACCCTGGCTACACGGGAGCCCACAGCACGTTCACGAACAACTCGAACGACGGCTTCCTGGCGAACAACGCCATCGGCAACAACCGCGCCAGCGCGCTCGACATCTGGTGCCGCTGAGCAATAACGGGAGTGCCGGTTTCCGGGCTTGGCCGCCGGAAACCGGCTGCCGCGGACTCCTCGCGGGCGCACTGCTGCTGACCACGGTCACGGCCTGCGCCGCCGACGAGCCCGCGCCGCGAGCGCCGGTGAAAGGCGTCTCCTCGGTGTCGGAGCTGGTGCTGCCGTTCGACACCTACAAGACCACTCCCGAGCAGCGGGCCGTCCTGGGCAACGCCCACAACCAACTCGTCGTGCAGTGCATGCACAAGCAGGGCATCACCATCGCTCCACCCGCGGAGGACCCTGCCTCCATCGCCGCGGTGGACCCCGGCAACTCCCGCCGCTACGGCGTCGCCGACATCGAAGCGGCCAAGTCGTACGGCTACCATCTCGCCAGGCCGCCCTCGCCCGACACCACGGGCTCCTGGGCCGGCAAGCTCCCCAAACCCGCCCGGCACCGCCTGTACGGCACCGCCGCGGACCGCGGCTGTCTGGACCGGGCCACGCTCGCCCTGGACAAGGGCGCGAAGAAGGCCGACTGGCCGTGGCTGTCCCTGCAGGACTCGCTCACGCTGGAGCAGGCGGCCAAGGAGCCGTCCGTGACGGCGGCGGCCAAGCGCTGGGAGTCGTGCATGGGCCAGGCGGGCCACTCCTACCCGGCTCCCGAGGCCGCCATCGCCGACAGCCGCTGGAACCTGGACGAGTCGGCCGTCACCGAGGACGAGAAACAGACCGCGACCGCCGACACGACGTGCAAGTGGTCGTCGGGCCTGGTGGCGGCCTGGTTCGCGGCCGACGCGGAGCTCCAGCGGGCTATCATCCGGGACAACCCCGACCGCTTCGCCGCGCTCCGCGACAACCTCAAACAGCGCCTGGACCGGGCGTCAGCCCTGCTGGCCGAGCACGAAGGCGGCGAGGTCCGCTGACTGCCGGAGCCTGCTCGGCTCGTGGACGTACATCATGTGGCCGGCCTCGTAGTACCTGAACTCGACGTTGGCGGCCAGCTCCGCGGGCACGGGCAGGTGCGCGAACGCGTGCTCGGCGGCGTAGTACGGCGTCGCGCCGTCGTGGTACCCGCAGGCCACGTGCACGCGCAGGTGCGGGTTGACCCGCATCGCGTCGGCCAGCTTGTCGACCACGGTGACGTGGGCGCCCTCGAACTCCTTGAACGACCACGGCCGCACCCGCGAGGTGAGCACCTCGTACGGCAGGTCGTTGGCGTAGCCCAGTTCGGTGCGCAGGTAGTGGTTGAGCGCGGCGCTGTAGGGGCCCATGATCGCGCTCATGCTGGGGTCGGCGGAGAAGTGCTCGCGCCCCGAGTCGGGGTCCCAGCCGGTGAACCGGCCGTCGAGGCGGCCGACGGTCCGGCGGCGCGAGCGCAGCACCTCGGTGAAGAACCGGATGTGCTCGATCCGCAGGTCCACGCGGTCGACGTAGTCCTCGCTCAGCCCTGTCAGCCCGGCGACCCTGGCGACGGCGGCCGAGCGCTCCTCCGCGGTGAGGCGGCTGCCGCGGGACAGCGCCCACGGGTAGTCACGCTCGGCGTACGCCTCGGCCTCGCGCAGCACGTCGGCCAGCGGCCGGTCGCCATGCAGCCCGTGATAGTGCGCAATAGCGGCATAAGTCGGCAAATAGAGGGAGTAGGCCAGGTCGTTGCCCTGGTTGAAATCCCCGGTGATGAAGTCGAGCACCGAGGAGATCAGCATCACGCCGTTGAGGTACATGCCGTACCGCGACTGCAGGTGATCCGCCAGCCCGGCCGCCCTGACCGTCCCGTACGACTCCCCCGCCAGGAACTTCGGCGACATCCACCGCCCGTTCCTGGTGGTCCACAGCCGGATGATCTCCCCGACGGACTCGATGTCGCCGGTGAAGCCGTGGTACGGCTCCGGCTTCTCACCCTCGGCCGCCCGCGAGTAGCCGGTCGAGACCGGGTCGATGAAGACCAGGTCGCTCACGCTCAGCAGGCTCTCCTCGTTGTCGGCCAGCCCGTAAGGAGGGGGCAGGAGCGCGCCCGCGTCCCCCATCACGACCCGGCGCGGCCCGAGCACGCCCAGGTGCAGCCACACGCTCGACGATCCCGGGCCGCCGTTGAAGGCGAACGTGACCGGCCTGCTCAGCGGCTCGGCCCCGTCGAGCGTGTACGAGGTGACGAACATCTCGGCCTTGGGGCGCAGCCCCCCGAACTTGCCCTCGTCGACCACCTCCTCGCGCAGCACCATGGTGCCGGTGGTGGCGGTGTACGCCTGCCCGGACGGGAGCGTGTGCGAGGTGGTGACGAGATTGTCAGCCGGTGGGACCGGCTGGGTTTCTTCCGACATATCGCCCAATTATGGAGCTAGATCAAGGGACACGGTGGGATCGGCGAACCGTTCGTTCGGCACAGTGGCGTACCAGCCGGGCCGCCCGGGGTCGCGGTCGTACGGATAGCCGCCCATCTCCCGATAGAACTCCGCATAGCGGGCGACCCGCTCCGGATCCAGGCGCACCCCCAGCCCCGGGCCGGACGGCACGGGGATGGCGCCGTCCGAGTACGCCAGCTTCCCGCCCTCGATCACGTCGTCCGTGAGCTGGTGGTAGTGCGCGTCGGCGGCGTAGGTGAGGTTCGGCAGCACCGCGCCGAGGTGCAGCATGGTCGCCAGCTGGATGCCCAGCTCGCCCGACGAGTGCACGGCCACCCCGAGCTGGAACGTCTCGCACACCCCCGCCGCCTTCACGCACGGCCTGATGCCGCCCCAGAACGTCGTGTCCAGCAGCACCACGTCGACGGCTCTGCGCATGACGTTGGAGGCGAGCTGCTCGAAGTTGACGACGACGGTGTTCGTCGCCAGCGGCACCCTGACCTGCTCGCGGATGGCCCGCAGCCCTTCGAGCCCCCAGACCGGGTCCTCCAGGTACTCGTTGTTCAGCCCCTCGATGGCCCGGCCGAAGCGCAGCCCCTCGGCTACCGACAGCACGGCGTTCGGGTCGTACCTGAGCCGGTCGTCCGGGAACGCCTCGGCCAGCGCCCGGTAGCACTCCAGCTCGTGATCCGGCGGGAACACGCCGCCCTTGAGCTTGTGCACGGTGAACCCGTGGGCCGCCTTGAGGTGCTTGGTGTGCTCGACGAGCTGGTCGGGCGTGCGGATCTCGCCATACCCCTCGGCCGCGTACCGGAAGAACAGGTACGAGGCGAACGGCACGGCGTCGCGCAGCCGCCCGCCGAGCAGGTCGTACGCGGGCACGCCCAGGTGCTGCCCGATGAGGTCGACGCAGGCGAACTCGATGGCCGCGAGGAGCTGCGTCCTGTTGTTGTAGAGCGAGGCCGTCGGGTTGGCGATCTTGAAGCGCAGCGCCTCAAGCTGGAAGGGGTCATGGTCCTTCAGGTACGGCATCAGCGCACGGAACGCCGACTCCGCGCTCTCGCCCCCGCCTCCCATCTCACCCAGGCCGACCAGCCCGTTGTCGGCCTCGACCTCGACGATGGTGCGCACGAACCGGCCCCAGTGGGCGCCGTTGCTGTGCCGCAGCGGCGCCTCCAGCGGGACCGCGACCGTCGTGGCCCTGATGTCAACGATCTTCACGAACACGTCCCCCAAACCACGGCCACCCCGCAGGCGGGCAGCCGAACCTTGACCGTCTCGTCGACCACCTCGTCCGACACGCCGAGCCCGCGGGCCGAGCGCAGGCCCGGCAGGCCGACCGTCACCTCGACCGGCTCGGCGGCCAGCGACTGCAGCCGCACCACGCGCTCGTCGCCCGCCCGCCCGAGGGACGTGACGAGCACGTCGGGGTGGTCGACGGACACGTACGTCTCGGTGACGTCGGGGCTGTCGGTGACGAGCGCGCCGACGAACGGCTCGGTCAGCCCGGAGGCGACCGCGGCGCCGAGGCGCCGGCCCTGGGCTCTGACGTCCGAGGTCACGGCGTAGCGGAACGTGGTCTCGCCCTGCTGCTGGGCGGGGAAGTTGGTGTCCCAGATGTTGTTGAGCGCCCAGGAGTAGACCGTGCCGTCCTCCTGGTCGAGTGTCGGCGGGAACGGCGCGTACGGCATGTGGATGGTGCCGAGCTGCACCAGCGGCGCCTCCAGCGTGGCCCAGGCGACGGTCAGCTCGGGGTCCTCGAACGCGATCCAGTGCCTGATCGGCAGCATGTACTCGGCCGAGCCGGGCACGCGCGGCACGCCGGGGCCGCCGACGCCGCCGGTCAGCTCCCAGGCGGTGGCCGGCCCGGCCGCGAACGGGAAGGCCAGGAAGACGGCCTCCTTGGCCGGGGTGCCCTGCTTGGCGAGCTGGTAGGTCAGGTCGATCCTGGGCACGCCGCGGTGCAGCTCGATCGTCGTGCGGATCCAGTCGACGCCCTTGCCGTGCAGCTCCACGACCAGTTTCTCGCCGACGGCCGTGCGCTGGGCCTTGGTGATCGAGGCGCCCTTGCCGATGGCCCGGTCGCCGAGGAGCGTGCGGTCGTGCGCTCCGACGTGTCCCGACAGATGGTTGAAATGCGGGGCGGTGGCGTACTGGTCGTAGACGTACTGGCCGAAGCCGGCCGCCGCGTCGCGGTTGACCAGCTCGCGGCCGGCCCGCTTGTCGAAGATCGAGCCAACGTAGCCCTCGCGCACGTCGTAGGCCACCCGATAGAACTCGTTCTCGATCACCCCGCTCAGGTCCAGCTCGACCGGCTCGGGGGCCGGGCTCTCGCCGGGCACGACGTCGAGGCGGGCGTAGCTGTAGCCGGGCACGTCGGGGATGATCGCGTGGACGTGCCGCCCGATGGGCCGCGTCGGCCAGTCGTCCGGATGCACGAGCTCCTCGTGGTGCGCGAGCGTCTTCCCGGTCCGCGAGTCCACCAGCGCGATCGGCACGTCCACGCCCACCACGTCCCTCGGCAGGAAGGCGCGGACCAGGTCGGTCCGCGTCCACGTGCCGGGGTTGAAGACGGCGAACGAGGCCAGCGCGCCGCCCTCGGTGCCCGTCTCCGACAGCGCGGCCCCGAACCTGCGGACCGCGGCGTGCAGCAGGTCCGCCGCATCGTCCTGGGCGTCGTAGGCGCCGGACGACTTGCGCGTCCACTGCAGGCCGCCCGAGTCGCCCGCCTCCTCGGCGTCCTCCCACGGGTTGGCCGCGCCCCAGGTGTGCTCGTTGAACAGGGCGACCTTGTCGTAGGCCGCGTCGACCTGCTCGGTCGCGTCCACCCCGGCCAGCGTGTGCAGCGTCTCGGCGACCCGCAGGGCCGACTGCGCCCGGCGCACGTAGCCGAGCGGGCGCGCGCCCGAGCCGAGCCCGTCGGCCCACCAGTCGGTCCAGTCGCCCTCGTGCACGGCCAGCCGGTCGTGGTAGCGCTCCTCGACGTGCTCGAAGAAGTCGCTGTTCACCGCCGAGCGCAGGCGCGGGTAGGCCCACTCCTCGTTCCACCGGCGCGCGATCGACGCGGGCACGATCGACGGCCCGGCGTTGTCGGCGTGCGCGCCCTGCACCCGCAGGTGCAGCACGTCCAGCTCGTACGGCTCCTTCGGCGCGTCCGGCCCCTGCCAGCCGAACGTCCCCGGCCCGTACGGGTACCCCCGCGTGGCCAGCGCCGACAGGTAACGCGGCAGCAGGTCGTCGGCCAGCTCGTAGGAGTCGGTCAGCCCGACCGTGTTGCCCTCCATGTACGCCATGCCGTGCGGCGTGTCGGTGAACCAGACGATGATCTCGTTCCCGCTCGGCGCCCGCCAGCGGAACGGCCTGGTCAGCTTGTCGCCGCCGTGCAGGTAGGGCACGGAGCGACCGGCCCAGTTGTGCGCCGCGGCCAGGTAACGCACGCCGTGCGCGTGGAGCGCGTCCACCAGGCCGACGACCGCGCCCGGCACGTCGGTGTGCATCGCCGACTTGGTGGCGAAGCCGTACCTCTGCTCGAGTTGCGTGGTGAAGCGGAGCTGGCGGTGCAGCTCCTCGGTCGAGCACGCCTCCGTGTGCAGCTGGAACGGCAGCGCGGTCACCTCGATCACGCCCTGGCGGGCCTTCTCCGCGAAGGACTCCACCATGTCGGCGGGCCGCGCGGCCAGCCACTTCAGCGCGGGCATCGACGACTCGACCGACCACCGGAACTTGGCGTCGTCCGGCCAGGACGCGGTCTCCTCGGCCAGCCGCAGCGCCGCGTCCAGATAGTCGAGATGGTGGCGGAGCACGGTGCCCTGCGGGTCGGTGTAGCCGATGTCCAGGTGCGAGTGGTGGACGACGAACACGCTCCACTTGCGCTGCGGGGTCACCGTGACCTGCGCGGTACCGACCACCCCCGCGTCGTCGCGGCACTCCAGCGTGAACGCGCGCGGCGCGTCCACCTCGGGCACCAGCAGCGTCACGTCGCTGCCCGACGCGCTGTCCACGCCCACCAGCACGTGGGTCAGCGGCTCGGTGCTCGACACCCTGACCGCCTGCCGGCCGTCATGGGTGAACAGCGGCAGCACCGCGACCCGAACCTCCAGCCCGCGCACGCTGATCACCGGTGTCGAGGTGTCGTCGCGCAGCGCCTGCCTGATCCCGTCGTAGTCGGGACTGCCCAGGCTCCGCTGGAGCAACCGGCTCGTCATCAAACACTCCCTAGAGACAGGCCCCTGGCGAAGAGGCGCTGGGTGGCGAGGAACAGCACGACGGTCGGCAGCGAGACCACGAGCCCCGCGGCCAGGCCGACGGGCACGGGCGTGCCGGCGTACACGTCGCTCATGAGCCCGGCGATGGCGGTCATCACCGGCCGCACGTCCTCGGTCTGGGACAGGGTCAGACCGAAGATGAGGTCGTTCCAGACGAAGGTGAACTCCAGGATGAACACTGCCGTCAGCGCGCTGAGCGAGATCGGCAGGTAGATGCCCCAGAAGATGCGCCAGGTCGACGCGCCGTCCATCCTGGCCGCCTCGAAGATCGAGAACGCCACGCCCGTGTAGAAGTTGCGCAGGACGAAGGCGGCCAGCGGCACGCTGATCGCCGTGTAGACGAGGATCATGCCGAGGCGGCTGTCGTACAGGCCGGCGTCGCTGTAGCCGACGAACAGCGGCACGAGCAGCATCTGCGAGGGGAAGACCGTCCCGCCGAAGATCAGGATGAACCAGAAGAACCCGTGCCGGAGCCGCAGCACCACGATCGTGTACCCGGCCAGCGCCCCGATGATCACGCCGAGCAGGGGCGAGACGACGGCGTAGAGCGCGGTGCTGGCCAGGCTCTGCGTCAGGTTGGCGCTGTCGAGCGCCCGCGCGAAGTTCTCGAACAGCGCGAAGTCGGACGAGGGTGCCCACGCCCGGCCCGGATCGTACGAGCTCGCCGGGCGCGAGGCGTTCACGAGCAGCAGGTACGTCGGCCCGAGCCAGACCAGCCCGAGCACGATCAGGACGGCGCGCCGGATCACTGGGCCACCTGCCGCTTGAGATAGAGGTAGGACGCCAGCCCGGTGACCACGGTCAGCATCACCGCCACGGCCGAGCCGTAGCCGTAGTCGCTGGCCACGAACGTCTCCTTGTACATGGTCACCGCCAGCGTCTCGGAGTTGCGCCCCGGCCCGCCCTGCGTCAGCACCCACACGATGTCGAACGTCTTCAGGCTGGCCACCAGCGCGAGCCCGACCACGACCGCCGTCAGCGGCCTCATGAGCGGCCAGATGACGAACCTGAACAGCCGCCACCCGCCGGCCCCGTCGAGCCTGGCGGCCTCGATCGGCTCCTTCGGGATCGACTGCAGCCCCACCACGAACAGCAGCATGTTGACGCCAAGCTGCTGCCACGTCCAGACCAGCAGCATCGCCAGCGTGTTGACCGGCGCGTCCTGGAGGAACGCGGTGTCCACGCCGAGCAGCTGGTTGGCGATGCCGTCGTGCGACAGGATCGGGCTCCACACCATGGCCAGGCCCGCGCCGCTCAGCGCGTACGGCAGCAGGAACGGCACGCGGAACCACACGCCGCCCTTGATGTCGTACGACAGCACCGCGACCAGCAGGCCGAGCCCGACGGGCAGCACCATGGTGCCGACGACCCAGAACAGCGTGTTGCGGATCGAGGTGAGCAGGGCCGGGTCGTCGAAGAGCTTGCCGAAGTTGTGTACGCCGATCCACTGGGCCGGCTCAAGGCCGTCGTAGCGGGTGAAGCTGAGGTAGGCCGTCCACAGGAACGGCGCGTACAGCAGCCCCGCGACCAGCAGGACCGCGGGCGCCACATATCCGTACCCGAACCGCCCAAGTATGGGAGCCCGCGTGCTCACTGATGGGTGCTCCAGTACTCGTCGGCGGCCTTCTGGATGGTCTCCAGGACCTCCTTGTAGCTGCCGGGCTCCGTCACGAACTTGCCGAACCCGTCCAGCGCGGCCGTCAGGACCGGCGGCGGCGTGGCCTCGAAGTAGCGGTTGACCAGGCGGTACTGGCCGCTGCCCGCGTCCTTGGTGACGGTGCTGAGCACCTTGTCCGAGATGCTCACCTTGGGGTTGGCGCTCACGTCACCCCGGCTGCTCGCCCACTTCCCCTGCGCCTCGGGCGTGGTCCACCACTTGAGGTACTTCTGGTTGGCGGCGGGGTCGGCGCCCTTGGTCAGCGAGCAGAGCGGGCCGCTCTCGAAGATCATCGAGGTCTTGGGGAGGGAGGGGTTGACGTTGGGGATGACGAAGAAGTCGTAGTCCTCGCCGGGCTTCATGGCGCGCTGGGTCATGCTGGTGTTGAACCAGGTGCCGAAGGAGACCATGGCGGCCTTGCCGTTCTTGAGCACGTCGCCCGGGTCCGTCTTGTCACCCGGATTAATGAAATATCCGGCGTCGATGAGCGACTTCCACTTCTCCATCACCTGGACCACGCCCGGGTCGGTGTACTTCGCCTTGCCGGTGGCCAGGCGGTCGTACAGGTCGGGGTCGGAGCCGGCCATGAGCTGCTCGAACCAGACGAAGGAGAACAGCACGCTGGTGTGGTAGAAGGCCTTGACGCCGTTCTTCTTCAGCGTGTCGGCCACCTTGATCAGGTCGTCCCACGTCTTCGGCGCCGTGAGGCCGTACTTGTCGAAGATCTTTTTGTTGAAGAACATGCCCCAGTACGCGACGTTCATCGGCACGCAGTACTGCTTGCCGTCGATCGTGTAGTAGGGCGCGAGGTCCTTCGACAGGTCGCCGGCCTGGATCGCCTGCTGCCAGATGTCCGTGGTGTCGGCCACCTGCTTCTGCTTGACGATCTCCTCCAGCATCCCCCCGGTCTGCCAGGTGAACAGGTCAGGCTTGACGTTCGTGCGGAACGAGGCCTTGATGAACGCCTGGTACTGGGCCGAATCTGTGTATCCCGTCGGCTTCATGCCCAGGCCGATGCTCTGCTTGGACAGGGCGCCCATCTCGTCGAAGTACTTCGTCCAGGCGCCCTTGTCGTTGTACAGGGTCAGCTCGCTCTTCTTCTGCGGCTCCGCGCTGTTTCCGCCGCAGGCGGTCAGGACGAGCGCCGCCACGCCGAGCGTGACCACACGTGACCGGAACATGGACCGGCCTCCTTGTTTCATCAGGGGTCTTACATCAGGGGGATTGCAACCTGTGCTCTATAACCGTCTTCACGTCCACCAGGTGGGCCCGCATGCGCTCTTCGGCCTGCGCCGCGTCGCGTGCTTCGATGGCCTCCAGGATCGCCAGGTGCTCGTCGTAGTCGCGGCGCCGGTCGTCGAAGATCTGCAGGATCTCCCGCTGCTCGGGCCCGTGGATGGTGAGCAGCGAGTCGACGACCTCGTGCAGCACGCTGTTGCCCGCCAGCCGGGCCGTCGCCCGGTGGAAGGACATGTTCGCCTCGTGCAGGAGGGCGTCGTGACCGCGCAGGTGCCTGCCCGCCTCTTCGAGCACCCGCTTGAGCGGTGCCAGCTCCTCGGCGCCCGCGTTCTGCGCGGCCATCGCGGCCAGCGGCGGCTCGATCACGATCCGCGCGCCGAGCAGCTCCAGGAGCTGGGCGGTGTGCAGTTCGCGCATGTTGGGGTTGGGCAGGACCACTCGCTCGATGTCGGCTCCGACATAGATGCCGGAGCCGTGCCGCATCTCGATGGCCCCGGTGGCCTCGAGCCTGCGGAGCGCCTCGCGCAGCGTCGGGGTGGTGACGGCGAAGCGCTGGGAGAGCTCCCTGGTCGAGGGCAGCCTGTCGCCGGGCCGGTGCTTTCCCGTACGGATGAGCTCCAGCATGCGCTCGGTCAGAGCGTCGGACAGCGTCGGCCGCGTTACCTCGGACATATCAAGTGATCTAATCACTTATCTGTCCGGGCGTCTACATCTCACGATTCGGATCTGGGGCTACGAGCGGGCACCCCAGGAGTTCGTCATCGCTTCAGCAGCTTCATCATGATCTCGATCTGCCCCTTGCGCGAGGTCCGTACCTGACCCGCCCATTCCTTGGCGGCCGGGTTGGCCCCGCCCGCCACCTCGGCGGCGGCCATCTGCACGGCGTCGTCCTGATGCGCGATGAGCAGGTTGATCAGGTCGCGCTCGAAGTTCTTGGACTTCCTCAGCGCCTGGATCCGCTTGACGTCGGTCTCGGGCATGCCGCCGTGGTGATCGTGCGCGCCGTTCGGGGGCGCGAGCGGCTGGTCCCAGGAGTGCAGCCAGCGCAGCATCCGCTCGACCTCGCCCTGCTGCGTGCCGGCGATGGCCGCGGCCAGCGTCTTGAGCTCCGGCGTGGTGGCACGCTCCGCCCCCACCTTGGCGATCTCGATGCCCTGCCGGTGGTGCGGCACCATCATCTGCACGAACATCACGTCCTCGGCGTTGACCGGGACCTCCTGGGCCGGAGCCGGGGCACAGGCGGTGATCAGCAGCAGCGCCGCTAAGGCAGGCAGGGCACGCATTATCGATAGGAAACCTTCCTAATGGTTTCCTGTCAGGCTACGTGACTTCGTAGCGAAGGTAAACGATGCCCGAGGGGAACGCCCGGGTTTCCAGCAGCCGGGTCCTGATGGAGGCGTCGAGCTGGGGGAAGAACGGTTTGCCCGCGCCGAGCACGAGCGGGTGGATGAAGATGCGGAACTCGTCCACCAGCCCGAGCCGCAGCACGCTCGCCGCCAGCGTGGCCCCGCCCAGGTCGAGGTCGCCACCGTCCTGCCGCTTGAGCCTGGTCACCTCCTCCTTGAGGTCGCCGGTGATGAGCGTGCTGTTCCAGCCGACCTGGTCGAGGGTCTTGGAGAAGACGTACTTGGGCGTGGCCCGCCAGGTCCTGGCGAAGTCGACCTCGATCGCGGGGGCGTCGGGTCGCTGGTCGGCGGTGGGCCAGTAGGCGGACATGTTCTCGTAGAGGCGCCGGCCGTACAGGGAGCCGCCCAGCTCGCGGGACATGTCGTTGATGAACGCGTGGACCTCGTCGTCGGGTCCGGACCAGCCGATGTCGCCGTTGGGGGACTCCACGTAGCCGTCGAGGGAGATCAGCATCGAATAGATGATTTTCCGCATGCCTTTGGGACTGCTCCGGCCCGCGGAACTCATCGCATTCTCGCGAGAAACTCGAGCGCCTCCCCGCTGTGGAACTTCGAGATCCCCAGCATGAACTCCCGATCCGGGAAATCGCCGTCGAGCAGCCGGAGCGGCCCCGCGGTGAGCGACAGATGGTGGGCGAGCTCGTACATCCTCATCCTGTCCTCGTCCAGCCCGTCGATCCGCAGCCGCTCGTAATGCTCGTGGAACCGGATCCGCAGAAAGACGTGCTCCCATTCGGCGTCGAAGAACATCGTGCCCTCGATGTCGATCAGCACGGGCTCATCGTCGTCGTCCACGAGCACGTGATCGGGCCCGAGCTCCCCGTGGATCAGCCCGTGATCCGCCCGCGGCTCGACGCCCGCGGCCATCTCGCGCAGCGCGCTCTCGAACTCCTCCCGAACCGCGCCGATCCGCCCGACCCGTACGGCCGCCTCGTCGAGGTCGCGCAGCGCCCGCTCCAGCACGACCTCGACCGCGGAGCTCCGCCGCTTCCCCTCGATCTTCCCCACCCACGGGACCCGCTCCCGCCCCATGGCCTCCAGGCTCGCCGCGAGCCGCTCCATCACCCGGCCCGCCCGCGCCGGGTCGTCCCGCAGCAACGTCTCCAGCGTCCCGCCGCGCACGTCCTCGACCACCGCGACGCCTCCCGCCCGGTCCACGAGGTAGACCTCGGGAACCCGTACCCCGAGCCCGCTCAACCGGCCATGGGCCGCCTCGAAGAACGGCAGCCCGGAAGCATGGCCGAACGGATCCTCCGGGTCACCGTCCGCCGTGGCGGGCCAGAAGTCCTCCTCCTGGGACCAGACGTAGACGATCGCGCCGGGCCCGTCGTCGAACAACAGCCGATAGACGCCTTTCTTGCTCCCACCCCTGAGCCGCTCGACCCCTGCCGGCCGCCGCCCATCCCCGAAGGCCGCCCGCGCGATCTCGGCGAACCGCTGATCATCCATCAGATTCCCCTCGATACGAAAACGGCAAGCTTAGACAATGACGTTCTTCAGGACCATGTCCCGTGCGCTGCTCATCATCGGTGCCGGCGGCGTCGGCAAGACCTCCGTCGGCCACGTGGTCTCGAGACTGCTCAGCGAATCGGGCCGGACGGCGGCGTTCGTGGACCTCGACGGCATTTCACAGTTCGGACCGCCGCCGCCCCAGTGGACGTCGTACGACCGCCTCCGGCAGCAGAACCTCGCCGTGCTCTGGACCAACTTCCGTGCGGCCGGGGCGCGGTTCCTGGTGATCGCGGGCCAGGTCGACACCAGAGCGGCCCGCGACGGATACGCCGCCGCACTCGCCGA
The DNA here is from genome assembly GCF_040605375.1 of Nonomuraea sp. NPDC005650. Classification (NCBI taxonomy): domain Bacteria; kingdom Bacillati; phylum Actinomycetota; class Actinomycetes; order Streptosporangiales; family Streptosporangiaceae; genus Nonomuraea; species Nonomuraea sp. NPDC005650. Next base: position 373,869 of record NZ_JBEXCR010000002.1, read on the forward strand.
CTGCGACCTCTTCGTCGTCCGTCTGGTCGCACCCGCCGAGACCATCCGCGAACGAATCCGCCGCCGTGCCGGCCAATCAGCTCATACCGTCGCGGACATGCCCACCGAGCAGGACCTCCTCGAAACCGCCGGTCTCGAGAACGTCATCGTCCCCAACGACCGCCCGATCCCGGAGACGGCCACCACGATCCTCACCCAGTGGCTCCATGATCACGCGGAGCGCCGCAACGTCAGCGACTGAAACCGCCCCTGATCAGGTCCCACGGTGTGGAAGTCCACGATCTCGAAGGACTCGCGCGCGTACTCCTGAAGCTGCTCATCACTGCGGAAAGAGAAGAACCGGGGAGGATCATGATCATCCTCTTCGAAGGGCCCTTCCCCCTGCAGGCTCCCCCCGCCGTACACACCGAGAAAGAACAGCCCACCGGGCCGCATCAGCCGGTGGATCGTGTCCAGGACCGCCGGAAGGTCACTGTTCGGCACGTGCAGCAAACAGTTAAGCGCGTACACCGCGTCGAACGAACCGGGCGCGAAATCCAGGCCCAGAAAGTCCATGACATGGGCTTCGACGCCCTTCTCCCGGCAGAGCGCCACCATGGCAGGCGACAGATCGACGGCCACGACCTCCAGACCGTTCTCCTGGAAGTACGCACTGTCCTGACCCGTACCGGCGCCGATCTCCAGCAACCGCCCGCGACCCTTCAGCCGCCCCAGGAACGCCTCCCGCTCGGCCAGCTTCCACGGGGCCTTGCCGCCGGCATTTCGCCGCTCGGCACTACCGTCGTATGCCGTTCGGAGGGGACCGAGCACATCGTCATAGCGCACGCTCATCGCACCATGATGCCCCGTGATCCCACTGAGGGCCCCGGCCTGGAACCGCCTTGGGGATTCGGGCGCGGTCATCGTCGTCAAGGCCGCGTCCAGGAGCGTCATGGCGACTCGCCTGACATCCGTGAACGCCTCGGCGGTGGTGTCCGCCAGGCGATCGCGGAAGGCTCGCTTGTGGCGCTGCGCGAGACGGGCGATTTCCGGGAGCTCTCCGGCGCCCTCGACGACGGCGTTATGGAAGGCGCTGGTTCAACACCGGCTTACCGGCGGAGCGGTTCGGCGCACGCGTCGTTGCGACCGAGGGAACGATCGGCCAGCTGCACGCCAACGTAGCCGCGCGGCCGTTCGTCTGGGACAAGGTCTACCCGGGATCTCCCGCTCGGTCGGCCACAGCAGTGACAGAACTGGTCCACCGGAAGCAGATCCGTTCAGTCCTGCAGGAGGGCGCAGTGACAATGGACCGAATCTTCGGCGATCAGTGAACCTGTGCCGTCGTTCGCTGACGCCCCTGCCTCAGTCTCCGGTCTCTGATCACCGCAAGCATGAGGAGGTGAGTCAATAGGCCAATTCCTACGATCAGTCCTGCGATCTGAAACGCAGGCGTCGTGAGTTCACCGGACAGAGACTTGAAGGTCAAGGCAATCCCCAACCAGAGCTGAGCCCCGCCCCCAAGGCGTGCTCGAACCCAGGGAATGCTGTGTAGAACAGCCACCGCCGAGATGACGTAAGCAAAGATCAGGAAGAACGCGCCAAGATCGTGGGGAGGATTTACCAGCAATAGCGCCATCCCGCCCACGAGGCCCACCGCTGATACTGCGACCACGATCACGCGCTGCGGCACGGTCAGGGCGTCAAACCACGACCTCTTCTGATCAACTGGCTCCACGGACTCACTGTCCCACAAGTGGCCATAAGCGACCACCCACCTCGCGACACCACCGTGCTATGGGATCCTCAGACACCCAGAAACCCCCCGTGATCACACGAGGGGCTTCTGAGCTGGAGCCGCCTTGGGGATTCGAACCCCAGACCCCTTCATTACGAGCAAATCAAGGACTTCCTCATCCTCCCCCGCCGAGGAGGTGACCTGCCTTGTGCCGTCCGTCAGAGTCCGTGAACGTCCATGATCGAACGCCTTCGTTGTCACCCACTTCGTCACCCAGTCGGGTGGACAAGATCTTCGAGCGCTTGGCACAAAGATGCGGCTCAGCGCGGCTTTGCCGACTCGATCCTTCCCAGGCCGCATGCCTGGTGGGCCCAGGCCCATGGCCGGGTGGCGGCGCACAGCGCCGCCACTCCTTGATGCCTATGAGTGGACCCCGTTGGGGCTCATTCCTTTAGTTCAGTGTTGGCGGCGAACAGAGTTCCCCGTTCCGTGCCACGTCCCCGGCGGATGTTCAGCCCCTCCGCGCGGAAGCTGATCCATCCGTCATCGTCATTCAGTCCCCGCACGATTCTGGTTTTCACGATGTCGTGGGTCGCGTAACCAACGTCCAGATGTGTCAGGTGGCTGTCGTCCTTCCGATGGACTTTGAGCCCTTCCACGGGGAAGGTGATCCATCCGTCGTCGGCGCTTCTCCCTTGCACCCATTCGGTGTTCACACCGTTGAGATCGGCCTTGTCGGCGAACACGGATCCCCAAGCTTGCCCAGCGCCCTTGCGCACGTTCAGCCCCGTCTTGGGGAAGCTGATCCAGCCGTCATCGGCGCTTCTCCCCTGCACCCATTCGGTGTTGATGCCGTTGAGGTCGGCCTTGTCGGCGTGCACGGTTCCCCATGCCCCGCTTCCGTTGCGGACGTCGAGCCCGTCCTTGGGGAAGGTGATCTTTCCGTCGTCGGCGCTCCTCCCCTGCACCCACCCGGTGTTCACACCGTTGAGATCGGCCCTGTCGGCCGTCACGGTCCCCCGCCCGCCGGAGTTGTCCGAGATCTCCACCCCTGTACCGGTGAAGGTGACTCGCCCCTTCTTTCCGTCCGCCGCCCCCTGGACCCAGGGCGTGTCAATCCCGGTGATGGCGGTGAGCGTTTCCAGGACGGGGAAGCGCACTTGGACGGTGGTGGTGAGGAAGTGCTGCTTCTGGGTGACGGGGTCGGTGGCGACGAGCGTATAGGTGGTGGCCCGCTTCGGCGCGTCGGGCGGGGTCCAGGTACGACTGTCCGAGGAAATGTCCTTCTGCCCGCCGGGGAACAGGATCTTGTAGTCGAATTCGGGGGACCCCTCCCAGCTCAGCGTGAGGTTTTCGCCGGCACCCACCATGCCCTTGTCCGGGTGGAAGTCACGCGGCGCCGGAATCTCCTTCGGAGCGGTCTTGACCAGCGCCACCGACGTGTAGCGGGTGTGCTCCCCGTCATCGTCTTCGGTCTTCTCTCTCACCGTCAGCACGGCCGGCCCGGCGGTGGCGGCGATGGCGACGTTCTCCATCGTCAGCACCAGGTAGTCGCCGGGTTTGAAAGAAGCTACGCCCCCGCTCTTGGGGGTGACGTCAAAGACGTTGGTGTCCCGCTGCGGGTCGACCTTCACCTCCTGGGTTGTCGCCTGGGTCCCCCACCGGTTGTCGGTGTACTTGCCCTTCATCTCCGGGAGTTTCGGGGTGAGGTCGCCAACGCCGTCGCCGACGGGCACCCTCACCTCGATCCTGGACCAATCCGTCCTCCTTGCGGTGTTGGTGATGACCAGGTACACCGTCCCTGTGGATTTGGACCTCCGTCCGGCCGCTGACGCCTCCACGGACGCCGGGTCGGTGAAGACGGTGTAGGTCAATGCGGTCATGATCACGACTCCTTTTTTGGAGGACGGCACAGGCCGATGAGCCGCCCGCCCCGAGAGCACCGGGGCAGGACAGGCGGCGACGCTGGGGCACATTCGAAACCCCCGCTTGGAGATGCGCCCCAGAAGATCGCCCTTCAGATCCAAACGTGCGCATTGGAGCGCGACAATAGAACGCGAGGCGGCCATAGCAGGGCGATTCAGCAATACCTTCAGCGTCTTGACAAGCATTCGGTCCATGCGCCAATGGCGCGCCGCGAATGCCTGCCAAGCCGTGCGCCTGCGAGAGTGTCCCGGTTGCCGTCAGGATGAATGGCGTAAACGCCTCTCTTACGAAGTACGGGCCGTCCTCGATGCTCAGGCCATGTGGCTGTGGATCCCCGAGAAGCCGCTCATGCGCAGGCCTCTGGTCTTTCCCGAGGACTGGGGCACGCTCTTCCCGCCGGCCCGTTCACCGCGGCACTCGCCGAGCTGATCGCCCTTCAGGCCAACCAGTTACACATACGATTAGCGATCACGAACGCGCCGCCGGGGAACGCAGTTCGCCATCGCGCTCGGCGAGGAGCGCTACTTCTTCGATGCCATGGACAACCAGCGACGCAGCGCACTCGCCGCCGCAACAGCCCGCGTCGCCGCGCCGCTGATCGGTCTTTAAGCTCCGGACGACGGCTGAACTTTCGGCCAGCACCCTGGTCATCTCCACCTCCGCGGGGACGGACATGGACGGCTACAGCGGGGACGGCGGCCCGGCCACCAACGCCAAGCCGCACAGCCCTGAGGGTGGCATTGACAGGCAGGGCTCGGGTCTGGCCCACCAGCCTGAGAACGCTGGATAAGCACAGGTGAGGGGCATATCCGTTGGATCCTGCGGGACCCCTAGAAGCTCACGTAGGTGGGCACCCCGGCGATTGCCGGTCTAGTCGCTGTCCTGGGCGATGAACTCGGCGTAACCGTCCGCGTCCCAATTGAAATCGGACTTGGGCTTGTGGTCATGGATCTCCATCTCAAACAGCCAGCCCTCGCCGTAGGGGTCCCTGATGAGTAGCTCCGGAGTGTTGGCGAGTTCGGTGTTGACGGCGACGACTTTCGCCTCGACTGGTGCGCAGAAATCGCTCCAACCCTCGCCAGGAGCAGTATCCCCGTCCTCCCACTCCTCGTCAGAATCAGCATCCTCCTCCAGACTCCAACTGACCCGACCGAAGTAGTCACCCAACTCGACGTAGCTACCTACCTCAGGCAACTGCACCCGCAGCCCTCTGTCGGGGATCTGGCCTATGACGAAGGTGGTGAAGCCGACCCTCACCCGGTCGCCAGGCGTGTCCAGCTTCCTGTTGCGCTTGAACCACTCCCCGTTGCCCCACATGTGCAGCTCACCGGCGTACAGGCGATCCTGGGGGTACTCGCTCACTTCTTCCTCCCGTAGAACGGCAAACCGAACTCTTCTGATCTTCACCGGCGGCGGCCGTAGTGTCGAGGGCCGGCCCCCGGACGGCGCGGTGCTGGACGACCGCCTTGACAACCCCGTAGCGGAAGCAGGTCGCTCACCCGCGCAACATCCGGTTCAGGGTGAGTATCAGCCCATGTCGGGGCCAGCCCAAGTACGCCAGAAAGGGCTAATAGGGCTGGTCAGAGCTCTGGCCGGGCAGGGTCCGCGATCTTGCGGAAAGGGAGGCGTTCCCGCAAGTTATCAAAGCCCAATTATCGGCGCGGTGGCGCGGGCTGTTGTCTCGGCCCAGCCGAACTGATCCGGCTCAGCAAAACTGATGCGAAGGGAGCGACCGAACTGATGCCTCAGCTCGTGTCCTGTCTCACCTGACTTGAGGCCGGTCCCATCGATCATGAGGCGTCCCGCCGTTTGTCTCACTCATCTGAGTCATGATCGCGGAGTTCGCCTTCGAGGAGGCCCATAAGGATCAGGTCGTGCCACTTGCCATCACGGCGGAAGCACTCGCGAACGCGGCCCTCCTCGACGAAGCCCACCTTCTCGTAAACCCGGCGCGCCGCAGTGTTGTCTGCCGCGAAGTCCAGGGTGATCCGGTGCAGGCGCATTTCGTTGAAGCCGTACCTGCACATCAGGCGCATCGCCTCAGTGGCGTAGCCACGACCCCAGACATCCTTCTCGCCGAGTTGGATATCCAGCCCAGCATTTCCGACCTCCGGCTTCGCATCCCTGAGCCGAACGAACCCGACAGCGCGCTGATCGTGGAGCGACTCGATGATAAACCGGCAATTCTCGTAGCTGTTGCGCGGTGCCGCTGTCAGCCGCTCCTGTGCCTGCATGAACGACTCGGGGTAGCCGCTGCTCATCCAGCGCACCACCTCGGGGTCATGGCTCCAGCGCCATATGCTCTCGAAATCCGTGGGTTCGACGGCGCGTAGGCGGACAAGCTTTCCAGTCAGCATCGCCAATTTCTACCAGCGTTCAATCCGGACAATCAACTCGATTCCCTCGCCCTATGAAGATCAGACTGACCACGCCGAGAAACGAGGAGATGCCTCATGTTCGGTGAGACGCACTCCTTGCGGACCGTCTCATCGAGCTTGAGGCACCGCAGGCCAGAGGCGCTCCATGCCTCAGATTGAACGAGACAGAACAGCTCGGTCAACCTGATGCCCTCCAACTCGACGCCGTCACGCGTCCGAGCATCCGCCTTCTGTCTGCATCAGATCCACTGAGCCGCAGAAATGCCGATCGGCTCAGCACATCTGATGCGCCCCAGGCAGGCGCGTCCTGCCGAGCATCACTTCTCTCGAAGCCTCTGAGTCAGGAAAGCCATTGCGGCGGTGAATACGCCGAGTTGCTGGTCGTCCATGTCCTTGAGGGAGAGGTCATCTATGCCGAACGTGATGGCGGCGCCGAGGATGATGAGGTTTTGCCGCGGCGTGCTCCGGCGCGGAGTCGTTCAGCGAGAGTGCTCACGCGGAGATTGTTTCACCGCGCTCCGGGAGCCGGGGGTAGCGTTCCCCGGCAGCGCGTTCATGATCGCTAATCGCATGTGCACCTGATTGACCTGAAGGGCGACCAGTTCGGCGAGTGCCGCGGTGAACGGGCTGGCCTGGTCGGCGGGCAGTGCCGTTGTCGCCGGTTCGCGGGCCGGTGGAAGCGCAGCACGGCGGTAACCGAACTGGTCTACCGCAAGCAGATCCGCCCGTACTCCAGGAGGGCGCGGTGGCCATGGATCGGATCTTCAAGACATGAGATCGGAAGGCTTAGACACCCAGAAGCCCCCCATGATCACACGGGGGGCTTCTGATCTGGAGCCGCCTTGGGGATTCGAACCCCAGACCCCTTCATTACGAGTGAAGTGCTCTGGCCGACTGAGCTAAGGCGGCGTGCTCTGCGACTTGGAAGAGTCTACAGGAGCCCGAGGGGTCCTCGCTCCCCTCGATTACGCCTCGCCCGAATCCCCGTACGTCGAGTCGTACGCCTTGCGCGGCGCGCACACGCTGGCCTTCGAGCAGGCGCAGCGCCGCCCTCCGTCGTTGAGGCGCACCACCACGGAGTCCGACGGGACGTTGTGGCCGACCACGACACCAGGCCCCTGGGGAGTCTCCACGTTCGCCCCCGCTCGCGGGGCCGAGGCGCGGAACTCCTGGTACAGCGGGTGCTCGTACTTCAGGCAGCACATGAGCCGCCCGCACGCCCCCGCGATCCGCAGCGGATTGACCGGGAGGTCCTGATCCTTGGCCATGCGTACGGATACCGGCTCGAAGTCCTTCAGGAACGTGGCGCAGCACAGGTCGCGGCCGCAGGGCCCGATTCCGCCCTGCAGCCGCGCCTCGTCCCTCGGTCCGATCTGCCGCAGCTCGACCCTGGCCCGCAGGTTGCGGGCCAGGTCGCGGACGAGGGCGCGGAAGTCGACCCGGTGCGGCGCCGAGAAGTAGACCGTGTAGACGTTGTCCTGGTCGAGGTAGTCGATCCCGACCACCTTCATCGGCAGGGTGTGCCGCTTGATCAGCCGTTTCGACACGCTGCGGGCCTCGGCCCTGCGGCGCTTGTTGGTCTCGTCGCGGGCCAGGTGCTCCTCACCCGCCGGACCCGCGCACACGGGCAGCCCGTCGAGGTCCTCGCTCGTGTACTGCGGCGCCCAGACGCACTCCGCCACCTCGGGACCCGAGTCGGTCGGCACGAGCACCTTGTCGCCCACCTTGGGGCTGTGCTCGCCGGGATCGAGGTAGTAGAGCCTCCCATAACGGGTGAAGCTCACGGCCATGATCATTCCCATGGGCTCGAGCTCGCCTCCTGACGCCTAGGGGTCGTACGACCTTCCCTGCCACATTACGTGTGTCAGCCCGCTGAGGGAGAGGGGCCGGGGTCCGGATGTTCGCCGGATCGCTTGTCCACCGGGCACACCTTGCTCTCCGGCAGAATCAACCCGTAGCGGGCCGCCAGCCGGCTGCTGTCGAGCATGCATCCCTGGTAGAAGGCCTGACTCACGCCTGGTTCCCGCCTCAACCTGCTGACGATCCTGCTCCAGTCGGCGTCAGGCAGCAGCACGGCTCTGAACGATTGCGGCATGTCGCTGACCTTCGTGGCGTCGATCAACGTCTTGTTGTCCTTGTACGAGCGGCGGAAGTTCTCGTAAGCCGCCTCCCGATCCTCGAAGAACACCTCCTTGACGCCGGGCATCGAGGAGATCAGCTTCTGGATGGCCTTCGTCTGTGCGGGCGTGACGCCCTTCCCGTCCTTCGTGACGGTGAAGCTGCCCCTGCTGTCGGGCTTACGCTCGGCGCCGCACGACGGCATGGCCGACGCGGGGGAGCAGAGAAAGACACTCACATCCCATTTGCGAACCGGAATCTCCTCATCGGCCATCACTTCGTGAACGGTCAGGATCCCGGGCACCCCCCGCAGCGCCTGCTGCACGCGGAGCGGGTCGGCGCCCTTGGCGAGGGTCAACCGGAACGAAGCGGGAAGGTCCTCGGCACCGACAGCGGCCAGCAGTGTCTTGTTGTGCGCGAAATCGCGCTGGAAGTCCTGGTACGCCGAGGCCTGATCCTCGAAGATCACCTCTCTGACCCCCGGCGCCTGCCGCGCCGCCGCAGCGATCTCCTGCGCCTCCTCCCTGGTGGCAGCGCCCTTGCACCCCGTCTGCTCCGGTTCCGGCGACCGCCCGCACAGGAAGACGATCATCTCCCGCTCGCCGGACCCTGGATCGGCCGCCACCGCGCGGTCCTCACCGCCCGGACTGCTCAGGAGCCCCACAGTCGTGGCCGCCCCCGCCAGCACCACGACCGCCGCCACCGCCACCAGCCGGAAATCCATCCTGAACCGCCGCCGCTCCGGCGCCCTCAGCGGCCTGATCGTGCTGGCGTCGACCGTCGCCCCCGCTTCAGCGAGGGCCTCGCGCAGCCTGTCTTCCATCGCGCTGTTCATGAATCCTCCTCAAGGGCCCGGCCGAGGGCGGCCAGCCCCCGCGCGATCGTGGATCTGACCGTGCTGGCGCCGACCCCCATGGTGTCGGCGATCTCCTGGTCGGACAGGTCGAAGTAGTAGCGCAGCGTGAGCGCCTCCCGCTGCCTGCGCGGCAGCTCACGCAGGGCGAGCAGCACCCCGCGCCGCTCCTCGCCCAGCAGCGCGGCGCTCTCCGCCGACCAGACGGGCGGCTCGTACGGCACCGCCCGCCGGAACACGGTCGCCCGCCTGCGCAGCACCGACCGGCACCCGTTGAGCACCGCCGAACGGACATAGGCCAGCGCTTTGTCGGCGTCGCGCAACCGGCCGCGCCCGGCGTGGGTACGGGCGAACGCCTCCTGTACGACGTCTTCCGCGGTCGCCTGATCGCCGACCATGATCAGGGCAAGCCGGACGAGGCCCACGTGGTGCTCGGCGAAGATCGACGCCAGGTCTATTCGCTGTCGGGCCCGGGCCTCTTGTTGGGTGAGTAGTTCGACTTCCACGTATCAGAGACGCCCGTCAGCCCCATCTGCTGCTCGCGTCACCCGGCGGATTCACCGACGCGGCGCGCAGACCTCGCCGCCGGGCAGGTCATGGCGTCCTGGCAGCCGCGCCGGCCTGCGGCTCGCCGCACTCCAGCCGGTACGACCAGCGACTCGTCGCCGGCGAAGTCGCGAACGCCCGTTGATCACAGGTCAGGAGCGCAGCGACAGCATCATCGCCTCGACGGCCATCTGCGGGTTGACGTTGGCCGCCAGCCGCTCCCTGCACTGCATGATCGCGTCGATCCGCCGCAGCGTCTCCTCGGGCGTGGCCACCTTGGCCAGCTGGTCGAGGTCGAAGCGGAGGTCGTCGTTGGCCAGCTCGACCTGGGCCCCGAACTGCATGGCCAGCACGTCCCGGTAGTACGACACCAGCTCCAGCAGCGCCGCGTCCAGCGAGTCGCGCTTGATCCGCGTGGCCCGGGACTTCTGCCGGTCCTCCAGCTCCTTCAGCGCCCCGGCCCCGCCGCGTACCAGCCCGCGGTTGAGCCCCTTGCCCGTGGACCCCTCGCCGTAGAGCTTGCGCAGCTCGGCGGTCTCGTTCTCGTTGAGGGCGGCCGTGGCCGCGGCGGCCTCCTCCTCCGCCGTCTTGACCAGCCGCTCGGCGGCCGAGACGCACTCCCCCACCCCGGTCAGCGAGCGCGGGATGCCCAGCACGGCCTCACGACGCCGCTTGACGCCCTCGTCGAGCGCCAGCGCCCGCGCCCTGCCAATGTGCCCCTGGGCGGCCCTGGCGGCGAACCTGGCCACGTCCAGCGGCACACTGTCGCGCGTGGCCAGCACGTGGGCGACGGCCTCCGTGGCGGGGGTGGTCAGGTTGACCACCCGGCAGCGCGACCTGATGGTGATCATGAGGTCGTCGGGGGCGGGCGCGCACAACAGCCAGACCGTACGCGGCGGCGGCTCCTCGATGGCCTTGAGCAGGGCGTTGGCCGCGGACTCCGTGGCCCGGTCGGCGTCCTCGAACAGGATGACCCGCCACCGCCCCTGCGTCGGCGCCCCGGCCGCCCGCAGGATGAGCTCCCGGGTCTGCTTGACGCTGTAGGACAGGCCCTGGGGACGTACGGACTCCAGGTCGGGGTGGGAGCCGATGAACACCTGGTGGCACTGGTCGCAGTGGCCGCACCCGCCGTCGGGACAGAGCAGCGCGGCGGCGAAGGCGCGGGCGGCGTCCTCCCGGCCCGATCCCGGCGGCCCGGTGAACAGCCACGCGTGCGTCATGCCCGTGCCGCGCCCGCCCCTGACGACCTCCCCGGCCGCCGCCGCGGCCCGCGACAGCACGGCCACCGCCTGGTCCTGCCCGACGAGGTCATCGAAAACTGCCACGACGTAAGGCTAGCCGCCGACGGCACTCCCCACGCCCGTACGCACCCCGAGCCGCCACCTTCGAGCGCCCTCCAGAACGCACCGCCGCGCCCAAGACGCGCCCACCCGTCCCAGAGGCGCCCGCGCCCATGAAGACGGCGCCCGCCTGCCACCAGGAGACACCGTCCTCGAAGAGGGGTTAGTCGCGAATGGTAGGCATCGTCCAATCGCCGCGAATGGCAGGCATCGTGCCCGTGGCGTCCTCGGACTCCTGCGGCACCGGGTCCGGCAGGATCTCGCGGATCCGGTCCTGGACCTGGCGGGTGATCACCTCGGACGGCAGCGTGCCGTCCACCACCAGGTAACGCTCCGGCGCCGCCGCGGCCAGCGCCCGGAACTCCTTGCGCACCCGCTCGTGGAAGTCCAGCGGCTCCGACTCGATCCGGTCGGCGGCCCCGCCCAGCCGGGTCAGCCCGATCTCCGGCGGCGTGTCGATGAGCACCGTCAGGTGCGGCACCAGCCCGCCGGTGGCCCAGGCGTTGATCTTGGACACGTCCTTGGGGTCGAGCGCCCGCCCGGCCCCCTGGTAGGCCAGCGACGAGTCCACGTAGCGGTCGGTGATCACGAGCGAGCCCCGGTAGAGCGCGGGCCGGATCACCTTCTCCACGTGCTCGGCCCGGTCGGCGGCGTACAGCAGGGCCTCGGAGCGCGCCGACATCCCGCGCTCGGCCGCGTCGAGCAGGATCGCCCGCAGCCGCATGCCGACCTTGGTCGAGCCCGGCTCGCGCGTCTGCACCACGTCGTAGCCCTGGTCACGTAGCCAGATGGCGATCAGCCGCGACTGGGTCGTCTTGCCCGACCCCTCGCCGCCCTCGAACGCCACGAACAGCCCTGGCACCGCCTCGGCCGCCTCGGCCGGGAACCGCTCGCCGCGCACCGCCGCGATCAGGTCGCCGGCCAGGGAGATGCCCTTCCTGTCGTCCATGTGCCGCAGCGCGAGGACGCCCACGACCATCGCGAGCACCCCGCCGACGACCAGCACCAGGTTGGAGCCGTCGAACCGGTAGGCGAGCTCGCCGAACCGCAGCCAGTGGACGCCGAAGATCGCCGCCAGCGGGTTGGCCACGGCAACCACGAGCAGCAAGGTCACCCGCGCCGTGGACTGCAGGAACGAGAACGTACGGCCCCGCAGCCCGTCTTCGACCTCGAGCCCGATCATCGTGTAACCGATGATCCACGCGATGCCCGCGCACGCCCCCAGCAGCACGGTCAGCATGACCACGATCGCCAGGTTGTGCACCAGGGCGGTGGCCACCAGCACCAGCCCTGCGAAGGTGATTGCCAGGCCGAACAGCCGCCGGCGCGACAGCTCGCGCAGCAGCCGGAGGCCGAAGAACATGCCCAGCGCCATGCCGACGAAGACCGCGCCGAACACGACGCCGTAGGCCGCGTCGCCGCCGCCGAGCGCCTCGACGTAGATCTTCGCGACGCCGACCACGGCACCGCCTGCCGCGAACGCCCCCAGCATGCCGATGATCAGCCCGCGCACCAGCCGGTTGCGGCCCACGAACCGCCAGCCCTCGACGATCTGCTTGAACACGGAGGGCGCGGAGACGGCGCCGTCACGCTTGGGGATGTCGCGCAGCGTGAAGATCAGGGCGGCCGAGACGAGGTAGGCGCAAGCGTTGACGACCAGCGCCAGCGACGTGGCGTCCTGGCCGGACATGAACGGCACCGTGCTCTTCATCACGTCGCCCACCAAGGACAGCGCCGCGAACAGGATGGCCGCGACCGGCGCGGTGCCGTACGTGACCAGCAGGTTGAGCCGGTTGGCCGACTCGAGCTCGTCCTTGCGCACCAGGTTGGGCACCGTGGCGTCCTTGGCCGGGACCCAGAACAGGTTGACGCACTCGACCAGGACGGTCGCGACGATGACCCACTCATAGCTGCGGACGAACGGGATCGACAGCACCACGGCGAACCTGGCCAGGTCGGCCGCGACCATCGTCAGCCGCCGGTCGAACCGGTCGGCGAACACCCCCGCGAGCGGCCCGAGCAGCACGGCGGGCAGCATCTTGGCGATGAACACCCCGCCCACCGCCAGTGACTGCAGCCGGTAGTCGCTCTGCGTGAGGTTACCGGCCAGGGCGGTCAGCGCCAGGATGTTGAGCCAGTCGCCCAGGCTGCACACCGACATGGCCATCCAAAGCCGTCTGAACGGCGCATTGGCCAGCACGTGGGCCGGGCGGCTCCGGCCAGGGGCAGTCATGATTTCAGCGTATCCAGGAAGTCGGCGGACAACGGACGAACCGGATATTCCCGGCTGACTCGGGGCTGAGAGTATTACGTACGCGGGCCAGCGTGCAGGCCGCATGCCTCGAATAGGCCCCCAAAAGCATCATCAATTCATAACTCCAGCCTCAAGCCGGGCCTCTTCCACCAGCGGCCCCCACTCGGCACGGATCTCCTCGGGCAGCTCCAGCTCGCTCCACAGCTCGACGAGCAGCACCCCGTCCACGTGATCGAGCAGCTCCTGGGGATCGCCCTCGCACAGCAGCGCGGTGTAGGCGGCCCGGCGCGCCTCCCGGTCGGCCAGGTCGTAGACCCGGTCGCGCAGCCGCACGACGCCCAGCGCCGCCGCGACCGGCAGCCGCCGCAGCCGGCTCGGCACGTGGAACGTCCGCCCGCCGCCCGCGCGGGCGGCGAACTCGACCTTGGCCTCCAGCGCCAGCCGGAAGCCGGCCGCGTCGAGAATGCGCCCCGCGGTCTCCAGCGTCGGTGACTTCCTGCCGTGCTCGTAGGCCGACAGCGTGGTCCTCGACGTGCCGCTCACGCTGGCCAGGACCCGCTGGTTCATGCTGGCGGCGTGCCTGGCCTGCTTGAACAGCTGCCCGCCACGCTTGGCCCAGAAAGCGACGTGCGCCGCCTCCATAGGCGAGGAGACCATCCCCCACCTCCGATCAGTATCCGGTTGGATACTCTACGCCATCATGACCGCAGGTGACCAGTGGATCGCGGAAAGTCAGCGACGCAACTCCAGCAGCGTGATCTCGGGCGGCGCCCCGACGCGCACCGGCGGGCCCCAGAACCCGGCACCCCTGGTGACGTAGACCTGCACCCCGTCGACGGTGGCCAGGCCGGAGACCACGGGCTGCTGCAGGCCCACCACCAGGTTGAACGGCGCGATCTGCCCGCCGTGCGTGTGGCCGGACAGCTGCAGGTCGACGCCGTGGCGAGCGGCCTGGTCGACCTGGACCGGCTGGTGCGCCAGCAGCACCGTGGACCGGCCGGGGTCCCGGCCGCCCAGCGCCTTGTCGAAGTCGGGGCCGTCGCCCGCGGCGGCGCCGTTGAGGTCGTTGACCCCGGCCAGGTCGAGCACGGCGCCCTGGTGCCTGATCTCCACGCGCTCGTTTCGCAGCGAGCGTACGCCGAGCTGGTCGAGCTCCTCGATCCACTCCATGGGCCCGCTGGGAGCGAAGTATTCGTGGTTACCGGTCACGAAATATGCCCCGTAGCGGGACTCAAGGCTCTTCAACGGCTGCGCCAGCGCCCCCAACTGGGCCACCGACCCGTCCACCAGGTCGCCGACGATCGCCACCACGTCGGCCTCGAGCCCGTTGATCATGCGGACGATCCGCTCGGTGTGGCCCCTGCCCGTGAGCGGCCCCAGGTGGATGTCGCTCACCACGGCGAACCGCAGGCCGCCGAGCCGCGGGTCCAGCTTCGGCAGCGCCACCTTCACGCGTTCGATCACGGGATCGCCCAGGGCGCTCGTCATGCCGTACCCGACCGTGCCCAGCGCTCCCGCGCCCGCGATGGCGGCGGTGGTGCGCCCCAGGAAGAGCCTCCTGCTGATCGGGGCCGCCTCCGGGGCGGGCTCGGGGGGCGCCGGGGCGCCCGCCATGGCGGGCACGGGCACCGGCGCCGCCTCGCGCGCCACAGCCTTCCGCGCGGCCCTGCGCAGGAAGAGGGCGGCCACCGCCCGCGGCACCTCCAGCACCACGAGGAAGACGATCAGGTAGAACATCAGCGCCAGCCAGATGTAGCCCGGCCAGGCCAGCCAGTGCCCGAAGTCCATCCGCGTGGCCGCGAACGTGGCCACGACGAGCACCGTCAGCCCCACCACGCCCCACGTCAGCGCCTTGCGCAGCCGCCCGGGGCCGGTGGTGGAACGGACCATCCGCTGCCACAGATAAAGGTGTGCCAGCAGGACCAGGCCCGCGAAGAACAAGACGATCACAGCATCGATGCTACTTGCGGGGCCGCGTCCGGCGGCCCCGCAGGTCTCGCGGTTCGCCCTACGACTTGGCCGCCGGCTTCTTCGCGGGAGCCTTCTTCGCCGGCGCCTTCCTCGTGGTGGTCTTCTTGGCCGCCGGCGCCCGCTCGCGCCGCTCGGCCAGCAACTCGGCCGCCCGCTCGGTCGTGATGTCCTCGACCGTGTCGTCCTTGCGCAGCGACGCGTTCGTCTCGCCGTCGGTCACATAGGGCCCGAACCGGCCCTCCTTCACCACGATCGGCTTCTTGGAGCTGGGGTCGTTGCCCAGCTCGCGCAGCGGCGCCGCCGCCGCGGCCCGCCGGCCGCGCTGCTTAGGCTGCGCGAACAGCTCCTTGGCCTGGTCGATCGTGACCGTCAGCAGGTCTTCTTCCGAGGCCAGCGAGCGCGAGTCGGTGCCCTTCTTCAGGTACGGGCCGAACTTGCCGTTGTAGGCCACGACCTCCTCGCCCTCCAGCTCGCCGACGAGCCTGGGGATCGCCAGCAGCTTGAGCGCGTCCTCGATCGTGATCGTGTCCAGCGACATCGTCTTGAACAGCGAGGCCGTGCGCGGCTTGGGCGCGTCGGCCTTCCTCGTCCGTCGCTTGGGCGCCTCTTCCTCGGGCGGCTCGGGCAGGACCTCCGTCACATACGGCCCGTACCGGCCGTCCTTGGCCACGATCATGTTCCCGGTCACCGGGTCCTGCCCGAGCTCCCGGTCGCCCGTCGGCCTGGAGAACAGCTCCTCGGCCTTCTCCGCCGTCAGCTCGTCGGGCGTCATGTCCTCGGGCACGTTGACCCGCGCGCCGTCCCTGTCGAGGTAGGGCCCGTAGCGCCCGACCCGCAGCACGATGTCCGAGCCCCTGACCGGGAACGAGCTGATCTCCTTGGCGTCGATGTCACCGAGGTCGGTGACCATCTCCTTCAGACCCTCGTCGCCGTCGGAGCCGTAGTAGAAGCGCTGCAGCTCGGGCACCCGCTCCGCCCGGTCGTTGGCGATGTCGTCGAGGACCTTCTCCATCTCGGCGGTGAAGTCGTAGTCGACCAGGTTGCCGAAATGCTGCTCCAGCAGGTTGACCACGGCGAAGGCCAGGAACGACGGCACCAGCGCCGTGCCCTTCTTGAACACGTAGCCGCGGTCGAGGATGGTCCCGATGATCGAGGCGTACGTCGAGGGCCGCCCGATCTCGCGGTCCTCCAGCTCCTTGACCAGCGACGCCTCGGTGTAGCGCGCGGGCGGCTTGGTCGAGTGGCCCGCCACGTCGAGCCTGCTGACGCTGAGCGCGTCGCCCTCCGCCAGGTTGGGCAGCCGCTTCTCGGAGTCGTCGCGGTCGGTCGAGGGGTCGTCGGCCCCCTCCACGTACGCCTTGAGGAACCCGTAGAACGTGATCGTCCGGCCGGAGGCGCTGAACTCGACGTCCTCGCCGGACGACGACCTGCCGCGCACCTTGACCGTGATCGACTCGCCGACCGCGTCCTTCATCTGCGAGGACACCGTACGCTGCCAGATCAGCTCGTACAGCCGGAACATGTCGCCCGACAGCCCGGTCTCGCCCGGCGTGCGGAACTCCTCGCCCGACGGGCGGATCGCCTCGTGCGCCTCCTGCGCGCTCTTCACCTTGCTGGTGTAGACGCGCGGCTTGTCGGGCACGTAGGCGGCCCCGTACAGCTTGATCGCCTGGGACCTGGCGGCCGCCACGGCGGTCTCCGACAGCGTGATGCTGTCGGTACGCATGTAGGTGATGAAGCCGTTCTCGTAGAGCCGCTGCGCCACCTGCATCGTGTACTTCGCGGAGAACCCCAGCTTCCGGCTGGCCTCCTGCTGCAGCGTGGTCGTCCGGAACGGCGCGTACGGCTTGCGCGTGTACGGCTTGCGCTCGACGGACTTGACCGCGAACGACGCGCCGCTCAGCCGCCCGGCCAGCTCGCCCGCGGCCTCCTCGGACAGGTGGAGCACGTCGGCGTTCTTGAGCCGCCCCGTGCTGGCGAAGTCGCGGCCCTGCGCCACCCGCTTGCCGTCGACCCCCGTGAGGGTCGCGGTGAAGTCGCGGGGCCGCTCCTCGGGCTTGTTCGTGTCGAAGAGCGCCTGCAGGTCCCAGTAGTGGGCGGGCGTGAACGCCATGCGCTCCCGCTCGCGCTCCACCACCAGCCGCGTCGCCACGGACTGCACGCGACCGGCCGACAGGCGGGGCTTGACCTTCTTCCACAGGACCGGGCTGACCTCGTAGCCGTAGAGGCGGTCGAGGATGCGCCGGGTCTCCTGGGCGTCGACGAGGCGCAGGTTGAGGTCGCGCGGGTTGGCCACGGCGTCCTGGATGGCCTGCGGGGTGATCTCGTGGAACACCATGCGGTGCACCGGGACCTTGGGCTTGAGCACCTCGCGCAGGTGCCAGGCGATGGCCTCGCCCTCGCGGTCCTCGTCAGTGGCCAGGTAGAGCTCGTCGGCGTCCTTCAACAGCTGCCGCAGTTTGTTGACCTGCGACCGCTTGTCGGGGTTGACGACGTACAGCGGCTCGAACTCGTGCTCGACATTGACCCCGAGGCGAGCCCATGGGGCCCCCTTGTACTTCTCGGGGATGTCGTCGGCCTTCTCCGGAAGGTCACGGATGTGGCCGATGCTCGATTCGACGATGTAGCCGCGCCCGAGGTACCCGGCGATCGTCTTCGCCTTCGCGGGCGACTCGACGATCACCAGGCGTGTTCCGCCGGCGCTGCCGTTCTTGGCTGGCACGCTGCTTCCTACCTCGCTGTTCGCTTTGCAAATCCCCCTGCCGGGAGTCGGCACAGACTGAAAGGTAACCCGACTCGCGGAAATTTCCTTCCCCCGGGCTACCCACTAGCTTCCGGGTCCACCCACAAGCACGCAGAATAAGCCCCATCGAGCGGCATGGCGCCCTGACTCACCCTGGAGACTAATCGTTGTGGTCGACTACTCCTACATGGATATCTTCATTCCACGCGACCTCACTCGCGAAGCAGCACGTCAACTGCTGACCGAACACGCAGAGTACGGGCAGTGGGAGCTGGCCCGCGTACGCGTGTACCCCGACGGGAGCCGCCAGGTGCGGCTGCGTCGCAAGGTTATGCGGGTGCGCAGCACGCTTTGAACCCCGGACATGGCTTTGCCCGCCCCGGGCCGCGCCCCCGGAACGGGCAAAGCGTCTAACGCTGACCGCTCACAGGCTGTGAGCGGTAGCCGTCCTTGTTACGTGCTGCCTGATTCCCTTACTTCCGGCCGAGCCGGAACCGGCGGGCGGTCCCGAACAGCGTCGCCGAGGCGGCGAACATCGAGCCGAGCACGAGGGCCAGCAGGGAGCTCGAGTTCATCCCCCCGAGGCCGGCGGGCTGCTCGGCGCTCATCAGGCCGCTGACCGGCAGGCCGCGGGTGGCCGAGGCCACAGCGCCACCGGCCGGGGTGCCGCCCACCAGGTCGGTCGCCGGGTCGAGCACGGACACGGCGCCGCTCGACGGGGCGGGACGCCCGGCACCGTCGACCTGGCCGGCCGCGTGCGTCTTCTTCTTCGGCTGGGCCGGGGTCTGCGCCTGGCCGGGCAGGCCGGGCAGCTCGGGCAGGCTCGGCAGGCCGAACGTACGGGAGGCGTCCTCGACCAGCGGCACCGAGGTGAGACCCGTGCCCGCGACGTCCTGGAGCTGACCGGTCACGCCCAGTTGCCGGGGAACCCCGGTCAGGCCCTGCGCCGGCTGGGTGACGCCGGCGATGTCCTGCAGGCCGCCGAGGGCCGGGACGGCGGGGAGCATGGGCAGCAGCCCGCCCTTGGCGCCCTTCTCGGCCATCTTCTCGACGCCGCCGCGGACGTACCCGTGCGGGTGGTCCGGCTTGCCGACGTTCGCCCCGCCGAGACACCCGGCCGCGGCGTCACCGAGGACGGCCGCCGCGTTGCCGCAGACGTTGATCGGCGCGGCGATCGGCGCGATGATCTGGTTGCCCGCGAGGACCCCGGCGCGGCCGGAGGTGCGGTTGCCGCCGCCACCGGTCCGGTCGACCTTGGCGCCGCCCTTGCAGTGGGCCCTGGACGCGCCGAGCACGGCCGCCGCGTTGCCGCAGATGTTGATGGGAGCGGTGATCGGCGCGACGATCTGGTTGCCGCTCAGCACGCCGGCGCGGCCGGAGGTGCGGTTGCCGCCGGCTCCCGTGCCGCCGTTCTTCACGCGGGCTCCACCCTTGCAGCCGGCGAACGCGTGCCCGATGACCGCGACGGCGTTGCCGCAGACGTTCACGGGGGCGCTGATCGGGGCCACCACCTGGTTGCCGCTGAGGACGCCCGCCTGGCCGGAGGTGACGTTGCCGCCCGCCCCGGACCCGGATCGGGTGTTCTCGACCTTGGAGCCGCCCTCGCACCTGGCGGCCGCGTTGCCCACGGCGTTGCCGCAGACGTTCACGGGCACGCTGATCGGGGCGATCACCTGGTTGCCGCTGCCCACCCCGAAGCGCCCGTCGGTGTCGTTGCCCGAGGAGCCCACGGGGCCGTGGGGACCGTGGTAGCCGCCGCGCCGGCCGCCGTCGTTGGTGACGCTCGAGCCGCCCTTGCAGCCCGAGAACGCCCGTCCGACGACCGCGACGGAGTTGCCGCAGATGTTCACCGGCGCGGAGATCGGGGCGACGACCTGGTTGCCGCCCAGCACGCTCGCGTTGCCCGAGGTGCGGTTGCCGCCCGCGCCCACTCCGGTGTTGTGGACGCTGGAGCCGCCCTTGCAGCCCGCCGTCGCCTCGCCGAAGATCGCGACCGCGTTGCCGCAGGCGTTGATCGGCGCGGAGATCGGCGCGGTGATCTGGTTCCCGCCGAGCACGCTGGCGTCGCCGGAGGTACGGTTACCGCCCGCGCCGCCCTTGCCCTGGTTGCGGACGGCGGCGCCGCCCCTGCAGCCCGCGTCGGACCTGCCGACCAGGGAGACGGCGTTGCCACAGGCGTTGATCGGGGCGCTGATGGGCGCGTTCACCTGGTTGCCGCCGAGCACGCTCGCGTTGCCCGAGGTCCTGTTGCCGGGGATGCCGCCCTTGTTGACGACCTGCGCGCCGCCCTGCGAGGAGGCCTCGGAGCTGCCGACCACGCCGACGGCGTTGCCGCTGATGTCGATGGGCAGGGAGATCGGCAGGTCGACCTGGTTGCCGCCGCCGACGGACGCGTCGCCCGAGGTGTCGGCAAGAGCAGTGCCGGGGCCGAACGACATGACGGCGACGGCCAGCAGGGCCGCGGGAGTAGATGCCTTTGCCCACGTACGCATGATGAATGCTCCTAGTGGTTCTTCGGGGGGATAAAGGGAACAGTTCGCGGGCAGCCCGAGGCCGTGCGAGGTTTCACGCACAGCGGAGACCTCGGATTCGCGAACAGCTGAACTGACGTGTTTGTGCGCCTTTGCGCACGCTGTGCACCCGCCGGCGGAGAGGCGTTCAGACCGCACTCAGCCGCGTTGTTTTGGAAAGGGGCCGGTCAGCGAAAGGACCGGCAGCTGCAGGCGGGGTCAGTCAGGCGAGAAGGAGGGGTCGTCCGCCGCTGTGCGGACGACGGGGGCAGGCACCCGCGCCACGAGGGCGCGGAGCACCTGCAGCCGCGGGTCGAAAACTGACCTCGCGACGTCACCCGCAGCGGCTCCGAACGAGCCGCTGCCACCGCCGTTGGGCACCAAGCCATTGGTGTCCAGGATCTTTCCGGCGGTGGACGGTGTTGGCAGGCCAGGATCCTGCTGGCTGTTGAGCCCGTCAACCGTACGCCCGGCCATGGCCTCGGCGTTGTCGTTGTCGGACGCCGTGGCGCCGTCCGGGCTGATGAGGGATCGAGACACCTGGGCGGACACATCGTCCACGGGCTGCGCGGCCGTGGACCTCACTTGCGTGTCCGCCGTCGGAGTCGCCGCTTCGGCGGCCGCCGGGGCGGCGGTGATCATGCCGAAGACGAGCGCGAACAGCCACCCGGCGGCCACCAGGGCGCCAATCGTGACTGCCCGCACGACGAGCCGACGGGCACCGGCCGCGAACCGCGCCATCCGGTCGACCCAATCGGTGGTCTCGTCCTGCGCCGGGACGGTCACGGGCAGGCGATGCACACCGAGGGCCCCAGCCCTCCGCTGCATCACCATGCGCGCCACGTGACCTCCCGCACTCCAGAACCGGCCTCATTTGTCGTGAGGCCGGCCCATGGACTCACCCCTCAACGGTCCGTAACCGTAGCAGCACTCAAAGTTGCCGCAAGGCCTTTTCATCGGAGACCCAGAAATTCACCAACTCCCCATGCCCCAAAGCATCCCCAACTGCCACAACACCCTCTTGCGTATGCCACCGAAGCCCCATCAGGAGCCCCCGCCCGCCCCATTTCCCGCCCCCGGGAGACACCCCGGAGGAGCGACTGGATTCTTGGTATGAAGCACCCCTCAGAGTTTGCTAACCTTACTGAGCCGACGCGAGATGACGGTCCCGCGTGCAGGCACCAAGTCCGGGTGGCGGAATAGGCAGACGCGCTAGCTTGAGGTGCTAGTGCCCAGTGATGGGCATGGGGGTTCAAGTCCCCCCTCGGACACAGACCCGTACCCCATATGGTCCTGGTTGCTGGAGACAGCGACCAGGACTTTATGTTGTGAGGGGTGGTAGACCAGCTCCAGGCCGAGGCTCGCGTAGATCTTGGCTTTGCGCGTGGGGTCCGCTCTCCCCAGAACGTCGACGAGGCTCCCCAGATCGCGCAGGGACGCAGCCAGGCCGTCGCGATCGAGGAGACGGGGCCGGGCGACGGGAAACCGCTTGAGCCTGTGTTGCAGCTCAGTCTTCCGACCTTGCTCCTCGCTCATCCAACTCGCGATGAGCACCGGGTCGGCGCCGGCTTCCAGGGCCGCGCGGTGGCGAGCCAGCTTCCGATCACATTCGGCCATCTGCCGCTTGATGGCTTCGGTCTCGTGCAGTACCGGGGACGGCGCTTCGTGCGCTGTCAGCAGAAGGTCCAAGGTGCGGTCGATGTTCGACGGGGTGAACAGGCGTGCCAACCAGCGGTCGAGCTTGGGAGCTACGTCGATCTCGCGTAGGTAGACGTTGCGTGGGTGCGTCACGCGGTTGGCGAGCGCGTACTCCTCTGGGAACCTGCACCGGTAGTAGGGCATTTCGTTGGCCCAATGCCCTTGCATCTTGCGGTCACAGAGCCCGCAGATGAGTCGTCCGCGGAGCTGGTACACGCGCTGAGCTCGCCTGACAGTCTTGTCGGTGTAGCGGTCACCCCGACTGTGGAGCGTCTGTTGCGCTGCCTCGAAGTCCTCCCGGCTCACGATCGGTGGATGCGCCGGGGCGTCCGACCAGATCCACTTGTCCTTGGGGTTCCAGCGGAGCTTGGGCATGTGCCCGAGGCCGACGTCATCCACATCGATCAGGACCTCGTCCTTCCGCTGCCTGTTCCATACCTGATAGCCGGTGTAACGAGGGTTGAGCAGGATGGCGCGTACGGCGCCCTTGGACCAGGCGATCCCGGACCGGTGGCGGTTGCGTCCGGGATCATGAGCGGAGGGACACAGGATGCCCTCTCGCGTCAGCCTCTCGGCGATGGCGAAGATGCCGTAACCCGAGAGGAAGTCGGCGAAGATTCGAGCGACCACGGCCCAGGCGACGGGGTCGAGTTCGAGCCGATGCAACCGCCGGCCATCCGCCGCTTTCGCCGGGTTGGGGTGCGGACCGGCATCCACCAAGATGTAGCCGTACGGCGGACGCCCGCCGAGAAATCGGCCTTCCATCTGCGCTTGGGCACCCATGGCACTGCGGACGCGGACCTTGACGCGGTTGCGCTCTCCCTTGCTCATGCCGCCGAAGACGCTCATCACAAGATCGTGCGCCTCGTTCGTCGGATCGATGGGACCACCCACCTCCGGCACCCACAGCGGCACGCCGAAGTGCTCGAAGATCGGGAACGTCAGGCCGTACTGGTTGCCGTAGAAGGCCCGGTGAGGCTCACCGATCACCACGGCCTCGAACCCGCGATCATGGTCTCGTAGCCCGACCAGGAGCTCCGCCGCCTGCGGACGACGCTGCCAGGGGATCGAGCGTGACTTGTCCACGTCGAAGAACTCGGTGACGATCACTCCCCCACGTGGCTCGATGAGCGCACGGGAACGTGTGATCTGCCATGCTCGCGACGACGCGGGGTCTTGGTTGTCCTCCGTGGAAACTCGGCCGTAGAAGCCGAATCGAATGGTGTCCATGTCGCTCCTCAGGCGGCGTCGGCGTGGACGCTCTGGGACTCCCGAGCCTCCAACAGGATCGCGAGCAACTCCGCCGCAGCGCTCGCGTTCAATGTGGGAACAGGTGGGAGGACGACCGACAGCTCGTTCACCGCCTTCATGCCGCCCTCCCCTCACTTGCCGAAGGATCTTGGTCGCCCGCCTCGGCTTGGAGTCGGGCCATGTGGGCGCGCCAGCGTTGCCGTTCGGCCACCGAGCGCAGGAGCCGGAGCGCCAACGGTGCGAGGTTGGCGTCTCCGGCCGGGACGGGCTTCCAGACGTAGCGGTGTGGATCGGTCGGTTGGTCGGTCTGGCCGAGGGCTTCCAGGACCCAGGTACGGCGGTCCTGCTTGTGCTCGGCGAGGGTCTTGTTGGACCACTTGCGGGAGACCAGGACGCGGCGCCCCGCGTAACCGAGGTGTTCGGGCTTGTGGGCCTTGCCTCGACACTGGCCGGGAGCCATGCCCGGCTTGGCTCCCTTGGGCTGGACGCCGTAACGCAGCCAGTTCGAGCAGGCCGGCGAGCAGGGCTCGTAGCGCAGCGCCTCAGCCAGGCGTGCAGCATGGTCGCGCCGGGCCTGGTGGTCCGGGTCGAGACTGTCACTGAGCGACTTGGTGAGGTACTTGGACAGGTAACGGACGCACTGGTCGGCGTCCGGGGTGCCCGCGAGCACGCCTTGCACGTCCACCTGGACGCCGAACCGGATCACATGCAGGGGTTCGGCGGTCTCGTCCACGTCGAGCTGGTCGAGCGCCTGGTCCCAGGTAGGCAACACCTCACCCGTGCTGGGGTCGAGATAGCCCGTGCCGTCCTCCCAGACGGGCAGGTGATTGCCGCCGAAGACGACCTTGTCGGCCGCCGGCCACCAGACCTGGTGGTAGGTGGCGGCGGCTATCTGCTTGATCTCCGCGCGTGGCAGGGTTCCGCGGATGGCCATGTGCAGGTGCGGCGCGAGCCGCTTTTGTGGCTCCACAGCTGCGAAGTACTGCACGTCGTAGCCAGCGACGCGGCGCAGGTTCTGCACGAATCGGTCGACGAGCTTGGAGAAGTGCAGCGCGTCACGAGCGGCGCGGGCGTAGTCGTAGGTGTCGGGCTCGACGGGAACCCCGTCCTTGACCTTGCCGTAGGACGGGAGGGTGAGAGTGACGAACAGGGAAGGCCGGTAGACCTTGCCGTCCGAGCTGGTGAAGGTCCGCCCGAGCGTGGAGTTGATCATTTTGCGCTTGGGCAGTTCGGGGGCGTCCTGCCGTCGTCTGGTCGAGCGGTTGCGCTTGGGGAGCGTCCGGCCGAGGACGTTGCCACGCATGCCCGCCGCGTTGATCTCCTCATCGAGCCCGACGATCAGCTCGTCAAGGTCGGTGGTGTCCTGGCCCGCTTGGTCTGCCGCGTCGCGTTGGGCTTGGACGTCAGCGCGGAACTCGACCAGCCAACGCTGTTCCTCGTTCGGCTCGTCCGGCGTGATCGCGGGTTCTTGGTCGAGGTGCCAGCCTTCCCGGCATTGGGCCATGCGCAGGTGCCGGTTGCGCTTGGCACACGGCGGGCACTTGGCCTCCAGGGTGGCTCCGCACGGGACATCGACGATCTCCCAGACTCCGGTGTGGGTGTCGAGCCGCTTCAGAGGGATGGGCTGGATGCACACCCCGTACTGCTTGGCGACCTCTTCGGCCACATCGCGGGCAAGGGGCATAGCCAGCCGTTCGGCGCGGGGCAACGCGCGGTCGTAGGTCAAAGATCGTCCCCCTCGTGGTCGGGGTCAAAGAGGGCGCCTTGGCCGCACTCGCGGCATTCGACCAGGCCCGCCGCCAGGTCCAACCAGAGCGTGTTCTCGCTCAGGCACTCCGAGCAGCGCAGCCCGTCAAGGAGGTTGGAGAGGTCACGCACGGTCGCTGCCCTCCGTCTCGGCCAGCTCGGCGCACAGCCGGTAGAGGCCTTGGTAGGGGTGGCGACTGATGTGGGTGTGGAAGATCTCGAACGCTCGCACGCGGGGCAGGTCCCGGACGGTGAGCATAAGGAGGACCGAACGTCCTGCCACCAGCTCGATCTCTTCGGCGGTGCCGTGGAAGCAGACCTTCATCAGGCGTCCTCTCCGGCAGCGAAGGCGTCGGCCATGGCGCGGATGTCGGCGTCGGAGACGTAGGCGGCACGGACGCGGATCGGGTCGGGCGAGGTCTCCAGCCGGACGTAGCCGACGCCGGCGCCCAGTCCTGGGACGGGTGAGATGTGGTCGGCCAGCGCTCCCCGATCCCGCGCGCCATCGCCGAGGACCATGTCCACCTGTTCGGACTCGTCCAGCCGAAGCGCGATCTTGTCGGGGAACAGGTTGCGGATGTTCATGACCTCCTTGCGTGGGTCCTGGAGAGCCGCCAGGACACCCACACCCACAGCACGGCCCTGAGTCGTGAGGGTGGCCAGCGCGGCCGAGATCCGCCGTTTCAGCTCCCTGTCGGACTGGTACGCGGTCAGGAACGCCACCTCGTCGACCACCACCAGGACGAAGGGGTCATCCACGGTCGGGGTGTGGGAGCGCTGGATGCCGGCGAAACGGGCCGCGCGCTTCTGCATGACGGACACGGCCTGGTCGAGGAGGTCGGCGCATTCCTCCGGGGTGGCGGCGTACCGGCTGCCGAACAGGTCGCGTCCGTAGGACAGTTCCATCAGTTTGGGGTCCAGGGCCCAGATCTCGACCAGGCCCACGCGGACGGCGGGAAGGAGCCCGCGGATCGTTGACCAGATGATCGAGCCCTTGCCCGCTCCGGTGGCGCCCGCGACCAGGACGTGTGTGCCGTGAACCTTGAGCAGCCAGGGTTGCCCGTCCTCCTGCTTTCCGATCTCGACCGGCCCCACGGTCGGCGAGCAGGGCATGGGAAGCGCCGGGATGCGTTCGGCCAGCGGGTCATGCCTGGGAAAGGTGAGCGTGAGGCGACCGCCCCGTGACAGCGCTACTCGGCATGAGGCGGAGCCGAACCCTTGGGCGAGGTGGTCGAGGCGGTCGGCCCAGTCCTTGACTGACTGCCCTTTGAGCATGCGAACGGTGACGAGGTCGGCCCACGGGGTGCATGTGACCTTGCCGAGCCTGGGGAGGTAATCGCGTCCCCACAAATGTCTGCCGAGACCGGAGACGATCATGACAGGTTGCCAGTGTCGCCGGTAGACCCAGACGAGCCGCCACCAGGCCAGCAGCCGCCAGCCGACCCACCTGGCGAACGAGGAACGGCCGGCGAGAGCCCAGGCGATGAGCCCTGCTGGCGCCGGCGAGAGGAGGAGCAGAGCGGTCTGCCAGCCGTACAGCCAGCACAGCACGGACGGCACCGCCAGGACCACGACGGCGATGGGGTGGCGCCAGATCGTACGGACGAGCCCGGCGAGCAGCCGCCAGGCGAGGATGACGATGGTGATGATGGCGGGGGTCTTGACGACGGCCGGGCGGAAGACGACGGCCGTGTCGGGGGTGGTGGAGACGAGGTTGCGCGCCTCGTCACCGGGAAGCCTGCGGAACATAAGCTGAATGCCTCTCGTGATGTGGATCGTGGGAGAACCAAGGGGCCGCCGGAAGTTGCCGCTTCTGGCGGCCCCGCCTTGCTTGGTCAGGCCGCCGGGTCGTTGGCGGTCATGTCAGCGGCTGACTGATCGGTGTGCAGTCGCTCGCAGTCAGCCAGGTAACGAGCGGCTGCGGTGAAGATCTCTCGGGCGATCGCCAGGTCGGCATCGGTGACCGGCCCCGCGCCGGTGGTGGAGATGTGCACGTTGGCCTCGTGCGAAGTGAATTCCAGGAACGGGCGCGGGTTGCTGAGCAGCATTCCGGAGCTGACTCGCAGCTTGGGCGTGTAGAACGAAACGGCCAGATGCGGGGCGTTGTCCGGCCGCATCGTCAGCGTGGCGTAGGTGTAAGGGCCGACGTTGCTCACGCCGCCCTCCTCTTGGGAGCCACCTCACGGTCGCCCAGGGCTCGGAAGGAGCGCTCGACCGAGCGGGCGTAGCGGGCGGTCTCGCGGGCGAGTTGGCGCGCGAACGTCAGGTCCTCCGCGGTCACCGGACCGGCGGTGGTGACCAGGACGCAGGCGGCTCCGAAGTCGAGCGCCAGCACGGGCTCACGGTGGCCGTAGGGGTGGAGCAGGGTTCTGGCGGTCCGGCCGGTGGTCAGCCGGATCACGCTGGTTCGAGGGGTACGACGACGGGTCATCAGGCGGCGTCCTTTCCGGCCTTGTTCGGGGCGCTCTGGCGGGGAGCGTGCATCTCGTGGACCTTGATCGAGTAGGCGAGGCGACCGGCGGCGTTGACGTACGGGGTGACGGACATGCCGTCGAACTCGACCGGCGTGAATGGCAGGCCCGGCATCGGCTGCGGGGGCACCGGCTGGACCGGGGCGAGGATCTTGACCGCCACGGTCTTCTGGGCGGGCTTGAGGGTCGGGTCACCGTCCATGACCGCGACCTGCCAGACCAGCTCTGCGGTCTGCTTGTCACGGGCCTGCACGAACCGGCCGTTGGACGAGGCGTCGAAGTCCTTGACGGGCTCGACCTCACCGACGATGTAGCAGCCTCGTGGGAAGACCATGGCGAAGGTGACGGGGATAGGACCTTGCAGAGCCATGACGGCCCCCTTCTTGGATGTCAGACACTTGACCTATCAAGTGATGCTCTGAAGATACGACTCACAAACTTGCTACGTCAAGTGACCTAGCTGGAGTGACACACCTCTAACCGATCCGGTAGACACAGCCCTCACGATCAAGGAGGAGCCACAGGTGTACGTGCGGTTTCAAAGCCCCAGCCCCAACGCACGAGGAGTCCATCCCGGCGTCTTCGGCCTCGTCAACGACCTCGCCAAACGGGACAGACTCTCACCCGAGGAAGAGCGCTTCAAGACCGAGACGCATGCCTGGTACCACGCGAACCTGATCGACCCCAGCAACGTGGACCCCGACATCTACAACCGGGAACGCAACCCAGGAGCCACCGCCTGGTTCAAGCTAACGGCCGGCCATCTCATCGACCGGGTCTCCGGCTACCTGGAGATCCTTGCCACACACGAGGTGGCGTGCGTGCGCGTCGAAATGGCCGACCCCGGCAACGTGATCTATGAGGACGCGCACCAAGTCATCATCGTGCCCTACCGAACCGGATAGGCGTCTTCCAACTCGTGACGGTCGGCCGGAAGCAGCACCTCCACCACGACCAGGGGACGACCGGAGGCATCCCGGACAGCCCCGAAGACCGCCAGGAGCGGGACGTTCTTGGGCATGCCGAGCTGCTTGACCTCCTGAGCGGTAGGCATGCGCGCGGTGATCTGCTCCACGATGTGATCAAAGCGGATCCCCTTGCGGGACTGGAGATGCTGCCGGATGCCCTGCGGCAACGGCTCGCCACTCGTCAGGTCGGTGCCCTCCGACAGCTCCAGGGGCAGCCAAAGCGAGACCAATTCACTCGGCTCGCCATCTCGGACGACCAGACGTCGACGCAGGAACGCCTTGCTCTTGGGCTGTGCCTCCAGCAACGCCGCCACCCGATTGGGCAGCGCGACGGCGCCGGCCTCGATCAGCTCACCGGGGGCATTGGTCTCCGGATTGGTCAGGTACGCCTGCCCGGGACGGTTGGGCTCCACGGCTGCCATCGCGGGACGGCCACGCACGAAACGCCCCTTGCCCTGCTGGGACTCGATCCAACCCTGCTCACGCATCACCCGCAGCGCGGCGACAACGGTGGGGCGCGAGACGCCGAACTCTTGGATGAGCTGGTGTTCGCTGGGGAGGAGGGAGCCGGGCGGGTAGGCCCCCGACTCGATACGCCGTTGAAGGGCCTGCACAAGCTGCGCATACTTCGGCGGCACGGACTCTAGCGACATTCTGACCGTCCAACACCCGACAGGTTGTTTTACCAAGTTTGAGCGTATCCCTGGCCTGCCCCTGCTGTCCACGCTTAGCTCAAGCAACCCAGGCCCGGCAACTGGACAGCGAGACGCGACGAGGCAGCAAGCACCACCGGCCCTCTGGCCGGAGCACCGTCACGGCCTCGCCGCACCCGTCTCAGCGACCCTTGACGTACTCCGCCAGGATCAAGGCCGCACCCCGCGGATCGTTGGTCGGATGCCGCATGTCGGCGTCCGGCCAGGAGTAGTAAGCACCGTGGTACTCGATGAACACCCGCACCGGCAGCCCCGGATGGGGCCGGGCCACCATCAGCGCACTGTTGTTGTCACGCAGTTCTGCATTCACGCCGAGGACAGTGAGCTCATCACGCAGCCGCACGAGCATGCGCCCCGCAGCCCACCGCATGACATCCGCCGCCAGTTCGGCCGCGATCGGATTCATCTCCCGCTCCCTTCGGCCCGGCCTCTTCCGAGGCAGTCGAGACACTCCCGCTCCCCAATCCCTTCGGGCTCCTCCCCGTCGTTGCCAATCAGGAGGGCGCGGCGCGAGCCCTTCAGCTTGTAACCGAGCCCCCGACACGCAGGGCAGAGCCTTGCCTCGCTGTTCTCGTCTGGCCGGGTCACCGTCGCCATCTCCTCGCGAGTCGTTCGGTACTCCCTGTGGCGGAAGTCCGCTTGACGTACCGTGGTTGATTGATGGCAAGTTCACCGGCAAATCAGAATCAGGGGACCCGCTAAGAGGCCCCCCTCTTAACCCCTTTTCGATCCACCATCGGAAAGCAGGCCAGGTATGCCCGAGGCAACACCCAATGTGCTACTTCGGAACTGGCGGCAGCAGGCCGATTTGACCCGCGCCGAAATGGCCAAAATGGTCAACCTCACCAGGAGCGGGATCAAGTACAACCTCGCCTGCGACGAGGAGCGCATACGCCGCTGGGAGGCGGGCGAGGTCACATGGCCGCGCGAGCCGTACCGACTGGCCTTGACCGAGCTCACACACCAGGACCCGGAAGACCTGGGCTTCGCGCCCACCAGACGCACCCGCACTCACGTGGATTCCCCCAAAGCGGTTGATACCCTTGCAAATGCACCACGCGCTGTGAATCTCGTCGAAAGAGGAGAGGACGAGAACGTGCGACGCCGCGAATTCGTCGGCCTCACGGGGGCCGCCCTGTTCAGCTCAGTAATCGGACAGCCCGGCCCCACCCAGGACACCGGCCTCAATATCGAAAACCTCGCCGCCGCACTCGTCGATTACTCCACGCCCACAAACGGCCCGATCGACCTCGACGCACTCGCCACCGCAGTCAGCACCGCCAAGCGCAACTACCAGGCATGCCGATACGCGCAGGTAACCGCCAAACTGCCGGCCCTGCTCAGCAAACTCCGTGCCGCCAGCACCACGCTGAACGGCGACGACCGGCTACGCGCCTACATGCTGTGCGCCGAGGCGTACCACGTGACCGCCTCCATCCTGCTCAAACAGGAGGACAAGGGACTCGCCTGGCTCGCCGCAGATCGCAGCGTCCAAGCCGCGCACGCCAGCCAGAGCCCCCTCATGATCGGCTCAAGCTCCCGCATCATCACCCACGCCCTGATGGACGGCGGCCACCACTGCGCCGCCACCGACTCCGCACGCAGCGCAGCCCAACGCATGGACACCGACCTTGCTGCCCCGTCCCCCGACGACCTGTCGATCTACGGATCCCTCCTGCTACGCGGAGCCGTCGCTGCCGCCAACACCGGGGACCGGCACAACACCGTCGAACTCCTCGACGAAGCCGCCGAAGCAGGCACACGACTGGGGCACGACGGCAATCACATGTGGACCGCGTTCGGCCCGAATAACGTCCTTTGCCACCGTGCCAATGTCGCCCTCCGTCTGGGGGATGCCGGCACCGCCATCGACTACGCCCGCCAGGTCGAGTTGGACAAGCTCCCGATCAGCGAACGCAAGGCCACGCTGCTACTCGACACCTCCCGCGCGTTCCTGATGTGGAACCAGCATGACAAGGCGCTGCACATCCTGCGCGCCGCAGGTGAGCTCGCCCCCGAGGAAATCACCGGCCGCCCCGCGGCTCTCCGGCTGGTACGTGACATCCTGGCAACCGCCCCGATCAGCGTCCGCCGCGAAGCCCGCGAGTACGCGGCAACCTTGGGAGTCAGCGCGTGACCCAACCCGGCAAGGTCCTCTACATCATCGTCTGCGCCGCAGGACCCGCCCCGGACGTCGGCCGCCTCGTCGCCCTCGCCCACGACCAAGGCTGGACCGTCCAGATCGTCGCCACCCCGCCGGCCCTCGACTTCATCGACATCCCCGTGTTGGAGAAGCAGACCGGGTTCCCCGTCCGCAGCCAGTACCGCAAGCCCGACGAGCCGAGATCACCCCGCGCCGATGCGATCATCGTCGCCCCCGCCACGTACAACACGATCAACAAGTTCGCCCAAGGCATCGCCGACACCTACGCCCTAGGAATTCTCTCCGAAGCCCCAGGCTTGGGCATCCCAGTTGTCATCCTGCCGTTCGTCAACAGCGCCCTGGCCTCCCGCACACCATTCCGCCGCAGCATCGAGGACCTACGCACCGATGGCGTGCGCGTCCTGTTCGGCCCAGACCAGTTCGAGCCGCATCCGCCGAGTTCGGGAGGCGACCGAATCGACGCCTACCCTTGGAAGCGCGCACTCACAGAACTTGCCGAATTGATCTCATAGGTATCAAGGGCGGCGCTGCGCGCCGCCGGCGCGGGCCGAGCGCGGCCGCACGCTGCGCGTGCGGCCTGGAGGCCGTTCTCGCGCACGGCCGCGCTCGGCCCGCGCATCACTCTTTCGAAGCCGCTTGCAGCTCAGCGTTCTTCCGCACCATTCCGAAACGATGGAGATGATACGCCCTATGGCACCAGCGTTGAGCGAGATATGTTCCTGCCTTGACAAGCTGTCTCAGACATGCCCTGATAACTATAAGGTCTGTCTTGCTGTGGAGGGCTATGGCCAACAGAAAATTCGCACACGAGTTCGGCCTAACACTTGTATGCACGCCGCAGCGCTTCGGCCGCCAACGAGAGTTTGAACTGCTTCCTGCGGAACAACTAGAGGGCTGTCACATCTATATCGTAAGCCAGCAGCCTAGGCTATCCATAGCGCCAAACAGCGGCGAATTCGCAAACTCAATATTTCGCGCAATCCTCCGGGTTCAGCATGCGGGCGAGTTCCATGAGCACCCAATCCGTATGCGCATTCCACCAGAGCAGGAAGGATTCACACTTAAGACCGAATGGCCTCACGACTTTATGCGTGTCTTCGATCAGCAGGGTGAGCTATATTTCTCGGCTCCAGTTGCACTATTTCTACGTGGATACAACATAAAAGGCCTGCCTGGCAACATCTTCGATCAGGAAGTTCTATATGTGGGACAGGCATTCGGGAAGGAGGGTGAAAGATCTGCGTTTGATCGCCTACGCAGCCACTCAACTCTACAGAGGATCTACTCTGAATTGTCGCCCGATAAAGAGGTGTGGCTCTCCCTATGCAAAATAACTGACGTTGTTCTTATGCAAACCATGACTCCGCACCTAGAAGCGGAGATCGAGGGCGAGGAGGAGAATTTACAACGAATCATGGATCTAGTAGCTTGGACGCAGAGCAAAGACTTCACGTCCAGGGAAGGCGTCGCACTTATCGAAGCAGCTTTGATTCGTTTCTTTCAGCCGAAATATAACATGATCTTCCGTAACAACTTTCCCGACCCCGCACATGTCAGCACTAGGGAGTGTTACGATCTAGAGATAAATGCGCTAATCATGGAATTCCATGGCAACGGCAGCGATAGCCGTTACTGGACTCCCACAGTAAATGCTGAATGGCAGCATATCCATCTATACTCGCTATTCTCTGCGGAGGATAGACGGAGCTTGCTCGACATGTGGGGTCCCGATACAGAGGCCATCCAGCTTGACGGAAAGCCCGCTTCCTCATAAGTCCGTCGTCTCAATACTCAGGCGCATGCCATAGTTCTCGTCCGCTTTCACGATAAAACAACCGCACAAGTGCAGCCCTTACGATCGCCTGGGGGTGATTGATCGCCGTGCAGAATTGGGGGCGATCGACGCGCCAAAGCTTCGTTCCTCAGCCCCGGCCCACTGAGCCACCTGGCGCAGCTCTGACGGCTTGGCATCCCAAGCACTACCCGTGCAGGGAGCGTTACTGATGCTTACGGATCCTTTTCCTTACCTTCCACAGAAAGTACATGTCGGACAATTGCACAGGACCGAGATCGTCATAGTATTTATAGATATGCGTTAGCGACGTAGCTGTGGCGGCGACTCCCGTTGCAATGATCAATGGAAGTGATCCTATAAGGCCAACTGTAGTGATTGTTGATCCCAGGGCAACGCTTGCGCTCGTCTTTGCAGCAAATGTTCTTCGACTGACTCGCAGGCGTCTTTCGATGTCAGCAAGTGCGGGCGTAATGTACTCACGTTCCACCGCGCGAGCTATGTCTTGAGGAGCGGCCGACCCGCGCTTCTCTAGCTGAGAGCGAATGGCTTCTCTAAGTGCTTGGCGAAAGTTTTCGAAGTATGGCTGCTCGTCTTCCCTGAGCTTTATCAAATCACCCAAAGGCATGCCTTCGATTGAAGGGAGTGGCAAGTCGAGAGCTACGGCGACTTCGTCCGCTACTTCTTGTTCGGCATTTACCCATGATGCACTAAGCGCTTTAGCCAGAGGAATTTTGAAGTGATCCGAAGAATCATAGTCCGACAGTAGTCCATAAGAGCATTCCTCGAAGACTTGCTTAATCACATCTTCTCGACGTGGCCGACGGCTCTTAGAGCCAGCTATCGCGACTTTTGCTGGCTCGGAAAAGAACTCGTGTGTGATTTTGAACCACCATCTGTCAGGTGGAAGCCAGTACGAGGAGACGTCAGCCTCTCTTCGCAGGCGCGCTTTTATTTCGTCGAGCACTTTCTTGTCATAAAGATTTTCGAGGATAAAACCTACGTCGCTTCCATGCTTCACTTTGCAGTCGGAGCAGAGGTGGGTTCGCATACTCTTGCGGTCGAAGATAATATGCCGATCAAGGCCAACGTTCCGGATGTATAGCAGCAATTCAATCTGCTCAGACAGAGCATGAATAAGCTTGCCCAAGTCCTTCTTTTTCGTTCGATTTATGCGATCAAGAAAGCCGTCAGCCCTGTAACCCTCTACGACTACATGATCGAAATATGTTAGGATTCTTGGATAGCTAAATTCTATCTCTTCCTGCATGCAAGCGAAGTCCAGGCATCCCATGGTGCCGGAGAGGTCAATTCCTCGGCCGGCCATAATCGTAGCGTCAGGCATTCGATGGTCTGATGGATGCGTCGGCTCTTCTTTGGCAATCTCTACGAGTCTTGCCACGGGGCCAGGGTATCGGAACAGGTCGATCACTCTTGCTGGATCATATATTTCGTACTCGTCGACCCATCTATATAGCCAGTAATCGCTAGCTTCAGGGGTTTCCATAGAGATGCTCCCTTATGCGACTCATCTGCTTATCGTGGAGTACGTAGCGTAACTCCCGCCTGGAGGTCGAGACCAGCAAGTAAGGGCCATGTTACTAAGGCGGTATAGCCGCCCGCCGGAGCAGGCGCACCACCGAGATCATGCCAACCGTGACTGACGATCCTCAGTTGCAGTTCCAGTTGCGATCTAAGGCCCTCCTATGCTGTTTCAGGTGGACCGTACGCGCCCGTTGGCCCAGGATGAACCGATCGGGACGGGCAAGATCCGAGCTGCTAATGCAGTTTGGTGGCAACCCATGCGGGGTTCAAATCCGCACGTCAGAGGTTCTCGTCTTGTTCTCGGGAGAGGGTCCATGCGGCAATCTCATAGCAGAAGATGATTTTGATCTTCCGGTTGAGAGGGACACACAGATATCGGCCTCACGATCGCCTGGCTGTGGTTTGTCGCCGTACGGGGTTGGGGGCGATCGCCGGTTCGGAGCTTCGTTCCTCAGCCCCGCCCCAACGAGCTCCCAGGGCAGGCACCTCAGTCCAGCTCAAGCCATTGTTCGCCCTGCTCAACGAGATAGGCGAACGGTTCAAGTCCCCCCTCGGACACAATTTGGTACATGATCGCCGGAGCTGAGCTCCGGCGATCAATGTTTTTCTTGGCCGGGTCGTAGGTCATATGCAGGCCGAGCTGCTCGTACACATCAGTCTTGTCCCGTGGATCGGCGCTGTGGAGCAGTTTCCGAAGGTCGCCGAGCTTCGAAGCATGGCAGCGATCTCCTCCTCAGTGAGTCTTCTAGGAACCTTGGTGATCGCCTGGTCCAGGCGCATCTGCTCGACCTTTCGCTTGGCTTCTGTCTCGGCGATCCAGTCGGCGACCACCACCGGGTCGGTCCCAAGCATCAAAAACTGCGCGATAGCCCACCGGCTTGCGTTCACACTCGGCGACGGCCTGGCGGGCGGCTTCAACGGCGGCCATCCGATGGTCACTCGCGAGTTGCGAGTTGGTCATGGCCTGGATCGTCGTCGGGAACCGCTCTGGGTCGAAGACCGTGGCCAGCCAATGATCGAGCGGCTCGACGATCAGCTCCTCGCGCACATAGACCGATCGGGGATGCTTCACGCTGTTGGCCTGGGCGTACTCCTTGGGGAACGTGCAGCGGTAGTGCGCCTTGTCGTTGTTCCAGCTTCCCTGCATCCGCCGTTCACAGCCGCCACAGAAGAGCAGGCCTCTGAAGATGTAGGGACGTGGTGTCCGGCGGGACTTGCGCCCTTCTGCGGCGCTTCTAGGCGCCACCAGCAGGGCTTGAGCCTGTGCATGGACCTCGTCGCTTACGTCGCCGCCGGCCCTGGAGATCTGGATGAGGCCGTCCGCGCCTTCGAGGAACAGATGTGGGCACGGGCCGGCAGGTGGGCGGAGATCACGACGGCCGGTCTGGAACGCCTCGTGAGCCCGGACCCCACCGAAGCCATCGCCCACTGGGACCAAGTCCAGCCATCCTGACTGCCAAGCGCGAGAGCACCAGCACCAGCACCAGCACCTCGCCACGGCTTCACAGTTCTGGCCGTCCCCCTACTCGGCCGCCAGGACGGCACCCCACGCGCCGGCCCAGCGGCCCAGTTCGGCGCCGAGGATCGGGGGCCGGGCGTGGAAGGTGGCCGACTTGTACACCTTCTGCGCCGTCGGGGTCACGACCAGGTCATGTGCCGCGGAGATGCCGCCGCCGATGATGATCGCCGACGGGTCGAGGGTGGCGATGACGCCCAGCACGCTGCGCGCGAGCGCCGTCGTGGCCTCGTCCACCATCGCGAGGGCGGCCGCGTCGCCCGCACGGCCGGCCTCGAACAGGTCGAGGGCGGTGGCCGGCCGGCCGGTGTGCGCGCTCCACCGGTTGGCCAGGTACGTCCCGCCGATGAAGGTCTCCAGGCATCCGTGCTGCCCGCAGCCGCACGGTCGCCCGCCGGGGTCCTGGCTGATGTGGCCGACCTCGCCAGCGGCCGCGTGGGCGCCGCGCCGCGCTCGCCTGCCTTCGACG
This sequence comes from Nonomuraea sp. NPDC005650, assembly GCF_040605375.1. Classification (NCBI taxonomy): domain Bacteria; kingdom Bacillati; phylum Actinomycetota; class Actinomycetes; order Streptosporangiales; family Streptosporangiaceae; genus Nonomuraea; species Nonomuraea sp. NPDC005650. Next base: position 410,555 of record NZ_JBEXCR010000002.1, read on the forward strand.
TGCGCGCCGGCGATGCCGGTGCCCACGGCCAGGACGAACGCGTCCGCGAACCCTCGGCCCGCACCCAGCAACGCCTCGGCCTCGGCCGCGGCGCGGCCGTCGTGCACCGGCCGGACGGGGAAGCCCAGCCGCTGCTGCAGGGCCAAACCGAGGGCGACGCCGTCGAGCCAGGGCAGGTTCACACTCCGCACGACACGGCCGCTGTCCTCGTCGACGATCCCGGGTACGGTCACCCCGCCCGCGCCGATCGGATGTTCGGCCACACCCACCAGGTGGCCGGCGAGCCGGTCGATCGGATCGCTTCCCCGCGGGGTGGGGAAGATGAAGCGGTCGACGACGGCCTCGTCGACGGCCGGCCTCTCGCCTGCGCCGATGTCGGCGATCAGGACCTTGGTGGACGTCGCCCCGAGGTCGATGCCGACACGGTACGCGGGAGCCCTCATCGCCACCGGCCTGCGGCGAGCTCTAACGCGGTCATCGGTAGACCACCGCCGTGAGGTCGGGTTCGGCGTCGAAGGAGTCGAAGGGGAACATGGGGCGCACGATGCGTTCGTGTCCGAGCCGTCCGAGATCCTGGTCGACCGGCCCGGGAGTGAGGGCGAGCGTCCAGCCGGCCGCGATGTCGTAGAGGGTGGGCTCCAGGTAGCCGATCTTGGTGACGATGATGTCGGCGTCCTCCGGTTCGAGCCCGATGGCGCGGAAGTCGGCGACGTCGTGGAACGCCTTGCGGAACTCTGTGATGACGACGTGCAGGCCGCCGCGGCGTACGACGGCGATGCGTCCCGCGGAGGGGTCGCCCTCGAAGCGTGCGACCAGGACTCCCTCGACGAGGGCGGGGCCGCAGACCCGGGAGTCAACGCGCGCGCCCGCGTTCACGCTGACCTGCGCGCCCACCGTCGCGGAGAAGAGTTCCTCGATCGCGACCTGGTCGAAGACGGAGGCGCAGTAGGTCACCGGCGCGTCGTCGGCGGTGAGCTCGGGCATCCGCAGCAGGCGGCTGAGCGTCCACGTCACGTCCCCGGTGCCGCCCGCGCCCGGGTTGTCGCCGGAGTCGCTGATCAGGTACGGCTTGCCGGGCGAGGCCAGAGCCCGTTCCACCCCCTCCTCCAGCGTGCCGGGAGGGCCGACGAAGCCGAAGTCGTCGCGGACCGCCCAGAGCTCACCGGCCAGGCCGCTCGCGGCGTCCCGCACTCTGTCCGCGTCGGTGCCGGTGACGACCACGCTCGCGTGGCAGCGCGGCTCGTCGGCCCAGGCGTAGCCGATCCAGATCGACGCGTCGGTAATGTGCTCGCTCGCCTCGATGGGGGGAATCCGCTGGTAGAGGCTCTTGGCCGGTTCGACGCGCGTGCTCGTCTTCTCTCCCGGCAGCAGGATCGGGATCCGCGACCAGGCGCGCACGGGCCTTTCCCCCGCCCGCAGGTGGCGGACGAGGTTGCGCGCGGCACGTTCGCGGGTCTCCGCGGCGTCCTCGTGCGGGGCCAGGCGGAAGCACGTGATGAGCTCGCACGCCTGGACGAACCGCTCGGAGAGGTTCCCGTGCAGGTCCATCGACGCCGAGATGAGCGGGCCGGAGCCGATCGCCGCGCGGATGGCGCCCACCAGGTCGCCTTCCGCGTCGTCCATGTCCTCGACGCTCATCGCGCCGTGGACGTCGAGCAGGATCCCGTCGAGCGGTTCGCGCTCGTGCTCGCGGCGCAGGCCCTCGACGATGCGCCGGCGGAAGTCGTCGTAGACGTCGGCCGGCACCTGCCCGCCGGGAAGGGACCGGGCGTAGAAGACCCCCACCCATTCGGCCGAGGCGGCGAGTTCGGAGCCCGGTGCGAGGAATCCGTAGCGGTCGAGGACCTCGGCCCCGCTGAGGGTCGCGAAGTCCCGGTAGCCGGCCCGGTGGGGCGAGTAGGCGCTGGACTCGATCGCCATCCCGGCCACCGCGATCCTGGGCGGGCGCACGGACGGGGTCACCGTCCCCCCAGCCCGGAGGTCGCGATGCCCTTGACGAGGTGCTTCTGGAGAGCGATCACCAGGATCACCGTCGGGATCATGGAGATGATCGAGGCGGCCATCTGAAGGTCCCATCGGGTTCCGTTCTGCGTGGAGAAACCGGCCAGGCCGATCGGCAGGGTGCCCCTGGCCGTGTAGTCGTTGACCGTGATGAGCGGCCACAGGTAGCTGTTCCAGTAGTTGAGGAAGGTGAAGACGGCGAGCACGGCGAGCGCCGGGCCCGCCAGGGGCAGGATCACCTTCAGGAAGGTGCGCAGCGGCCCCGCCCCGTCGACGCGCGCGGCCTCCTCCAGCTCGTAGGGGATGCCGCGGAAGAACTGCCGCATGAGGAAGGTCCCGAACGCGGTGAAGGCCCATGGGAAGACCAGCGACTGGTAGGTGTCCACCCAGCCGAACCACTGCATCAGCACGAACATCGGGATGACGAGCACCTCCTGCGGCACCATCAGGGTGCCGAGGAAGAGCACGAAGACGACGTCGCGCCCCCGCCAGCGCAGCCGGCCGAACGCGTAGCCGGCCGTGGCCGAGACCACGAGCACGACGACCACGCCCGCGAGGGAGACGAAGAACGAGTTGGTGATGTAGGTGGTGAACGGCGCGTAGGTGAAGACCTCGGTGAAGTTCTCCCAGCGGAACTCCGAGCCCAGGAGGGTCGGAGGTGTCCGCATCACCTCGCGCGAGGGCTTGAAGGCGGAGAAGACGGCGTAGACGAGGGGCGCCACGAAGATGACCGCCGCGACCAGGACGGTGGCGTACGCGATGACGGTGCCGAACCGCGACTGCTCCCTCTGACCGGATCTCCCGCCCCGCGGCTCGCCGCCGGCCAGGGCGGCGGGCACCGGCGCCGTACTAGTGCTCATAGTGCACCCACCGCTTCTGCGCCCGGAACTGCAGCGCGGTAACGCCGATGATGAGGGCGAACAGGATCCACGCGGCGGCCGCCGCGAGCCCCAGGTCCTGGAACTTGAATCCGGTGGTGTAGATGAACATCACCAGCGGCACCGTCGAGGTGCCAGGCCCGCCGCCCGTCAGGAGCTGCGGCTGGGCGAACACCTGCAGCGACGAGATGATCGTCATGACGGCCGCGAAGAAGATCGCCGGTGAGAGGAGGGGGATGGTGACGCCTGTCAGGAGGCGCCAGCCCCGCGCGCCGTCGATCCGGGCGGCCTCGATCACCGAGACCGGCAGCTGCTCCAGGGCGGCGGTCAGCACCAGCATGTTGTAGCCCATGCCGGACCAGACGCTCATGACGACGACGGTGATCATCGCCCAGTCGGCGTCGACGAGGAAGTTCGGCAGTTCGATGCCGAACATCGTCTGCGACAGGCCGTTGAGCAGGCCGTCCGGCTGGAGGATCAGCTTCCAGACCAGGACGTTGGCGACGATCGGCGTCACGACCGGGATGAAGAACAGCACCCGGAACACCGCCCGGCCGCGGATCCTCGGCCCCAGCAGGAGGGCGAGCCCCAGCGCGACCACCAGGTTGACCGGCACGTACAGGACGGTGAAGACGACCGAGTTGCGCAGGGCGGGCCAGAAGTCGGGGCTCGAGGTGAGCAGTTCGACGTAGTTGCCGAGCCCGAGGAAGGTCCGCTCGCCGAAGATGGGCCAGTCGAACAGGCTCATGACGATGGCGAGGACGACCGGGACCACGGTGAACAGCGAGAGCCCGGCCACGGCCGGGGTGATGAAGCCGAACGCCTGCCGCTGCTCGGCCCGCAGGAGCGCGTTGGGACGCCGGGCCCCGCCTCGCCGCGGCGCCGTCACGGCTCCTCCAGCACGACTTCGACGGCGGGGAGCAGGACGTCGGGGCGCTGCACGGGCATGAGCAGCGTCGCGGTGCCCGGCGGAGGTCCCGCCGGTGTCATCGTGTTGGCCTGCTGATCCGGCGGGATCTGCGTGAACCGCACCTCGGATCCGTCGTGCAGGAGCCGCGCGAACCGGATCCGGCCGGCGACGCTGTAGGGGCCGAAATGCACGAACAGCCCGAACCTGTCGTGTTCGAACCAGCGTGAGCGGGGATGGCTGGGCGTCATCTTCTTTCTCCTGGGCGTGGGGAATGCCGGGCGCCCCGTCCAGGACGCCCGGATCCCGGATGTCACTTCCCGAAGCGCTGCTGCAGGCCGCCGAGCATGTCGGCCATCGGCTTCTGCCCGGTGTAGACGCTCACGAGTTCCTGCGGGAAGGCGGTGGTGATCTGCTCCCATTCCGGGGTGACCCGCTGCGCGGACGCGCCGTCGAAGGCCGCCTTGAAGGCCGTGGTGAGCCCGTCCTTCGTCTCGGCGGGCAGAGCGTCGTAGAAGAGCGGCTGGCTGCCGAGCTGCGCGGGGTAGCCGCCCTGCTTGGCGATCACCGCCTCGGTCTTCGGCCCGGCGAGGGCGCCGAGGACCTTGAGCGCGGCCTGCTTGTTCGCGCAGTTGGCCGCGATGCCGTAGCCCGAGCCGAGGGCGACGCCGAAGGGACCCGCCGGACCTGCGGGCAGGCGCACCGCGCCACCGGTGAACGGCATGTCCTTGCCGGTGTACCTGGTGGCGTTCCACGTGCCATCGAGGATCATGGCGGCCTTGCCGTTCTCGAACTGGCCGGGGTCCCAGGCGGACTCGGAGGCCGAGGGCGGGGCGCTGGAGACCTTCAGGCCGGTGACGAGCCCGGAGTACCACTCGGCCGCCTTGACGAAGGCCGGGTTGGTGAGGTCGAGCTTGCCGGCCTCGTTCACCGCCTGCAGGCCCGCCTTGGCCATCGGCAGCGAGAGCCACTGGAACTCGTCCAGGCTCACCGCGAAGCCCTTGACGCCGGTCTTCTCGGTGATGGTCTTGGCTGCGGCCTCGAACTGGTCGATCGTCCAGGTGTTCGTGGGCGGCTCGACCCCTGCCTTCTTGAACAGGTCGGCGTTGTAGAACAGGAGCATGGTGGCGGTGTCGTACGGGAGCCCGTAGAGCTTGCCGCCGTGCTCCATGACGCTCAGCGCGCCCGGGTTGTAGTCGGTGCGCGCGATGCCGGCGACCTTGAGATCCTCGTCGGTCAGCGGCGTCAGCGCGGCGGTGTAGCCCGACAGGCGCTGGCCGTTCATCGAGGTGATGCACGCGAGCTTGCCCGAGGCCATGGTGGCGTTGAGCTTGGTGAAGTAGTCGGCCCAGGGGGCGGTCTGGAGCTCGATCTTCACATCGGGGACGAGTGCCTGGGCGGCGGCCATCTGCTCCTGGAGCTTCTTGGTCGACTCGTTGTCGCCCGACCACATGCTCCAGGTGATCGTCGCCTTGGAGCCGCCGCTGGAGGCCCCGTCTCCGGTGCCCGAGCCGCAGGCGCTCGTCGCGGTCACGATAGAGACGGCCGCGACTGCCAGTGCCGCGATTCGAAGTTTCATGGTCACCTTCCACTTGTGCGCCGCGCACAGCTAAGCCGTTGAGGCTTTCCCGCTCTCCGAAACATCGGATGTGTCGAGTGTGGGACCGGCGCAGGCGACAAAGACACCCCTGTGTGCGATGCGGGATGCATTTGTTACAGAAATCAAATCAATGAAGGTGTCTTGCTTCGATTTGCGAACTAAGTGCGCGCCCCCGCCCGCAACGCGCGGTCGACCGTGGCCGCGTCGAGGATGCCGTCCAGCACGAGCGCCGCGGCCCCCAGGGTTCCGCCGTCGGCCCCCGCCTCACTCACCATGATCTCCAGGCCGTCCGTGGACATGGGAAGGCACAACGAGTAGACGCTCGAACGCACCCCCGCGCAGAACGCGTCGGCCGCCGAGAGGCTCCCGGCGAGCACCAGGCGCTGGGGGTTGAAGAAGTGCACCACGCTGGCCATCACCGCTCCGATGCGGGTTCCGGCCTCGCGGAGCAGGCGGGTGGCCAGGGGGTGGGCGTCGCCGGCGAGCTCCAGCAGCCCGGCGGTGCCGCCGACCTCGACACCCGCGGTCCGCAGGTCGCGGACGATCGCCGTCCCTCCGGCGACGGCGTCGAGGCAGCCGAGCCGGCCGCAGGAGCACAGCACCGACGGCGCGTCGGCGACGGGGGTGTGGCTCACGTCGCCCGCCATCCCCCGGAACCCCCGGTGCGGCCTGCGGGCCGCGATGACGCCCGAGCCGATGCTCGAGCCCGCCTTGACGAGCACCAGGTCGGCGATCTTCCGCCCCGTCGTGATGTACTCGCCGACCGCCATGGCGTTTGCGTCGTTCTCGGCCTGCGTGGTGACGCCCGAGATAGCCGTCATGAGGGCGGCCGGTTCGACGCCGTTCCAGCTCGGCATGCGCGAGGGTGAGACGACCCGGCCGTCGGGCACGCTGACGGGGCCGGGCACCGCGAGGCCGATGCCCGCGAGGACGACGTCCCCTTCGAGACCGCCGGTCAGGTCGAGGATGGCGCGGTGAACCTCCCCGAGGACCTGTTCGGGGCCACGGGCGATGTCGATCGCCAGCGAGCGGGCCGCCACCTTGCCGCCCGCGAGGTCGAACAGGCCGATGTTGGCGTGCCGGGCTCCGCAGTCGACGCCGGCGACGACCCGTCCGTCGGTCGCGACCGCGAGCGAGCGGGGCCGGCGGCCTCCGCGTGAGGCCCCCGAGCCGGTCTCGACGAGATAACCGGCCCGGATCAGCTCGTCGACCCGCGTGCCCACGGTGGACATCGCCAGCCCCGTCAGGCGTGACAGCGTCGTGCGCGAATCGGCCCGGCCGTCGCGGACGAGGGCGAACAGCCCGCCCGCGGTCGTGGTGTGGAAGTAGCTGCCGGCCTCGTCGCTCACCTGGTGTCCCTTCGCCGCTTTGTTGCCGCGAAGCCTACCGCTACTTACTCCGAGAAACGTAATAAGTAGGTCCGATGATGAAACCGACGCGCACTTGCGACGCATCTGTTGGTGGTGCGCGCGCTCCTGTGGGCGCCACTGGGCCCGGGGTTGCGGACATCGCGCGGCTACGGGCAGGCTACGGGCCTGGTGGTTGCGCTGGTGTTCTTGGTCGAGGTGGAAGGTCCATCGCAGTAGCCGGGTGCGGCGGCGACCTCATCCCAGATCCCCTGCCAGACCAGCGTTCTTGATCCAGTGTCCCCAACGAGGACTACGTGAGAACTGCGTGGCGATGACCTTCCCAGACGGAAGAGCTCCATCCGGCGAGCGGGATGAGCACCGCCGCGAAGTAGTCTTCATCATGACGCAGGCGCAGTTCATGCATGTGACGGAAAGAGACGACGGCCGCGATCCCGGCCAGCACTACGACCCCGCCTATGGTCGTGCGCTGGATGTGGCGCACCGCAAGAAGGCTCGGCTCCACCCTTCATCCCTGGCCCAACAGGAACTTGGCGGTGACGGTGAAGTGGTGTGCAATCGGTTCGACTCCCCCCTCGGACACCAGCCCAAATGGCAAACGCCAGGTCTCTGAACTGGCGTTTTTGCTTTTCCTGAGGTTCATGCCGGGGGTCACCCCCGCCGACATGCATCCTCGGACGGCGTCCCTGAAGCCCCCATCGGAGCCCTCTCCCACGCAGTAGCTTTGGGTTCCGCGACAGAAAGGGAGAATTCCGTGCCGGGCATGGCCCGTGAACGACTGGCCGAGTTGCTCGACGTGTCGGCGGAGCCGGCCGCGTCCAGCGTCTATCGAAGGCTTGCCAAGATCGATCTGTCGGTGGCGGTCGATGGGGTCGGCCCGCTGCGGTTTCCCGTCTCCGACGAGCAGGCCGTTCAGCTGCGCGGGCTCGGCCGGCGGGCGCGGTTCGGGCGGGGCGAGCAGACCCTGACCGACCCCGAGGTTCGCGACACCTGGGAGATTCCCAAGGAGCTGGTGCGCGGCGAGTGGACGGAGGCTTTCGCGGCCGTCCTCGACGGGATGCGCGCGGAGCTGGGACTGCCGCCGCACTGCGCGCTCACGCCGGAGCTGCACTCCATGCTCCTGTACGAGACCGGGCAGTTCTTCGTCGCCCATCAGGATTCCGAGAAGGACGACGCGATGGTCGCGACCTTGGTGGTGACGCTGCCGTCCGCGCACACCGGCGGCGAACTCGTCGTCGAGCATCAGGGTCAGACCCAGAAATACCGGGGGCTGAAGACCGCGGTCTCGCTGGTGGCCTTCTACGCCGACTGCCGGCACCAGGTTCTTCCCGTGAAGACCGGCAACCGGATCGCCCTCACCTACAACCTGCTCCTGACGGGCGACAGCCAGGCTGTGGCGGCCGGGCATCCCCTGGTCAGTGATCTCGCGGCCTGCCTTCACGCGCACTTCACCACCCCGGCCGTCCTTCCGTACAGCCATCGCAGGGGCGAGCCGCCGGCGCGGCTGGCGTACCTCCTCGACCATGAGTACACCGCCCGCGGGCTGAGCTGGTCCCGGTTGAAGGGCTCCGACGCCGCGCGGGGCGCCCTGCTGCGGGCTGCGGCGGAGCGGGCGGGCTGCGAGATCACCCTGGCCCTCGCGGAGATCCAGGAGACCTGGGACGCCTACGATCCCGACGAGGACGAGGATGCGTGGTATGGCGACGATGAGGACGAGGACCCCGACGACTACGAGGACCCGCGCAGCGCGGACGACAAGCAGTACGTCCTTCAGGAGCTGATCGAGACCTCCATCACGCTCGCTCACTGGATCGGCCCGGAAACAGGGCGGCTGGAGGACATCTCGCTGGACCTCGGCGACGCCGAGGTGGCATCGACGACCCCGACGGCTGATATGACGCCCTACTCCTCGGAGTACGAGGGTTACATGGGTAACTACGGCAACACCCTGGACCGCTGGTACCGGCGAGCGGCGCTGGTCATCTGGCCACGGGGCCAGGGCTTCGCCAGCCGGGCCAAGGCGTCTCCTGGATGGGCGCTGGACGAACTCACCGCGATGGCCCGCGCCGGGCAGAGCACGCAGGCCCGCGAGGCGGCGCGGTCGCTGGAGTCCTTCTGGCACGCCGCAGGCCGTCACGCCGACCAGACCGAACTTCTCCGCAAGGCGCTGGAGGCAGCGAGAGAGCTGGATGACGCGCAGATCGCCGCCATGCTTCTGCGGCCGTTCGCGTTGGAGCGGCTGGTCCCCGGACACGGCCCGGCATTCGCCGGCCTGGCGGCGCACTACGGCGACGCCTGGATCGGCGGTCTGCTGCACGACTGGTCCGAGGGCTGGCGACCCGGCTCCTACGGCCTCGCCCAGGCGCCGCTGGAATGGCTTGAGAATCTCCCACGGCTGTGTACCGCGCTCTCGGTGGCGGGAAGCCCGGCGGCCCGGCGCATCGTCGATCTGTCGTGGACGATGTTCGCGGGCCAGGTCGGTCCAGCGCTCGACGGGCCTCTCACCTCCCGGCGAGAAGCGTGGCTGACCTCCTTGGGGGCGCCATGCTCCGGGATCATCGCGGCCGCGGCCCAGCTGGGATCGGCGCGCGTACTGGAGGACGCCCACAGGCTCGCGCGGACGGCCGGTGATCGGGCGCACGTGCTGGCGATGGCCACGCTGCGCGCCGCCGGGGGGGCACCAGGCGGGCTTCGGCGAGCTGGCCATCACCTGTGCCGAACGGATCCGGGCATCACTGGCGCAGCCACAACGCGCGCCGGGCGACTGGTCGATCGAGCTGCCCACCGGATGCGCGTGCGACCTGTGCGAAGCGCTCGGCACGTTCCTCCGGCATCCTGAACGGCGTGCTCTCGACTGGCCGCTCGCAAAGGACAAGCGCAGGCATGTCCACACCCGAATAGATGACGCGGAGCTGCCCGTCCGTCACGAAACCCGCCGGCAGGGCCGCCCGTACACCCTGGTGCTGACCAAGACAGAAGCCCTTTTCGAACGAGAGCGTCTCGCCCGAGGGCGTCACGAAGCAGACCTGGCCTGGCTCACCGGCAACTGGAAGGCCACCACCTCGGGTCATGCCGAATGATCCCCTCAGACCCCTTGATCCAGGGCCGGCCACCTCTCCCGCGCGGCGAAGGGCTGACGCCGTCCGGCTGAGGGGCGGGCGTTGCCGGAATAGCATGGCCTGGTGGGATCGTTGTGAACGGTGTGCTCGACCGGCGTCGGGCACCGTTCCCGGCAGTCGCCTGTTCGGCTGCGACCGTGGCCATCACGACACGCCCCGCCACCATCCTTTGATCCACCGCTGTGCCAGGAGTGCGCATGACCGACCGCCTCACCGCCGGGCTGATCAGCCAGGCGGCCGAACGGCTACGGCCGGTGATACGCCATACCGCACTGGAGCCGAACCATCGGCTGTCCGACCTGCTCGGCGGCCAGGTGCTGCTCAAGCGCGAGGACGCGCAGGTCTGTCGCTCCTACAAGGTGCGCGGGGCGTTCAACCTGATCGCCTCCCTCACGGATGAGGAACGGCGGCGCGGCGTGGTCTGCGCGAGTGCGGGCAACCACGGGCAGGGCGTCGCGTTCGCCTGTGCCCGTCTGGGGATCAGCGGTCGGGTGTACGTCCCGTCCACCACGCCACGGCAGAAGCGCGAGCGCATCGCGGCGCTCGGCGGCGACCGGGTGGAGGTCGTGGTCGGCGGCGGCACCTACGACGAGGCGAGCAGCGCCGCGCACGCCGACAGCGAACACACCGGTGCCATCTACGTGCATCCGTTCGACGACGTCAGGACGATGGCCGGGCAGGGCACGGTCGGCATGGAGATCCTGGAGCAGTGCGGGGAGGCGCCGCACACCGTGGTCGTCCCGGTCGGTGGAGGGGGTCTGATCAGCGGCATCGCCGTCTGGCTGCGCGAGCACTCGCCCGCCACCCGCATCGTGGGCGCCGAACCCTCCGGAGCGGCCAGCATGCGAGCCGCCCTCGACCACGGCGGGCCTCTCGCCCTGCCCGAGTTGGACACCTTCGTGGACGGCGCCGCCGTCGGAAGGGTGGGAGACGCCACGTTCCCCCTGGTCAAGGATCTGGTTGACGAGGTGGTCGCGGTCGATGAGGGCGCGGTGTGCACCGAGATGCTGGATCTCTACCAAACCGACGGCATCATCGCCGAACCCGCCGGAGCTCTCGCGGGCGCCGCGGCCCGCGAGCTCCTGCCATACGCCTCCGGAGGACCGGTGGTGTGCGTGGTGTCGGGCGGCAACAACGACGTCAGCCGGTACAACGAGGTGCTGGAGCGCTCTCTCGTACACATCGGGCTGAGGCACTACTTCCTGGTGACCTTCCCACAGCGCCCCGGCGCCCTGCGCCACTTCCTGGACGAGGTTCTGGGAGAGGGCCAGGACATCATCGCCTTCGAGTACGTCAAGAAGAACAACCGCGAAACCGGCCCGGCGCTTGTCGGCATCGAGCTCGAGCGGGCCGGCGACCTCGACAGTCTCCTGTTCCGGATGAAGGCCGGCCCGCTCACGGTGGAGCGCATCCCACCGGGCTCGCCACTGTTCACGTTCATTCTCTGACAGCACGCCACCGTGTGCCGGTGATCCACAATCTCGCGGTTGTCTTGGTAGAGCGCTTCCTTGCCGTCGCGGCGGGAGGTGACGCCCCCTCTGCGGATTCCGGAACAAAGTGGCACGCGGGCCGGGTGTCCTCAGTGGCCCCGCGCAGACGGAGGACAGCATCGTGCACAGATGAGAGCACGCAGCGCGGCGACCTCTGGATGGCCCATGCGGCACACCCTCACCCCAGTAACCTCCCGAAGCCCCCACTGCCAGCGCGTTGCCTGCCCTGTCTGGTCCGTCACGCTCGTCAACAGTCACATCGATGAGCGCCGACAGGGCACAACGCGGGCTCGGGCAGCCTGGACCAGCGTCATCTCCTGGCTCTTGCCGCGTACCTGGTCCTGATGGACAACGGCGCCGTCTCAAGACCGGCGCGTTCCTGCACGAGCTGATGCACGATGGCCGCACCCGCTCAGTGCGCCCTGCCGCCGGCAGCAAGGAGGATACGCACCTTGCTGGTGGCGGGCCGAATCCCATCCCGCGCCGTGACCCTGTCCGAACTGGTGCTTGCCGGTGTCCACGTAAGCCCCTGTGCCCTACAACTCCCTGAGCAGTTGAACATCGTCGAGTTCGACGCCGAGATGGCGCTCAAGTTGCCGGACCGCGTCCTCTGAGGTATCGAACTCATCACCGAATGCGACTATGCTCCCATCGGGGTTGATGACTTCAAATCGAACGCGACCCGCCGCCGTGGGCCGGAGCACGAACCGCACCTCGTTCCCAACTGCGCGACGCCGGCGGCTCCTCGGCTTGGATCCGTGGAGAATTCCCGTGACGCGCTTGAGCAACTCCACCAGGTGCGAGGAGAGCTCTGGTTGAGAGGCCAGGCGGAGAATCGTGGCAAGGTCATCGACCACGTCGACTTCGCCGCGTTCGGCGCCATCCAGGATCCGGATCAACTCGTATACCAGGGCTCGCTCTTCCGCGAGGCGCTCATTCCAGTACTTGATGAGCGCGTCCTTGGACTCGTCACTCAGAGGTGAGTCAGTGATACGACGGACTGTCTCAGTGATGGGGGAGGGCGGCTCCGGCAGGTCCGCCCTGGTATCAAAGACACCAGGGCTCACGTGCCCCGCCAAGGCCAGGAGCCCTTCCAGGCGTACACCAAGGATGCCGCTCAACTTCGCCAGATGCTCGACTGAGGGTCGGCTGCCTCGCCTCCACCGCAAAATCGTGGAGGGGCTGATCTCAAGAGCTTCCGCCAGGGACGCGTCGGTTGGATAGCCCATGGCTCGTGCCATTTGAGCTAGCCATGAGGAGAAGGAAGTCTCTTCGCTAGTGCTACTGGAACTCACTGATCGACTCCCACATCTCTGTCGTCGTACGCAACTGCACCATAGTCATCGCACATCTTGATACGCAATTGATCAACATGCGGCTCATTCCGCAGGTGCTCGCCAGCTGGACACTGATTCAAACGCAAGCCTTCGGACACTGAGGCGACACGCCGATCGAAGTCCTTGACGGAAACCATTGGGCATGCCTGTCCACGTGCGGATACGTGCCCGCTGAGCCGGGTGTCCAGACGGCCGTCTAGAGGATTATTCGGCGCAACCTCGTATCCAGCAGAAGTTGCGCGTGCGGAAGTTGACACGCATCCGAGGGGGCGCCAAGCGGTGTAAGCTAGCCCGAGATCTACGGAATGACCAAGAGGTGAGCTTTGGTCATGAAGTGAGGCATGCCCCAGAAAGGGGGACGGCCCGGCGGGTCGCCCGAGAGCTGCAACTCTCGGACCCAGCCAGGCCGATGTCCCCTCTCCAGACCCGCAAACTGCGGGAGTCGGTCTCGACGCGACTCAGAAGAAAGGATCTGAGGTGAACTATATCTGCGGTCCGTAGCGACTCGTCCAGCGGATCGGTGACATGTAGACGTCGATATGCACTTGTTGTGGGTCGTCAACGCCCAGGCTGGTCGACGCGTCGCCGATAGTGCTTCCGATCACATCATCCGTCGCGAGAGGGCACATTCCCAGAACGTGCCTCTGGTGGACGCCATCTCTCGACGTCCGTCTGGCTGACGCCGGCACCTGCGCCGGCCAGACCTGTCCTCAGGCTCTCAGTTCTTGCCTGAGGTCCTGGCGCGAATGCCTCCCCAACAGGATGATCGTGGTCCGGAACCAGCACGACTGGCCACCAGAGCCTGACGTCATGTCAGCCTGACGCCAATCGCAGGGAACATTGTTCCGTTCGCCCAGAATTTCGGCTCCCTTTTTCGGGGGCAGCCGGGCAAACGGCCATAAACTCACAGTCTGAACACTATTCAAATCTGACTCCTGAGTGTTTCAGGGTGTAGCTTCCAATAGCTTCACATCAATGACTCAAGGCACATCACCCGTGATAAATGATCAGCCTCCGACCAGGTGGCCCATTGGCACCTTTATGGACAGACTCAGCCCGGAGGAACGGACGGAACTTCTGGCCCTCGCGCCGTCGTCCCAGCGAAGGGCTGGCGAGCCACTCATATATCAAGGAGATCGAGAGACGTCCGAGGTCTATCTACTGAGGTCTATTCCAGGTCAGCGGCTCACGGCGTGTGTGAAGGTGATGGCCTACTTGGAATCGGGCGGGGCGGCCATGCTGGGCATCCGCGTCAGCGGCGACGTGGTCGGCGAACTGGCTGCTCTGCGAAGACAGCCCCGAGCAGCCATGGTGACCACGTGCAGTCCGATGTTGGTGCACGTCATCCGCGCACAGGCGTTCACCGACTTCCTCGATCGCCACCCGGCGGCATGGAATGCACTGGCCAGAATGATCGCTGACCGACTCGACTGGGCCAACCGGAGAAGAACTGACTTTGCCCAGTTCAGCGTGCCCGTACGGGTCGCGAACGTGCTCGTGGAAATCGCAAGCCGACACGGAATCGACCGGATAGACGGCAAACGCGACCTCGGAGTCGATCTCACCCATGAGGAGATCGCCAATCTTGTCGGGGCCAGAAAGGACGCCGTCTTCAAAGCCGTCCGACGTTTCAAGGACCTCAACCTGATCGACCCGAGTCATCGCCGAAAGATCGTCATCGACCCGATCGGCATGGCCAACTTCCGGTAGAGCGTACTGGTACGTCTTGGGACGAAGCGATCTTCGCCAGACTCTATCCCCGGCGATCTCCCCGACCGCTCCGGTCGATCTTTCCCGCACACACAAGGTGACGTGATGCTTGATTCTGATTTCAGCCGCCGCTTGGTCATGGCGGTCGACGCGGAGGGATACGGCCGCGGCGATGATCTACGGCACGACTCGATCCAGTCGGGTCTGGCGCAGGTCATGGACCGCGGCGCACGAGAGGCCGGCCTGCGCCGCGAAACCTGGACCCGCCAGGAAGCCGGCGACGGTGAGGTCATCGTCCTCCCCGAAGGGGAGCCCGAGCTCCGGGTCATCGACGACCTGGTCCGCCGCGTACGCAAGGCGCTCCACGACCACAATCGCGAACGTCGGGACGACGCCCGCCTGCGGATACGCATCTCTATCGGCCACGGGGTCGTGAAACGTGGCGCGATGGGCTTCGTCGGCCAGGTCGTGGTGACCACCTGCCGGCTGCTCGACGCGAAGGCCGCCCGTACCGCTCTGAAGGTGAACCCACGCGCCGATCTGGTGCTGATCCTCACCGATCGGCTCTACGAGGACGTCGTCCGACAGCTCCACACCTCCTACCGACCAGAGTCCTTCACCCGGCTGGAAGTGCCGACCAAGGAGCGCACCGAGATCGCCTGGATGTGGATTCCCTCAGAAGACCTGGATCAGAAAGGAACTCTCGACATGGACAACTTGCCTGAGGTCGCCGACACTCTGTGGGCGCTGATCGCTGGTGGCGCCCTCGAACGTCTCGGCGCCTATGGCACCGAGACCGGGCTCGGCGGTGCCCGGAAACTGCTCGCAAAGATCAAGGAGTTCCGGTCCGAGCAGGGCCGACCGGCCAACCCGGAGTCGCGCAACGACCTACTGGAGTCCCTGGAGAAGCTGGTGCGTGTCGACGCCGCCGCGGAGCAGTTCGCGCAGCAGTTCAACTCCGAGCAGATGACCGTCAACCTGATCACCGCCCCCATTTCCGGTGAGGAGATCAACTTTGGCATCCGAAACTGACTCGCCGGCCGAGGGAGTCCTGATCGGCGAGGAAGCCACGCCGGTCGATTTGACTGATCAGGCCGAGGCGACGGACAAAATTTTCGCGCAGGTCTCCCAGGTCCAGACCGTCATCAACCACATCCACGGCAACATTGGGGGAGCCTCTTTCGGCATCTCGGGTTCCCGCCCCAAGTCTCGCCGCACGTCCGGACCCGTATCCCCGCACGAGATGGCGGAGGCCCGCACCTGCTACGTCCGCCACGCCAGCTACAAGGCCGCCGCCGAACAGTTGGGGAGCTGCAACATGGTGGCCTTGATCGGCAATGCCGGCACTGGCCGCCGGACGGCGGCGCTCAATCTGCTTCACGACTTCGTCGGGGGGCGGCACGAGGTGGTGGTGGAACTCAGCCCAGCCCACACGCTGGAGAAACTGGCCGCCCGCGAATACCGGAAGGCTCACGGCTATTTGCTGTGCGACTGGCCCAAGGACGACGCTGACGGGAGCATCGCCGACTTTCACGTACGGGAGATCAGGCGCCGAGTGCGCGATGCCGGGGCCCACCTGGTGATCACGGGAACGGCCGCTTCGCTGCCCGAAGAAGACCAGATCTCCTGGCTACCGCCGCCGGCCCGCGACGTCCTGCTGGCTCACCAGGTGGCGCCCGACGTCGCTGACGAGGCCGCCACTCGAATCACCGCCGACCATGCCATGACCGACGTGGTGACACTGGCGCGTGACCTGGCCGCGGGGGTTCCGCTGGACAAAGCGCTCGGCAAGCTGGAGTCCGCCGGACGGCGCGACGTGGTCGCCTGGTTCGATGGCCCGCGTACTCGAGGTGAGCTCCTCGAGATGGTCGCCATGGCCTTCACCGCCGGCCTCCCCGAAAGCGGCTTCGAGTCGCTGCTCGCCCGGCTGGAGTCCATCGCCGGTATCGAGGTGGAAGAGGCGGATGCCATCTCGGCGGATGATCCAATGCCGAGCCGCCGCCAGCTCCGGGTGGCAGAGGGCTCGCTCTTCAGTCTGTCACCGGGACGCAGGCTGGAGTTCAGGGTCGATGGCCACCGAACACATGTGATGCGGGAGCTGTACCAACTGCACGGCATGCGGTTGTGGGACCCGGTCACCGAATGGCTACATGAGTGCGCCACTCTACGCGACAATCCCAGCGCACAGGCAGGGATCGCCAGGGGGGTGGCGATTCTGGCCTCCGTCGCGGACTACTCGTACGTCGAAAGCACCTTTCTCACCCCATGGGCCCGCGGAAGCGGCGTCATGCGCAGCCAGGCCACCGCCGCGATGGCCATCTCATGGTTGTGCCTGGACGAGACGACCCGTCCGGAGGTTCTGCGTACGGTCGCCTCGTGGACGAGAGCATCCGCCGCCAGACCCAGATTCACCGCCAGCCTTGCCTGGTCCGGTGAGCTGGGCATCCGGTTCCCGCTGGAAGCGGCCCGGATGCTTTGGCTACAGATCAGAGACAGCGAGAAGCCTGTCCGGCATGCGGAGATTGCACTGGCCCGTCTCTTTACAGCACTGACCGAGGCCACCGGCAATGCCCTCCCGATGCTCGACCGGTTTGCGCGTCAGATCAGCAACGACAGACGGATCGGCCGTGCGATCGACCCGCTGATTCGGGCGATCTTGAGTGTCTTGTCGGCTCGCGCAGACGGCGTCAGAATGCCCACAGTCACCGTTCACCTGCGCAGTTGCCCTGAATCAGCTGCTCCCCTCGCCAAACTTTGGTCCGCGGTACTGGTCACGCGCCCTCACCGCAAGGATGCACTGGCCGCCCTGTACGACGCCGTCTGCGCCTTCGACGAGCGCGACGACGATGACCGCGACCGTGTCCGTGCCCTGTTCGCAGCGCTCGTGGAGGCGCTCCCTGCGAAGGAACGGCCGCTGCTGGCCCATGACCTGCGGCGTTACGCCATCTCCCGCAACGCCGACGAGAACCGGCTGGAGCTTCTCCTGTCGCTGCTCCGGATCTTCTTGAACCCGGCTGTACTGTCCCTCGACACCATTGGAAAGCGTCCGTGAGCTACCCCGTGATCAGCCAGATCCCCCTTGATCCTGTCGCCAAGCAAGGGTTCCTGAGCAAACCCCGGCGCCCGATCTCCAGTCTGCCCCGCCAGCTCCCACACCAGCGGCTCGTCTTCGAGTACGACGGTACGTTCGTGCTGGGCGACCGGCGGCTGCGCGGTGACGAACCGCACGTGCTGCACGGCGACAGCGTCAGCGTCGTGGACGTGGCCAAGGACCAACCAGTGACAATCGACGTGTCGATCAACTCCTCCGGCGCCCACGACTTCACGGTCGCAGTGCAGTTCCGCTGCACGGTCGACGAACCGATCGAGGTGGTGCGCGCCGGCCTTACCGACGTCACCGAGCACCTGGTCACCTACATCCGGGCCTACCACAAGCTCTTCGAACTCGGTCGAAGCTACGGGCTGCACAATGTCCACGAGTTGTGGACGATCGTGCATGCCCAGGTGAAGGCTTACACGACCCTGGTGCCGTGTGTGCTGCCCGGCATGTCAGCCGAGTTCGCCGGCCTCGACGTGCGTCCCCCCGACGAGATCGCCCAGGGGCGACGGCGCTACGAGACCAACCTGCACAACATCCAGGGCGAACACGGCCTCCGCGACGCCAAGCGCAAGCTCGACCGTGACTTCGACTTCGACGAGCAGGAGTATCTGCAGGCCAAGAGCCACAGCGCCAACGACTTCACCCGGCAGGAGTCGGCTCTCGACCGGGATCAGCAGATCACCGAGGCCACGCAGATCAAGGACTTCCTGAACAGCGGTCCTGGCGCGGCCGATGGCCTGTACGCCACCGTTCGCGGTCTCAACGAACAGCAAGTCGCCGACCGTTACGCCGCCCTGAGCGACCGGGAATACAGCACCATCCAGCGCGGGATCCAGCAAGAGCACGAGTTGCAAGTCGTTCAGGCCCGCGCCCGGGCCGACGTCGTCCGGACGGCGATTGCCCAGGGCCTGTTCAACGAGACAACCGGCAAGGAACTGCTTGCCACCTTCGACGACGACGAGCCTGAGGCGGAGGTGAAGGACCTCGAAGAACCTACATACGAGGCCCGCGCCGAGGTGACGGCGGGCGACACCGACGACGATTTCTTCATGGAGGAGGACGTCCGTGGTTGACATCCTCCACGGAGCCAAGACGGCCGAACAGCACGGACGGCACCCCCGGCGCCGGAGACAGCTCACTCCCGGTGCGTTCCTGCGCCGGTTCACCGGAGTCGACGAGAAGATCCTCGCAAGTGTCCCGCAGGAACGTTCCCGCTACACCAGCCTCGGCGGAGTCGTGGTCAGCACCGCGCTCATCGCAGGCGCCTCCATGCTGGGCGCGCTTACGCTTCTCTCGCAAGCGTCCCCGCTGTACCTGGTGCCGGTGGCGGTGCTGTGGGGCCTGATCATCGCCAACGTCGACCGATTCCTGATCACCAGCCTCCACGGCGACAATGACGGCTGGTCACGCTGGGGCAACGTCCTGATCCGGCTCGCCCTCGCCGTCGTCATCGGCGTCTTCATCGCCGAGCCACTGACTCTGAAGATCTTCCAGGAGCGACTCGACCGGCAGATCATGGTGGAGCGTGTTCAGGCAATCGGTCTGGCGGAGAGCCGGTACGAGCAATGCAACCCTCTGAGAGGGGCGGCACCCACGGGCATCGACTGCACCGGCTATCTCGTTGACGGGGGCAACAAGGCACTCACCATCGACGGCAACATCGCACAGAGGCAAAGCGTCCTCAAGGCCGAGGAAGATCGGCTGGCAGCGGACAAAGAACGGCTTGGGACTCTGGAGGGACGCCGCGACCGGGAGTGTTATGGCGTCAAGGTCCCGAACCGGACCACGGGCGTGCCGGGCAACGGACCCGAGTGCAGGGCCCGAAAAAACGAACTCAACACCTTCCTCGCCAACCATGACATCCCCCAGCAGCAGGCGCGGGTGGCGAGGCTAAAGGGCGAGATCGACTCACTCACGGCCAATCTCGCCAGCGCCGAAGCGGACCGCACGGCAACTCTCAGCAAGAAAAAGGCCGAGCACCTCCAGGAGAAGGAGCGGGCCTACTCCGACATCGGCCTGCTTGAGCGATGGGAGGCCTTGGGTACAGTCGCAGGCCAGAGCGGCATGGTCAACTTCGCACACTGGTTGTTGCGCATCATCTTCGTCCTACTCGACTGCATGCCGATCATCTCGAAGATGCTGAACGGCAAGACCGAGTACGACCGCCTTCTCACTCAGGAGCTCCGCGCGGGCTCGGCCTGTCACGAGGCCGAACTGAACTTCACCACCCGGCAGAGGACCGGCGAGTACGAGATCAGGCTGCGCGACGAGGAGCGCCGGCTGAAGGCCGAACGCGGCCGAATCGACCGAGACCAGCGCGTCGATGAGGCCTCAAGGGACGATGAGATCGACCGCCTCGCCCGTACCTTCATGGCCTCGATGCCCACGCAACGATAACGACCGGCACGAATTGCCTGAACGCACTCTGCAGCCATGCAGCCGTACGCGCCTCCAGCGGCACCCTCGCCGAGGTCCATCAGGTTCCGAGGGCTGGAGCGAACAGGCACCGTCCATCAACCCGCCGTCTCTGTGAGGGTTAGACCTCATACCGCCGCAGTGACGGCTCCCTTGTCATCTGCCGCCGGGCGGCTGCGGATCGCCGTCAGGCTCCAAGGCCGCCTCTTCCGGCGACTTATCGACGCTGACAGCATCCTCCTCTGTCATGCCGGGGTCGGTCCCGGTTGTGGCCATCGTGGCGATCCGGCGCGCGGCCTCATTTTGAGCCAGTCTGCATATCGTGAGCAGCGAGCTCAAGCTGGCGCGCAGGTCGTCCTTGACCGCATCAAGCGGCACATCCCGACGGAGCCAACCGACCTTCCGCACCTGCTGGAATTTGACAGGCTCGTGCGGAAGGTGTTCATAGGGCCCGGTGACTTCGCCGATGGCGATGTGGCCGGGGCGTGATCTGAGCGGCATGACCACCAGGTCTCCTCGTTGGAGCTCGGTGGCGAATCTCCAGAGCTGTCCCTTCCAGTTGGCGATGACATTGGGACTGGCCGTCGGGAAAGCGTTGCGAAGGGCCTCGGCCAGCTCGTCTCGATTTGAAAAACGGCTGAGGTCCCCCACCTCATGCCAGCCGATGACGATTAATCCCTCTTCCAACGCTCGCACCTCACGCTCCCCCTCACGACCACCGCGCACCATCCATGCTCGAGGCGACGCGTCTGCGGCCAGCAGGTCGTTCAGCGCCCGGAGGATGATCTTGGAGGCGTCCGGCCGTGCCAGGGCAACTGGTATGGAGGACGGCCTCTTCGCGTAGTTGGCAGCCGCAAGTTGCGCCGGCAAACCCGCCCATCCAGGAAGTACGGAGAGGGCATGGGCGAGTCGCTCCAGGCGATCCACCGGCACACCCCTGTTGCGCATCCACTCGAAATTGATCGACAGCACCGACTTGCTTACGCCGGTATAGATGCTCCACATCGCTGCCTCGTCCTGGCCGGTACTGAACCAGGCAGTGACTGAGGGATGGGCGCCTTCCCCGAAGTAATAGCCTCGGAAGGCTGGATGGCTCTCCGCATGCCGGTAAACGGCGAGGAGTGCGTCGGCCACGTCAGGAGGACAGTACTCGTCGAGGGCGTGGAGAAAGCTCTCCTCGGTCCATTTCGACAGGCCCCGGATCACGCCCCTACGCTTCGCGTCAGTCTGGGCTGGAGTAGCCCCCAGGAAGCCGGCCTCGGCTGGGGGGACACTGTGATCCGTGGCCGGCGGCAGGTCGCCGAGCGCCTGGAGTATCGCGATCGCAACCGACTCGAGCACATCGATGGTTTGCTCGGCCTCCCGCACAGTGATCCTCTTCTTACGACGGAAGCTGTCCGGGTCGTGGTCGGCAGTGTGCGCGATGTTGTTCCGGCGCCTAGCGATCTCGGTGAGCTGCGTGCGTACCTCGTCGGCCGCAACCGGCTCGCTCGGGTCCTGATCAGTCAGCTTGTCGGCGACGACCTTCCACAGCCTGACCTTGCTGACATGGGAGAAGCCCTCCGCGATCTTGTCCGGATGCTGAAATGTTTTGAACTCGAAGAACCGTTCCAGCGCGGCACGAAACGCGTCTTCCAACGGCTCGGCGTTACGGTGTACTTTCTCCACCAGCTCGACCGGCATGGACAGCTTGCTGAAATTGTTCGGACGTGGGGCTCCTGGCCTCTGCGCCAGGGCCACTGCCCGATCAATGATCTCTTGAGTAACCCAATGGTCAAGGGCCGCGACGGCCTGGGTCCATGCCGCCCGGTAGAGATCAGTGACGTCGAAGGCGCCGACGCCCAACCTTTCCAAATTGCGACCGCCGTGCACGAGCTGTCGGGCGTAGCCGAGATTGCGTTGATATTGCTCGAAGGCGCCTGGAAAATCGCCTGCTCTGAAGAGCCGCCGTTCACGATACTGGCGTTGCAACTCCTGATAGATGGCAACGCCCGGAAAGTCTTCCAGCGCCTTGGCTCCGCCGCTGGTGATCGACCAGCCGTTCCTTTTGGCCATCCATCCCAGGGACGCCGCCTCGCCTGTGCGGAAACTTACCTGGGTCCACCAGCGGACCTCGCCATGTGCATCAGGACGCTGCAGGTCACGTGGTATGTCAACGCGCCTGGAAACCGCTTCGCGCACCGCGCTGGGCGGCATCCGGCCCCCGGCCTCACGCAGCACCTCTAGAGCGGCGCGGAAGATCGGCATAATCTCCTCGGCGAAGGACATACGGCACACCTTTCTATGTTCAGTTGTCAGCCTTGGCTCAGCAAGGATTCAACCCTCCCCAGGGCGAGGAATCTTCTGACAGGGTACGGCTATCGCACATCACGGTGAGCCGGTAAGTGCGATAAATCTATGCCGCATCCCGATTGGACGGCCGACAGTGTCGGCGGCCTGCAGTCTCAGACAGCACACGTCTAGCCACCACTGGATAGGACGGAACCCTCTGCAGCCCGTGCCGTACCGCGCAAGGTCGATCTCGTTGTCCACTCGATGCAGAGTCGCACCCTCGTGTCTACGCTCGGAATGGCTCATGGCTCCACCGCGGTTCGCAAAATATGCGCCCGGCCGTTCACTCAGCCAGGCAGGCAGGAAGAAATGCTTAAATCACACGTATGCGATGTATTGGACTGGGCATAGCAGTGGGCCATGGACGTTCGGTGGGCTGCTGTCGGCGACACGGCGCGAAACCGCCGGTCCCCGTCGGGAGCAGGCTCACCTTCGACTGCACGCTCAACTCGGGCAGTTCGACTTCCATCTCCTTCGCGACCAGGCGAAGTCCGTTGTGAATCAGGCGGCGTATCCAGCGGCGAAGAGCTGCTCCGGGTTGGTCTTGTCGCCGCCGGGGCCGCCCAGGTCCTTCCGGATCGCGAGGGCTTCGTCCAGGACGCCGTCGAGGGACCGTACGTGGCCATTGCGGCTGTCGCCGGTCGACAGGGCTTGGTGGTGTACAGCTCAGACATGTTCGCGGGCGCCAGGGATGACGGTGGGCAAGGTGGCGCGGGCCGGTGTTTCTTTGGAACCCGGTCCGGGGAAAGAGGCGGACCCGACCGGTAGTGCGGGTCAGCGCACGTTGACCGGGCGCAGCGTGAAGCCGTCGTTCGGCTTGCCTGCCAGCAGGGTGGCCAGGCCGCCGCTGCGCGTAGGTCGTGCCTCGGGGGCCGACCGTGACGGCGCAGCTGACGGGTCCGCGGCAGTGGCGGTGATCGAGACGGTGGCGGACTTCCAGTGACGGCCAGGGCGAACCCGCTGCACGACGGAGGCCTTCCCGCTGAGCAGTCCACTGCTGATCGCGACGATCGACCCCGTCGGCAGGACCCAGATGCCCGCGGTGAGGGCCTTGAGGTTCGTGGAGAGCCGGACCTTGGAGGCCTGTTCGGGGTGGTCGATCGGCACCCGCACCAGGCTGCCGTCGGCCTTCGCAACGATGAGGATGTTGCCGGGCATCCTACGACGGCGCTCATGCCCACGTTGTCCAGGAAGTCCGGGATTCTCAGATCCCCGGCCAGCAGTCGTCGCGCAGGAGGGCGGAGGCCCGTCCGCGGCGGTCGATGCGCAAGACCGTCGGGGAGAGCTCGTCGACGGCGTCCGCCGTGCCGTTCGGCGCGATCGTCACGTCGGACACGAGATGCTGCTTGCCGTCATTCGCGACCTTGTTCAGGTTTGCGTACCAGAGCCGGCGTCCACTGTCGGCGTCGTAGCCGGCACCGGGTCAGCGGCGGCGCTGCGCCTTCTCACCCAGGCCGGTATTCCGAGCGGTGTTCAGTCTGAGGGCCAGGCGAGGCGAACCGAGTCCCCGATAGCCGGGCCGGGGAGAGCACTCTGACGACAGCTCGAACGCCCGCTCGTGCGTGAGCCGAGGAGCGGGTCACCGACGACCCATCCAGATCACCGTCTTCCTCCACGGCCCCTCCGATAAGACGCAGCACAAATACCAAGGACTGGTCGTCGCCGGATTGCTAGGTGAGGTCGACGACTTCGTGCAGGTGGAGCCGGCGGTTGAAGTCGCCGGCGATCCGCGCGACGACGGTGCGCGGCAGCAGGCGCGCGGGCCAGGTCAGGGCCCGGTTCACGGCCCGGCCCGGGTAGGACACCGGGCGCCGACGGGCGTAGTCGTCCAGCGTGCGGGCCGCGACGGTGGCCGGCGCGTCGGCGACCCGGGAGTCGATCGTGGCCGAGGTGCCGTCGAAGAAACCGGTCGCGATCGCGCCGGGGTGCGCGGCCATGACGTGGACGCCGGTGCCGCGCAGTTCCTCGGCCAGCGCCTCGGTGAAGGAGAGCACGAAAGCCTTGGTCGCGGCATAGCTGGCCTGGTAGGGCATGGGCTGGAAGGCCGCGGTGGACGAGATGTTGATGATGCCGCCGGAGCCGCGGGCGACCAGTTCGGCCCCGATCGCGTGGGTCAGCGCGATCAGACCGACGACGTTGAGCCCGACGGAGCGCAGTTGCGGCTCGAGCGGGCGGCCGAGGAACGGGCCCGCGCTGCCCGCGCCGGCGTTGTTGAGCAGCAGATCGACGGTCAGGCCGCGGTCACGCAGCTCCCTCAGGACCTGCTCGGGACCATCCGGAGCGGCGAGGTCACCGGTGATGACCTCGGCGTCCGACCTGCCGTGCCGTTCCCGAATGTGTGCGGCGAGCTCCCGCAGGCTCCCGTCCGAACGGGCCAGCAGGATCACCCGTGCTCCCCGGCGCGTCAGCTCCAGCGCGTACGCCCGCCCCAGCCCCTTGGACGCGCCCGTGACGAGCGCGGTGACGCCGCGATAGTCGTCGGCCACAACATCCTCCAGTGCTTCAAGTCTCGAAGCATTGACGCTAGCACGATCCTTCGAGACTCGAAACACCGGTAGGATGGCGGCATGACCACGCCCGAGCTCACCGCGGTGGTCGCCGCGACCCACGACATCTGGATGCGGACCAACGACCTGATCGGGCAGGCGCTGGCCAGGCACGCCCTGACACCGGCGACGTTCCAGGCGCTGTGGGCCATCGACCCGGCCGAGCCGCCACCCTCGATGAAGGTGATGACCGAGCGCCTGTACTGCAACGCCCCCAACCTGACCTTCATCACCAACCAGCTCGCCGACCGGGGGCTGGTGGAGCGCGCCGTGGACCCGGCCGACCGCCGCTCCCGCGTCCTGGTCCTGACCGCCAAGGGCCGCGAGGTTCGCGACGAACTGGTCCGGACGGCGCTGGAGAAGACCCCGCTGGCGGTGTTGAACCGCGACGAGCTGCGGCAGCTCATGGTCCTGCTGGAGCGCGCCGTCCGCTCCGGCTGACGTGCCGAAGGCGGGGGCACGGCCCGCTATCACGCCGTCCCGTCTCCTCGCTCTGAGTGGTGTCGGGTGGGGTTGCGAATGGACGTCCGGTGGCGCTCGCTCTCGTGGGACCGCCGGCGGCCGGCGGTCCCACGCTCATGCCGTTCGGTGGAACGCACTCACCCGAGTGTGCCCAGCCGGTCCCCTACGGTGCGATCGACCAGAGCTGGCAGGTGTTGTTGAGCCACATCCACAGCCGGGCCGGCGTGCCGTTCGCCGTGCCGCAGTTCTGGTTGTCGAGCACCATGCCGCTGTTCTCGACCACCAGCTCATATCGGCCGTTGCCCGCGGGGATGACCGCCCACTGCTGGCACGTGTTGCCGAGCGGCTCCCACAGATTGACGGCCGTGCCGAGGGCCAGCCCGCAGTTGACCGCGTCGAGCACCTTGCCGGCGTTGACGTTGGTGATCGTCCACTTGTTCGCGCCGACGCTGTTGAAGCGCCACTGCTGGCAGGTGTTGCCGAGCGCCTGCCACTGGTCGATCTGCGTGCCGTTGGCCGTGCCGCAGTTGACGGCGTCGAGCACCTTGCCGCTTGTGAGGTTCGTGAGCCGGTAGGTGGCCCCGTTCACGGGAAAGGTGACGCTCTTGGTGTAGCCGACGGAGACGACGTTGGCCTGCACGGCGTTCTCCGTGGCGTCGCTCGGATAACCGCTGGTCATCACGCCTTCGAAGAACGATCCGACAGAGCCGTTGCTGTTGTCGCCGCCGATGCCGAGGATGATCGCGCCTTGCTTGGTCATCGGGTTGTAGCCCGCCTGGGTCGGCAGCGCTCCGTTGTACCGCGTCGCCAGGCTGCCGGACTGCGCGTTGCCGTCCTTGATGGCGTACGTCGAGGTGCCGTTGTTCTTCAGCATCGCGGTCACGAACGCGGAGCTACGGCCGGTGTTCGCGGTCCAGGAGCCGTTGCCGCCGGCGAACAACCCGTTCTCGAGGTCCGCCGCGACGCGCGGCCCGCCCGCGCACGGTGAGAACCAGCACAGCGTGCCGAAGTAGATCGCGTCCATGTCGCCGTTGCCGGTGTCCATGTTGTTGGTCTCGGCGTTGCCGTAGTCGAAGCAGCACCGGTTGTTGACGTGGGTGCCCTCGGTCACCATGTACATGCCCTCCGGCTGGCTGCCGGTGGCGACGCCGTTCGTCGCGTTGTTGCGGTAGCCGTTGCCCGCGGAGATGTAGACGCCGTAGACCTTGTGACCGCCTGCCGTCACGGGCAGAGCCGCCGCGTTCGCGCCTTGGTCGGCTGTGGGATTGGCGCCGCCGCCGGGAGCGATCGTGAGGTCGTTGTGGCGCGACGTCTGGTCGTAGATGCGAACGATCGTGCAGTACGTGCCCGAGCAGAAGGAGTCCTGGGTCGCGGCGTTCGCGTAACCGCCGGCGCTGAGCACGCCGATGTTGGTCGTCGCGCCGTCGGACCAGCGCCGCACCTGGTAGAGCGCCCCGTTGTAGGAGCCGAAGAGCGCGCGGGTGGTGCTGTGAGCGGCGACGCACGGCGTGCCGCCGCTCGCGTAGATGTCGCAGGACAACGTGCCGGCCGCCTGCGCCGTGCCTGGCACGGCGACCAGCGCGGTGACGACGAGCGCCGCGAAGGAGGCGACGGTGAGGGCCGTTCGCCGCCAGTGGCGCAGAGACCAGAATCCCATGGTGTGCCTTTCTTGTGCGGCGAGACAGCGAGCAATATGTTAGCGCTAACATAATTACCCGTTAAGTTGGATTGTTAGCGCTAACATGGATATCTATCAGCGTTTCTGGCAATGGTGACGCCGTCGGGATGGCCCTGCGCACAGTGACGTGCGCCGCAGGTCAATCGCCGGCGAGCGCCCCGCTATAACATGCAGGTTTCCGCTGTGTTTCGACCAAAGTGTCATCAACGACGCGGCGACTGTCAATACCCGGCGAAGCGGCCCCGGTGCCGGGGCCGCGTATATCAAGGTTCACCAGCCGCCGGTCGCTCAGCGCGCGGCCTGCGAGGCGACGCGCCGAATGGCCTGGACGGCGATCTCGGGCTGGTCGAGGTAGATGTAGTGCCCGCTCTTCTTGGCGGTGCTCAGCCTGCTGCGGCCGGACAGGCCGAGCCACCTGCGCTGGCCCGCGGTCCACGCCTGCTCCAGGCGCGGCCCGTAGGTGGGGAGGGCCGCGAGGTACTGCTTGCCGTGCTTGATCACCTCGACCGGGATGTTGCCGGCGGCACGGACCTTGCCGTCGGTGATGACGAGCTTCTCCGGGTTCTTTCCCTTGAAGATCGCGAGGTTCTGGGCGCGCACCTCGGCCGCCGGGCCCTTGGCGGAGGCGGGGATCGTCCTGGTGATGTCGGCGATCATGGTCGAGGGTGTGGCGTCCATCAGGACCAGGCCCTTGACCCTGCCCCGGTGCTCGGGGGCGTACCTGGCGGCGATCAGCCCGCCCAGCGAGTGCCCGGCCAGCACGACCGGGTTGTCACCGGCGACGCGGTCGAGCACCCCGGTCAGGACCTTGCCGGTGCTCGCGAAGTCCTGCGGACCATCGGGCTGGTCGCTGCCGCCCGCGCCCAGCCGGTCGTAGGAACACACCCGGTTCTTCTTGCTCAACGTCTTCTGCAGGGCGGCCATCTTGTCCAGAGCGTCACCCCCGCCGTGCAGCAGGACGACGACCGGCTTGCCCTCCGCCGGGTCGCCCGAGCAGGACACGTTCACCGACCGGCCGCCCACCTCGATCTTCTTGGTGCCGGAGAACGGATCAGCCTTGCGCGGCGTGGCGGCGAAGGGGTCCCAGTCCTCCGCCTTGGTGGCGGCAAAAGGGTCCCAGTCCGCCGCCGAGGCGCTCCCGGCGCCGGCGATTCCGACACCGGCCACGGTGCAGCACAGAACGGCCACGGCGGATGCCTTGAACTTGCGAAGCATGATGTCCTCCGGTCAGAGAAATGACGCCGAGCCGAAGCGCTGCGGCCATGACGTAACGCTATGGAATCGACAGCTCCGGAATCGTCACCACCAGGTGGACATTCGCCGGTAGCTCGCACGGGGGACAAATGCGTCGCGCCAGACGTAAGGCGGCAGGTCTCTATTGGTTAGGAGCCAGGGCCGCGATCAGGTCGATGGTGCGGTCCTGTTCATCCGGGCTGCCGAAGGGTGCGGCGAAGAAGTCGGTCACGCCCGCGTCTCGAAGCCGTCGAAGCCGGCCTTCGACCTGGGCTTCGTCCCCGACGATGGCGACATCCTGGGGGCCGGCGGCCCGTTCCCGGTCCAGCACCGCCCGATATTCGGGGACCTGGCCCGCCAGACCGAACTGTTCGGCGATCCGCCCGCGAACCCCGTGCTCGTCGTCGGTCACGCTGACCAGCAGCCCGGCGACCACGCGCGGCGACGGGCGGCCCGCGGCCTCGGCGGCCTTGGTGATCGAGGGCACGATGTGGTCGGCCAGGGTGCGGGGGCCGGTCATCCAGGTCACGGTCCCGTCGGCGAGTTCTCCCGCCAGGCGCAGCATCGCGGGAGCCAGGGCGGCCAGCAGCACCGGCGGCGGCGTACCCGCGACGGCCACCTGGCCCACGGCCGTCAGGGTCTGAACAGGGCCCCCACGCCTCGCTCAACAAGATCGCCCAACAGGCGGGCGTGGGACCCGGCACGCTCTACCGCCACTTCCCCAACCTCCAGGCCCTTCTGGTCGCCATCATCGGCGGCGACGTCCAGGCCCTCTGCGCCCAAGGCCGCGAGCTGCTCGAACACCCGTCCCCCGACGAGGCGCTGCGCACCTGGCTACGCGCCGTCGCCCATCACGCGACCGCCATGCGGGGCCTGGTCGCGACCGAGATGATCGCCAAGCCCACCCCGGAGACCGGCACCGCCCTGGCCGCCTGTCACGAGGCGATCCACACCACCGGAGCCGCCCTGCTCGGCCGCGCCCAACGGCACGGCAACGCCCCCGCGCAGCTCGACACAGCCGACCTCCTCATGCTCACCAACGCCATCGCCTGGGCCAGCGAGCAGACCCCCAGCGACACCGGCCTCCTCGACCGCCTCCTCGCCCTGATCAACACCGGCGTTCCCTAGCGAGCCGTTCACCCCCTGTATGGCCGGCTCATAGGGTTCTCGACATGACCAAGAGCCTCCGCCTTGTGCCTGTCACCCCCGCCAACATCGAGACGGCCATCGCCGTGAAAGTCCGCCCCGAACAGGAGCACTTCGTCTCGCCTGTGGTGAAGTCGCTGGCCGAGGCGTACGTCCACCCGAACGCGGCCTGGCCGCGCCTCATCCTGGACGGCGGCCACCCGGTCGGCTTCCTCATGGCCTTCTTCGACCTCGACTGGAACGGCAAGGGGGTCGATTTCCGGTCCGGCCTGTGGCGCCTCAACGTCACAGCCGACGCGCAAGGGCGCGGAGTCGGCCGCTTCGCCGTCGAATCGGTGGCGGGCGAGGTCAGGCGTCGCGGCGGCACGCAGATGTATGTCACGTGGGAACCGGGAGTGGGCGGTCCCGAAGGCTTCTACCGAAAGCTGGGGTTCCAGCTCACCGGCGAGAAGAGCGAAAGCCAGCTGGTCGGAGTGCTGGACCTGACGAAGCCCTCGTAATGGCAGCACCTAGTGCGGTGCATGCGGTTGCTGGAGTCGGGGCAGGAATCTGTGGCGGGCGAGGGCGGCCGTCGTCTCGGCGACGAGCGCGCCGATGAAGACCGTGATCGCGGCCAGTACGCACCAGGCCAGCACCATGTACCCGACGGGCTTTCCGTAGCTGATCCAGTGCAGGGCGAAGATGGCGACGGCGGCGTACGGGAACGCGAACGACCAGAACGCGGGGCCGAACGACAGCCGGCGGTAGACGGGGATCAGCCGGAGCTGGACGATGGCGGCGAGCGCGGTGAAGCCGCCGAACACCAGGGCGACGGCGTCGACCTTGTCGTGGGTGATGGACAGGTAGGCGAGGCCGCCGAGGGCGGGCGGCGCGATCTCGATGGCCAGGGTGGGAATCAGCGGCGCGGGCAGACGGGGGCGGAACAGCAGCCGGGCCAGGATGACGGAGCCGATGAGCAGCCACGACACGACGCCGATGCCCATGAACACGTGGGCGATGGCGGTCCAGCCGGCGCGGGCGGCGCCGATGGAGGCGATGAGCCCTCCGGCGACGGCGGGCAGGACGTAGCCGGAGTGCAGCCGGTCCAGGTCGAGCTCCTCGACGATCCATTGGCCGGTGATCCACCCGGCCAGGATGACGGTGGCGACGGCGAAGATCGCGAACAGCCACCGGCCGGCGATGGGGGCGTGGGGCATCAGACCGGTCGCCAGGAGCATGCCGACGATCGGGATCAGCGACACGAACGGCCCCAGCACCGGATCGGCCAGTTCGGCGCGCCAGCCGCCGGGCCGGTGCGGAACCTGCGACACGTAGCCGACGATGAGCACCAGCCACACGACGGCGGTGACGATGAACAGGATGTCGGCCACCAGCGCGGGCGCCACCCCCCGCATGGCCGCGTACCCCCAGCAGGTGGCCAGACCGGCCAACCCGTAGGAGATTCCGAACAGGTTCGGGGTGATCCCGACCTGGGGCTGAGCTGTCCGCGTGTTCATCGAGCCCTCCACCGCGAATACTGGCGGCCGCGTGCCCTCTGCGAATTCGCTGACGCTGGCTGTGGTTGTCGGGCGACGTCGTAGGATCCGGCGCCGCCTGACAGTTCGACCTACCCCGAAAACCCAGGCCCATGCTGGGCACCGTTCGTTGACGGAATGCATCATGCATTTTACATTCAGGGCACGCTCCGGGTGATGCAGATCACTCCACGGCCCCGGTGAGGTGACCCTTCCATGTCCCTTGACGACGCGACGGCCCAGTTCCTCAAGCAGCTGAACGAAGCAGGCGGCAAGCCGCTGCACAAGATGACCCCCGTGGAGGCGCGCGCTCTCGGCGGCGCGCTCGGCGAGCTCTACGGCAAGGGCCCGGAGCTGGCCGGCGTGGAGGAGGTCGTGATCCAGGCGGCGGACGGCGGATCGTTCGGGGCACGCGTGCTGACCCCGGTCGAGCACCCGCGGGCGGTGATCGTGTACTACCACGGTGGCGGCTGGGTCATCGGCGCCCTGGACGAGTTCGACACCTTGGGACGGACGCTGGCACACCGGACGGGCTGCACCGTCGTCCTGGTCGACTACCGGCTCGCCCCCGAGCACCGCTACCCCGTCGCGGCCCGCGACGCCTACGACGCTCTGTGCTGGGCCGCCGCGAGGGAGCCGGACCTGCCGATCATCGTGGCCGGGGACAGCGCGGGCGGCAACCTGTCGGCCGTCGTGGCCCAGCGCAGCCGCGACGAGGGCGGCCCCGCCATCGCGCTGCAGGTCCTCGTCTACCCGGTGACCGACCACGACCTGGACAACGCCTCCTACACCGACCCGGCCAACCAGCTCATGCTGAGCCGCGACAGCATGATCTGGTTCTGGGACCACTATGCGCCCGACCCGGCCACGCGGGCGAACGCGGACGCCTCCCCGCTGCGGGCCCGGGACCTGTCGGGCCTGCCGCCGGCCGTCGTGCTGACCGCCGAGCACGACGTGCTGCGGGACGAGGGCGAGGCGTACGCGGAGCGGCTGCGCGAGGCCGGCGTACCGGTGCGGTTCAAGCGGTTCGAGGGCCAGATGCATGCCTTCTTCACGATGGTGAACGTGCTGCCGGGCAGCGCGGCGGCGATCACCATGGTCGTCGAGGAGATCGACGGGAGCCTGCGATGAGCTTCGACGCCGTCGTCGTCGGCGCGGGCTTCGCCGGCATGTACATGCTGCACAGGCTGCGCGGCCTGGGCCTGACCGTCCGCGTCTTCGAGACCGGCGACGGCGTCGGCGGCACCTGGTACTGGAACCGCTACCCGGGCGCCCGCTGCGACGTCGAGAGCATGGAGTACTCCTACTCCTTCGACGAGGAGCTCCAGCAGGAGTGGGAGTGGAGCGAGCGCTACCCGTCCCAACCCGAGATCCTGCGCTACGCCAACCACGTCGCCGACCGCTTCGACCTGCGCAAGGACATCCAGTTCGAGACCAGGGTGACCCGCGCCGGCTACGACGAGACCGCGAACCTGTGGCGCGTGGAGACCGGCCGCGGCGACCACGTGTCGGCGACGTACCTCATCACCGCGGTGGGCTGCCTGTCGGCGGCCCGGATACCGGGCTTCCCCGGCGCCGGCTCCTTCCAGGGGCCCAGCCACCACACCGGGCGATGGCCGCACGAGGGCGTGGACTTCACCGGGCAGCGGGTCGCCGTCATCGGCACCGGGTCCTCCGGCATCCAGGCGATCCCGGTGATCGCCACGCAGGCGGAGCACGTGACGGTGTTCCAGCGCACCGCCAACTACAGCCTGCCCGCGTGGAACAGGCCCATGGAGCCGGAGTACGCGCAGTGGGTGAAGGCCAATTACGCCGAGATCCGCGCCGCCATGCGCGCCTCCGCCGCCGGCGTCATGGGCACCCCAAATGCCACCTCGGCGCTGGAGGCGACGGAGGAGGATCGGCTGCGGGAGTTCGAGACCCGCTGGGCCAAGGGCGGCGCGGCCTTCCTCGGCGCCTTCGGCGACACCGCGATCGATCCGGAGGCCAACGAGATCAGCGCCGAGTTCGTCCGCGGGAAGATCCGCGAGATCGTCACGGATCCGCGGGTGGCCGAGTTGCTGGCGCCCAGGGACCACCCCATCGGCACCAAGCGGATCTGCATCGACACCGGTTACTACGCCACCTACAACCGTCCCAACGTGACCCTGGTGGACGTCCGCGACGCGCCGATCGAGGAGATCACCCGGACCGGCGTGCGCACCGCCGACGCCGAGTACGCCGCCGACACGATCGTGTACGCCACCGGCTACGACGCCATGACCGGTCCCCTGCTCGGCATCGACATCACCGGCAAGGGCGGCCTGTCGCTGCGGCGCAAGTGGGAGGCCGGGCCGCGTACGTACCTGGGGCTGATGACGGCGGGCTTCCCCAACCTGTTCACCATCACGGGACCGGGCAGCCCGTCCGTGCTCAGCAACATGATCGTCTCCATCGAGCAGCACGTCGAATGGATCGCCGACTGCCTGCGGCGGCTGCGGGCGGACGGCATCGCCACCATCGACGCCGACCCGCCGGCGGAGGACGCCTGGGTGGACCACGTCAACGAGGTCGCCGGCCACACGCTCTACCCGCGGGCCAACTCCTGGTATCTGGGCGCCAACATCCCGGGCAAGCCCCGGGTGTTCATGCCGTACGTCGGCGGCGTCGGCGCCTACCGGCAGAAATGCGATCAGGTCACGGCGGACGGCTATGCGGGATTCGTGCTCTCCACCTGACCGCCGAGGATCACCCCGTCGGCCGTCGCCTCGGCCAGGTGCTCTTTTACGGTGACGAAGATCTGCCCGAACCGCCGGAGCGCGCCGGCGCGGTCGCCGGCCTCCAGCAGGGTCAGGGTCTCACCGTAACCGGACTGCCACAGCGGCCAGAACCCGCTGGTGGCGGTGAGCATCATGAGGCGCTGTGCCCTGGCGATCATCAGGTTCCACAGCGCCTCCAGCTCGCCGTTGCCGCCCGCGTGCACCACGATCAGCGTGAACCGGGTGCCCGCCGCGGTGGCGGCGGCGGAGTCTTCGACGGCCAGCGCCGCGTCCATCGCGTCGAGCTCGGCCCGCATCCCGGCCAGCAGGTCGGGCGTCAGCGCGGGCATCGCCCGTTCCAGGGCGGCGGTGCCGAGCACGCCCATCACGTCGATCACCTCGATCGCGCTCTCGCGGGTGACCGGAGCGACCCGGCGCACCCGGTTGGGCACCGCCTCGATCAGCCCTTCGGTGACGAGCTGGGCGATCGCCTCGCGAACGGGGGTGATGCTGAGGTTGAGCCTGGAGGCGATCTCGGCGTCCTTGATGACCTCGCCGGGACGCAGCACACCGCTGACGATCTCGGCGCGCAACTGCCGTGCGGCCGCCTCGCCTCGGGTGGGGGGCACGGTGAAGGTCATCGACCGTCCTCACCTCGGGGAGCCCGTGGAGCGGCTCCGGACAGGCCCATTATCGAGGGTCGGAGGGCGGAGCACGTCCTCAGAGGATGACGAGGGAGTCGCCGCGGCGGGTGCGCAGGGCGTCGAGGACCTTCGCGATCGGGCCGCCGCGCGCTTCCGCGTTCGCGGGCCAGACGACGCCGAGCCGGAAGTGGAGATCCGGGTCGTGCAGCGGCACGAGGACGAGGCCCGCCTCGCCGAAGATGCGGCCCGACATGGTGCTGAGCGTGGTCAGCGACAGGGCTCTGGAATGGGTGACGTGCGCGGCGACCTGGACCGCGTCGTTGTGCGGCAGCTCACGGATCTGGGTGACGCCGCCCGCGCGCAGGTGGTCGCGGAGCCCGTTCATCACCAGCGGATGCACCTTGTGCGAGGTGAGCAGCATCTGCCGGTCGGCGAGGTCGGCGAGGGTGATCCGGGGACGGCCGGCGAGGGGGTCGTCGGCGCGCATGGCGACGGCGAAGCGGTACTCCGCGAGCGCGAGGCTGCCGAGACCGCCGGCGTCCACGGGCAGGTGGACGACGGCGATGTCCAGCTTGCGCGTCGACAGCAGGCTGAGCAGCCCCGCGGACGGCTCCAGGGTCACCGGCAGCTCGATCCCCGGGCTGACCTCCGCGAACGTCTCCAGGACCAGGTCCAGGACCTGGGCAGGGGCGAGCGGCGTGGCCCCCACGCGCACGACCGTCGGCGGTGGGGCGGCTCCGGCGGCCAGCTCGGACAGCGCGTCGAAGCGGGCCAGGACGTCGCGGGCGGGATCGAGGAACGTCCGTCCGAAGGAGGTCAGCTCGACCTGGTGGTAACGACGGTCGAACAGGTCGTGGCCGAGCTCCTTCTCCAGCTCGCGGATGCGCCGGCTCAGCGGGGAGGACGTTACGTGCAGCCGCTCGGCGGCGCGGCCGAAGTGGAGCTCTTCTGCCACGACCACGAAGTAGCGGAGCTGCTGGATGTCCACCCGGCCAGGGTATCGACCACCCTGCGCAGGTTCACGAGGCCGGGCGGAACACGGGGATCGCCTCGCCCCCTTCCGGGTGCTCGAAGGCGACGCGTACGCGCAGGCCGCCGTACACGTGCTCGGGCGCGATCTCGACGATCTGGGCCTGGATCCACGGCTCCTCGTCCAGCTCGACGATGCCGACCACGAACGGCGGCGCGCCCTTGCCGTGCACCACGGACCAGCTCACCACCAGGCCCGTCCCGGCCGCGGCCGTCCAGGACAGCTCGGGCGAGGCGCATTGCGGGCACGTGCGCGCCTGCGGCGCCGAGTGGGCGCCGCAGGCGGCGCAGCGCCGGATCAGCAGTTCGCCGCGGGCGGTGCCGTCGAAGAACTCGGCGGTGGCCGCGTCGCGGTGGACGATTCCCACGGGCATCGGCGTGCTCCTATCGGGCGTGCGGGCTGAGGATCAGGGTGGAGTGGTGGTCGAGGACGCCGCCGTTGCCGCTGACCAGGATCAGGTCGTTGCGTGGCGCCTGGCGGTCGCCGCCCTGGCCGCGGGCCTGGATGACGGCCTCGGACAGCGGGGTCATGCCCCACATGTAGTAGGAGGAGAGCTGGCCGCCGCCGGTGTTCACGGCCAGGCTCCCCTCCGGTCCGAGCGCGCCGCCGGCGACGAAGGGCCCGCCCTCGCCCTTGGCGCAGAAGCCGTAGTCCTCCAGCGAGATGAGCGCGGTGTAGGTGTAGCAGTCGTACAGCTCGGCGACGTCGATGTCGGCGATCGTGATCCCGGCCATCTTCAGCGCCGTGGGACCCGACAGGGCCGCGCCGCTGACCAGGCCGAACTCGCTGTCCCTGCCCATCACGTACCCCGGGTGCGCCTGGCCCCAGCCGCGGATGTGGACGGCGGGCTGGGCGAGGTCGGCGGCCCGGCCGGCGGAGGTGACGAGGACGGCGACGCCGCCGTTGCTGACCAGGCAGCAGTCGAGAAGGTGGAACGGCTCGGCGATCCACCTGGAGTTCTGGTGGTCCTCGATGGTGATCGGGTCGCGCAGCTGGGCCAGGGGGTTCCGGGCCGCCCAGGCTCGCTGGGCGACGGCGATGTGGCCGAGCTGTTCGCTCGTGGTGCCGTACTTCTGCATGTGCCTGCGGGCGGCCAGCGCGTACATGGTGTTGGCGCTGTAGATGCCCGAGGCGGCGGTCAGTCCCTGCCAGCCGGCCGGCCGCCGGCCCGCGGCGGCGTAGGCGGCGGCGCCCCCTGACGACCTGTCCCGCAGTGGGGCGTCGGCGAAGACGCAGGCCACGACGTCGGCCATGCCCGACATCACGGCCATGGCGGCGTACTGCACCATGGCTCCGGCCGACGAGCCGTACGCCTGCACCTCCGACAGCAGGCGCAGGTGACGCAGCCCGAGGTCGCGCTGGAGGCCCAGGCCGACGTCGCCGGTGATGCCGGTGTTGGTCAGCAGGCCGTCCACCTCGTGGAGGTCGATCCCGGCGTCGGCGGCGGCGCGCCGGACGGCCTCGGCGGCGAACTCGGGGGCGGTCCTGCCGTACACCTTGCCCAGCTCGGTGAGGCCGAGACCGGCGATGACGGGCGCGCGGTTCATCGGCCCTCCCAGACGGGGGCGCGCTTCTCGGCGAAGGCGCGCGGCCCCTCCTTCGCGTCGGCCGAGCGCATCAACGTGGCCGCCTCCGCGGCGGTCCGCTCCCAGGCGGCCTGCTCAGAGGCGACCGTGCCGTCCGCGATGCCGCGCGCGATCCGCTTGCTGGCCTGTACGGCGAGCGGCGCGTTGGCGCTGACCGCCTCGGCCAGGGCGAGCGCGGCGGGCACCACCCGGTCCTGCGGGACGACCCGGTTGACCAGGCCGAGCCGCAGGGCGTCGGCGGCGGTCACGGGCTCGCCGGTCAGGAGGAGCTCCATGGCCACCTTCGTCGGGAGCTGCGCGGCCAGCCGGAACGCGCCGCCCGCGCCGGCGATGATGCCGCGCTTGACCTCGGGCAGGCCGAAGCGGGCGCTCTCCGCGGCGACCACCAGGTCGGCCCACAGGGCGATCTCGGTGCCGCCGCCGAGCGCGAACCCGTTGACGGCGGCGACGACCGGCTTGGCGATCGGATGCGTCACGCACCCGGCGAAGCCCCAATGCGGTTTGACCCCTTCGGTGGAGAACTCCCCGCGGGCCACCTCCTTGAGGTCGGCACCGGCGCAGAACGCCTTGTCCCCGGCCCCGGTCAGCACCACGGCCCGGATCCCGGCGTCCGCGTCGGCCTCGTCCAGGGCCTCGCCGACGGCGCGGGTCATCGCCCCGTTCACCGCGTTGCGCACCTCGGGCCGGTTCAACGTGATCAACATGATGTGGTCGCGGCGCTCGACGAGCGCGGCGGGCTCACCCATGGTCAACTCCCTTCAGCTGGTTCTTCCAGCGCGCCCGCCTCGATGAGCGCCTGGATCTCCGGCTCGGCCAGGCCGAGCAGTTTCGTCGCCACCACCCGGGTGTGCTCTCCCGCCAGGGGTGCCGGGCGCAGCTCCGGGTCGGCCACCCCACCGAAGGTCGCCGGGCCGTTCTCGGTCCGCAGGGGGTGCCCGATGTGCGGGTGCCGCATCTCGCGCAGGAAGCCGCGGGCGGTGAGCTGGGGATCGTCGAGGTATTCGAGCACGCGCCGCATCGCCCCGGCCGGCACCCCCGCCGCCTGCAGCCGTTCCATGACCTCGCTGGGCGGGACGGCAGCGGTCCACGCGCTCACGGCCGCGTCGACGAGCTCGCGGTGCGCGCGGCGGCCCGCGGAGGTGGCGAGCCGCGCGTCGGCGAGCAGGTCGGCGCGGCCGATGACGCCGCACAGGCTCCGCCACTGCTCGTCGCCCTCGACGCTCACCACGCACCACTCGTCGTCCCCCGCGCACGGGTAGAGGCCCTGCGGCGCGTCCCACTCGCCGCTGTTGCCATGGGCGGTGAACGATCCGGGCTCCAGCGACTCGCGCAGCAGGCTCGTGGACAGCTGGGTGAGGATGGTCTCGGCCTGGGAGACGCTGACCGTGCCGCCCTTCCCGGTACGCCGCCGCCGGATCAGCGCGGCCAGCACGGCGACGGCGCCGACCCGAGCGGCGATGTGATCCGGATAAATGGTGATGCCGTCGCAGAACCCCGCCTCGACGCCGACGTCACGCCAGAGCCCGGTCAGTCCGGTGGAGGCGCGCACGAGAGGGCCGTAGCCCATGCGGCGGCTCCATGGCCCGGTCGGGCCCAGAGCGCTGCTGTCCGCCATGATGATCCGGGGGTTGAGCTCGCTGATGACGTCGTAGCCGAGCCCCAGCGACTCCAGCGTGCCGGGCTTGAAGTTGGACAGGATCACGTCAGAGCCGGCGGCGAGCCGTTTGAAGAGCTCCAGCCCTTCGGGCGAGCGGAGGTTGATGCCGGCGCTGAGCTTGTTGCGGTGGCCCCAGGCGAAGCCGGCGCTGATGGCCTCGCCGGTCAGCGACTGCCGGCTGCCGTCGGGGTAGGCCCGGCTTTCGATCTTGATGACCTCCGCGCCCTGGTCGGCGAGCAGCCGGCCGAGCTCCGCGCCGACCACGATGACGCCCAGGTCCAGCACGCGGAGCCCGTCGAGCGGCCGCCGCCGGGGCGCGTTCTCAACCGGATCCGGGGTGGCTGTCGGCGGCTCGGCGAAGACCTCGTCGTTGTGCTCCCCGACTTCGGGGGCCGGGCCGCGGAACCCGGCCCGTACGCCGTCCAGCTCGACGTACCCGGTCGGCAGCCGGCCGGTCAGGCCGGGCGCGAGCTCGGCGTCGACCAGTCCTCCTCGTGCGAGGAAGTG
Organism: Nonomuraea sp. NPDC005650; assembly: GCF_040605375.1. Taxonomy (NCBI): domain Bacteria; kingdom Bacillati; phylum Actinomycetota; class Actinomycetes; order Streptosporangiales; family Streptosporangiaceae; genus Nonomuraea; species Nonomuraea sp. NPDC005650. The sequence continues at coordinate 449,551 of NZ_JBEXCR010000002.1, forward strand.
CGGACCGGCGAGCACCTCCCCGGGGTCGAGCAGGGACGCGATCGGCACGCCGCGCTCCTGGCCCTGGGCCACGAGTTCGTCCCTGGTCCTGTCCTTGAACAGGTCGCCGATCAACGCGTGCAGCCGTTCGGTGGCGCCGTAGCGGCCGGCGAGGGTGTCGTACTTGGGGTCGGCGAACTCCTCGGGCTCCCCCAGCCAGCCGAACATCCCCCGCCACTGACGCCTGGCCAGCACGCAGATCCGTACATATCCATCCGCGCACGGGAAGATCGGGTAGAGGCTGCCGGCGTCGGGGCGGCCACGCGGCAGCTTCGTGGCCGGCACGCCGCCGGTGGCCGAGCCGCCGATGCCGAAGCCCGGGTCCAGGACCTGCGCGGTCATCTCGTACACCGAGCAGTCGACGTGGTCACCGCGCCCGGTCTCCAGCCTGTTCGTGTACGCCAGCAGGCCGGCCCACGCGGCCTGTACGGCCGCCGACTCGTAGGCCGGCGAGCCCGGCGGCACGACCGGCGCGCGGCCGGGGATGCCGGAACGCGACAGCACGCCGCCGAGCGCCAGGTGCGTCCAGTCGGTGCCGGCCCAGTCCCGGTACGGGCCGCTCTGCCCGAAGTCGGTGATCGAGATGACGACGAGCGCCGGGTTGCGCGCGAGCAGCGCGTCCGCGCCGAGGCCGAGCCCGTCGAGGGTGCCGGGCCGTTCGGTCTCGATGAGGAAGTCGGCCCCGGCGGCCAGGTCGAGGAGCCGGTCGCGGCCGGCGGGGTCGTGCAGGTCCAGGGTGATGCCGCGTTTGCCGGCGTTGTGCGTGGCGAAGTAAAGGCTCACACCGTCGTGGAGCGGCTCCCTCCGGCGGGTCGGCGCGCCTCCAGGAGGCTCGACGCGGATCACGTCGGCTCCGAGGTCGGCCAGGAACCGGCCGCACATCTCGGCCTTGCCGTCGGCCAGGTCGATGACGCGGAGACCGGCGAGGGGAAGGTCCCCGTCTGCGGGCATGGTGAATCACCCCACTGTGTGTGGCGGGCGGGTGCGGAGGACCTGTCTCGCGGGGGCCGTGAGCGGCGAGGCGTCCTGATCGGCGAGGACAGGTTCCTGAGGTGAGACTGCCACGCCGATCCCGGCCTGAAAACGTCCGAATCGGCAACATGCCACGCGTCCCAATCGGCAACGTGCGCGGTTGACGTGCGGCATGGACCATCACGAAACTCCAGGTCATGGACGTACAGCAGCTTCGGTGCTTCCTCGCGGTCGCCGAGGAGCTCCATTTCGGTCGCGCCGCGGAGCGGCTGCACCTGACGCCCTCACCGGTCAGCCGCTCCGTCAAGGAGCTCGAACGTGAGCTGGGCGTCGACCTGTTCGTCCGCCGCTACCACCAGGTGGAGCTGACCTCCGACGGAGCGGTCCTGGCGGGCCGGGTACGCGACATCCTGCAGCAGCTCGACGGCCTGAGAGACGTGATCAAGGAGGCTGCCAGGAGCCGGGTGGTGCGCGTGGGCGGCACGCACCTGTGCCCGCCGACGGTGATGGACCGTTTCCTGACGCTGGCCGAGCAGGCGCTCCCCTCCCACACGGTCGAGGCGACGGTGGCGCAGTCCGCCGAGCTGCTGCCGGCCCTGGAGCGTGGCGAGCTCGACGCGGCCCTCGTCCACCTGCCGCTGGACCGGCCCCGGCTCGACAGCCTGGTGGTGGCCCGCTACCTGTTCTGGGCGGCGATGCGGGCCGACGACCCGCTGGCCGCCGCGTCCGAGCTGACCTTGAAGGACCTGGCGCACCGCACCTTGACCATCACCCCGCCCACACCCCAGCCGGTGGCGGTCAACCTGTTCCACGAGCGGCTCAAGAAGGCCGGCATCACCTCGTTCCACCAGATGCCGGACAACGACGCCGTCATGCTGGCCAGCCACATTCGCCGCCACGGCGGGGTCACGCTGACGATCGACCCGCGCAACGGCGGCAGCGCCCGCGTCTACGACGACCCGGCCTTCGCGGTCGTCCCCCTCCGCGACGACCTGGACTTCCTGCTCGGCGTGGCCTGGAACCGGTCCCGGGCGCGGCAGGACGACGTCGTACGCGAGCTCGTCCGCGTGGCGCGCCAGGAGTGGGCCGGGCGTCGCCTGACCCTCTGACCTCGGGGCACGTTGCGCTTTCGCATACGTGCACGTGCGCGAAAGCGCAATGGTCACCGGCGGCGCGGCCTGCTTACGGTTCCACGCACACCGCTATGTGAGGCCTTTCACCGCCTTCACCCCGGCCGGTGTGAGGGCCGGCGTGAAGCATTCGCCGCCCGTGCCTGCCCTGACACCGCAGCGGTGCCTTTGCGCTACCCCCTAGGAGGCCATGATGTCTCAGACACCCCCCGACGCGCCCGCCCCGGAGCCCCCCTCGCCAGGGTCCGTGTCGGCCGGCAACGTCGATGCCCGCATCGACGCCATGGCGAAGGTCGGGCTCAGCCGTGCCGCGTGGTTCGCGCTCATGCTCTGCTTCTTCTTCGCCAACTATGACATCTCCGTCCTCACCATCACGTTGCCCTCCATGCGGGACGAGCTCGGGCTGGCGGGGGCCGCGCTGGGGTACCCGGTCACGTGGAACCTCGTCGGCTACTGCGTCGGCGCGTACGCGTTCGGGCACATCGCCGACCGGCACGGCCGGCAGAAGGGCCTCGCGCTGACCATCGCCGCGCTCGGCCTCGGCGGATTCCTCACGGCGTTCTCGTGGGACGTGTGGTCGCTGACGTTCTTCCGGTTCCTGACCGGCTGCGGCATGGGCGCCGTGCTCGCGCTCTGCTCGGCCTACATCGGCGAGCTGGCGCCCAAGCATCAGCGCGGCGGCTACCTGTCACGCCTCTACATGGTGGGCACCGTACTGCTCCTGGTGATCGGGTTCGCGTCGCTGCCGGTGCTGTCCGCCTCCTCCAGCGGGTGGCGGTACCTGCTGGCCTTCGGCGGGCTGGTGCTGCTGGTGCTGCCGCTGATCAACGACAGGGCGCTGGTGGAGTCGCCGCGCTGGCTGGTCGCGATGGGCCGTTCCGCCGAGGCCGATCGCATCGTCCGCCAGATGGAGTCCCGCGTCGGCCTGCCTCCCGGCGGCGCCGTCTCCGTCCCCGACGCCGCCGAAACCGCGACGGCCACTGACGGCAGGCTGCCGGCCCGGGCCCTGTTCCGGCCCCCGTACCAGAGCCGGATGCTCATCGTGCTCGGCTTCTGGTTCGCCTTCTACATCGCCATGTACGGCTACGCCAGCTACCTGCCGCTCATCCTCGAAGGCATCGGCATCTCGACCTCCGACGCGGTCCTGGTCAGCGTGTTCACCCGCGCCATGCCGCTGGTGTCCGGGCTCGCCGCCGTGCTGCTGGTGGAGCGGATGGAACGCCGCACGATGGTCATCATCGGCACGCTGGTGTTCGCGGCCTCGCTGCTGCTCATCACCCTCAACCTGGGCGAGACGGTCGCCACCGTCGGGGCGCTGTTCAGCTCGTTCGGCATCGCCTTCATGGCCACCCCCGCCTACACCTACACGGCTGAGGTGTTCCCCACCCGGGCGCGGGGCACGGCGTCGGCCATCGCGGACGGGGTCGGCCACCTGGGCGGCGCCGTCGCACCCCTCGTGGTGCTGCCCGTACTGACCTCCTTCGGGGCACGGCCGGCGTCGTTCGTGATGGTGGGCCTGCTCCTGATCGCGGCCGGCATCATCCGCCTCGGCGTCCGGACCCGGGACCGTTCGCTGACGGAGATCGCCTCCTGATCGCATCGTGTGAGTATTCGATTACTCCCCGTGCTTTCCGAGCAGGCCGCAGGCCCGCGAATTCCCGCCGGCCGGAACGGGAAACCTCTCCTACCGAAATCACCCAGGGCGGCTGTCATGAGTCTTAGGCCACTTTACTAATTACAGCAACAGGGCTTTTCAACTAAACGACGAACATGCCGACCACACCTTCTCCGATGCAGCGCATTTCACCTGCCACCTGAGCCAGTTTCACATACGGCCTGATTTCCATTTGAGTGCGCCCCGAGATGTCGGCATGCCGTCGTTTGTGATAGAAACGTGTTCTAGCCTTGCCTTGCCGTGTCGAATACTTAAAGCGATTTAAGTCTTAATCCGGACGCCAGGATTCGTTCATATCGTTTCACCTCGTTCCACTGCGTTTCATCTCGTTTCATCAAGTTTCATTGCGTTCCGTTTCCGGTTACCACTTGCTCCCGGCGAGGAATAATCCTCTAATAGCATCCGGGACGCGGAGAGCCGTCGACCTGCGGAACCCCCGTGTAGAGCAGGCGGCCCGCCCCAGCCTGAGGGGCCCAGACCCTACGCTCCAGCAGGCGCATGTACAATAAAATAGTTTCGAACTTGCAGTTCGGCGGTCTCCACCGGCTGCAAGCAGGGGTGGCTGGTGGAGCTGTTTCCCACCTGTTGGGGCAGCGCCGCCCGTCCCCGATTCCGAGGCGACTATCTGTTGAGTCCAGGTGGGCGTCGGAAGCAAGAAGAAGAGGTCTCCCGCGGCAACGGGAGGCCTCTTTTCTTTTTAGGCCCCTCCGGAGAGCGAACGCGCGGCCTTTGGACAAGGCTTCCCCTTGATCGGTCCACCTCTTCCGTGTCTACTGTCCCGAGAGACCGGCGACCTTGACCACAGTGTCGTGAGTGGCGCACAGCGGGGTGGAGGTGCCAGACTCTTACGGGGGAACTCTTGGGCCTCAGTTTGCCGACGGGGTTGTACGCGAGGGGTCTCTCCACAGGCCAGTGCCAAACGGCTGTTTTCTCGCCGTTCAGGTGCCCACCTGGACTCGACAGTTATGCACCCGGAATTTAGGAGGCCCTTAATGACTTCGTCGGCGTCTCCTCCCCCTGCCAGGGGCGCGAACCCCAGCAGAGGGAAGAAGCAGACTCAACGTCCGGCTCAGAGGAGGCCGACCCAACCTCCGGCCCAGCCCTCCGGCGGACAATCTCCCAGGGAACAGCAGGCTCTCTGGGTGATCGTGTTCGTCGGGGTGCTCGTGACATACGTGACCTATATGGTCCTGCTGCTCCCTCAGGGATATGACCTGTGGGTGGCCTTGGCCGGTGCGACGACGACGTGTGTCGTCGCCGGCCACGTCACCCGCACGATCGTGATGGTCTCCGTCGACCAGGGCATGGTCGGCGCGACGGTTCCCCGGTCGCTCGCAGGCCGGGTCGTGGCCTTCGCGCTCAGGGCCGCCATGGCGGACGCCCCCTCTCGGGATGCCCCGTGCCAGGGCCTGAGAGGGGGAGATGAGTCGTAATGAGTCCTGGTCCGCGCATCGCCGCCATCCCGCTGCCGGGCCCGCAGATGAGGACGATCTACGGGCTCATCAACCACGGTGCTCTCGATCTTTGCGCGACCTTCCTGGTTGAGCACACCTCCTTCCCGAAGAACCTGAAGGAGGCTCAGCACCTGGTCGACTCGCTCAAGGCCGGCAGGGAGTCCCTGGGCATGAAGCAGCCGCTCAGGGTTTCCGAGGCCACGATGGCGCCGATCCGCGAGTTCGTCTCCTCGGGCAAGCGGGTCGAGAGCGAGTTCACGTCGGCCTCCTTCGCAGTGGCGATGGAGGTGTCGATCTCGTTCGAGAGCGCGACTCAGGTCATCATGGAGATGATCGGCCAGAGCCACATCATGAGTCGAGAACGCACGACGGGTCAGTCCCCGGCGGTTGATCGGCAGGCACCGGCGCGGATCGCGGCGGCCGAGCAGAAGAGCGTGCCGGCTCTCCCCGTGGTGGCCGCGCCGTCCAGGACGGTCGCTCTGCCTCCTCCTGCCATGGACACGCCTGGAGGTGATTCTCGTGCGCATCTCGCGCGCGAGCTGGCACGCGCGCATATCCGAGCCGGTGCGCCGAAGTACAAGGACCTTCAGGTGCGGCTCGCCCCTCTCGCGGCATCGCCGGGCACACTGTCGGGGATCTTCAGGGGGCACCGGCATCCCCGGTGGGAGCTCATGGAAGGCCTGCTCGTCGTCTTCGGCGCCCGCCAGGACGACATCGACGAGCTGTGGCTCCCCCTGTGGCTGAGGGCGAGGGAGTGCGTCCACCCCGTCGGCGCGCTTCCGGCCGTGCGCTTGTCGGCGGTAGCCGACCGCTATCCGGACATGCCTCCCACCCGGGCTCTCCGGCAGGCCCCAGCGGCGGGCTAGAGCCGTGCCGTTCGCCGGTTTGCCGAGGGCTATGCCGCTCGCCGCCGAACCGGCCCGGTCGCTCTTCATGCGTGATCCGCCCTCGCGCGGGAACGCCCGGCGCGCCGTGGCACGCCGGGCGGAGGGGGCCCGTCTCAGACAGCGGCCGTCTCCTCTTCGGCCACGGGCAGGTCGGCGGCGGCCGGGGCAGGACGGCGCAGGACGGTGAGCGCCACGGCGAGCGCCGCGACCAGCAGCCCGGCGGAGATGCCGAACGCCAGCCGGTATCCCCCGGTCAGCGCGGCGGCCTGGCCCGCTCCGGCGACCAGGAGCTCACCGGTGCGCGAGGCGGCCATCGTGGACAGCACCGCCACGCCGATGGCCATCCCCACCTGCTGGGTGGTGTTGAAGAAGCCGGAGGCCAGCCCGGCGTCGCTCTCCTGGGCGCCGGACATGGCCAGCGTGACCAGCGCCGGGAGCACCAGCCCGCCGCCCGAGATCAGCACCATCGCCGGGAGCAGGTGGCTGACGTAACCGGCGTCCACCGTCACCCGGGTGAGCAGGAGCATCGCCGCGATGAGCAACACCAGGCCGGTGATCAGGACGGCACGGGCGCCGAAGCGGGCGCTGAGCCGGGCCGAGACGAACAGCGAGATCGAGCCGATGCCCACCGCGGCCGGGAGCATCGCCAGCCCGGTGTCCAGCGCCCCGTAGCCCAGGACCCGCTGCATGTAGAGCGCGACGAGGACCTGGAAGGCGAACATGCCCGACAGCGCCAGCATCTGGGCGAGGTTGGCGCCGGCCACGTTGCGCGAGCGCAGGATCCGCAGCGGCATGAGCGGGGCCTTGGCCCTGGCCTGCCGCACCACGAAGCCGGCGAGCAGGGCCAGCGACAGCGCGCCGAGGCCGAGGGTGTGGGCGGCGAGCCAGCCGTACTCCTCGACCTTGACGACGGTGTAGATGCCCAGCATCAGACCGGCGGTCACCAGCACGGCACCGGCGATGTCCGCGCCGGCGGCCAGGCCGATCCCGCGGTCGGCGGGCAGCGTCGGCAGGGCGAGCGCGATGGTGATCACGCCGATCGGCACATTGATGAAGAAGATCCACGGCCAGCTCAGGCCGTCGGTGAGCACTCCGCCCAGGACCTGGCCTATCGACGCCCCGGCCGCCCCGGTGAAGCTGAAGATCGCGATGGCCTTGCCCCGCTCCCTGGCGTCGGTGAACAGCGTCACCAGGATCCCCAGGACCACGGCCGAGGCCAGCGCGCTGCCCACGCCCTGCAGGAACCGGGCGGCGATCAGCAGGCCGGGCCCGTTGGCCGCGCCGGCCAGCACGGACGCGGCGGTGAAGATCGCGTTCCCGGCCAGGAACATCGTCCGGCGCCCGATCAGATCGCCCAGCCTCCCGGCCAGGAGCAGCAACCCGCCGAAGGGGATCAGATAGGCGTTGACGATCCAGCTCAGCTCGGCGCCCGAGAAGCCCAGGTCCTGCTGGATGGCGGGCATCGCCACCGTCACGATGCTGCCGTCGAGGACCGTCATCAGTCCCGTCGCGGACAGCACGCCCAGCGCGGTCCAGCGCGAGTTACGCACGTACGACATGGTCTCTCCTGTCTCAAGTCGACAAGAGAGACCGTAGCAGATAGTTCCGTAATAGACGATCCTCTTCAGATCTAATTTGTGCGCTCCCGGGCCCGGCGGGCCTGCTGGGGCCCTTCCGCGGGGGTGGCGAGATGTCCGCCGACCAGGCGGTTCAGGGCGCGCACCAGGACCTCGCGCTCGTCGTCGGGAAGCGCGCCGAGCGCCGCCCGGTGCACGCCGTCCACGATCTCCTGGCTGCGCCTGGCGACGGCCGCGCCCGCGTCCGTGACCGCGATGATCCGCGCCCGCCGGTCGGTGCTCGACGGGCGGCGCTCGGCGTAGCCGGCCTTCTCCAGCGCGTCCACGGTGACCACCATCGTGGTCTTGTCCATGTCGCCCAGCTCGGCGAGCTGGATCTGGGTGCGCTCCTCCTCCAGGGCGTGGACCAGGACGCAGTGCATGCGCGCCGTCAGCCCGATCTCGGCGAGCGCCGCCGTCATCTGGGTCCGCAGCACGTGGCCGGTGTGGTCGAGCAGGAAGGACAGGTCGGTTTCAGTACGTGCGGGAGCCATTGCCGTCATGCCGCCAGCCTACCCAAGTCGTCCTGGAACGGATTATCTGCGAAGCGACGATTAGGATCGAGCTTCTCCGAGGCTCGCGACGGCCTCGACCACGTCAGGAAACGCGTCGATGAACACGTCGACTCGGTGAGCGGCGAAATCCCGGCGCTTCCTGACGCCGCTCTGCAGGCAGGCGATGAAGCGTAAGCCGGCGCCGTTGGCCGCCTGCGCGTCGCCCGGCGAGTCGCCCACGTAAACGCATTCGTCCGGCCGCAGCCCCGCGGCGGCGAGGAGTTCGTCGAAGGCCCGGGGGTCGGGCTTCGTGAAGCGCGTGTTCCCCTCGTGGTAGGCCGCCGCGAGCCGGCCGGCGAGCACGTGGTCGGGAGCGAGCAGGTGCGCGACCTCGATCTCGGTACGCGACGTCAGCACCATGAGGCGGTGTCCGGCCACGGCGAGCCGATCGAGCGCGGCGAGGTTCTCCGGCACGATGACATCCAGCCGTCCGGCCTCCACATACTCCCGGAGCACGACGCGATGAACAGCCGCGAAGTCCGCCACGTCCACGCCGGGGGAACGCTCGGGCATCGCCTCGAGCAACGTCCTGCCCCACGTCGACAGGTGCACCGCCCGGGACATCGGCCGGCGCCCCATCCGCGCCAGCACCTCGTTCTCCATCTCGAAACAGGCCGCCTCGGTGAGGCAGAGCGTGTCGTCCACGTCGATCACCACTGCGCCGATCACATCGCCCAAAGTAGCGCGATTCGCGTGATGGACGGGCGCTCCCGGGGGCATCGACCGACACAGGGCTATGGGTGCGGCTCACATTGACCCGCGCCTGCGGATCGGGCGAACTTGGCTCATCCGAGCTTCGTGGGAGATCTGATGGGACGACGTTCGTGGACCCGAGTGGCCGTGGCCCTCGCGTTATCAACCGGAGCGCTCTTCACGACGCCCGCCGCCGCGACCGCGACGGCGTCGGTGACGCTGGAGGCCACCTACACCTCGGGCCTGGAGAACGGCTGGGCGCTGGTCGAGCGCCTCAAGGACAACTCCACCGGGTTCCAGGCCGAGACCTACCCGTCCGACGGGCGTGGTGATCAGACGGGGCAGACCAAGCGCCTGTTCGGCGACATCGCCCGGCCGCACTCCTCGCGGTTCCTGCTGTACCACGCGCCGGGCTGGCAGACAGGAACCAAGAGCACCCCCGTACTGCTGGTGCACGGCGCCAACCAGGACGCCGATCTGGCCTGGGCCAACCCCAACGCCAGAGGCTCGTACGGCTGCGGCCAGGCCTCCTGTCCCACCACGGGACTCATGCAGCACCTCACCGGGCAGGGCTACAAGGTGTTCGCGATCGGCTTCCCGCATGTCACAGGGGACGGCTACAACTGGGCGGAGCAGATCCACGACGCCGTCGCCAGGATCCGGGCGAAGACCGGCGCGGCGCAGGTGGACGTGATCGGCTGGTCGAAGGGCGCGTTCAACGCCCGCATGTACGTCTCGTCGCTGCGCAAGTCCTGGGGCACGGCCTACGCGGGCGATGTCAGGAAGCTGGTCCTCGTCGGCGGGCCGAACAAGGGCTTCGACTGGGGGTACCGGCACGGCTGGACCCACGATTTCGCCATATTTCCGGAATGTGGGGGGTCGCTGAACGCGCCCGCGCCCCACTCCCAGATGATCTGCTACGGCCTGTGGCGCAACCATCCCGAGCTGAGCTACGAGGGCGATGCCTACCCGGGCTCTGACGACATGCTCTATCGCTGGGACGACGTCTACCCGCTGCCCGCCGCCGAGCAGGACTGGTACACCACCTATTACGGCGGCACCGGCTTCTACACCGCCGGCCGCGGGATCCAGTGGGCCATCGACAAGGGCTCGCTGGTGCGGCCTCTCATCGACGCGGGCACTCCGTCCAGCGTGCCGGTCTACCAACTGTGCGGCAACATGCCGGACATGGCGCTGCTGCACAACGAGCACACGGGGCCGTCCGACGGCGCCGTCTTCGTGGCGAGTTGCGCCGCGGGCGACGGCATCGCGAACCGGGCCGCGACCGCGACTCTCGCACTCAACCACCTCAAACTCGGCTGGTCTTCGACCGCCATGACCCAGATCACCACCTGGCTCGGCTGAGCGTCTTCCCGCCGAGGTCGGCGTGCAGGGCCGTCCGGCGGCGCAGGTGCCGCCGGACGGCCGGTCGCCGTCCGGTTGCGCATGGCGCCGCGCCGGACGGCCGGTCGCCGGTTCACCTGGTCGAGCAGCAGATCGGACGTGACACGCCCGGCAGAAGCTGTTTACCTCCACACTCTCCGCATACTCTAAGTAGTCGGACACTCACTTTCGGAGATGGGAGAGTCGTGCAGCGTCGCCTCACCACCGCCCTGGCCGCCATGCCGCTCGCCGCGACCTTCGCGGCAACCGGGCCGGCAACCGCCTCCACGGCCGCCGCCACGGACGGCTGCGGGACCTCCCGCATCGACTGGGCCGGTCACTTCGTCCAGGCCGGCGGCAAGTCAGCCGACATCAGGGCGCTCTACCCCGCCACCGTCGAAGGCCGCGAGTATCACCTCGTGCTGGTGCGGCGAGGGGAGAGCATCACGCAGCGCATGGTCGGTAACGCGGGCTTCGGGCCGACGCTCAACCTCACGCCGCAGTGCGCCGACATCACCAAACCGTCGAAGGTCACCAGCTTCACGTACACCTACCAGGGCGGTGTCAGGACCTCCCAGCCGTTCATGCGTCAGGACACCGCCGCCGCGCCCTCCGGCAGGCGTTGCCGGGCCCGGGTGAAGGAGATAACAGGCGCGCAGCTCTATCGCTACCAGGACCACGGCCTGATGGCGGGCTTCGCGATGCGACCCATCTCGGCGAAGATCGGGTACGCCACCTGCCTGACCGACCTCGGCAAGACTCTGTCGGGAGACTTCCGCTACGACCGGCCCATCGGCGATGCGAGCTCCGCACCCTTCTACAACAGGGTCAGGTCGGGTGGTGGCAGCCGGCAGGTCTTCTACCGGCTGCTGGAAGCAGGCGAGCAGGGCTACAGGGAGAACAGGCTGTTCGTCCGGAGCGGCGACCTCGTACGCTGCCCCGGCGCCGAATGCGACAAGCTCGCCGCATGGGCCGCCAGGTACGGCCAGGGCTGACGACGCGCAGGACATCAGCTCGGGGACGGGGTGGAGCCGGGAGGGCCATGTTCCTCGACCTTGCCGCCGAGCTTCCTGCTCAATTCCTGCATGAAGGACTTGGACTTGGCCGACAGCGCCCATCGGTCGCCGACGAGGTAGAGGCCGCCGTACATCTCGGCGTAGTCAAGCCACTCACGCTGGCCTTCGGCCGTGACGAAATCGAGGAACACATAGGGGATCCCGTCGCTGGTGCATTCCCCTTTCCGGTAGTCCAGTGCCTTGAGGGTGATCTGGGCGGTGCAGCCGATGGCGGCCGCCAGTTGCTCGACGGTGTACGTGCGGGGTGCGTTTCCCGCAGTCGACTTCGACCCGCTGTCCGCCTCGGCCTGTACGCCGCATGCGGTGAGGGTGAGCGCCGAGGCGATGGCCAGCGACAGGACGATGCCGCCGCGATCGCGCCTCCTGGTGACGCCGGTCAGCCGCGCGGCGCCCTGAGCGCATCGCGGTCGGGAGAAGCCAGCCATGATGTTGCCCTTTCTCGCACCTGATTTGGCCTTACTCCTGACTCCTGGCGACGAGGACGGCGTGGCCAGTCTCCTGGCCACGCCGAACCTCTCTTCTGCCAAAGGGTCAGCGGCAGCGCCTGCCGCTGTTGATGCAGTCGACCACCTGTCCCATCTGCTGCTCGTTCATCAGGTTGATGAAGTCGCTGTGGTCGGTGACCGGCTTGTGCAGCTCTTCGGGAAAGGTGTCGACGGCGAAATTGGGTCCCTGCGGCACGTTGTAGACGAGCCGGTGCTCCAGCGCGGGAATGGGCTGGAAGCCCTGCGGGCAGCCGCCGTCGGCCTGCGGGAAAGTGACATGGGTGCGGTGGTTGGCGCTGTCGACGTTCTGGCCGTCCCAGCAGCTCTGGAAATCGAAGACCCGCACCAGCCTGCTGCCTCGCGGGCAGAGCGGGTACTTGTCCGTCAACTGGCGGTTCTCGAATCCGGTGCAGGTCCATCCGGCGTTGGCCTCGGCTCCGCCGACCCGGGCGTTGCCGGTGATGATGCGCAGGAACTGCGGAGCCGCCACCACCTTGCCGGTCGGGTTGCCCTTGAAGGTGATCTGCACCGAGACCGGGGTGAGGATTTTGCCGACGTTCAGGTCGAGCCCGCCACCTCGCCGGTTGGCGTCGAATTCCTGCTGCCCCAGGGCCCTCAGCACGGGCCAGTAGTGCGTGGACTTGTCGCCGTTGCGGCAGGTGGTGCTGGCCGCCAGCAGGCTCTCGTTGGTGGACTGATTGTTGGTGGACTCGTTCCCCACGTAGTCGTGCGTGTGCTGCGCGCCGTTGGACACGCCGGGGGCCACGATGACGTTGTCGGAGTTGAAGATCCGCTTCTCGTTGCGCCCGCAGTCCACGCTGAACGTTCCTCTGGAGCCGTTCTGCTGCGTGCGGGGTGTTCTCACGTTCGGTTGTACGGAACGGATGTCGACGAAGTCCTCCGGGACGGGCCCTCTGGCCTGGGCCCCGCCGTCTCCGCCGTCGCCGTTGTCGCCGTTGTTTCCGCCGTTTCCGTTGTTCCCGTCGCCGCCGTTTCCGTTGTTCCCGTCGCCGTTGTTGCCGTTGTTCCCGTCGCCGTTGTTGCCGTTGTTGCCGTTCCCGTTGTTGCCGTTGCCCGGGTTGCCGTTCCGCAGGTCACATGACGCCAGGGTGCGGAGGCTGGTCGGAGCCTGGGCGCCGGCGCGCTGGAAGGCGATCTGGATCCGTTCAAGGGTCGCCGTCCGCTTGTCCTTCAGCGGTCCGAGAATCGCATTCTGGACGAAGTTGGGGCCGCCCTGCCCCGCCGAACTCGCCAACCGCCGATTGGCCTCAGCGATCTGGCTCTCCAACTGCTGCAGATTCCGCTGAACTTCCGCCTGAGCGCGATCGGGCACTTGACCCAGCCTGTCCGCCACCTCGGGGCAGACGATCTGACCAGCGGCTCCACCGTTGTTCTGGTTGCCGTTGTTCTGGTTGCCGTCACCCTGGTCACCGTTGTTCTGGTCACCGTTGTTCTGGTCGCCATTGCCCTGGTCACCGTTGTTCTGGTCGCCATTGCCCTGGTCACCGTTGTTCTGGTTGCCGTCGCCCTGGTCGCCATTGTTCTGGTCGCCATTGTTCTGGTCGCCGTTGTTCTGGTCGCCGTTGTTGTTCCCGGTCCCGTCGTCCTGCACAGTGCAGGTGGCCAGGCCCCGGAGGCCGGTGGGTGCTTGGGCGCCGGCGCGCTGGAAGGCGATCTGGATCCGTTCGAGAACCGCCGTCCGCTTGTCCTTCAGCGGTCCGAGAATCGCATTCTGGACGAAGTTGGGGCCGCCCTGCCCCGCCGAACTCGCCAACCGCCGATTGGCCTCAGCGATCTGGCTCTCCAACTGCTGCAGATTCCGCTGAACTTCCGCCTGAGCGCGATCGGGCACCTGGTCCAGCCTGTCCGCAACGGAGGGGCAGGAGATGGCCGGCGCGAAGGCCGTGGTACCGGATGCCCCGCTTGTCGCCGCGTCCGCGGCGCCGGCCGTGAGGCCGCTGCTCAGGACGGCCAGGGCCGTGAGCATGCCCGCCGTCCTTCGTCGGACGCGGGAGCCATGTCGATGTCTCATAATCCCTCTCTCCGTCTGCGCATGCGGCCCGGTCTTGAGGACTCATCGGGCTGCCTCCGCAAAGGGGGTCGCGACCGTCGTCAGAACGAGATACGCGCGTCCGACGCCCAGAGTTCGACATCGCGTAGAAGTTTGTGCGGTGCATTTGCGCGTCAACGTTCCCCTATGCCGCCGATTCATGGAGAATGCACAGATTCACGCAAGTCAGAGGAGTTCACATGCGCATCACCTCGCGCCGAGGTGCGTTCCGTACCCTCAGCCTGGCCACAGCGCTCGCTTTACCCCTGGCGCTCGTCCCCGCCGCAGCGCAGGCGGAACCGGCACCAAGTCCCGCACAGAAGAAGCTGGTCGACTCCGTCACCGCGCCCGCCGTCAAGAAGCACCTGCAGGCGCTGCAGACGATCGCCAACGCCAACAACGGCAACCGGGCCGCCGGCACGAGCGGACACGCGGCCTCACGCGACTACGTCGTCGGCAAGCTCAAGAAGGCCGGCTACAACGTGACGGTGCAGCCGTTCGACTTCGCCTACTTCGAGGAGAAGTCGACCGCCCTGATGGAGCGGACCTCCCCCAACCCGCGGGTCTTCGCCCCGACCCCGCCCGACGGCTCCTCGGTCGGCGACTTCGCCACCATGAACTACTCCGGCTCCGGTGAGGTGACCGCGACCCTGCAGAACGTCGACCTGGTCCTGCCGCCCGGCCCGACGCCCAGCAGCTCCAACTCCGGCTGCGAGGCCGCCGACTTCGCCGGCTTCACCCCCGGCAACATCGCCCTGCTCCAGCGCGGCACCTGCGACTTCCTCGTCAAGGCGCAGAACGCCCAGGCCGCCGGAGCCGTCGCCGCGATCATCTTCAACGAGGGCCAGCCCGGCCGTACCGACACGCTGCTCGGCAACCTCGGCGAGCCCGTCTCGATCCCCGTCCTGGGCGCCAGCTTCGCCGTCGGCCAGGAGCTGGCCTCGGCCACCAGCGTGGTGCACCTCAAGACGGACACCGTCAGCGAGATCCGCACCACCTACAACGTGATCGCCGACTCCAAGTGGGGCGACCCGAACAAGGTCGTCATGTCCGGCGCCCACCTCGACTCCGTGCCGGCCGGGCCGGGCATCAACGACGACGGCTCCGGCAGCGCCGCGACGCTCGCGGTGGCCGAGGCGCTCGGCAAGGTCCCCACTCGCAACAAGCTGCGCTTCGCCTGGTGGAGCGCCGAGGAGCTGGGCCTGCTCGGCTCCACCTTCTATGTGGACAACCCGCCGGCCGCCAACCTGGCCAAGATCAAGCTGTACCTCAACTACGACATGATCGGCTCCCCCAACTACGCGTTCAAGATCTACGACGGTGACGACAGCGACGGCGTCGGCTCCCCCGCCGGCCCGCCCGGATCCGACGAGATCGAGAAGCTCTTCGAGAAGTACTTCGACACGCTGCGCCAGGGCCACAACGGCACCGACTTCGACGGCCGCTCCGACTACGGACCGTTCATCGCGGCCGGCATCCCGGCGGGCGGGCTGTTCACCGGCGCCGAGGGCATCAAGACCGCCGAAGAGGCCGCGCTGTTCGGCGGCACCGCGGGCGAGCCCTACGACCCCTGCTACCACCAGGCCTGCGACACCACGGCCAACATCAACGACAAGGCGCTCGCGCTGAACACCGGCGCCATCGCCACAGCCGCCGTGGTCTACGCCTTCTCCTCCGACCTCCCCGGCCCCGACACCCGCGCGGCGGCCACCGTCCGGCGCGCGGCCACCGACGCCGGCATCGACATCCACGGCAGAGCCAAGAACTAGCGAAAGAGGCCGTGCGCCCGCCATGCCTCATGGCGGGCGCACGGCCCCACGGCCGCCGTCTGTCTTCACATGTAGGTGGCTGGTCATCGTCAGTTCTCCACTGTTCTCCGAAGGGTCGGTGACCCTTCAACAGGTCGTCACATCGGATCGATGAACTCATGCGGATGTATGGCGCCCTTTGGAGAGGAACTAGCCCCGATGTCCGCTTCTGAGAATCCCGAACATGTGACGCGACGGCGGTTGCTGGCCGTGACCGGTGGTCTGGTCGGTGCCGTCGCCGTCGGCGGCCTGACCGGTCCGGCCTGGGCCGATGACCGGCGACCCGGTGGTGGCGGCGGTCGCCGCCGCTGGCTGCCCGGCGACCACCATGTGCACAGCGAGTTCAGTGTCGGCTACGACAACTCCACCACCCCGCCCAAGCCGATCATCGGCGGGGACGCGATCTACCCGCTTTCGGTCAACGCCACGCACGCGCAGCAGTTCGGGCTCGCCTGGATCGTCTCCACCGACCACGGCGGCCCGCTGCACTCCAAGCTGGACGCCGAGCAGCGCTACCCCAGCCTCCTGGAGGCGCGCCGGTCCGTGCCGAAGGTACTGCAGTTCTACGGCATGGAACTGGACACCCCCGCCGCCGACCACTCCAGCCTGATCATCCCGAAGGTGTCCACCGAGCGGGACATCCTGTTCCAGCTGGAGAGCAAGTTCTCCGCGCGCGACCCGTTCCCCGCCGACCCGAGCTTCAACACCGAGCAGAAGATGCTGGAGGCTCTGCGGGTGATGCAGCAGCTGCCGCACAAGCCGCTGCTGTTCGCCAACCACCCTGCCCGCTCCGCCACCGGGCTGGGCGTCTACGGTCAGGACACCCCGGCGGAGTTCCGCAACTGGAACGACACCGCGCCGGACATCGCCCACGGCTTCGAGGGCGCTCCCGGCCACCAGGCCGGCGCGCTCAACAAGGACGGCAGCATCAAGCCGACCGGCGCGCGCGGCGGTTACGGCAACCACCCCACGATGGGCGGTTTCGACCAGATGACCGCCCGGCTGGGCGGCCTGTGGGACTCGCTGCTCGGCGAGGGGCGTCGCTGGTGGATCACCTCCACGTCCGACTCCCACGTCCACTACACCGAGGGCGGCAGCGACTTCTGGCCGGGCGAGTACTCCAAGACGTACGTGCACGCGGGCTGGGACTACGCCGACATCCTCGACGGGCTGCGCAGCGGCCGGATCTTCGTCGTCATCGGTGACCTGATCGACCAGCTCGACCTGACGGTGTCCCGCACCGGGCACGCCCAGGGCGAGGCCAACGGCAACACCGTGAGCGTCGGCGAGACCCTCCAGCTGCGCGGCCGCGACCGTGACGCCGAGGTCGAGGTCCGCTTCCGCGTGCCGCGTACGGCCAACGCCAAGGGCGAGCGCCCCCAGGTGAACCGCGTCGACATCATCACCGGCCGCGTCACCGGCCCGGCCAAGGACCGTACCTCCGACACCAACTCGACCACCAAGGTCGAGGCCCGCTACGGCCCCAAGCAGTGGCGGCGCGAGGGTGACGAGATCGTCGTCCGCCACACCCTGCGCGACATCGACGGCCCCATGTACGTCCGCGTGCGTGGCACCAACACCGACGAGCTCGAGCCCCAGCCCGACCCGAAGGGCTCCGACCCGTGGGCGGACCTGTGGTTCTACTCCAACCCGGTGTTCATCGAGCGCTGACGGAGAAATCAGCCGACGGAGAAGGCAGCTGACCAGGCGCGGCACCAGGCCGCGCCCGGTCGGCGCCGTCCGCCCCCGACCCGGCGCGGGACTACGTGCCCGTCACGTGTTCCCGTCGCGTTCGGGGTGGATGGCGTCGGTGTGCTCGGTGTGGGCGAGCGCCAGGTCGAGCAGCATCCGTACGTGCGGGTCCTCCAGCCGATAGTAGGCCATCCGCCCGGCGCGGCGCGCGGCGACGATGCGGTGCGCCCGCAGCAACCGCAGCGCGTGGGAGACCGCGGACTCGCTCTGGCCGGTCACCGCGGCCAGATCGCACACGCACAACTCGCCGTCCAGCAGCGCGACCAGCAGGCGCAGCCGGTTCGGGTCCGACAGCAGCCCGAAGATGTCCGCGGTGTCGGTCAGGTCCTCGGCGGCCGGCATCCGATCGAGCACGGCGGCCACCCGTTCACCGTCGACCACCTTGACCGTGCAGCCGTCTATCGCCAACACACCATCACCTGAAGAACCGCTCACATGAGCAAGATATACGGCGTTGCCCGAACAGCCCGTCAAGGGTGCCGGTTTTGTCCGGAAATCGCGCGCAGCGCAGCCGCGAGCCGATCCATGTCGTCCGCGGAGGTGTACAGGGCAGGCGTGACGCGAACGGCGCCGCCGCCGGACAGGCCGGTCCTGGCGACGGTGAAGATCCGGTGTTCTTTCATCAGGCGGTCGGCGATGGCGGTGTTGTCGGCTTCCGTGGTGCGGCCGGTTATGCGGAACGCGGTGATGGCGCCGTACATGCCGGGCTCGTCCGGAGTGAGGACCTCCAGGTTCGCGACGTCGCGAAGCGCGTGAACCCAGCGGTCCCGCAGGTAGCACAGGCGGGCCTGCTTGGCGCCGGCGGTGAGGGATTCGTGGAAGTCCAGAGCGGCGTCGACGGTGAGGAACGGGGCGACGTTCATGGTGCCCGAGTGGACGCGGGAGCGGATGTCGGTGGCGGGATAGGTCTCGTCGGCGTAGAGGGGGTCGATGTCGGCCAGGCGACGCTTACGGATGTAGAGGAATCCGGCGCCCAGCGGCACGCCCATCCACTTGTGCAGCGAGAAGACGGCGAAGTCCGCGTCGAGGTCGGGGAGGGTGAAGTCGAGCTGGCCCCATGAGTGCGCCGCGTCCACGATCACGTCGACACCCCGCCGGCGGGCCATGGCCACGATCTCGCGGGCGGGCGTGACCAGGCCGGTGCGGTTGTTCATATGGCTGAGCAGGAGCAGCCTGACCTCAGGGTGCTCGCGCAGGGCGCGCTCGTAGGTGTCCAGCACCGCCTGGCGCGTGGCGGGCTCGGGGATGACGACGCGTACGACCTGGACCCCGCGACGGGAGCGGAGCCAGTTCATGGCGTACTGGCCGCTGTGATAGTCGAGGTCGGCGTACATGACGCCGTCGCCGGGGCGCAGGCGGCGGTAGCCGGAGACGAGGTTCTGCAGGGCCTCGGTGCCGCCGCGGGTGAGCGCGATCTCGTCCCTGGTCACCCCGAGGAGGCCGGCGATGCGGTCGCGGATCTGGTCGGCGTCGGCCTTGTACGTGGTGCGCAGCAGCTGGGAGTTCCGTTCGTTGAGCTGGTCGACATTGCGGTGGTAGGCCCGGCGGACGGGCTCGGGCATGACCCCGTAGTAGCCGTTCTCCAGGTTGACGAAGTCCGGGCTCACGCGGAACTGCCCGGCGACGGCAGCCCAGAACCCCTCGTCTCGGGCCAGCTCTCCCACGGCTGCGCCACCGGGCACGACCGGCACCACGCCGGCGACCGCCGGACCGGCGACCAACGACGCACCAAGGCCGGCGACGATCCGGCGCCTCGACAGGACCATATGGACACCACCTGGAAAAGTGAGAGATTCGGCAGTCATATTCCCGTATGGGTAATCCTCGCCGAACGAAACGACGTCCGCGCGGATGAGAACCCCCGACAGGGCGCAGCTTTACCGGAATCTTTGACTTCTCCGAGCGCGTCTCGCAATCGTACGGGCATTATCACTCGTGATGCTCACGACACGAACCGTCCGTTCCCGGCGACCGGCCACATCCGTCGCCGGCCGGTCGCTGGCGCATGCGGCGCTCGCGCTCATCGCCTTCATCGGCGTGATATTCGCCCACGGGGGCGCGTGTGCGGCCGTGGAGATGTCGGAGCACGCCGCCCACAGGGCTCACCTGGTGGCGAGCGCCGCGCACGGCGTCGACTGCCTGCATCGCAAGCTGCCGCCGCACCACCAGCACGGCACCGAACAGGACTGCTCGGCGACCGCCCCGTCGGGCACGCCGACCATGATGATGCCGGCCGCCATGTCCGTCCCCGCCCCGACGTCCGCCGGCGAGGCCCCGTCCGCTCAGGCGGGCGCCGACCGCTTGCACGGGCCCTGCCCGGAAAATCTCTGCGTGCTGCGCATATAGGATCCGCGACTCCATAAGCCGCAATTATCCGAGCAAATTCGCGGCCGGTCAGTCGTGCCCGCGAACTGCGTCTTTCACATCGGGGATTCACCAATGTCACCACAAGTTACTTTCGCGCGCCCGAAAGAGCTCACGGGCCGTTCTTCGCTCACCCTCGCCGTCGGCAACACCCCGCTGACATACATTTCCGGGCCCTTCGTACCGGGGGGAGGAGGATTCTGGGCCAAGCTCGAAGGATTCAACCCGGGCGGGATCAAGGACCGCCCCGCACTGCACATGGTCCGCCAGGCCAGGGCACGAGGAGAGCTGCTGCCCGGCGCGACGATCGTCGAGTCGACCAGCGGCACCCTGGGACTCGGCCTGGCCCTGGCCGGCATCGCCTACGGCCACCCGATCGTGCTGGTGGGGGATCCCGGGATGGAGCCCCTCATGTGCCGGCTGCTCTCCTCCTACGGCGTCCGCCTGGAGATCGTCGCCGAGCCGCACCCCGTCGGCGGCTGGCAGCAGGCCCGCCGCGAGCGGGTGCGGCGCCTGCTGGCCGACATTCCCGGCTCCTACTGCCCCGACCAGTACAACAACCCCGACAACGTCGACGCCTACGCCGGCCTGGCGCACGAGCTGCTGGGCCGGCTTCCCCACATCGACACGCTGGTGTGCTCGGTCGGCACCGGCGGCCACAGCGCGGGGATCCACCGCGTGCTCCACCGCCACTTCCCCGATCTGAAGCTGGTGGGCGTCGACACCGTGGGCTCGACCATCTTCGGGCAGCCCGCCCGTACCCGGCTGATGCGCGGGCTCGGCTCCAGCATCCACCCGCGCAACGTCGCCTACGACGCCTTCAGCGAGGTGCACTGGGTCAGCCCCGCCGAAGCGGTCTGGGCCTGCCGCGCCCTGGCCGCCCAGCACTACGTCTCGGGCGGCTGGAGCACCGGCGCCGTCACCCTGGTGGCCCGCTGGCTGGCCCGCGCCGCCCCCGACCGGACCATCGTGGCGATCTTCCCCGACGGACCGTGGCGGTACTGGAACACCATCTTCGACGACGACTACTGCCACGCCCAGGGCCTGCTCGGCACGGTCCCGGCCGAGGAACCGGACCGGCTGTACGCCCCCGCCGAGCGGGAGGTGCACCGCTGGACGCGCTGTGCCGACGTGACGGATCCGCTGGCAGGCCGGCGATGAGGGGCACGCTCCGGGAGTTCCGGTCGTTCGACCGGCCGATCCAGCTCCTCCAGATCAACCAGGCCGGCATCAACCTGGGCTTCTACATGCTCATGCCCTACCTCGCCCAGCACCTGTCGGCCGACGCCGGCCTGGCGGTCTGGACGATCGGGCTGATCCTGGGCCTGCGCAACCTGAGCCAGCAGGGCATGTTCCTGATCGGCGGCACCTTGGCGGACCGGCTCGGCCACAAACCGATGATCATGCTCGGATGCGCTCTGCGCACGGTCGGGTTCGCGCTGTTCGGGCTGACCACCGCGCTGCCGCTGCTGATCGCGGCGGCCGTCGTGACGGGTTTGGCGGGCGCGCTGTTCAACCCGGCCGCCCGCGCCTACCTGGCCCAGGAGGCCGGGGAGCGCAAAGTCGCGGCCTTCGCCGTGTTCAACGTGTTCTACCAGGGCGGCATCCTGCTCGGCCCGCTGGTCGGCCTCGCGCTGCTGAACTCCGGCTTCGGCGTCGTCTGCCTGTCCGCTTCGGCGATCTTCGCGGTGCTGACCGTCCTTCAGGGCCTGTGCCTGCCGGCCAGGCGGGGTCCCGTACGCAAGCATCAGCCCGTACTGCGTGACTGGCGGCAGGCGTTCGGGGACCGGGCCTTCGTCTCCTTCGCCGCGGCGATGATCGCCTCGTACGCGCTGTCGTACCAGATGTATCTGGCCCTGCCGCTTGAGGTCCAACGCCTCGGCGGGGGCCAGGCGGGCGTGATGGCCCTCTACGCCGTCTCGGCGCTGCTCGGCATCGCCGGACAGGTCCGCCTGACCGACTGGTGCTCGGCCCGGTGGAGTCGTGGCCAGGCGATCAGCCGGGGCCTGGCGCTCATGGGAGTCGCGTTCCTGCCGCCGGCCGCGGCGGCCGGGCTGCCGCTCCCGCCGATGTGGGCCATCATGCCGGTGGTCGCGTGCACGCTGCTCCTCACCATGGGGACGCTGATCGCCTTTCCGTTCGAGATGGCCACCATCGCCGACATGGCCGGAGACCGGTTGATCGGCACCTATTACGGGCTGTACAACCTGCTGTCCGGCATCGGCATCCTGGCCGGGAACCTGCTGTCCGGAGCCCTGGTCGACGTGGCCCGCTCCTCCGGGCTGGCCGCCCTGCCATGGGTGCTGCTGACCGTCGCGGGGCTGGCCTCCGCGACAGCCGTCGGGCGGTTGAGCCGGCGTGGCCGGCTCACCGCCACGGGTCAGCTGCCCGTGCCCGCCTGACGCGCGGATGCCCTGGCTCGCACCAGGGCATCCGCGATCCGTGGCTACCAGCCGAGCTCGTCGCAGCCGGTGTGGTTCGCGGGCTCGACCTGCAGGGTCGCGTGGGCCACGCCGTGGCGCCGGCGTAGCACCTCGCGGGCCTGGTCCAGCACCGAGTGGCTGTCGTTCTGATCGGCGGTGACGAGGTGGGCGGTGGCGACGTTCATGCCGGAGGTGAGGGTCCACAGGTGCAGGTCGTGGACGTCGCGTACGCCGTTGATGGCGGCCAGGTCCTGCGCGACCGTGGTCGCGTCCATACCCTCGGGCACGTGCTGGCCGAGCACCGCGAAGACCTGACGGCCGAGCGAGACCGCCCGTACGGCGACGAAGACGCCGATGGCGAGGGCGACGACGGTGTCCCAGAACGTCTGGCCGGTGGCCATGACGAGCCACCCCGCGACGATGACGCCGACGGATCCGGCCGTGTCGGCCACGACCTCCAGGTAGGCGCCCTTGACGTTGAGGCTCTCATTGGCGCCCGAGCGCAGCAGCAACAGGGCCACGACGTTCGCGGCCAGGCCGATGGCGCCCACGATGAGCATGGGGCCGGAGGAGACCTCGGCGGGCTCGCCGATGCGGCCGACGGCCTCGGCGACCACGTACAGGGCGACCCCGATCATCAGCACGACGGCCAGCAGGGACGCGAACACCTCGGCCCGGTACGAGCCGTAACTGCGGCGGCCTGTGGCGTCCGGCCTGGTGGCGATCCTGGTCGCGACCAGGGCCGCGCCGAGGGTGACGACGTCGGCGGCCATGTGGCCGGCGTCGGACATCAGCGCCAGCGAGCCGGAGATCAGGCCGTAGGCGAGCTCGACGACGAAGAAGGAGCCGATCAGGGCGAAGGAGACCGCCAGGCGCCAGCGGTGACGGCTGCCCGCGTGTCCATGTCCGTGCCCGGCGCCCATCAGGTGCTCCCATCATCAATATATGAAGAGATATTCATGTGTGCAGTTTGTCAGTATTGAGGCAAATGTCAACGGCGCCGTGCTCACGCAGACACCCACATGGACGACATCGCGACGGTAGCCTTCGGCCTTGAGTAGAAAACGGCAGGAGGGCCACGGTGCAGCTCGGCAACCTGGAGCGATCGGTCATGGAAGCCCTGTGGGAGCATCCGGAGGGCATGTTCGCCCACGTCCTCGCGGCAGACCTGCCGTCCCAGCCCGCCACCACGACGGTGCTGACCGTCTTGATGCGGCTCTCCAACAAGGGCATGGTCTCCCGTGAGCGCATCGGGCGAGCACACCTCTACAAGGCCACCGCGGACAAGGACGCCTTCGTCGCCGAGGCCATGCGCGCCGCCCTGGACGAGGCGGGCGACGTCGCGGCGGCCGTACAGCGCTTCGTGGGAACGGTGACGCCGGAGGTGGCCGCCGCCTTGCGCGAGGCGCTGGGCGACCGGGACGGATCGGCGTCGTGATCGCCTGGCTGATCGTGGCCGGAATCTCCCTGCTGCCGGTGGCGCTGGGCGACCGGGCCGCGCGCAGGCTGTCCGACGCGGCGTGGACGCACCGCTACCCGCGCGCGGCGCTGGCACTGTGGCAGGCGATCGGGGTGGCCGCCGGCCTGGGCGCGGTCGGTCTCGGGCTGGTGGCCGCGGTCGCACCCCTGGCCGCGATGTTCCCGCACGGAATGCACACGCTGGCGCTCCAGATCGTCAGCGGGCACGGCCTGGACGGGCTCGGGCCGGGGCACCTGCTGGCTCTCACGTGGTCGGCGGGCCTGATGGGCTGGCTGCTCATCCACACCGTACGCACCACCACCAAGACGATCCGGGAGCGGCGCCGCCAGCGCCTGCTGGTCGACGTGGTGGCCGACCACTCCCCGGCCCACGACGTCTACGTGCTGCCGGTGGCCGAACACGTCGCCTACTGCGTGCCCGGCAGGCAACGGCGCATCGTGCTCAGCCAGGGCACCCTGGACTCGCTGACCGCCCAGGAGCTCCAGACGGTTCTCGAACACGAGCGCGCGCACGCCCGCGGCCACCACGACCTGGCGCTGCTCCCCTTCGTCGCGCTGGAGCACGCGTTCCCGTGGCTCGCCTCCGCCCGCACCGCGCGGCAGACGGTGGCCGTCCTGCTGGAGATGATCGCCGACGACCACGCCAGCCAGGCGCACGGCGAGTTGCCGCTGGCCCGCGCGCTGGTCCGCATGGCGACCTGCGCACCCGGCCCCGGCCTGGGCTCGTTCGGGCTCGCGGACGCGGGCGTCGTCGAACGGCTGCAGCGGCTGCTCGGCGAACGCCGCCACGCCCGCTGGGTCCCCGCGGCGGCCTACTCGATGGCCGGCCTGCTGCTCAGCGGGCCGCTGGCCCTGCTGATCGCTCCCGTGGTGTGCATCACCGTCTGACCTCATATCGATAACCGCAAGACAGCCCCTTTCGGGCTGATTCTCCCCATAGACTCCCCTTTACTTCTACGTACGGTAGAAGAATTTGGAGAGGGGACGTGCGGGTGGCGGCTGGACGACTACGCACCTGCAGCCTCGTGGCGATCTCGCTCATGACGTCCGTGCTACTGGCGGCTCCGGCGGCCGCCGAGCCCAAGCCCACGGCGGAGCAGCTCCGCAAGGAGCTGAGCCGGCTCCAGAAGGACTTCGACGCCGCGGCCGCCGGCTACAACGGCAACCGGGTCGCCCTGGCCGCCGCCCAACGGGCGGAGAAGGCGGCCGCGGCCCGGCTGAAGACCGCCCAGGACGACTACGAGGCCGCCCGCGAACAACTGGTCAAGCTGGTGGCGCTCAGCTACCAGAGCCCACCGGTGAGCCAGAGCGTCCCGATGGGTGCCCAAGAGCCGCACTCCGCCCTGCACGCGGCCGCGATCCTGCAGGTGCAGACCCAGAACCAGCAGGCGATCATCAGCCGCTACGCCGCCGCGCGCGACGGGCGCCAACGCGCCCAGGAGGCGGCCGCCGCCAAGACGCGGGAGCTGCGCGATCGCGATGCCCGGCTGCGCGCCGACCGCCAGAAGGCCGACAGGCTCATCGCCCGGATCACCGACCGGATCGACCGCCTGATGGTCGCTCCGGGAGTGCGCAGGTCCGACGGGAGCTGGGCGCCGGAGCTGCCGGCAGGGGCCGACAACATCACCCCTCGCACCCGGATGGTGCGGGACCAGGTGAAACGCCGGTTCACGTTGCCCAGCATCGGGTGCTTCCGCTCGCTTCAGGACGGTGGCGAGCATCCACAGGGCCGCGCCTGCGACTTCATGATCACAAGGGGCGGCACGTGGCCGTCCCCCGCGCAGGCGGCCGAGGGGGACGCGCTGGCCGCATGGGCCATCAAGAACGCCTCCCGCCTGGGCATCAAATACGTGATCTACAAGCAGCGCATCTGGCAGGGCTCCAGTTGGAAGACCATGTCCGACCGCGGCGGCATCACCGCCAACCACCAGGACCATGTGCACATCTCGATGCACTAGCGGCTCAGGCCGACGGATCCGAGGAGAACCGGCATGACCGCGCGTGCGGCCCGCATGTTCATCGCCGCGGCAGGCACTGCCGCGGCGGCCCTGGCCATCGGCCTGGCGGCGGGAGGCGCGGCCACGGTCGTCGCGATCGCCGGGCTTCCCGACGCCGGGCTCGTCACGCGGTGGGGGTTGCCGCTGGTCAAGCTCGGCGCCGACCTGTCCGCCGTGACGACCGTGGGCATGCTGCTCATGGCGGCCGTCCTGCTCCCCTCCGACAAGGGCCTGCTGTCCGCCGAGGCTCGGGGATACGCGCGCGCGGCGTCGTGGGCCGCGCTGTCCTGGGCCGGGACGACCACGCTGACCATGGTGTTCACGCTGTCGGACCTCCTCGCGGCGCCGGCCACGCGGCTGACGCCCACCGAGCTGCTCAGCTTCGTCACCGCCGTCCCGCAGGGCACGGTGCTCCTGCTGGTGCTGATCCTGGCGGTCTGCGTCGCTGGGTTCGCCAGAGGTGTGGAAACCGTGCAAGGGGCCGGCGGCCAGCTGGCCGTCGCGCTGCTGGCGCTCCTGCCGCCGCTGCTGACCGGCCACTCGGCCAGCTCACCGAATCATTCGATGGCGATCACCGGGCTGGGGCTGCACCTGGTGACTCTGGCGTTGTGGGTCGGCGGCCTGGCCGCCGTCACCGTGCACGCCCTGCGCGGCCGGGCCGACCTGACGGTGGCCGCGCACAGGTTCTCCCGGCTGGCGCTGTGGTGCCTGGTGGGCGTGGCGGTCAGCGGCGTGGCCGGTGCGGCGGCCCGCCTGACCGAGGTGGGGCAGGTGGTGTCCTCCTCCTACGGGTGGCTCATCCTGGCCAAGGCGGCGATCCTGGTCATCCTCGGCGGGTTCGGCGGGCTGCACCGCCGCCACACGCTGGTGGCGCTGAAGGCGGGCACGCCGCGCGCCTTCACCCGGCTGGCGATCGGTGAGGTGCTGGTCATGGCCGCCGCGATCGGGCTGGCGGTGGCGCTGTCGCGGACCGCGCCGCCGCCGGCGGTGCTGCCGGTCGATCCCGTACGCGATCTGCTCGGCTATGCGATGCCGCCCGAGCTCACCGCGGGACGGCTGGCGTCCCTGTGGCGGCTGGACCTGTTCTTCGCCCTGCTGGCGCTGGTCGCCACCGCGGGGTACGCGGCCGGGGTCGTCCGGCTGCGCCGCCGGGGTGATTCCTGGCCGGTGGGCCGGAGCCTCGCGTGGACGACCGGGATCGTCCTCGTCGTGGTCTTCACCCAGAGCGGGATCGCCACGTACGCGCCCGTGCTGTTCAGCGTGCACATGATCCAGCACATGGGGCTGGCCATGCTGACCCCGATCTTCCTGGTCCTGGGCGCACCCGTGACCCTCGCCCTGCGGGCGCTGAAACCGGCCGCCAGGCGTGGTGACCGCGGCCCGCGCGAGTGGCTCGTGGCGGTGCTGCACAGCCGCCTCGCCGAGATCGCCTCCCATCCGGCACTGGCGATGGTCGTCTTCATCAGCGGCTCGTACGCGCTCTACTACACCTCGCTCTTCGAGAACGCCATGCGCCAGCCGGTCGGCCACATCCTCATGAACACCCACTTCCTGCTGTCCGGCGCGCTGTTCTTCTGGGTGGTCATCGGGGTGGACCCGACGCCGCGCCGCCTGCCGTACGTCGCCAAGCTCGGCACGCTCATGATGACCATGCCCTTCCACGCCTTCTTCGGCATCTCGATGATGATGATGGGCAAGTCGATCGCCTCCTCCTGGTACGACCAGCTCGCCCGCCCCTGGGGAGCAAGCGTGCTGGAGGACCAGAGCGTCGCCGGGGGCATGGCCTGGGCGTTCGGCGAGATCCCCACGATGATCGTCGTCATCACGATCGCCGCCCAGTGGGCGCGCAGCGACCATCGCCGATCCAGGCGGCTGGACCGCCGCGGCGACGGCGAACTGACCGCCTACAACGACTACCTGGCCCGGCTGAACAGGCGAGCCCGGGATCAGTAAACTTCTACGCATAGTAGAAGTTGTTCGCCCGCCACCGTCCCGAAGAGCGGAAGATGACGACGAACCTGAAAGTGACCCTCGGCATCGGCGCGATCACCGCCCTGATCCTCGCCCTGATCGTGACGGCGGTCGTGCTGCTCGGCCCCGAACGCGCCGACCCGCCGGCGACCGCCTCCGGCTCCCGCACCACACCGGCGGAGTTCCTGGTACGAGAGGACAGCCACCGGCTCTCGACCGCCGCCGACGGCAAGGTCACCCTGGTGGAGTTCCTCGACTTCGAGTGCGAGGCCTGCGGCGCAGCCTTCCCGCACATGGAGCGCATCCGCGCCGAGTACGCCGGACGGATCAACCTGGTCGTCCGCTACTTCCCGATGCCCGGCCACCGCAACGGGGACCTCGCCGCGCGCGCCGCCGAGGCCGCGGCCGGGCAGGGCAAGTTCGCGGCGATGTACGCCAAGCTGTTCCAGACGCAGGCGCAGTGGGGCGAGGCCACCGAATCCAAGCAGGCGTTCTTCCTCGACCTCGCCGAACAGGCCGGTCTTGACCTGGCCGCATTCAAGCGCGACCTCGACGCCGCCAAGACGGCCGAGCGGGTCGAGAAGGACCAGGGCGACGGGATGGCGCTCGGCGTCCAGGGGACACCGACGGTCTTCTTCAACGGCACGCTCCTGGACGTCGAGCCCAGCTACGACAACCTCAAGGCCAAGATCGACGCGGCCCTGCGCTCATGACGGCTGTATGTTTATTCTACGCAACATAGAAGTTAGGGGATGTCGTGTTCGAGATCGTGTCCGCCCTCGTCCCTCCCCTTGTGGTGGGCGGAGCATTCGTCGCCGGCGTCGTCGCCCTGGTGCGCTCCGAAGGCCGGGCCAAAGAGGCCGAGCGGAAAGAGGCGGAGAGCCGGACGCGGCCCGATTCATGACGCCGAGCGCCTGTCCAGAAATTGGCTGTTCGGGCCGCTGGGCGCGCCGGCGATCCTGACGAGTTCCTTCACCCTGACCATCGTGCTGTGCCTGCCGCAGACCCGCAGCATCTTCAAGTGGCTCCTCGAACCCCGCCTGACCTGGCTGTACAGACGCCAGGACCGCGGGCGCGGCTGACCCGGCCCGATGAATTTCTACATGTCATAGAAGTTTTTTGCCGCCTGCTCGAACCGTCGTACGCCCCTTCCCCGTATCCCCAGACATGGGTTGCCGCGCGGCAGTGAGGCGTATCGGATGTTCGTGAAGGCGTCAGCGCAGGTCAATGCGGGTTTGGTGGTGACCGCGGGCGTCGTGGTCCTGATCGCCGCAGTGGGGTTCGGCGGCGTGGGCGCGGAGCCGGAGATCGCCGGGCTGCCCACCGCGGGATCGCTCACCGACTGGGGCCTGCCGCTGGTCCGGTTCTGCTACAACCTGTGCGCCGTCGCCACGGTGGGAACGTTGCTGGCCGCCGTGGTCCTGGCCCCGGCCGGCTCGCCCGAGAAGGCGACCTGCGTGCGCGCGGCCCGTCGGTGGGCGCTGGGATGGATGCTCACCGCTGCCCTGAGCTACCCGCTGACCATGTCGAACATCCTCCCGCTGCCGGTCACGGACCTGCTCGCCGATCCCGGCCTGCTGCGCTTCGGCCTTACCATCCCGCAGTCGCGGGCCCTGCTGCCGGTGCTGGGCGCGGCCATGATGGTGGTGCTGGCGACGCGGCTGCCGCGCCTGCCCGGGTGGGTCCCCCTCCTGGTCGCCGTGTTCGCGCTGCTGCCGCCCGCCTACGTCGGCCACGCGGCCACCGCCTCCGACCACGACATCGCGGTCTCCGCCCTGACGGCCCATCTGATCACGGTGTCGCTCTGGGTCGGCGGCCTGGGCGCGGTGCTCGTTCACTTCCGCCGCTCCGAGGATCTGCAGGTGGTGCTGTCCCGGTTCAGCACGATCGCCCTGTGCTGTTTCGCGGGAGTGGCCGTCTCCGGCCTGGCCGGGGCATGGGTCCGCCTGGACGCCCTGCCGGACCTCTGGCGGAGTGAATACGGGCAGTTCCTGCTCGCCAAGACCGCCGCACTCGCGGTTCTCGCCCTGATCGGCTGGACCCACCGCCGGCGTACGGTCGCGCAGGTCGCCGACAGGAGCGTGCGCCACGTCTTCGTCCGGCTCGCGGTGGGCGAGATGATCGTGATCATGGTGGCGATGGCCCTGGCCGTCGGCTTGTCCCGCACCCCGCCACCGGCTCCCGGGGGCGACGGCGGGCACGATCGCCTGCTGGACTACGACCTGGCGCCCTTCTCGCCGGGCGCGCTGCTCACCGAGATCCGGCCGGATGCGATGATCATGCTGCTCCTGGCGCTGCCGGCCGTCGGCTACCTGGTCGGCCTGCGCCGGGTGGAAGGCTGGCCCCCGCACCGCACGCTCGCCTGGTACGCCGGTCTGGCGCTGATGGCGCTCGCCCTGCTCAGCGGGATAGGCGGCTATGCGCGTGCGATGTTGTCGGTCCACGCTCTGCAGCAGGTCATGCTCGCCGTCCTGGCCCCGCTCCTGCTCTGTCTCGGCGCCCCGCTCACTCTCGCCTCCCGCGCCACGACGCCCTCCTCCCAGTACGGCGACCTGGGCTCCTGGCTACAGGGACGCCGGTTGAGCTTCCTCACCTTCCTCCCGGCCGCGTACCTGGTGGCCTTTCCGCTCCTGTATCGCACGGGCTGGCTGTCCTGGTCCCTGGCCGGCCACGCCGTCCATCTGATCACCGAGTTCCTGCTGTTCGGCATCGGGGTGCTGGTCTTCTGGGTGCTGGTGGGCGCGGACCCGACCTCGCGGCCGATCTCCTGGATCGTGCGGGCCGGGCTGCTGGGCGGCGTGCTGCTGGCGCAGCTCGTGGTCGGGGCCTCCCTGCTGCTCGGCTCTCCGGTCGCGGCGGACTGGTTCTACCTGGTGGGCCCCGACGACGGGCCGGACCTCGCCGTTGACCAGCGGCTGGCCGGCGCCGTCTTCCTGCTCGTCCCGCTGCTCCCGCTCGCGCTCCTGGCCGTACGGCTGGTGCGGTCAAAGGCGATCGGCTTCCGGCCGGACCTGATCGCGCCGCCCACCACTTGACTCGATCCAGGCGGCGTACTCCTGGCCTGGTCTTTCTCTCCCTGGTACCCCTAGCTGTACCTCCGTTGGCCCGTAGGCGGGAGCGACCGGGAGGGCCCGTGACTGGTGTGCTGATCACTGTCGGTCAAGCGCTCCTCTAAGGAAAACGAAATGGCAGTCGACAGCCGGCCCGAGGCCGGGCAGCAACCAGGTCAGGGCGGACTTCGAGGCTTCATCCGCCGCCGTCCGCTGATCAGCTTCTTCGTCCTGGCCAACCTGATGAGCTGGATCGCCTGGACGCCCTACATCCTCTCGGCGACCGGCCTGGGCGTCTGGGACTTCACCTTCCCCTCGCTGCTCGGGACCACGCAGTTCGCCGGCGTCCTGCCCGGCGCCTATCTCGGCCCCATCTTCGGCGCCTTCATCGTGACCGCGGCCGCGGACGGCAGGGAAGGGGTCCGGCGGTGGATCGGCCGGATGACCAAGTGGCGGGTCAACTGGGTCTGGTACGTCGCGACCGCCGTCGGCGTTCCCGCCGCCATCATCATCTCGGCCGTCGCGGTGTCCGAGGAGGACATCCACCTGCCGCCCATCGCCATGCTGGTGGCCTACGTCCCCGGACTGCTGCTCCAGATGGTCACCACCGGTCTGGCCGAAGAGCCCGGCTGGCGTGACTTCGCCCTGCACCGTCTGCAGCGCAAGTTCGGCCCGCTGGGCGGCACCCTCGTCCTCGGACCGCTGTGGGGCCTCTGGCACGTGCCGCTGTACCTGAGCGAGTGGGGCGGGTGGCCGGACGTCACCTGGATGAGGATCGCGGAGTTCATCGCCTTCGCCAGCGTCTTCAGCGTGATCGTCACCTGGGTGTTCAACCGGACCGGCCAGAGCCTGCCCCTGGTCATGCTGTTGCACGTCAGCGTCAACAACTTCATGTCGCTCGCTTACTCGGACATGTTCCCGTCCATCGCCAGCCCCGAGCAGGCGTCTCACGTCACCCTGCTCGCGAGCACCACGGTGGCGATCGTGGTGCTCATCGCGACCCGAGGCCGCCTCGGCTACCGTCCGGCCGAGGAAGCCGCACATCAGAGCTGAACCGCTGAAAGCGGGCGTGGGACCGGTCCCACGCCCGCGCTGCGTCCCGCAGTGATGCGAATCACCGTCGCCGGCTCCTCGATCGACGTCACACCCCACGGCCCGATTTCGTCTTGTGGGTGAGGCACGGTTAGGGGGCCCAAATGCGTTCGTTGTCGGTCAAGCGCCGCTCGTTTCAGTTCTCCCACTGGTCGTTCATGTTCGCGGAGATCGCCGTCTGGTCGTTCGTCGTTCTGGCGGTGACCGGGGCGGTGCTCATGTTCTTCTACGACCCCGGCATGTCCCAGGTGACGTACAACGGCTCGTACGGCCCGCTGCGCGGACTCTTCGTCAGCAAGGCCTTCGACTCGACCATGCATCTGAGCCTGGAGGTGCGCGGTGGCCTGCTCATCCGCCAGGTCCACCACTGGGCGGCGCTCGTCTTCGTGGCGGCCGTCGTGCTGCAACTGCTGCGCATATTCCTCACCGGCGCGTTCCGCCGCCCGCGCACCGGGCAGTGGCTGATCTGGGTGGCGCTGCTGGCGCTGGGCATGTTCGCGGGCGAGACCGGCAACGCCCTGCCCGACGACCTGCTGTCGGGTGGGAGCCTGTGGCTGATGAAGTCGGTCGTGCAGTCCATCCCGGTGGTGGGCACCTGGGTGCTGTCGCTGATGTTCGGCCCGGACTTCCCCGGTGACAGGGTCATTCCGGTCATGTACGGGGGCCACCTGCTGCTCGCGGTCGTCATGGCCGGGCTGCTGATCGCCCGTGAACTGCTGGTGCGGCGGCACGGCCACTCCCGCTTCGTCGCCTCGCTGCCGGTGCGGCGGAGCGCACGCCCGATGATGGCGCTCACGACGGTCGGCATGCTGATCATCCTCGGGTTCGGGTTCCAGATCGCCCCCATCTGGCTGTACGGCCCCGCGACGCCGTCGCAGATCTCGGCGGGCTCGGTCCCCGACTGGTACATGGGGTTCCTCGACGGCGCCCTCCGGATCATGCCCGCCTGGGAGCTCCCCATCGGCGACTACACGCTCAGCCTCGCGGTCATCGTCCCCACGCTGGTGGTACCCGGGGTCTTCTTCACCGCCCTGGCCGCCTACCCGATGGCCGAGCGCTTCCTCCTGTCGCGGCGCGACCGCCGCGACGCGCTGGGCCGGCCCAAGACCACGAGCCGCATGGCCCGCGAGACGCCCGCGCGCAACCTGCTCGACCGGCCCCGCGAGGCGCCGGTGAAGACGGCCATCGCGGTCACCGGTGTCACGTTCTACGGCCTGCTGTGGGCGGCCGCGGCCAACGACCAGATCGCCCACCAGTTCCACTACACCGTCGACGCGGTGACGATCTTCTTCAGGTACGCCGTGGTCATCGGTCCCATCATCGCCTTCGCCGTCACCCGGTGGATCTGCCTGGCGCTTCAGCAGGCGGATCACCACGTGGCCGAGCACGGAGTGGAGACCGGGATCATCATGCGGTCCCCGGACGGCGGATTCCACGAACGGCTGACCCCGGCGCCGCAGGAACCGGCGGTCACCTCAGGGAGATGACAGCGGCCTCGCACCGGTCACGGCGACAAGACGGCGGGGGCCATGGGGGCGAGGCCAAGGTCGGCGAGCGTGGCCGCGCCGCGCTCGCCGTGGTCGCCGCCGGCGAGCACCCAGGTCCGTGCGGACTGGTAGCGGCAGCCGGCGGCCTCGAACACCTCCGCCGTGGCGAGCAGCGACTTCCGGTCGCCGTCGAGCAGGGCCGCGGCCCGCTCGACGATGGCACCGGCGACCGGGTTGCCCGTCACGATGGTCCCGGCCTCCACCAGCCGGTCGCGAGCGTCGGGGCTCCCGGCGAGCACCGCGGCCTCGGCGCGCAGCGCGACGTACCAGTGGAGCCAGATCCAGGTGACCCACTTCCACACCTGACCGGGCTCGGGGGCCGTCCGCGCCATGGCCTCCGCCGCCTGCCCGTGGTGCAGCAGCAGCATCGCGTCGAAGACCGCCCCGTAGCCGTAGGTGCTTTCCGGCGGGGTGTCGATCCGATCCAGGACCTCCTGCCATTCGCGCCGAGCGTCATGGTCGTCGCGGAAACCGTGGATCATCGCCACAGCGGCCACCGCCGGGCGGAGGAGCGGCCGGGCGGGGCTGCCTGCCCGCTGCCACGCATCGAGGAACCGGACGCTGCCGGTGAGCACCTCGTCGACGTTGCCCGCCAGCGCATCAACCATCAGCAGCCGGCACGTAGCGCGGTGACCGACCTCCGCCAGCGATGGATGGTCGGCCAGTTGGCGCGCCCATCGGCGTGCGCCTGGCACATCCCCCGCGCCGAGGCTGGCCTCGGTGGCTATACCGAGCGCGTCGATCAGTTCGTGGGTGCCGGTCGGCGAGATCGGCAGGGATGACAGGAGCGTGATCCGGCGCCGGGCCGTGGCCGCGGTGGCGAACGTGTCGCCGGCCCAGCTCTGAGCACCGGTGAGCGCGTCAAGTGCGGCCGACTCGGCGAGCGGGTCGCCGGTGCGACGGGCGAGTTCGACCGCCCGCTCGGCGCGCGCGAGCGTCTCGGGCACGGCGTTGTCAGCCGGGCCCTGAGCGGCGCCGAACGCGTCGGTGAGCACTCCGGCCTCGGCCAGCGCCAGCGCGGCCCGCGCGGCCGGGTCGTCGCCCGCCAGCTCCCGCGCTTCGGCGATCAGGGCGATCGCCTCCTCCTCGGGCGGGATCCGCGCGAACGTGGTCGAGAACCGGTACGCGGTGGTGGCGGCGGTCGCCAGGTCGCGGGCGGCGCCGGCGGTGTCCCCGGCCCGGCGGGCGGCGTCCGCGGCGGCGCGCTGGAGGCGGTACATGTCATCACCACGTGTCCGGCAGCCGGCCACGGCCGCGGCCTGCCGGAGCATCGGCGCGGTGGCGGCGGAGCCGTCGGCGAGCGCGGCCGCCTGCTCGTACCGCTGCTGGGATTCGCCGGTCAGGTTACGGGTGAAGGTCAGCTCCGCCAGGGTCCGGGCGAGTTCGCAGGCGTCCGTACGCTGCTCCGGCCGGTCGGCCGCCCACGCCAGGGCCGCGCGGAGGTCGTCGGCCACCAGGTCGAACCGGGCCCGCCAGCCCTCCCCCACCGCCGACAGGTCGGCGCCCTTGGCCAGGCACCAGCGAAGGTGCCGGGTACGAGTGTCGGCCAGTTCGCCGGCCTCGGTGAGCCGTTCGGTCCCGTACTGGCGGATGGTCTCCAGCGCCCGGTACGCGGTGCCGTTCGGGGACGCCGTCACCGCCAGCAGGCTCTGTTCGGCGAGCCGGGCCAGCCCGTCGGCGACGATGCCGATCTCGGCCCCGGCCACCTCCGCCGCCGCGGCGGCGGTGAACGGCGCCACGAACACCGACACCCGGCGCAGCAGCTCCCGGTCGGCCGGCTCCAGCAGGGCGTGGCTCCAGTCCAGCGCCGACCGCACCGAACGGTGCCGCTCGTCGGCGCGGGAGCCGCCGGTGAGCGTCCGCAGCGGGTGGGACAGGGCGGCGGTGATGCCGTCCAGCCCGAGCGTGGGATACCGGGCGGCGGCCAGCTCGATCGCCAGCGCCATTCCGTCCAGCCGCTCGCAGATCGCGGCGATCTGGTCGCGCAGTGGCGCATCCAGCGACCGGCCGACCGCCGCCGCCCGCTCCATGAACAGCGCGACCGCGTCCGACTCGCCATCGACGGCCAGCGACAGCGGCGGCACCGAATACACCCGTTCGAACGGCACCATCAGCCGGGCCCGGCTGGTCGCCAGCACCGTCAGGCGCGGGCACGTCGCCAGCAGCCGCTCCAGGAACAGCGCCACCCCGTCCGGCACCTGCTCGCAGTTGTCGAGCACCAGCAGCGCTTGGCGGTCGGCCAGCGCGGCGACCACGGACTCGGTCATGTCGCGTCCGGGCTGCTCGCCGAGGCCGAGCTCCCCGGCGACCGCGGTCGCGATCATGCCGGGATCGGTGACCGGGACCAGGTCGACGAACCACACCCCGTCGGAGTACGCGCCGGCTGCCGCCGTGGCCACCGCCAGTGCGAGCCGGGTCTTGCCCACTCCGCCGGGCCCGACCGCGGTCACCTGACGGTGCGCCCTGATCAGCTCGGTCAGCTCGGTCAGCTCACGCGCCCGGCCGACGAACGAGGTCAGCGGGGCCGGCAGGGCCGGTGCGGGAAGGGACCGATCGGCGCCGGTCGGCGCGGCCGCGCGCTGGGCGAGCGCCCGCCGGTCCGGCACCTCCAGCTTGCGCAGCAACGAGGAGACGTGGCTCTCCACGGTCCGCACCGAGATGAACAACCGCGCCGCGATCTCGGCGTTGCTGAGATGGGCCCCGACCAGTTCCCATACCTCGGCTTCCCGAGGTGAGATGTCCCCTTCTATTACCACCGTCACATTTTGCCGCACCCCCTCCGTACACGATCCGTGGTCCGTTCCGTGGTCACCACGGATGTGGCCCGACCCGGCCCCGAGCAAAGCTGTGAACACCTACCCACGACCACAGGAGTGACCGTGACCGGCTCTTCCACCCGGGGAATCAAGACCGTGCTGCACCCCGTGTCCGACCTGGCCAGGGCCAAGGCGGTGTACGCGGCCCTGCTCGGCGTCCCGCCGCAGACCGACTCCTCCTACTACGTCGGATTCGAGACCGAGGGCCAGCACATCGGACTGGTGCCGGGCGGCGGACCGCAGGGCATGACCGAGCCGGTGGCCTACTGGCACGTGGCAGACCTCGAGGCGAAACTCGCCGAGGTGACCGCCGCGGGGGCCGTCGTCAAGGAGGCCGCGCACGACGTGGGCGGCGGGCGCCTGGTGGCCACCGTCACCGACCCCGACGGCAACGTCCTCGGGCTCCTGCAGGACCGATGAACGCCGCCCCATCCCTGTCACGCCTCCCCAAAGGACCTGCCATGACCTCCTTCGCATCCCTCATCCTCGAAGTTCCCGACCCCATCGCCGCGGAAGCCTTCTACCAGGCCTTCGGCCTGGGCCCTTACGTGAGCGTGCGCGCCTCGCAGGCGCCGACGACCGGCTTCCGCGGGTTCGCGCTGTCGCTCGTGGCCGCCCAGCCGGGCAACGTCGACGCCCTCATCGACGCCGCCCTCGACGCCGGCGCCACCACGCTGAAGCCGGCCACGAAGGGGTTCTGGGGCTACGGCGGCGTCGTACGCGCTCCCGACGGGACGATCTGCAAGGTCGCGACCTCCAGCAAGAAGGACACCGGCCCCGCCGCCCGGCAGATCGACCAGGTCGCGCTCCTGCTCGGAGTGGCGGACGTCAAGGCGAGCAGGCGGTTCTACGTCGAGCGCGGCCTGGCCGTGGCCAAGAGCTTCGGCGGCAAGTACGTCGAGTTCAGCACCCCGTCGTCGGCCGTCACCCTGGCGCTCTACCCGCGCCACGCCCTCGCCAAGGACGCCGGCGTCCCCCGGGAGGGCACCGGGTCGCACCGGATCGTGATCGGCGGCGATGCCGGGCCCTTCACCGACCCGGACGGATTCGCCTGGGAGACTGCGTCGGTCTCCGCACACTGAGACATTCGAGGAGGAACTCTGCCATGAGCAGCACATACGAAGGATTCACGGCCGAAGAGCGGGCCGCGATGAAGGAGCACGCCCAAGAGGGGAAGAAGGCGGCGCGCCGCGGCTCTCCCGCGGACAAGGCGGCGGAGGCGGCGCGGGACGTCCTCGCGAAGATCGCCGAGATGGAGGACTCCGACCGGATCCTGGCCGAGCGCGTCCATGCCGTCATCCTGGCCGCCGCTCCGCACCTGGCGCCGAAGCTCTGGTACGGGATGCCCGCCTACGCGCTGGACGGCAAGATCGTCTGCTTCTTCCAGAGCGCGGCGAAGTTCAAGGCGCGCTACGCGACGCTCGGGTTCAGCGACCAGGCCAAGCTGGACGAGGGCACGATGTGGCCGGCCGCGTTCGCCCTGACCGAGGTGACGGACGAGGTCGAGGCGCGGATCAGCGCGCTGGTGGAGCGGGCGGTGAGCTGAGGCGGGCCCAGCCCGCCGGCCGCGCTCACCTTTCGATGAACGGGGCCAGCACCCCGGGCACCGCGGCCTCGGCGAGGGCCAGTCCCCCCGCCACGGACACGTCGCGCACCTTGTAGACGCCGTCTCCAGCGGACGTGGTGGCTCCGATGGTCAGCAGCCCGGCCCGGCGCTGGAAGGGCGATCGCGTGATGTTCCAGCCGATGATCCCTTCCCTCCGCAGGACGACGGTGCGACGGGCGAACGCCCCGCAGGCGATGGCGAGATATCGGCCGCGTACCCCGTGGCCGAGGGTGCGGTAGGCGTCGTACGCGAGCGCCACCAGGGCGACCGCAAGCGCCAGTCCGGTGATCCAGCCGATCGTGACCAGCGCGGGATCGAGCCAGAGCCCGAGACCGACGGGCACGGCGGCGATCGCGGCCGCCGCCATGAGCGCCTGGTTGATCCTCCTGCGCAGGGCGGCGCGGGGGTGCGGCGCCAGGCCGTCCCTGGTGAGCAGCTCCCTCTCCGCCGGCGAGGCGGCGGCCGGCAGCACCTCCGCGGCGATGCGCAGGGCCTCGTCGCGGGGGACCGGCGGGGTCAGGGCGCGGCGCCTGCGGTTCTCATCCCGGTCGCCCAGACCTCCCGCGACGGCGTTGAGCCTGGCGCCCTTGGCCCAGCGCAGCGGGATCGGCTCGATCAGCTCGACGCCGCGCAGCCGGTCCTCCTCGATGGTGACGGAGCGGGTGGCCAGCAGGCCACGGCGAATCCGCAGGACCCCCGCCTCCGCGCGGCGCAGCTCGTACCCGCTCCAGCCCTCGATGAAGGCGGCGGTCGAGCAGGCCACGCCGAGCGCGGCGACGGCGAGGACCGCCAGCAGGAGGCCGTACCAGAGCGGGACGGAGCCGAAGCGGCTCACCAGGTCCCGCACGACGCCGAGCTCAAGCGGGTCGATCTTCATCTCGCGCAGCGTGCGGTAGACGCTGCCCGCCGCGGCCAGCACGCTGCCGACGCCCCACACGGTGAGCGGGGCGTACTGGATCCACGACCGGTCCAGCTCGCTGACGAGGCCGTCGTCGACCGCGCTCCGGGCGTGGCCGCGCCGTTCGATGATCAGGCGTCGCAGGTCGGCGGCGTCCGCCCTGGTGAGGCCGTCCAGCGTGAGCCCGGCGGAGCCGCCCTGCCCGCCGGTGTCGATCCTGAGGGTGGTGAGGCCGAAGATCCGGTGCAGCGGGTTCGCGGTCAGGTCCACGGCCCGGATGCGGCTGATCGGGATCGCGCGGCGGCTGCGGAGGAACAGGCCCGAGCGGAGCTCGAACCGCTCGGCGGTCAGCCGGTAGCGGGTGGTCAGCCGGCGCGTCAGGCCGATGCCGCCGACGATCAGGCAGGCGAGGAGGAGCGCGCCCAGGGTGATGAGGACCTGAAGGTTCGGCTCCCCGCCGGTGACGAGCAGACCGGCCAGGAACAGGACCACGGGGCCGGCCGGGACGGCCAGGTTGACCAGGACGAGCCGGCCGCTCAGCCGCCCGTCGGAGGCGGCGCGGGCCGTACGCGGGAGAACGCCGTGGGAGCTCATGCCGCGTCTCCCTGCACCGCCTGCGTGGTGCGGGTCAGGTACGCCACGAGTTCGTCGCCGACCTGCTGGTCGAGCCCTTTGATGTGGACGGCGGAGGAGGAGGCGGTGGTCACGCTGACCCCGGAGAGCCCGAACAACTGCTGCAGCGGGCCGCGCACCGTGTCGACGGTCTGTACGCGGGACAGCGGGACGACCCGCCACTGCTGCCACAGCCAGCCGGAGGCCGCGTAGACCGCCTCGCCGGTGACCTCCCAGCGGTGCACCCGGTAGCGCCAGAACGGCATGACGGCCACGTAGAGCAGGCCGGGGACGAGCGAGATCAGGGTGAACCACATGAACAGCCCGCGGGTCGGCGGGATGGAGGCCCACAGGATGGCGAAGGTGAGAGGCAGGGGGAGAGCGAACAGTGCGGACTGCACGCTCCACCAGCCGATCGCACGGCTGGGTACGCGATTGCGCGGCGCCCGAAGCCTCATGGTGCTCTTACCTCTCGTGTCGGGTCTTATCGGGCGTTGGTCTCGGACAGCGGCGCTTCGACGGCCGCCGTGCCCTCGCCCTTCAGCTTGCGCGTCCTGGCCATGAGGGACGCCGTACGGGCCAGGACCATGGCCAGCGACATGAAGACGAACGCGTTGGCGTAGGTGTCCGCACCGCTGATCCTGTAGTCGATGGAGAAGCGGACCAGGCCCTCGGCGAACCAGTGCTCGGCTCCGTACGCGAACAGGACGCGCCCGAGGGACAGCACGATCCACACCAGCGCGTAGCCGAGGCCGCCGACGGTGTACAGCTCCCCCGACCGGCTCCGGTACGCGGGCAGCAGCGCGCCGGCGATCAGCCCGCAGATCAGCCCGGTGCCGACCCCGACGAGCTGCAACGACAGGTCGTTGCCCTGCGTCGGGAAGGAATGGACGAAGATCACTATGACGACCGCCACGGCGATCACCGACCGCAGCATCCGCATCGTCGTGACGCGGCGCCGTCCCAGGTCGGTCGCCAGGACGATGGCCAGAATGGTTCCGCTCGCGATGAGGGCAGCCAGAAATTGACTCATGACGGGGGTTCTCCACCTCGTACGGATGGGGTTCGCTTTCTGATCTCAACCGTAGGAACGCGGCGCCCGCCGCGAGACGACCGAACGGTGACTTCGGCTGTCAACCGATCGATGGACACGCTCCGCGGCCGTGGTACGACTGTTGGGTGCGAGACCGACATCAGACAGCACGGCAGCAATCCGGCGACCACCACGAAACCGGGTCCCGTGCCGGCTGGTTCGGCCTGTGGGACGGCTTCTTCGCCGCCTCCTACCTCATCACCTGCGTGCTGCTGTTCACCTCCGAGGCCACCCAGGCCCAGCGCTTCATCGCGATCGGCGCGCTGACGCTGATCGTGCCGTGGTACGCCGGGTTCGGCCGCCGCCTGATGATCAACCAGGTGTACGGGCCACGGAGCCTGGTCTTCGCGCTCGGCCTGGTGTTGCTGCTCTGCGTCATCACGATGTTCGGCTTCATGGGCTTCTTCGCGTTGTTCGCCGTGGCCCCCATGCTGATCATGAGCCTGCCGATGCGGCGGGCGGTCGCCCTGCTCGCGGTGTCCAACCTGTACCCCGTGGTGATGGTGTGGGCCAGGGACGACGCGGCGCCGGGGAGCCTGTGGGTCGTACTGCCCATCTCGCTGCTGAGCCTGACGCTGTCGGTCCTGCTCGGACTGTGGATCAAACGGGTCACGCGGCAGAGCAGGGACCGCGCCCGGCTCATCGAAGAGCTGCGGCGCAGCCGGGAACGAGTCGCCCGGCTCTCCCACGAGGCCGGCATCTCCGCCGAGCGGGAGCGGCTGGCCAGGGAGATCCACGACACCCTCGCCCAGAGCCTGACCAGCATCATCAGCCTGGTGCAGGCCGCGGAGTCGAAGCTGCGCGACGCCCCGGACCAGGCGAGCGGGCATCTGTCTCGGGCGGGGCAGGTGGCCAGGGAGTCACTCGCCGAGGCCCGCGAGTTCGTCGCGGCCCTGACCCCGCCCACGCTGCGCGGGGGCTCTCTGGTGCAGGCCGTACGCAGGCAGGCCGACGGCCTGGTGTCCGAGACCGGCCTGGAGGTGCGCGTCTCGATCCAGGGCGAGGAGGAGCCTCTCCCCATGCCCGTCAACGTCGTCCTGCTGCGTACGGCCCAGGAGGCGATCGCCAACGTACGCAAGCACGCCAGGCGGGCGCAGACCGTGGACGTGGTGGTGACGTTCGAACAGGACGCCGTGCGCCTGCTGGTCCGTGACGACGGCGAGGGATTCGCCCAGGACGGCGTGCGGGAGGGGTACGGGCTGCGCGGCATGCGGGCCCGGGTGGCGGAGATCGACGGCACGGTGACCGTCGGCAGCCGCCCGGGAGAGGGCACGTTCGTCGAGGTCAGCGTTCCCACGGCGGTGGAGATGGAGGAGGCGGCGAGTGTCTGACGGGAATGCGATCACGGTCCTGCTCGCCGACGACCACCCGGTGGTCAGGGAGGGCCTCATCGCCATGCTGGAGTCCGCCGACGGCATCACCGTCGTCGGCGAGGCCGGCTCCGGCGAGGAGGCGATCGTCCAGGCCGAGGCGCTCCGGCCGGACATCATCCTGCTGGACCTGCGCATGGGCGGCATCGACGGGGTCTCGGCCACCGAGCAGATCCGGCGGCGGCTGCCGGGCAGCAAGGTCGTCATCGTGACCACGTACGAGGAGGACACCGACATCCTGCGCGCGGTGGAGGCGGGCGCGGCCGGCTACCTGCTGAAGGGCAGCTCGCGGCAGGAGCTGATCGGCGCGGTGCAGAGCGCCGCCCGCGGCGAGACCGTGCTCACCCCCTCCCTCGCCGGCAAGCTCTTCCGTGCCCGGGGAAGCGGGGCCTCGCCGCTGTCCGAGCGCGAGTGCGAGGTGCTGCGCCTGGTCG
This sequence comes from Nonomuraea sp. NPDC005650, assembly GCF_040605375.1. NCBI lineage: Bacteria > Bacillati > Actinomycetota > Actinomycetes > Streptosporangiales > Streptosporangiaceae > Nonomuraea > Nonomuraea sp. NPDC005650. The sequence continues at coordinate 491,877 of NZ_JBEXCR010000002.1, forward strand.
GCCAGGGGCTGACCAACGCCGCGATCGGCGAACGGCTGTTCCTCAGCGAGGCCACCGTGAAGACGTACCTGCTGCGGTCCTTCAGGAAGCTCGGCGTCTCCGACCGCACGGCGGCGGTGATGACGGCGCTGGAACGCGGCCTGCTGTCCTGACCCCCGATCAGCGGCACCGTCCGGCCGGGAACGGGCTGACAAGATGGGCTGACGAAACTGATCATGAAGCAGTAATCTGCCCTGCGTCGTTTGCCGCTTTCGCCGGGGACGCCATGCCCCCGACGAGGCGGCGACGCTCCCTATAGAAGCCCCATCAACAAAGATGAGGAAGGCTCGTGATCCGACGTTCCAGGGCATTATTGCCCGCAGCGGCCCTCCTGCTCGTCTGCGCCGTCGCGCAGCCCGCCGCCGCCGAGGGTGCCGCACCCGTCGTACGACCGGTCTCGGGCATCAGCCCGCTGCCGGCAGACTGCGGACTTCCCCCGGCCGACGGCTACACCCTGAACCCCAACGCCGAAGTACTGCCCGCGCTGGCGCGGGACCCGAACCGGCCGTGGCACCTCGTCACCGTGTTCCAGCAGGACCGCTGGAACCGGTACGGCAGCAACGGCGCGGTCACCGCCGTGTCGGACGACTACGGCAAGACCTGGCAGCGGTCCGAGAACCTGCCGCCCTTCTCCCGCTGCAACGGCGGCACGGCCGCCAACGGCGGTGACTACGACGTCACGACCGACAACTGGGTCACGGTCACGCCGTCGGGCGCGGCGGTGGCCGCGTCGTTCTCGCTGTCCCGCGCCGGCGACGTGACCGCCATCCTGGTGTCCCGGTCCGCCGACGGCGGCAAGAACTGGGACGCGCCGGTCACCCTGCAGCGGGACGACAACCCGCGCTTCTTCAACGATCGCCCGACGGTGACCGCGGACCCGTACCACCCGGGCGTGGTCTACGCGGTGTGGGACCGCATCGACAGCACGGACGCGGGCTGGGTGCAGCCGGTCTACCTGGCGAAGTCGACCGACGACGGGCGCACCTGGACCACGAGCAAGGTCTACGACGTGCCCAACAACAGCGGCGTCATCGGCACCCAGCTGGTGCCGCTCGCGGACGGGACGCTGCTGATCGGCATGCACCACGAGACGGACACCGAAGGTGCGACCCAGGTCATCCGCTCGACCGACGGCGGCAAGACCTGGTCGGCGCCGACGCTGAACGTTCCGGCCCCGCTCGCGGTGGGCCCCCGCATCCCGGACCCGGACAACTCGGGTGACCCGATCCGCAACGCCTCCCTGCCGCTGCTGGCCGTCCAGCCGGGCACCAAGGTGGTGAACGCCGTCTGGCAGAGCCAGGAAGCCGACGGCACCTTCCACGTGGCCTACTCGCGCTCGGCGGACAGCGGGAAGACCTGGTCCAGCCCGGTCCGCGTGGACAAGACGCCCACCGGCTCCGCCGCGGTACCGGTCGTCGCCGCGTCCCGGACGGGCACCGTGGCGGTCACCTACTACGACTTCCGCAACAACACCTCCGACCCCGCGACCCTGCCCACCGACGTGTGGGCCGTCACCTGCTCCGACGACTGCACGCAGTCCGGGTCGTGGCGCGAGCAGCACATCGAGGGGCCGTTCGACGGGCGGAAGGTTCCGGCGACGAGCGTGGGACGCCTGATCGGCGACTACACCGGCCTGGTCTCGGTCGGCGCGACGTCCTTCACGAGCGTGTACGGCGTGACCACCGGCGACCCCGCCAACCCCGTGGACATCCACAGCGCGGCTTTCACCGGCTGAGCACCTGAACACCACCGGCGAGGCTCGGTCAGGAGCTCTCCGGCGCGCTGAGCCCGGCGCGGCCGGCTGACCGGCTGCGCCGCCGGTATTCGGTGGGTGTCAGCCCGACCAGCGCCCGGAAGCGGCGGGCGAAGTACGTCGGGTCGTCCCAGCCCACGGCGGCGCCGACCCGGGCGGCCGGCAGGGCCGAGTGTGCCAGCAACGTGGCGGCGCGCTCGGCCCGCAGCCGGGCCAGGAAGCCCAGCGGCGTCAACCCGACATACCGGACGAACAGCCGGCCGAGATAGGTGGGATCCAGGTTGACCGCCTGGGCGAGATCATCCAGCCGCCACGGATGGGCGGGCGCCTCCTCCATCCGGGCGATGGTCGCGGCGACCGCGGGGTGGACGGCGGACTCGAGCGTGTCCTGTACGGAGTCACGGCCGTCGGCCAGGATGCCGAGCACGGTGACCAGCCGGCCCAGCACCCGGCCCGGACGGCGCCGATCGGCCCCGAGATCCCGTTCGAGCAGGCCGATCTCCGCGATGGCCTCCTCGGCCGCGTCCGGATCGACGGCCGTCACCGCCACGCCGTGCGTGCCGGACGCCACCGGATCGGTCCACAGCAGCCGGCGCAGCATCGGGATGTCATACAGCAACGCCAGCTCGGCCCCGAGCGCCTGGGCGGACAGGCAGCAGTTGGCGACGGTCAGGTCGGCGCAGCCCCGGAACCCGTGCCAGGCGCCGGGGCGCAGCACCACGACCTCCCCGTGCCGCAGCGGGCGCTCGCCCTGGCTGGTCACGTGCCGGCCGTGACCGGCCCCGATCACGGCGATCTCCAGGAAGTCGTGCGCGTGCGGCTCGATGTCGGGGTTCAGGTGGTGGACGCCTGCCAGAACCGGGCTCCCGGCGAACAGCGCGTGCTCGTGCAGCGTGGCAGGCATGTCGGGATCGTACGACTACTTGCCGGGATCGGCCTAGCCCGTGGCGGCACGCAACGACGACTCTTGGAGTACCCAAACGGCAAGAACCCCGGAGGTCAGCAATGACAACGACCACGCACGAGCAGTCCGGCAGCGACGTCGGCACCGACGGCCAGGTGTCGGACGAGCTGGTGACGCAGTACCGCGAAAACGGTTTCGTCCGAGTAAGAGGCGTCTTCGGCCCCGACCAGGTCGAGCGCTTCCGGACCAGCGCCGAGGCGTTCCTGGAGGCGCATCGCGCGGAGAGCCTGGAGAAGCAGGGCGTCTTCAGCCAGCTGGTCAACGTCTGGCAGCGCGACCAGACGCTGCGGGAGCTCACGTTCGACCGGCGGCTCGGCCGGATCGCCGAGCAGCTCGCCGGGTTCCCGCTGCGGCTCTGGCACGACCAGATGCTGGTCAAGGAGCCGCACAACAACGCCGCCACGGAGTTTCACCAGGACCGTCCGTACTGGCCGCACGCGGGTGATCGGCTCCCGCTGTCGGCGTGGATCGCCCTGGTCGACGTCCCGCCGGAGCGGGGCTGCATGACCTTCCTGCCCGGCACCCAGGATCGCACCGGCCTGCGCCCGCAGGACCTCCACCACGAGGAGGACCTGTTCGAGATGGACCCGTCCCTGCGCTGGATCCCCCGGATCACCGTGCCGCTGCGCGCCGGCGACTGCACCTTCCACAGCGGCTACACCGGCCACATGGCGCTGCCCAACCGTACCGACCAGGCTCGGCTCGCCCACGTCACCATCTACATCGACGAGGCGACCCGCTACAGCGGGACCGAGCACGTCGTGACCGATCCCCTCGGTCTCACCGCGGGCGACCGGTTGGACGGCGACGCCTTCCCCCGCCCCTGGGCATAGCCGCTGCTGGTGCCCTGCGCACGCCCCGCCGACCGGCGGACGTGCGCGGCGCCCTCCGCGTCCCGCTCACGTACGTCAACGCCGGGCAGGCACAGCCCGCCCGGCGTTGCGGGATGACGGCCGTCACACCATCGACCGCGATTCCTCCGGCTCGGCGGCGTGGTCCGCCTTGGCCGGCAGGAGCAGGGCGGCGACGACCACGGCCACGGACAGCACCGCGCCGATGATGAAGGCCAGCCGCATGCCGGCGAGGTTGGCGAGCGCCTCGGGGACGTCCTCGGCCTTCAGGGCATCGGCCCGCGCGCTCATCACGGTGATCACGAGCGCGGTGCCGAAGGCCGCGGAGACCTGCTGCAACGTGCTCAGGATCGAGCTGCCGTGCGAGTAGAGATGCGGCGGAACCGCGCCGAGCCCGAGGGTGAACACCGGGGTGAAGGTCGCGGCCAGGCTCACCATCAGCAGCGCGTGCAGCCCGAGGATCTGCCAGTAGGGCATGGTCATCGTGACCTGGGTGAAGCCGGTGAGCGCGAGCATGATCCCGATCGCGCCGGGGATGACCAGCACCCGGCCGCCGTACTGGTCGAACAGGCGGCCGACGGTCGGGCCGAGCAGCCCCATCGCGAGGCCGCCCGGCATCACGAGGAGCCCGGTCTCAAGGGCGCTGAGCTGGCGGACGCTCTGCAGGTACAGCGGCAGCAGGATCATCGAGCCGAGCATCGCCATGAAGGCCACGGACATCAGGATCAGCGCGACGGTGTAGTTACGGTGCCGCAGCGTACGCAGGTCCATCAGCGGCACGCCCCGCTTCTGCAACGACAGCTGGCGGAAGACGAAGACGGCGATGGTCACCAGCCCGGCCGCCACGATCGCGGCGGCCACGCGGACGTCGCCGCCCTCGAACCGGCTGAGCCCGTAGACCAGGCCGCCGAAGCCCGCCGCCGCGGTCACCACGCTGAACCAGTCGATGCTGTTGAACTCGGGCTCGCCGACGTTCTTGAGCTGCTTCAGGCCGCGCCAGGAGATCAGGGCGGCGATGGGGAACACGACCGCGAACAGCAGCCGCCAGGACCCGAAGTGGAGGATCACTCCGGAGATCGCCGGGCCCATCGCGGGCGCGACCGAGATGGCCAGGGTGACGTTGCCCATCACCCGGCCGCGGTCCGACTCCGGCACCACCTGCATCAACGTGGTCATCAGCAGCGGCATCATCACGGCCGTCCCCGACGCCTGGATGATCCGGGCGCCCAGCAGCACCTCGAACGTCGGCGCGACGGCGGCCAGCGCCGTGCCGAGCAGGAACAGACTCATCGCGGTGGTGTACGCGCCGCGGGTGGACACCCGCTGCAGGAACCACCCGGTGATCGGGATGACCGCGGCCATGGTCAGCATGAAGGCGGTCGAGAGCCACTGAGCGGTCTGCTCGGTGATGCTCAACGCCTCCATCAACCGCGGGATCGCGTTGATCATGATGGTCTCGTTGAGGATGACCACGAACGTGGCCAGCACCAGCAGCCGGATCACGGCCGGCGTGCGGCCTGAAGCGGCGGCCGCGGGTTTGGCGGGTGAGTCAAGCTGTGGGGTGGGCACGGCACCTCGATCGGGGTTGTCGGGCATATCGCGGTCACGGCCGGCGTCGCAGCCTTCGGTCTCGCAAGTGGTCACTGTCATACACAGACTGACCACCCGCACCGACAAAACTCATCGACCACATCCAACATTCCGGCAAGTGATACGAAATGTCACCCGGTTTTCACCGAGGGCTAACGGCCGGCACGCTGCCGGCGGCGTGCCCACCCAGCGGGGCAGGCGACAACCCGGCGGGCGGCCACCTGGAAAGGACCGCCGCGCCGGATCGCCGACCTGCCGGTGGTCGCCACCACCAGTGCCTCGACCGCCGCTTCGCGGTCGCCCCCATGCACCACGTCGGTCTCGGTCGAGGCGTGTTCACCACAATAACAGAGCACACGCTCTATAATTGTGTATCGTTGACGCCGGGTCACCCCAAAAGTCAGGAGTTATGATGATCCGTAGGTCCCTGTTGATCTTGCTACCGATGGTCTCCGTCGTAGCCTTGCAAGTGGCCGGCTCCCCGCCGGCGAGCGCGGGCGCGTACGGCTGCACCGGATCACTGGTGAAAAGCTGGCCCGTGCCGCTGAAGGACGCGATAACGAAGAAGTACTACTACCTCAGTGACATCAAGCTCTACTACGACGCCCGTACCGGCTGGAACTGCGCCGTCCTCGCCAAGCGTCCCGGCAAGTCGAGGTACGGCGAGCGCACCCCGATGTCCATCAAGCTGTGGAACGACACGTGGCCGTCGGAAGTCGTCAAGAACAACGTCGCGGCGGACGACGGGCGCTTCAAGTACCACGCGGGTCCGGTGCGGGTCTACGGCAAGAACCACTGTGTGAGCGTCTTGGCCAAACATGGCGACTACTCGGGTCCTGACGGCCCCGGCGGTCCCGAGTACAACGGCAGGCGCCTGATCGAGGACGTGGCCTGCCGCTGATCCGCGCCGCTCACAGCCTCGCGGGGCGCGGACGGTCCCGTTCGGCCTGCTCCAGGAAGGCACGGACCTCCTCGGCCTCCGGGACGTCCAGCTCCGCGTAGAGCCCGAGCGCCACCCGCCCGTGCTCGTGTGCCTGCTCCGAGTGCCCGAGCGCGAGGTGGGCGCGCGCCAGCCCGTCGTGCGCACGCGCCTGCTCCGGCCGGTTGCGCGTCCGGTCGGCGAGCACGAGCGCGGCCGTGTGCTCCCCGACCGCCCTGGCCGGGTCGCCCGCCGCCTCGGCCAGCCCGTTGAGCGCGGCCGCCTCGTCGGTGGTGCTGCCCAGCTTGCGGTAGAGGGCCGCAGCCTGTTCGTGGCGGGTGCGTGCCTGGGCGAGCTCGCCCTGGTGCCGGAGGACGACGCCGAGGTGGTTGAGGGTCATCGCCTCCCCTGCCGGGTTGCCGAACCTGCGGTGCAGCGCCAGTGCCAGGTCCAGATGGCGCCGGGCCTCCTCGGGACGGCCGGCCCGGTCGAGGACGAGGGCGAGGATCCCGAGCACGTGGGCCTCGCCCCAGGTGTCGGCGCCGATCCGGGTGAGGTCGAGTGCCTGTTCGAGGTACTGCTCCGCCGTACTGTCCTGGCGGCGGCGCAGGGCCACGTTGCCCAGCGTGAGCAGTGCGCGGGCACGGTCGTACGCCTCCTCGCACGCGTCGAGGGCCTGGTGGGCGTGCTCCTCCGCGAGCTCGTACTCGCCGAGCCGCCAGTAGGTCCACGCCAGGTCGGTCAGCGCCCGCTCCTCGAACTCGCGGTGGCCGAGCTTGCGGCTGCGCTGCAGCGTCAGGGTGTGGAGCGTGAGCGCGTCGTCGTGATGCGCCTGCCCGTCGAGGAAGGGGCGCATCGTCAGGGCCAGCATGCCGAGGCAGATCTCGGGCCCGTGGACGGCGGTCGCGATGATGTTGGAGCGTTCGGCGTCGAGCCAGGCGATCGCCTCCGCGGCGTCGCGGACGGGCGCGATCGGGGCGGCCGGCTGGGGGATGCCCTCCCGCTGGCCCACGCTGTACGGGTAGAGCCGGTCCATCGCCGCTCGCGAGCGGTGCAGGTAGTAGGTGAGCAACCGCAGGACGGCCTCGTCGTCCTCGGCGATCGAGCGGGCATGCTCGCGGAGCAGGTCGTGGAAGGTGTAGCGACCGGGTTCGAACTGCAGGAGCATGTGGGCGTCGAGGAGGCCCTCCAGGAGCTCCTCCGCCTCGTCCTCCGAGATCCCCGCCAGCGCCGCCGCGCCGCAGGCGTCGATGTCGCGCCCCGGCGCCAGCCCGAGCAGGCGGAACATGCGCTGCTCGGCCTCGTGCAGCTGCTCGTAGGACAGGGTGAAGGCCGCCGACACCCCGTCCAGGAGCCGGCGATGGTCCCGCAGCCGCCCCGCCAGGTACGACACGGTCCAGCGCGGGCGGTGCTGGAGGCGGGCGGCGGAGATCCGGATGGCGAGCGGGAGGTGCCCGCACAGCCGCAGCACCTCGCGTACGGCGTCCGGCTCGTGGCGGGCGCGCTCGCCCACGATCCGCTCGAACAGCTCGGCGGCGTCCTCCTCCCCCAGCACGTCGACCGAGAGCGCCTGGGCGCCGTCCAGGTCGACCAGCCGCCGCCGGCTGGTGATCAGGACGAGGGTGTCGGAGTGCCCCGGCAGCAGGTGACGTACGTGCTCGGCGTCGAGGGCGTTGTCCAGCACGGCGAGCACGCGGCGTTCGGCCAGCTCGGCGCGCCAGAGGGCGCTCCGCTCGACGAGCGTGACCGGGATGCGGTCGGCGGGCAGCCCGAGCTGGCGGAGCAGCGCCTCCAGCGCGACGGCGGCGTCGATCGGCTCCCGTCCCGCGGTGTGGGCCTGCAGGTCGATGAAGAGCTGTCCGTCGGGATAGCGGGCGGCCAGCCGATGGGCCACGTGAACGGCGAGCGTGGTCTTGCCGATCCCGGCCATGCCGTCGATCGCGACGACCGCCGACCCGGGCCGCTCGCCCGCGAGCCGCTCCAGCTCGGCGGTCCTTCCGGAGAAGTCGGGAATGTCGTACGGCAGGAAGGTGGAGCGGCGCGGCGGGCCGGGAACGACCGGCGCCGTGCCGGCCAGGCGCAGCTCCGGATCGTCCGCCAGGACCGCCCGCTCCAGCTCGATGAAGGCGTGCCCGGGGTCGAGGCCCTGCTCGTCCGCGAGAGCCGTACGGTAAGAACGCGCCGCGGCCAGGGCGTCGGCCTGCCGCCCCGCCCGGTGCAGGGCCAGGACGAGGTGGCCGTTGAGCTTCTCGCGGAGCGGGTTGGCGCTCGCCTGGGCGGCGAGCTCGTCGAGCAGCTCGCCGTGCCGCCCGGCGGCGAGCTCGCCCTCGGCCAGCCGCTCGTACGCCGACAGCCGCCGGTCGTTCCAGAGCTCCCGGACGCCGGTGACGTAATGCGCGTGCACGTCCTCCAGCGCCTCGCCGCGCCACAGGTCCAGGGCCCCGCGCAGTTCACCGGCGGCCACCAGCTCGGTGAACTCCTGCGCATCGACCTGCCCGGGCTCCGGCTGCGCGACGTAGCCGCCGGCCCGCGTCTCAAGGAGCCGTACGGCCCCCGCGCCACGCAGCACCTTGCGGATCGCGGTGATCGAGGCATGGATCTGCGACCGGGCGGTGTCGGGCTGGTCGTAGCCCCACATCGCGTCGATCAGCCGCTCGATGCTGATCACCCGGCCGGCGTTGAGCAGGAGGTAGGCCAGCACAGCCCGGTGACGTGGGGCGATGCCCGTCAGCGGCGCCCCGTCGACGATCAGCTGGACGGGGCCGAGAAGGGTGAAGCGCAGCAATCGTCCCCCCATCACCTGCGCATCGTGCATGCATAGCGAATGTATCAATCCGGGCAGACATGCTGATCTCACACGAACCGAGACGGAAGGAAACACGATGGAAGCCCGGATGAAGAACCCCGCCACGCTCATCCCCGCCGCGATGAAGCCGATCATGGAGGTGATGAAGGCCGCTCAGTCGCAGGGTCTCCCCCAGGAGCTCATGGAGATGATCCACCTGCGGGTCAGCCAGATCAACGGCTGCAGCTTCTGCGTCGACGCCGGCCTGAAGAACCTGCGCAAGCTCGGCGAGAGCGACGAGCGCATCGGCCTGGTCGCCGCCTGGCGCGAGGCTCCGTACTACACCGACGACGAGCGGGCCGCGCTGGCGCTGGCCGAGGCCTCGACCCGGCTGTCCGAGAACCCCGACGGCGTCTCCGACGAGGTCTGGAACAACGCCGCCGACCACTTCGACGAGCAGCAACTGGCCTCGATCCTGCTGATGACCGCCGTCACCAACCTCTTCAACCGCCTGAACGCCCCGATCCGGCAGGTCGCAGGCACCTGGTAGGCCCCCGTCCCTCACGTACAGAAGGAGAAACCGACATGTCCGTCGTCCGCTCGCACCGCTACTCCGTCGCCGACGCCGACCTGGAGGAGTTCCTGGCCCGCCGGAGCTCGCTGATCGCCACTGTCCGAAAAGGACACCCCGGACTCACCCACGCCGTGCTGATCCAGCTCGAAGACGGCACCTACACCGACACCTGGCACTGGGAGAGCGCCGGGCAGATGGGCGCGGCGTTCGCCGCCATGCCCACCTTCCCGGAGGCGCCGCTGACCATGGCCCTCACCAAGGACGCCACCGCCCTGAACGGCCAGGTCGTCGACGAGCGCTGAGCCCCGGCATCCCGTCCTGCATGCGGCGGACGAGCCGCCTCGCACCGGCTCGTCATCCTGATGGCCGGCGGACCGCTCATCCAGCTGACCGGCGCGGACGCGCACAATCGACCCGGCAGACGCGGAGCCCTTCCCGAGCCCACACCACGGTCAACCTGGCAGACGCGCGACCAGCCGAGAGGACCCTCCCAAGAGCCCACACCACAGCCGGCCGGCTAACCCGGGCCCTGACGCGGCGTGACCAGGCCGGCTTCGTAGGCGGCGATGACGAGTTGGGCGCGGTCCCGGGCCTGGAGCTTGGCCAGCAGGCGGCCGATGTGCGTCTTCACGGTCCCGGGGCTCAGCTGGAGCCGGTCGCTGAGCTCGGCGTTGGACAGTCCGTGGGCGATGAGGGCGAGCACCTCGCGCTCCCGGTCCGTCAACGTGTCGAGCCCGCGGAAGACCTGCTGGGGCGGCCGCCGTACGAACTCCCCGATCAACCGCGTGGTGACGCTCGGCGCGAGCAACGTCTCGCCCGCCGCGACCACCCGGATCGCCTTCAGGAGATCGTCGGGAGGAGCGTCCTTCAGCAGGAACCCGCTGGCACCCGCCCGCAGCGCCGCATAGACGTACTCGTCGAGGTCGAACGTGGTCAGGATGAGGACCCGGGTGTCCCCGGCGATCTGCCTGGTCGCGGCGATGCCGTCCATCTCCGGCATCCTGACGTCCATGAGCACCACATCGGGCGACTCCGTCCGCGCGAGCGTCACCGCCTCGTGGCCGTCGGCCGCTTCCCCGACCACGACGAGATCGTCCTCCGAGTCGATCAGCAACCGGAAGCTGCCACGCAGCAGTGCCTGATCGTCGGCGACGAGCACTCGAATCAAGAGATCTCCCACAGCACACGTTCCGGTCTGCCCGCCTCTTGACCCTACGCACATCAGAGCAGACCCACAGCCTCCCGGACGGACACCGCCACCCTCGGCCCTCCGCACATCAGGGCGGGCCCGAGGACTCTCAGACGGACGCCGTCACGCACAGGGCTCTCCCGCAACCGCCGGTCCCGGAACCTCCCACGACGCATGCACGCCGAACCCGCCCCCAGGCAAGGGCCCGGCCTCGAAGGTGCCGCCGTACATCAGGGCCCGTTCACGCATCCCCGCCAGACCGTGCCCGCCCCCCTTGCCCGGCAGCACCCGCCGCCCCGGCCCGTCGTCGACCACGGAGATCTTCAGCATCCCGTCGACGACCGACACGCCGACCCGGCAATGGGCGGGCGCGGCGTGCCTGACGGTGTTGGTGATCGCCTCCTGCACGATGCGATAGACGGACAACCCCATGCTGTCGGGCACGGCCCCGCTCACCGAGAGGTCCACCCGCACGCCCGCCTCCGCCGCACGATGTGCCAGTGACGGCAGGTCGGTCAGGCCAGGCAGAGGCGTGCTTTCGGCCCCGCTGCCCGGGGCACGCAAGGTGCCGAGGAACTGGCGCATCTCCACCAGCGAGCCACGCCCGATCTCCTCGATGGCCCGCAGCGCCGCGCGCCCTTCCTCCGGGTGCTTGTCCAGGACCTTGGCCGCCACCCCCGCCTTGACGGTGATCATGCTCATCGCGTGGGCGACGACGTCGTGCAACTCGCGGGCGATCCGCAGGCGCTCGTCGACCACCGCCTTCTCGGCCCGCGTCTCGGCCTCGCGGGCGGCGGACTCCCGGCGGATGCGCGCCGCCGTACCGAGACTCCAGCTCGCCCCCACGACCAGCCAGGCCGTCCCGACGATGAAGACGGGATCCGGCCAGCCGTTCGTCTGCCGTGGCGCGTCCATCACCGAGACCAGCAGGGCGCCTCCGGTGACGAGCAGGCCCAGCGCGAGGGCGATCCCCGACCTCCGCCCCGGTTGACCGGTCGCCACCGGGTAGACGGTCAGGGCCACCACCGCGACCATCATCAGCCGATTCGCCTGCACGGCGAGCAGGAGGAGGCCGAGCAGGAGCGCACCGTAGTGTGCGGGCACCGGCCAGATCCGCCGCACCGCCACGGGCACCACGAGCAGCCAGCAGACCAGCACCGACGCGGTGCTCACGCTCAGGCCCGCCGGATCCGTCGTGGACGCCAGCGCGATCAGCGCCGCGACGACGGTGTCGGCGAGGATCAGCAGCCAGTGCGGAGGCCGCCGGGCGAGCAGGTTCACGTCCCGACGCTACCGAGGAACGACCGCGAGCGGATCGGAGCACGGGCCTTCAGACCACGGTCATACTCCGCTCCCGTACGCCTGCGCCGTATGACCCTGGTCTGATCCGCAAGACCGGATCTGGCTCCGATGTGCGGACCCGCCGCCGTCCAGGATCGTTGCCCGCATGGATCGACGTACCCTCATCGCCCTGTGCCTGGCCGCCTGCCTCGCCGTCCCTCTCGGCGGCATCGCGCTGGCCTCCGCGCAGACGCATCGCCTCTCCTGGAAAGACTGTGGTGACGGCTTGCGATGCGCCGAGCTGGTCGTCCCTGTGGACTGGGCCGACCCGGGCGGGCCCACGACCTCGGTGCACGTGGCCAAGCTGCCCGCCACGGGCAGGAGCCTGGGGCCGCTGGTCGTCAACTTCGGCGGCCCGGGCGTCAGCACGGCCATGCTCAGACCGCGAAACGATCCCGACACCCCGCCGGAGCTGCCGGGCCTGCTCAAGGAGCTGCGCAGCCGGTTCGACGTCGTCGCCCTCGACCCGCGCGGGCTGTCCGAGCCCGGGAGCGGCAAGATAGTGAGCTGTGAGGAGCCCGGGGCCTCCATTTATGGATTGATCCTCGCGCGGACGAAGCAAGACTGGGACGCTCACGCCGCCAAGAACGCGGCCCATCAGGCCAGCTGCCGCAAGACGGCCAGGTCGGCGTGGTACGGCATGACGGCGTGGAACGTGGCGCACGACCTCGACGCGCTGCGCGCCGCCCTCGGCCAGGAGAAGCTCCGCTACGCGGGCAACTCGTACGGCACCGTCTACGCCCAGGCCTATCTGGAGCTGTTCCCGCAGCGGGTGGGCCGGATGTATTTCGACGGGACCGCCGACCACACTCAGCAGGAGTTCGAGCCCTGGTTGCGTAACTACGCGCGGACGCAGGAGCGACATCTCACCCGCTTCCGTGACTGGTGCGCCCGCCGCGCGGACTGCGCCCTGCACGACAGGGATGCGGGCAAGGCCTGGGACGAGCTGACCGCGAGGGTGCGCCGCGCGCCGCTGCCGGCGTCGAGCGGCAGGACGGTGCACGAAGGGCAGCTGTACGCGGGCGCGGTCAAAGGCATGAGCCCGGCGCTCTGGCCGCAGTTCGCGACCGCCATCCGAAAGGCCCTCGACGGCGACGCCGCCGACTTTCTCACCAAGCTTGCGCCGGATCAGGGCGGCTCGTCCGTGAGCCAGGACTCCCTGTGCAACGACTTCATGCCGAAGCTGCCGACGTACGAGGAGTTCCAAGGCATCGAGGCCAGGCTGCGTGAGATCGCGCCGAGGTTCGGCTGGATCGAGGGGCGCTTCGAGCTCGGGCGATGCTGGGGGTTCAGCGCGGACGCATCCTGGGCGCCGCACCCGCTGCGCGTGAAAGACGTCCCGCCGATCCTGTTCGCGATCGGGGAGCTCGACAACAACACCAACTATCTCGGGCAGCAGCACGTGGCCGAGCAGATTCCGTCCGCGCGTGTCCTGTGGCACGGCGACGGCCACGCCTCGTGGGCGGGCAACTCCTGCCTGCGGCGGCATGTCGACGCTTATCTGACAACGGGGCAGTTGCCCGCGCCGGGCACGCGCTGCCCGGCCGAGCGGATCCAACGGGTGGGGAAATGATCGAGGTCGTAGATCTGACGAAGGCGTACGGTGCCATGCGGGCGGTCTCGGGGCTGACGTTCGACGTCAAACCGGGGCAGGTCACGGGCTTTCTCGGACACAACGGGGCCGGCAAGTCCACCACCATGCGGGTGATCCTCGGCCTGCACGCGCCCACCTCGGGCAAGGCGTTGATCAACGGCGTCCGCAAGCGCGACCTTCAGGACCCCATGCGTGAGGTCGGCGCGATGCTCGACGCCACCGAGGTGCAGGGCGGGCGCAGCGCGTTCGACCACCTCCAGGCGCTGGCGCACGCCGGTGGGATCGCGCGCCGCAGGGTCGTACAGGTTCTCGAGGAGGTCGGCCTGGCCGGGGCGGCGCGCAAGCGGATCGCCGGGTTCTCCCAGGGGATGCGCCAGCGCCTCGGCATCGCGGCGGCACTGCTCGGTGACCCGGGGGTGCTCATTCTCGACGAGCCGGTCAACGGCCTCGACCCCGACGGCATCCGCTGGCTCAGGGCGCTGCTGAGATCCCTGGCGGCCCAGGGGCGTACCGTCCTGCTGTCGAGCCACCTGATGACCGAGATGTCCCTCACCGCCGACCGGCTCATCATCATCGGCAACGGCCGCCTGATCGAGGACACCACCACGGCGGGACTGCTGGCCCGCTTCCAAGGCGACGTGCTGGTCCGATCGCCCCATGCGGCCCGCTTGGCCAGAGCACTCGAAACGGCCGGAGCAACCGTGCGCCACACGCAAAATCCAGCCACGTCCGCCGCGGACGACCCGGCCACGCCTTCGACGTCTCCCTCCCGGGCCGAAGAAGAGCTGCTGGTGACCGGCCTGTCCGCAGCCGCCGTAGGCGATGTCGCCCTGGCGAGCGGCTGCGCCGTCCACGAGCTGGCGCCGCGCCAGGTGTCGCTGGAAGACGCCTTCATGGAGCTGACCCAATGATCAACATCGTCGCATCGGAATGGCTCAAGCTGCGCTCGCTCCGATCCACCTACTACGTCTTGGCCTCCACGCTCTCGGCCCTGGCGCTCACCGGCTTCGCCGCCTTCTCGATCTCGCGCGGCTTCGACACCAAAGGCCCCGGTGGCGAGCCCGTCGGCACGGGGCTCGGCTTCAGCGCCGACATCAGTCCCGTGCTCTTCGGCATGCTGGGCGTGCTCGCCATCTCCGGCGAGTACAGCACCGGCATGATCAGGCTGACGCTGACCACGCTCCGGCGCCCATGGCTCCTCCCCCTGTCCAAGGCCACCGTGGTGGCCGCCGTGGCCACGATCGCGGGCCAGACGCAGGCATTCGCCACCTACTTCACCGCGCAGGCAGTGGTAGGCACCCGCCCGATCGGCGCCTCTCTCTCCGAACCGACCGCCCTATCCGAGGTCCTGACCACGGGCGCGGGCTGCGCCGTTGCCGCGGTGACGGGGTTGTGCCTGGCCACGCTCCTGCGCTCGACACCCGGAGCACTCATCGCACTGATCACCCTCCTGACGACCCCGACCGTACTCGAGCGCTTCCTCCCCGCCCCGTGGAACGACTGGATGGGCTCCCTGACGATCCCATCACTGACAAGGCAACTAGCCACCGCCCCCGACTCCGGCGCCTTCGGCCCCTTATCGGCCGCCGCCATCCTCGCCGGCTACGTCGCGATCTCCCTCGCCGCGTCAGCCCTCGCAATCACCCGTCGCGACGCCTGAGGCAACTCACCGAGATGAACATCGCCCGACGACACGACGACCCCCACCTCCATCACCCCTGCAGCCCTGGGAGATGCGCGAATCGTTCGGAGGCAGGCCGTAGGGAGGCGGGCGGCGCGGTCCGGCGGGGGCGGGTGTCAGCGGTACTTGTTGAGGGCGGTGGCGACGAGTTTGGCGGCTCGGTCGGCGGTGCCGAAGCCGGGTCGCCGGGCCCTGACGTTGATGGACACCGTGACATTCGACAGCCGGAAGGAGACCTTTGTCTCGTAGACCTGCGACGGCCAGCCGGGCACCGCCCGGGTGTAGCTGAACGCCTCGTCACCGACCTTCGGCCCCGTGCGGACCTTGGTCTTCTCGTTGCGCTTCGGCTCGTCCTTCATGAACTTGACCATCTGATCATGGATCATGTTGGCCGCCGAGGCGCTCGGCAGGCGAGACGCCGTGACGTTCAGAGAGGTCGTGTTCGTCCCGCTCCAGGTGCAGACGGAGTCGATCAGGAACTGGCGCTTCATCGGACCGCCGAACAGCGAGCGCGTCTGGGCGCTGGTCAGCAGATCGCACGCCTCGAAGTCGCGGGAGATGACCGGTGTGGCCTCCGGCGACGAGCTGAACCTCATCGACGGGGAGTAGGTATAGGCGACCCGGGGCGCGAGCATGGCGCCGAGTACGCGGATGACGTTCGGGAACAGGTAGGGCACGACCACCACCCCCGCCGCCACGAGCAGCACCACCGCGAGCAGGGCGCCCACGGCGACCTGGACGCCGCGGCGCCGCGGCGGGCGGCCCGTGCCCGGCATGGTGCGCATCCGTGGCGAGGTCGGGACGTTCGTGGTCTCGCCTCGCGAGATGGCCCTCAGCCAGTCGGCCACCTCGTCCGGGGAGCAGCGACGTACCGGGTCCTTCTCCAGGATCGCGGCCAGCACGGGCGCCAGCGGGCCGGCCAATCGGAACGGGGCGGGCTCCTGCATCAGGACGGCGGCCAGGACCGCGGCCTCGTTCGGGCGGGGGAAGGGCGGGCCGCCCTCCACCGCCGTGAAGAGTGTGGCGCCGAGCGACCACAGGTCGGCGAGGGGGCCGTCGGCCTCGCCACGCAGGCGTTCCGGGGCGATGTAGCCGGGCGAGCCGGTCAGCATCCCCGTCTGTGTGAGCCCCGTGTCCCCGGCGATCGTCGCGATGCCGAAGTCGGTGAGCAGGACCTGTCCGTCGTCGGTGAGCAGGACGTTGGCGGGTTTGACGTCCCGATGCAGGATGCCGGACGCGTGCGCGGCCGCGAGGGCGTCGAGCATCCGCAGGCCGATCTCGGCGACGCGGTGCGGCGGCAGCGGGCCGTCGTCGCGTACGACCCGGTCGAGGGAGCGACCGCGGACCAGCTCCATGATGATCCACGGCCGACCGTCGTCGAGGACCACGTCGTGCACGGTGACGATGGACGGATGGGAACGCAGCGTGGCCGCGGCACGCGCCTCGCGGAGCGTGCGTTCGGTCAGCTCGGCCCGCGACTCCTCGTCGAGATCGGACGGGAGCCTGACCTCCTTGACGGCCACTTCCTGCCGGAGGAGCTCGTCCGTCGCCCGCCAGACGGTGCCCATGCCACCCTGGCCGAGCTGCGCAAGCAGCCGATAGCGGCCTGAGAGGAGCGTCACCGTGCCATTACCGACGTCTCGGACTCCGCGACCATTCGTCGCCTCCTGTCGATATATGGCTTAGCACGGGCATATCAGATAGTAAGCGAACGGATCGCGAGCGTCAGGGAATGTCGATCAAAGGTCATATGACGCCCTTGAACACCTGGCCCAGGCCGCCCTCGAGCTGCTCTTCCTAGCTCCAGTCTCCCCTGCCCCGACCTCCCCCGCTCCGTTCTCCCTGCCCCGACCTCCCCCGCTCCGTTCTCCCTGCCCCGACCTCCCCCGCTCCGTTCTCCCAGCTCCGGCCTCCCAGCTCCGTGTTCTCCCAGCTCCGGTCTCTAGATCCGGTCGGCCCGACGGCGGTCCAGGGTCGCCAGGGGCGGGGAAGCCAGCCGACACCGGCGACCGCCGTTCGCCCAACGGCGGTCTAAGGCGGCCAGGCCGGGGAAGCGGCCAGACACCAGGGGCACCATTCACCCGACGGCGCTCCAAGAGGACCAGGAGCGGGGGAGCAGACGGACGCTGGCGGGCGCCGTTCGCCTGGCGGCGGTCCACGGCGGTCCGTTAGGGGTGCGGGGTTGGGGGAAGCGGTGGGACATCGGCCAGTGCCATTCGCCATCGGGTCGAGATCTTGCTCCAGATGGTCGTTGCCGCCGCCGACATCGCGGGGTGCGCGCTGAATTACCTCGACCTGGCGGCCTTTCTGCCGCCTGGCTCGATGGGCGGCTCCCCCTGGCCGATGTCCCTCGCGCTGTGATGGCTCCCCCGGGTGTGCACACCCCGCATCCGATTCGATGACGATCTGTGGCGGCCGGTGACCTGGCGGTTTACCAGTGGTGGGCGCCGTGGAGCTGGCCGCGGACCGCGCCGTCGGGGAACTCGGCGGTGTGCAGGTTGGCGTACCAGTTCTTCGGGTACTTCTTGATCCCGTTGAGCACGCTGGTGTCCTTGACGCGGACGGAGCCGGTGCTCGTGTTGCCGCGGGTGGTGCCGTTGGACAGCAGGTCGATGACAACGGGGCCGTTCTTGCCGGCCTTGCCCCGGTGAATGTGGAACGCGGTGGGCTTGGCGACCTTCTTCCACTGGACGAAGTAGTAGAGGCGGTCCCCCTTGATGCGGAACTTCGCCGCCGCCAGGCCGTTCCGGTCGTTGACCTTCTTGCCCGCCTCACGCACCTCGTTCTTGCCGAGGAGGACTGCGGAGAAGTAGTACGTCTTGGCCGCGCTGGTCACCTTGGCGGTGGTGAACGTGGCAGGGGCTGCGGCCACGGAGGTTGCGCCGGCCGGTGCCGAGATGACGGTCAGAGCCGCGGTGGCGGCCAGCGCCGCACCGGCCGCCACGCGCCGCCACTCGATACGGCCGTTGTTGATCTGCTTGAGGGTGTTCATCGGGACCTGCCTCCGGTTTGTCTTACGGATCTCTTCGGACACGGCAGGACGTTAGTGAGGATGCATCCGGTTTTCTGTGGACAAATCCGCATAGGTGGCAGGGGTGATCAGCGTCACAGACTCCGGTGAGGGCCGACCAGAACACGGCGGCGATGCGGCGATGGCGATCCCACGCATGGCTCGGACGGGGGCGGGCGGGCGGGCGAGTGTCTGTACGAGCCGGCGAGCGAATGACGGGCACGAGAGGTGGGTGGGCGAGAGGCGGTCGAGAGAGGTGGGCGGGGCGAGAGATGGCGCGAGAGGTGGGCGGGCGAAGGCCGGTCGAGAGGCGGGAGAAGGGGTGACAGCACCGGCTCTACGCGGGTGAAGCGCTGGGCAGGACGTTTCCCGGGTGGGCGGTGAGCGGCACGTTTCCGGGTGAGCGGTGGGTGACGTGTTGCCAGGGTGAGCGGTGGGTGACGTGTTGCCAGGGTGAGCGGTGAGGGATTTGTTTCCAGAGTGGGCGGGGAAGGGCGTGTTACTCGAGTTGGGCACCCGGCCAACGCGCTCCGGGATCGGGCGCCGAGCAATGCATATCCCAGGCGGGGCACCGAGCAGTGCGTTTTCCAGTGGGTGTCGAGCGACGCATGTCCCAGGTGGGGTGCCGATGTTGCCTGGGTCGCTCCTGGTGGGATGGCTGGCAGTTGGTGTGTGGGTTACTGGGTGACGTCGAGTTCCGCGCGCATTCCACCGGCATAATGGCCCGCGAAGTTGCACACCACTTCGTACCGTCCAGGCTTCAGGGTCAGCGTTACCCAACTGCTGAACACGGGTGCGATGCCCCCGCCTTTGCCCTCGCCGCAGTTGTGGGACGCCTCGCCGAGGGAGCCCGCCTCGCTCACGCGGTTGTCGGCTTCTACGGGGCGCTTTCCGATGGCCTGGCCCGCCGCGAGCGGCAGTACGACTACCTCGTGGGCGATTGTGCCGGTGTTGGACGCGCGGAGTGACACGGTGCCTGGTGGGACCTTGGCCGGTTTCACGGTCAGGCGCATGGGTGCTGCGCCCGTCGTATCGAACAGGTTCACGTCCACGATCTTGCCTGGCAGTGGTGGAGGGGTGCACTCTTGCGCGAGCCGCGCCCCAGCCGCCTGTCCTGTGGTCGTCGGCGTGCGGGTCAACGCCGCGAGAGTGCCTGTGCCGGTCAGTGCTGCTGGCGTGCCGGTCAGTGCTGCTGGCGTGCCGGTCAGCGTCGTCAGTGTGCTGGTGAACGCCGTCCGTGCGTCGGTCAGCGCCGTCGGCGTGCCGGTCAACGCCGTGGGTACGCCGGTCAGTGCTGTTGGTGTGCTGGTCAGCCTCGTTGGTGTGCTGGTGAACGTCGTTGGTGTGCTGGTGAAGAGTGTGGCTGTCATCGCGACTGCTGTGGTGCCTGCGAACCAGACGTCGTGAAGCCTCATTGGGCTCACCCCCCGAGTGCGCGTCTGCTCACCCGTCTCCCGCGTACTGGTCGCGAGCGACCGGCGAGCGTCCGTTCCCCTCTTCCAGGTTACGGGCACGGCCCATGGCCCACGAGCCCGTCAGGTGCCGCGGCGCTCACGAAACCCAGAGGGTCGGGGGTGTACGAGTCTCGGGATCCGATCTCGTAATCCTCGTTGGTGCCTCTTTGAGTGAGGGCCGGGTCGGCCTTGGAACGTGGGTTGAACATGTTTCGTCACGGGGGCCTCGGCTGTACATGGAGTTTCTTGTTGCTGCTGAAAGTTTCAGCGAACGCGTGGCTGTCGTCGCAGATGGGCGGGGCGCGCGGGGCGTGATGTTTGAGGTCCCGCTGTTTGGATGCCTACGGTGCTGGAGTCCGCACACGGTGATCCCCGGCAAGGAGTCCGTCATGCGCGCCCGTGTCGTACCGGCCCTGATCCTGACCCTGATCGCCCTCATCGTCAGCGCTCCAGAGGCACGCGCGCAGGTGGTCGGGGGCTTCGACTTCTCCCGGGCGGAGGTCTCCGTCACGGGCCTGCAGGTGCCGTGGGGGCTGGCGTTCCTGCCGGACGGCAGCGCGCTGGTCTCCGAGCGGAACACCGGGCGGATCCTCCAGGTACGGCCCGGCCAGACGCCCACCCAGGTCGCCACCGTCAACGGGGTGAGCGCCTCCGGCGAGAGCGGCCTGCTCGGCATCGCGGCAAGGGACGGCTGGGTGTACGCGTACTTCACCAGCACCGCCGGGGACAACCGCCTGGTCAGGTTCCAGTTGAGCGCCCCTCAGACGCAGACGGTGATCTTCTCCGGCGTTCCGAGCGCCACCATCCACGACGGCGGACGCCTCGCCTTCGGCCCGGACGGCATGCTCTACCTGGGAACCGGCGACGCCAGCAACACCAGCAACGCCCAGAACCTCAACAGCCCCGCAGGCAAGATCCTGCGCATGACACCCACCGGCGGGGTACCTTCGGACAATCCGTTCGCGGGATCCCGCGTCTGGAGCTACGGCCACCGCAACGTGCAGGGCCTGGCCTGGGACTCCCAAGGCAGGATGTACGCCGCCGAATTCGGCCAGAACACCTGGGACGAGATCAACCAGATCGTTGCGGGCGGCAACTACGGCTGGCCCACCTGCGAAGGCAACTGCGGCAACACCTCCTTCCGCAACCCCATCGTCACCTGGACGACCGCCGAGGCGTCGCCGAGCGGGCTCGCGTACGCGAACAACACGCTCTTCGCCGCGACCTTGCGCGGCCAGCGCCTCTGGACGGTGCCGCTGACCGGCAGCGGCACGCCCGGCACGCCGCTGGCCGAGCTCCAGTCGACGTACGGGCGACTCCGCGCGGTCGCGCTCGGACCGGACGGCTGGCTCTGGGTGACGACCAGCAACCGGGACGGCCGCGGCACACCGGTGGCCCAGGACGATCGCATCATCCGCATCCCGCCGGCCACCAGCGGCACCGATACGGCCCCGCCGACCGCCCCCGCCAACCTGGCCGCCTCCGCGACCACCTCCACCGGCACCACGCTGACGTGGACCGCCTCGACCGACAACGTCGGCGTGACCGGCTACGACGTCCTGCGCGCGCCAGGCTCGTCCGGTGGCGCCTTCACGCAGGTGGGGACCGCGACGACCGCCTCGTTCACCGACACCGGGCTGACCGCCGGCGCCGCCTACCGGTACCAGGTCCGCGCCCGCGACGCGGCCGGCAACTTGTCGCCGGTGTCCAACACGGTCGCTGTCACCACCGGCACAGGCGGGAGCACCAGCGGATGCACGGCCACGGCGGCCACCCAGACCCAGTGGAGCACCGGTTACGTGATCCAGCCGGTCACGGTGGCCAACACCGGCACCTCCGCCACCACCGGCTGGACGGTGACGTTCACGCTGCCCAGCGGGCACGCCGTCACCGGCTCCTGGAACGCCACGCTGTCCGTGAGCGGCCAGACCGTCACCGTTCGGAACGCCGGGCACAACGGCACGCTCGCGCCCGGCCAGAGCACCACGTTCGGCTTCCAGGCCAGCCGCCCCGACGGCAACACCCAGACTCCCTCGGGATACCAGTGCACCAGTTCCTGACCTGGTGGCCGGTCGGGCATGGTAGTTGGCGGTGCCGTGGCGTGGGACAACCGGGGTGTGGGGCTGACGGTGCCGTGGCACGTGACGCTCGATGGCGCGGCGGTGCCATGGCGCGTGGCGGCTGGCGGCGCGGCAGTTGAGGGGCCGTGGCGCGGGATGGCTGGCGGCCTGGCGGTGTTGTGGCGTGGGGCGGATGGCCGTGTGCTGGTGCGTTGGGGTTGACCAAAGATGTAAAGGCGTACATCGATCGATGTACGGCTCATTTCGCCCGGTGGGACGACGGCGGTGGGTTGTCGCGCCACCAGGCTTGATGGTGTGACCAGACGTATCGATGCGCTTGACGTGTTGCGTGGCGTGGCCATCATGGGGACGCTCGGCACGAACATCTGGATCTTCACCGCCCCGGGCGGGCCTGCCGAGTTCCTTCAGTTCGGCGGCAGCGCCGGTGTGGTGGAGACGTTCCTGCGGTTCTTGTCCAACGGCAAGTTCCTCGGGCTGCTGACGCTGCTCTTCGGGGTCGGCCTCGAACTGCAGTACCGAAGCGCCGTCCGGCGGGGCCTGCGGTGGCCGGGGAGGTATCTCTGGCGTGCGACGCTGCTGTTCGCGGAGGGGGCGCTGCACTACGTCCTGGTCTTCGAGTTCGACGTGCTGATGGGGTACGCGATCACCTCGATGATCGTGGCGTATCTGGTGGGCAGGAGTCGTCGCGCGGTCACCGCCTGGATGGTCGCGGCGGGAGCGCTGCACGTCACCGTGGTGGCCCTGGTCACGGCGGCTCTGATGGTGGGCCCGGGCGGCGGCGGCACCCTGAGCTACCCCCAGGACAGCTGGCTCGACCAGGTCGCCTTCCGCCTGCGGTACATCCCAGTCTTCCGTGCGGAGCTGGTGTTCATCATCCCCATGGGCATCGTCCTGTTCCTCCTTGGCGCCCGCCTGCTGCGCGCGGGCGTCTTCGAGGAGCACGGCGCGGGTCTGCGGAGAAGGCTGATCGTCGTCGGTCTCGGCGTCGGTGTGCCGCTGAATCTGGCCACCTCGTTCGCGGGCCCCGCCTGGTTCGCCGTCGACCGCTACCTCCTGGCGCCGCTGGTCGCCCTCGGCCTGCTGGGGCTGATCACCTCGATCGTGCTCGGCATGCGGAGTGCGCCGGGCGTGCTCAGGAGGGGGATCACGAACGTCGGGCGGACGGCGCTGTCCTGCTATGTCTTCCAGAACCTGGCGGCGAGCGTCCTCTGTTACGGCTGGGGCCTGGGGCTGGCGGGCCGGCTCGACGGGCTGCGGCCCTGGTGGGTGCCGGTGGCGTGGGCCGGGATCTGCGTGCTGTTCATGGTGCTGTCCTCGCTGTGGCTGCGCCGGTTCAGCCGCGGGCCGCTGGAGCTGGCCTGGCAATGGGCCTATCAGGCGCCGGGCCAGGGCCGGGGGGCAGCGCCTGTGACGGCTGAAGGCAAAGAGGCGCGACTGGTGGCCGAGGGGCGATCTGATGGCCGGGGGTGAGTTGGTGGCCCGGGGGGTGAGCTGGCGGCCGGGGGGCGCTGGCGGGGCCCGGCGGTGGCTTCAGCAGGGGGCGGCTCTGCCAAGGGACGGGGGCGGCTTCGGCTGGGTGGGGAGCACGTACGCTGGTCGCGAGCCCGGCACAGAAAGGCAGTCGGAGGATGCGTTACCGGCGAGCGGTGGAGAGGCTGCGCCAGCTCGCCCAGGCGTGCGAGCAGACAAGGCGCGTGCCGGCGGACGAGCCGTTCCTGCGCGCCGCGTACGTCTTCGGCGACCTGCTCGCGGGCGCCGACCCGATCGATCACCTCGAGATCGTCCTGGTGCTGAACCTCCCACCGGACGAGGTCACCTGGGGCTCCCACCCTCCTGGCACCGCGTGGCTGGTCGACTTCCTCCAGCTGGACAAGGGCGGAGTCGCCTACTGGTGGCGCTCGCACCTCGACCCGGTGGAGAACCATCGCATCCACGACCCGGTGCGGTTCTGGTCGCTGGACGGGCCCGATCGTGATGTGCTCGACGCGCTGGCCGAGCGCCGCTTCGACCGGGTGCACGAGATGGCACCCCGGCCTCAGGAGGGTGCCGCCCCATCCGCCGGGGAACTGCAGGGGGCGCTGGACCATCTGCGTGCCGTACGCGACTCGTACTGGGACAGGCAGTGGCGCCGGCGGCATCGCAGTCTGGGCCGTTACCCCGAGCACCACCTGTGGGAGGCCGTCGAGGGCTACCTGGACCTCCTCGACGCGCACGGGGAAATCCGGTTGCCGCCGAAATCCACGGAGGGCTAGGGTCGCGATCACCATCGCGTGACGGAGGAGTTGCTTTATGCGTGTCGATGAGCTGACCGTCCCGGTTATTCAGCCATCACACGTAAGGACTCACGACCTTGGATCTGTCACGTAGCTTCACCATCCGGGAGAGCAGTCACCGGATCATCAACCCGTTCACCCCTGAGAAGCTGGCCACGCTCGGCGCGGCGATCGGGCTGCGGCCCGGGGCCGCCGTGCTCGACCTGTGCTGCGGCAAGGGTGAGCTGTTGTGCACCTGGTCCCGCGACCACGGGATCACCGGCACCGGCGTCGACATCAGCACCGTCTTCCTCGCCGCCGCCCGCGAGCGGGCCGCCGAGCTCGGCGTCGGCGGGCGGGTGACGTTCACGCACGGGGACGCCGCCACGTACGTGGCCGGCGAGCCGGTCGACGTCGCGGCGTGCGTCGGGGCGACCTGGATCGGCGGCGGCACCGCCGGCACGGTCGCGCTGCTGGAGCGCAGCCTGCGCCCGGGCGGCACGATGCTGATCGGCGAGGTGTTCTGGCGTGCCGAGCCGCCCGGCCAGGAGGCCGTCGAGGCGTGCCACGCGACCTCGCGCGACGACTTCGGGACGTTGCCCGACCTGTTCGAGCTGTTCGACGGGCTCGGGTACGACGTCGTGGAGATGGTGCTCGCCGACGAGGACAGCTGGGACCGGTACGTCGCCGCCCAGTGGCGCAACCTGCGTACCTGGCTGGACGCCAACCCCGACGACGAGCTCGCGCCCGAGCTGCGCGCCGAGCTGTCGCGCGAGCCGCTGCGGTACGTCCGCTTCCAGCGGCGGCTGCTCGGCTGGGGCGTGTTCGCCCTCATGAAGCGCTGAGCTCCGCAGGCTCCGGCCCGGCTCGCGGAAGCGGCCGGGCCGGAGCCCTCCGGGCGGTCAGGTTTGAGAAGGGACGCTCGGAGAAGAGTTCCTCTTGACGAGGGGATCACCTCGTGGGGCTATCGTTGTTTATATGAATAGCTCTTCAGGTGAGCGCGGCTTGTCGGTGGACGGGTGCGCCGTCAGGGTGGCAGGGCTGCTGGTGGCGCTCCTGGACGGGGAGCTGTCGCGGTGACCGGCCAGAGCGAGTCCGGGCAGAGCCAGTCCGGGCAGAGCCAGTCCGGGGTGTCCCATTGATGGGCGCCGGGCACGGACACGGGCACGCGGGTGCCCGGCACCGGTGGCGGCTGGCGGCCTCCTTCGCCCTGATCGGCTCCTTCTTCGTGGTCGAGCTCGCCTACGGCCTGATCTCCGGCTCGCTGGCGCTGATGTCGGACGCCGGGCACATGGCCGCCGACGTCGTCACCCTGGGCGCCGCGCTGGTGGCCACCCGCATCGCCACCCGGCCCGACGCCACGGGAAGACGCAGCTACGGCTCCTACCGGGCCGAGGTGTTCGCGTCCCTGCTGGCCGTGATCGTGATGCTCGGCGTCTCCCTGTACGTGGTCGCCGAGGCCGTCGGCCGCATCGGCAGGCCGGCCGAGGTCTCCTCCGGTCCCATGCTCGTCGTCGGCGCCGTCGGCCTGGTCGTCAACCTCGTCGCCCTGTTGCTGCTGCGTGCCGGGGCCGCCGAGAGCCTCAACGTCAAGGGCGCCTACCTGGAGGTCGTGGCCGACACGGCCGGGTCCATCGGGGTCATCGTGGCCGGGTGGCTCATCATGGCCACCGGTCAGACGTTCTGGGACACCGTCGTCGCCCTCGTCATCGGCGTCTTCGTCGCCGTACGGGCGATCTCGCTCGGCCGTCAGGTCTTCGCGGTGCTCGGCCAGCACGTGCCCGAAGGCATGGACGCCGGAGCGGTCGCGCAGGACCTGGCCGCCATCAACGGCGTACGCGACGTCCACGACCTGCACCTGTGGACCCTCACCTCCGGCATGAACGTCGCCACCGCCCACCTCGTCACCATCGACCAGAACGACAGCCACGCCATCCTGGACCAGGCCCGCGACCTGCTGCTGCGCCGCCACGGCGTGGCCCACGCGACCCTCCAGGTCGAGCCCGCGAACCACA
Organism: Nonomuraea sp. NPDC005650; assembly: GCF_040605375.1. Lineage (NCBI taxonomy): Bacteria > Bacillati > Actinomycetota > Actinomycetes > Streptosporangiales > Streptosporangiaceae > Nonomuraea > Nonomuraea sp. NPDC005650. Next base: position 517,969 of record NZ_JBEXCR010000002.1, read on the forward strand.
CCGGCTGCGACGAGCTCGGCTGGTGATGTCCGCCCATCCCTGAGGGGCGCCTTCAGGGACGGCTCAGGGAACTCCCCGACGCCCCGGCAGGGCCCGGTGAACCACACTTAGGCCTCATGGGCATGAAGAGAGCGGGCATGATCGCAGGGCTGGTGGGGGTCGCCGCGGTGTTAGCCGGGTGCGGCCTCGGTGGCCCTCTCGATGAGGACACGAAGTCCTACGACGTCGGCGACAAGGTGGCCGGCATCAGGGTCCAGGCCGACTCCGGCAATGTCGAGGTGGTGGAGTCCGACCGCCAGGGCATCCACGTGACCGAGCATCTCGTCTGGCGCAAGAACAAGCCGGAGACCAGCCACGAGGTGCAGGGCGACACCCTCGCCCTGACCTACAAGTGCCCCCGCACCTGGGGGCTGGGGAGCGGGGCCGCGTCCTGCGACGTGAACTACAAGGTGGAGATCCCCAAGGGGCTCCGCGTCAAGGTCAGCACCGACTCCGGGGACATGACGCTGGAGGACCTGTCCGGCGAGGTGGACGTCCACAGCGACTCCGGGATGATCGCGGCCACCGGGCTGTCCGGCAAGCGGGTCGTCACGGAGACCGACTCGGGGGACACCGAGCTCGCGTTCACCGCGCAGCCGGACAAGGTCGTGGGCACCTCGGACTCGGGCGGGATCACGGTCCGCGTGCCGCAGGGGCCGTACAAGGTGGTCGCCAAGACCGACTCCGGCGACAAGAAGATCACGGCGGCCACCGACGCCTCGGCGCCGCGCACGATCGAGGTTTCCAGCGACTCCGGCGATCTGGAGGTCGCCACGCCGTAAGGTCGTGCGGCGGATCGAGGACGGCAGGCGCGCCGCCAAGGACCGCAGGCAGCGCGCCCGGTTCCAGCCGGGGCAGGACACCACCAGGATCCTCGTCGATCCGGCCGATGAGTTTCGCCGACGGCGGGAGTCATACCGGTGACGGTGAACGACTGGAGGTTTCCATGACGACCACGCACACCCTCGCCATCCCGGGTGGACGCCTGCGCTACGAGGTCCGCGGCTCCGGCCCGGTGCTGGTGATCACGGGGGCGCCGATGGCCGCGGCGGACTTCGCGCCGCTGGCCGAGGCGATGGCGGGCGACTACACGGTGGTCACCCACGACCCCCGGGGCATCTCGGGCAGCGTGCTCGACGACCCCACGCAGGACTCCACCCCCGAGCTGCGGGCCGACGACCTGGCGCTCCTCCTGGACGCCCTGGGCGCCGAGAGCGCCGACGTGTTCGGCAGCAGCGGCGGCGCGGTGACCGGGCTGGCGCTGGTGGCCCGGCATCCCGGCCGGGTCCGTACGCTCGTCGCGCACGAGCCGCCCTCGCTGGAGCTGCTCCCCGACGCCGCCGACCAGCGCGCCGGGACCGAGGACATCATCGCGACCTACCATCGGGACGGCGTCTGGGCGGCTTTCGCCAAGTTCATGGCCACCGCCGGGTTCGATGAGGGCGACGAGGGCGCCCCCGCCGGGCCTCCCGGGGAGCCGACGGAGCAGATGCTGGCCGACAGCGCCCGCTTCTTCGCCCACGAGCTGCGCGGCACCACCCGCTACGTGCCCGACGTCGCCGCGTTGAAGGCCGCTGCGGCCCGGGTCGTGGTGGGCATCGGCGACGAGTCGGGCGGGCTGGTCACGTACCGGACCTCCGTGGCGCTGGCCGAGCTGCTGGGCACGCCCCCGACGGAGTTCCCCGGCGACCACGGCGGCTTCATCGGGAGGACCGAGGAGTTCGCCGTGGTGCTGCGCAAGGTGCTCACCGGCTGAGCTCGGCGGAAGACACCCGCGGGCCCGGCGTGTTGGGGTGGAGGAAACCCTACGAGGAGGGCCTATGAGCAAGCGGGCGTTGGTGCTGGGCGGCGGCGGGGTCGCCGGGATCGCGTGGATGACGGGCGTGCTGGCGGCGCTCGCCGACGGCGGCGTGGACGTGACAGGGGCCGACCGCGTCGTCGGCACATCGGCCGGCTCGGCGGTCGCCGCCCAGATCACCAGCGGCCTGCCGCTCTCCGCGCTGCTCGAACGGCAGGTCGACCCCGCGCTCCAGACGCTCGAACTGCCCAGCGGGGTGCTGATGGAGGAGCTGTGGGCGAAGCTCCAGAAGATCTACGAGAGCACGCCCGACCCGGTCGAGCAGCGGCGGAGGGTCGGCGCGATGGCGCTGGCCGCCGACACGATCAGCGAGGCCAGGCGGCGCGAGGTCATCGAGGCCCGGCTGCCCGTGCACGAATGGCCGGGGCGCGACCTGGTGATCGTGGCGGTCGAGGCGGTCAGCGGCGAGCCCAGGCTGTTCGAGCCCGGGTCGGGGGTGGAGCTGGTGGACGCGGTGGCGGCCAGCTGCGCGGTGCCCGGTGTGTGGCCGTGCGTGACGATCGACGAGGTCCGCTACATGGACGGCGGCGTGCGTACGAGCACCAACTCCGACTTCGCGGCCGGGTTCGACAAGGTGCTGGTGCTGGCCCCGATGCCCGACCTCGGTGAGCCGTCCTGGGCCGCGCTCGACGGCCGGGTCGAGGTGATCGAGCCGGACGCCGACTCGCTGGCCGCCGTCGGCGCCGACCCCCTCGCCCCGGAGGTGCGCACGCCCAGCGCCCGGGCCGGATACGCCCAGGGCCGCTCCGCGGTCACCCAGGTGGCCGCACATTGGAAGTAATCGGCTCTTGAACCTCCCGCCACGGGAGGTTCTACCGTCAGGTGCGTGAGCGAAGACGCGCGTCGATGGACGATCGGGGAGCTGGCCAAGGCCTCCGGGGTGACCGTCAGGACGCTCTACCACTACGACGAGATCGGCCTCGTCAAGCCCGGTGAGCGGACGGCGTCCGGGCACCGTCGCTACACCGAGGCCGATCTGCGCAGGCTCTACCGGGTGCGCGCGCTGCGCGGCCTCGGGCTGTCCCTGGACGAGATCGCCGCGGTCCTGAGCGGGCCGGAGGACGATCTCGGGACCCTGCGTAACCTGCTCGGAGCGCAGCTCGCCGAGATCGAGATCCAGTCCGCCCGGCTGGGGCAGCTGAAACAGCAGATCAGCGGCCTCATGTGGCTGATGGACAAGTCGGTCATGCCCGATGCCGAGCAGTTCATGGCCGCGCTCGAAATGATCTCGGTCTACGAGACGTACTTCGCCCAGGAGCTCCGCGACCACCTGGCCAAGCGGCGGGTGGAGCTGGGCGACGAGCGGCTGACGGGCCTGCGGGCGGAGTGGATGGGGCTCGTCCGCGAGACCCGGGAGCTCCTCCTGGCGGGCACGCCCGTCGAGGACCCCCGGGTGCAGGAGATCTCCGCGCGCTGGGAGGCCATGTCCGCCGCGCTGCAGCCCGGCGACGAGCAGGTCAAGCAGCAGCTCACCGCCGCCGGCATGGCACTGTGGCGCGACAACAGCGCCGGGCTCAGCGAGGAGATCAGCCGCCAGGTCGACTGGCTGGAGGCGGGCGACCTGCCCGCCGTCATCGACTACCTCCAGCGCGCCAGGAACGCGCGCGAGAGCGGAGAGTGACGCATGCGCTATCCCGACACGCCGGTACGCCCAGAGCACAACGAGGTCGGCGGCCAGGTGTTCGACGACCCCTACCAGTGGCTGGAGGAGGACGGCGCGGACGTCCTGGCCTGGCAGGCGGCCCAGGACGAGCTGGCCAGGTCCTGGATCCACGGCTGGCCGCACCACGGCGCGCTCGCGGCCAGGGTCGGCGAGCTGGTCGAGCAGATGGACGCGCGCAACCTGGTGGTCCCCGTCCGCCATGGGCCCCGGTGGTTCAGCGGCCGGATCCCCGACGGGCGCGAGCTGATGGTCCTGGAGGTGGCCGACACGCCCGCCGGGCCCTGGCGTACCGTGATCGACCTCAACGAGCTGTCCGACGGCACGCCGCTGCGGATGTCCCCCAAGCCGTCGCCGGACGGGCGGCTCCTGGCGTACTCGCTGGACTCGGCGGGCCGCGAGTTGCCCGTGCTCAAGGTGATCGAGATCGACAGCGGGAAGGTGCTGCTCGACGGCGTGCCCCAGCCGCGGCCCGGCCTTGTGGCCTGGCTCCCCGACGGCAGCGGCTTCTTCTACATGGCGAACGAGACGGCCGCCGGGCCGCTGCGCTGGCGGCTGTTCTTCCACCGGCTCGGGACGGAGCCGCCCACCCAGCCGGAGCCGCTGGACATCCCGCACATGTTCGCCATCCCCAAGGTCTCCCGCGACGGCCGCTGGGCGGTGCTCCAGGTCGACCATCTCCGGCCCCGGCCGCACTTCCTGGCCCGGCTGGACGACTCAGGCTGGGAGTGGCGGGAGTTCGTCACCGACGCCGAGCACCTCTACAAGGGCGAGATCGTCGGCGACGCGTACGTGTGCGTCACCACGGCCGGCGCCCCGCGTGGCCGCCTGGTCCGCATCCCCCTCGACAGCCCCGGCGACCAGGACACCTGGACGGAGCTGGTGCCCGGCGGCGACGCGGTGCTGACCGGCGTGACCCCGGTGGGCGACCGGCTGGTGATCGGCGAGCTGGTGGACACGGTCTCCCGCGTCCGGATCCTCGACCCGGACGGCAAGGAGCTCGCCGAGGTCCCCCTGCCGGGCCCCGGCTCGGTCAGCTCGGTGGCGCAGGGAGTGGTCGCGCTCGGCGTGATGGACCAGGTCGTCGGCTGCGAGGACGCCGTCACCTTCGGCTTCACCTCCTACGCGCAGGTGCCCACCGTCTACCACTACGAGCTGGAGACGGGGACCATGACCGCCCTGCAGGGCGGCGGGCACACCATCCCCGGGCTGGTCACCGCCCGCGTGTGGGCCACCTCGAAGGACGGCACGCGCGTCCCCTGCACGCTGGTCCACCGGGCCGACCTGGACCGCGCGGAGCCGCGGCCGACGCTGATCCACGCGTACGGCGGCTTCAACATCGCGGAGCTGGCCTCGTACCTCGGGCCCCTGGCCGCGTTCGTCGAGGCGGGCGGGATCTACGCGCACGCCCACGTGCGCGGCGGCGGCGAGTTCGGCCTGGAGTGGTGGGAGGCCGGCCGGCTGCACGCCAAGCAGAACAGCTTCGACGACCTGTACGCCATCGCCGACCAGCTGATCGCCGACGGGGTCACCGCCCCCTACCGGCTGGCCTTCCAGGGTGCCTCGAACGGCGGGATGCTCGCGGGCGTGGCCGCCACCCAGCGCCCCGACCTGTGGCGGGCGGTCGCCTGCGTCGCTCCGAAGCTGGACCTGATGCGCGTGGTCCACGACCCGGTGGGGGCCGCCGCCACCCTCCCCGAGTACGGCGACCCGGCCGACCCTGCCGACGCGCCCGTGCTCATGGCCTACTCGCCCTACCACAACGTGCGGCCCGGCACGGCGTACCCGGCGATCCTGCTGGACGCGGGCGCCAACGACCCGCGCTGCCCGGCCTGGCACTCCCGCAAGTTCGCCGCCAGGGCGCAGGCCGCCACCACCGCCTCCCACCCGGTGCTCCTGCGCGTCTGGGCGGACGCCGGGCACGGGGGCACGAACTGGAGCACGATCGTCGCGCAGCAGACGGACTGGCTGGCCTTCGTCATGCGTGAGCTGGGCCTACGTCCAGAAGAACGCGGCGGCGGCGTCTAGCGGAGCCGTAGGGTCGTGGAGGCGCCCTCCTTGCCGGCCAGCCCGCCGAAGGTGAACGTCTCCCCCGCCCACGTGACGCTCAGCTCGTCGAGGTCGCGTCGGGGGTCCGACACGGTCAGCGTGCCGGCGCGCACCAGCACCGCGCACGGGGCCGAGGCGGTCAGGCCGCCCGCGGTCCCGGCGTCCCAGAAGTTCGCCGCGGTCAGGCCCAGCGAGGGCACGTGGACGGCCTGCAGGCGGTCGGTGTTGGCGAGCACGCGCACCCAGCCGGGGTCGGCGGCCCGCGCGCGGGTCTCCTCCTGCCCGGCGCCGGGCAGGAGCAGGTAGACGTACCCGGCCGAGCGCGGGTCGACGCCGTGGTCGAGCCAGAGCGTCACGTAGTCGCGGGTCACGCCGCCGCCGGTGCGGCTCTCGCGCAGCGTGCGCAGGGGCGCGCGCACGACGTAGCCGCCGTGCCCTTCGAGGTGGGCCCAGCCCTCCCGCACCGTCAGCGGGGCGCCGGTCCTGCGGTTGTCCACGACCGTCTCGACGGGCACGCCGTCCTCCGAGGTGAGGCCCGCGCCCAGGCACACGATCGCGTCGTCGAGGAAGAACCACGACCTGAACGCCTCCATCGTGCTCTCCAGGCCGTTCAGGTGCTGGCCGACGGTGGCGTACGTGCCGTCCGTGGCCCCGCCCACCCACCGCCCCGGCGGGCGGGTGTCGCCCCAGGCGCCGCCCGCGCCGTCGGGCAGCCTCTTGGTGGAGACGGTCGTCCCGGGCAGCCGGTAGGGGTCCACGGTGGGCCAGAAGTCGTCCGAATACTGGTCGCCGTGGCCCTCGGCCCACCAATAGAGCATCCCCGAGCCGGTGTGCCAGCCGCGCAGGTTCTCGCCGTTGCCGTGCTCGTAGTGGCCGATCCTGGAGGAGGCCATGCTGAGCGCCGCGCACCAGCCCGGCCTGCGGTGCACGGCCCTGGCGCTCATCGGCAGCAGCCGGTGCCCGACCGGCTCCTCCGCCGCCGGCACGGAGGCGTCGGCCATGACCGCGGCCAGCCGGGCGTGGAACGCGGGCTCGGGATGCGACAGCATCGGCCGATGCGTGTCGCGAACGGCCCAGCCCTTGACCATGGCCTGCCAGCGCGCCCGCTCGGCGGCCGGGGCGCCCTCCCCCAGCAGCAGGACCGCGGCGGCGATCTCCCGCCCCCGCTCGTGGTCGCCGAACGGCTTCCTGGCGACTCCCCTGCCGCGGACCAGGTCCATGCAGGCGCCGTCGCGGACGAAGGGGGCGAACGACCTCTCGACCATGTCGAACACGTTCTGGTCGGAGACCTCCCACGGCGTGCCCCGCAGCACCGCGAACAGCGTCGCCAGCCCCGACAGCAGCGTCACCCCGTAGGCCCCCTGGTAGGGCACGTGCGTGTGCTGGATGAACGACCCGTCCCGGTAGAACCCGTCGCCCTCGCCGACGACGCGGAAGACCGGCGTGAGCGCGGACACCGCCAGCGCCGCCTTGCCGTAGTCGGACCCGAGCATCGCCCGCAGCAGCATCACCAGGCACAGGTCCACGCGGTTGGCCGCGGTGCTGTTGCCCCGGTAGGCGCCGAGCCGGCGTTCCGGCACGAAGTGGTCGACCGCGTCCCGCAGCCTCGCGCCCTGCGGCTCGGGCAGCTCGACGAGCACCGCCGCGTCGAGCAGCGCCTTCGGCACGCCGATCTGCCAGTGCCACCAGTTGCCGGTCGCCTCGGCGCCGTCGGCGTACACGTTGCGCCGGTAGTGGTCCACGCCCTCCGCGACCGCCGCCGCCAGCCCCGCGTCGCCGGTCAGGCCGGTGCCCTCCAGCACGTACGCCTGAGCCATGGCCCGCAGCCGCCGCGGAGTGGCCACGAAGGAGGGGAACGCCTGGTCGGGCCAGAGCGAGGCGCGGCCCGGCGCCATGGTGTCGCGGTGGCGGGCCGCCGTCCCGCCCAGCTTCGCCAGCCAGGTCCGGTACGGCTCGGCGGCCGGGTCGTACCCTCCGCCCACCGTGACCTCCAGCCAGCGGCGGCGTAACCGCAGGAAGGAGTCGTCCGGGGTGAGCGCGGGGGCCGCGGGCACCAGCGCGCCCAGCGCCCCGGCCGCGGTCACCCCGCCGAGCTTGAGTAACGAGCGCCTGGTTGGCCGGTGCACGCCTCGATTATCGGCTCAGAGCACGGCCCCGAACCGCTTCACGGTCCTGATGATCGGCGCGGTCTCGATGTGCCCGATCGCGGGCAGCGTGCCCAGGCTCTCGGTCAGATAGCGGTAGAACGCCGCGTCGTCGCGGCACACGACGGTGGCGAACAGGTTGGAGGGGCCCGTGGTCGCGCCCACGAACGCGACCTCCGGATGCTCGGCCATCGCCTGCCCGGTCCTGGCCAGCTCGTACGGCGGGACCGACATCCACAGCTGTGCCTCCACCTGCCTGCCCAGCAGCGTGGGCAGCACGTCGAGGTGGAAGAAGAGCGCCCCCGCCCCGTAGAGCTGCTCCATGCGCCGCCGGACCGTCGACTCCGACCAGCCCGTCACCGCCGCCAGGTCCGCGTAGGGTGCCCGGCCGTCCCGCGCCAGCGCCTCCAGCAGGGCGTCGTCACCGGGGCCCAGCGTGATCGGCTCGTCCCCGCCGTGGCCGGGGAACGCCCGCCCCTCCTCGACGGCCGCCACCTGCTCGGGCGAGAGCGTGAACAGCCCGGCCCAGCCGACCCGCCCGCCCACGAACATGTGCAGCCTCCTGTGCGCCGTGACCGACAGCACGCGGTCCGTCCGCGCCAGCCTGCTCAGCAGCAGCGACTGGCGCTCCTTCGGCGTCCGCTGGATCGTGCTGCAGGAGATCTCGGTGCCGCCGGACAGAAGGTGCACCCAGAACGTGTCGGAGCGCCGTCCCAGCGCCTCGGCGATCGGGACCGCCGCGTCGGACGTGCACTGCAGCCTGATCACCCATGACTCGTAGCCGAGCCGCTGGGCGTCCACCGCGCCGACCACCCGTGCCGTGCCGGCGGCGCGCAGCCGCCGGTAGCGGCGGGCCACCCGCTGGTCGGACACGCCGAGCACCTCGCCGACGCGGCTGAACGAGACCCGCCCGTCCACCTGCAGCGCGTGCAGGAGCCCCCGGTCCAGCTCGTCCAGTGCGATGTTTTCCACCAGCACAGGCTAGCTCGCACGGAAATCCGTCAGATGTGCGGCTTTGACTGGCGATTATCCGCACCCGGGCCCGAACGTATTCGCCATGACCCAGACCCCCGTAGCGACGAGGACCGGCTGGTGGCCGCTGGTGGCCGCGTGCACCGGCGCTTTCATGCTCCTCGTCGACGTGACCATCGTCATGGTCGCGCTCCCCGACATCATCGACGACCTCCACCTGTCCTTCACCGGCACGCAGTGGCTGCTGGACGGCTACGCGCTGACCCTGGCCGCCCTGCTGCTGGCCGCCGGGTCCTTCGCCGACCACGTGGGACAGCGCAGGGTCTATCTGTGGGCGCTGATCGTGTTCGCGCTGGCCTCCCTGGCCTGCGGGCTCGCGCCCAGCGGCGGCGTGCTGCTGGCCGCCCGCGTGGTCCAGGGCGCGGGCGCGGCCGCCATGATGGCCACGACCCTGGCCCTGGTCAGCGCCACCTATCACGGCAGGCAGCGCGGCATCGCGTTCGGCGTGTGGGGCGGCGTCAGCGGGGCCGCCGCGGCCATCGCCCCCGTGCTCGGCGGCCTGCTCACCGAGCACCTGCACTGGCGGGCCATCTTCCTGGTGAACCTGCCCATCAGCCTGGGCGCCGTCTGGCTGACCCTGCGCACGGTCGAGGAGTCGCGCACGCCCGGCAGGGGGCGGCTCGACTGGCCGGGCATGGTGACGTTCACGGTGGCGGCGGGCGCGCTCACGTACGGGCTCATCGAGGTCGGGCAGCACGGCTGGGCCTCGGCCCAGACGCTCGTGCCGCTGGCCGGGGCGGCGGTGGCGTTCGCGGTGTTCGCCGTCATCGAGACCCGCGGCGAGCACCCCATGCTGGACCTCAGGCTCTTCGCGGACCGCTCGTTCAGCGGCATCATGACCGGGGCCACGCTGCTCGTGCCGGCCGCGTTCGCCTGCCTCGCCTTCACCTCGCTCTGGCTGCAGCAGGACCTCCGGCTCGGCCCCATGACGGCGGGGCTGGCGCTGTCGCCGATGGCCTTCGCCTCCCTGGTGACCTCGGTCGCCGCCGCCCGGCTCTTTCCCGGGCTGTCCCCGAGGGCGGCGGTCGGCGGCGGGTTGCTGCTGATCGGCGCGGGCGCGTTCCTCCAGGGCACGCTCGACCCGCACTCGTCGTGGACCGCGCTGGTGCCCGGCCTGATCGTGACGGGGGTGGGCGTGGGGCTGGCCATCCCGTCGCTGAGCTCGGCCGCCATGGCGTACGCGCCGCCGCGGCGGGCGGGCATGGCGGCGGGCACCGTCAACACGGTCAGGCAGCTCGGGTACGCGCTCGGCGTCGCCGTGTTCGGCATCCTGTACCAGGACGGCCTGGCCCCGTACGCCGCGCTCAACGACGTCTACCGGGCGAGCGCCGTCACCGGCCTGGCGGCGGGGCTCCTGGTCCTGGCCACCGTCCGCCCGGCGAAAGCGGCGTGAGCGTCAGAGCAGGCGGCGGATCTCACCGTACGCGCGGTAGAAGCCGCCCCGGCCGGCGGAGCGCACGCCGTCGACGAGGTAGCGGGCCCCGGCCTCCCGGACGTCCTTGGGGAACTGCACGTTCCACGACTCGTAGCCGGCGGTGACCACGCGGACCCGCAGCCGCTCGCCGTCCCTGACGCACTCCACCACCACGCCGTCGCCCGCGTCGGTGGTGGTCTCCAGCGTCACCGACGGCTCTACGACCTGCAGCGACGCGGCCGCCTTGACGTCGAGCGGCTGCGGCACGCTGCCCGCGCGGGCCGCGGCGATGGCCGCCTCGCTCGCGTCGATGCAGGCCAGCGAGCCGTCGGTGGTGACGATGTAGAGGCGGTCGTCCAGGAACTGCATGGAGAACGCGGAGCCGCAGCCGGTGCCGAGCTTCCACAGCCGCTCGCCCGAGGCGTCGAAGCAGTAGACCGACGAATGGTTGTCGCCGGCGAAGACGTGGCGGCCGCCCGGCGAGGTGGCGCAGGAGTAGACGGCGCCGTCGCACTGGTAGGCGGCCTCGATCCGGCCGTCGCCCTTGGCCAGGCGGACCACGCGGCCCACGGAGCCGCGGGCGGTGCCTGCGTAGACGGAGTGCGCCTCCTGCCAGCCGAACAGCACCTGCTCGCCGAGGGCGGTCTGCCAGACGGGCGTGCCGCCCTCGACCTCGTAGCGGGCGACGCCCTTCGAGTGCCCGTGGTAGACCGAGTCCTCGTCGCACCTGACCATCCAGGCCGAGTCGCCGGCGCCGTTGCGCGACCACTGGAACTCGTCCTCGTAGTCGATCGTGGTGACCCCGCCGGCGCGGTCGGAGACGCCGAGCACGCCGTCGTGGATGTCGAGCCAGTAGATGTCCACGTCGGCGGCGATCTCGTACGCGGACCTCGGCACCTTGCCGCTCAGGTCGTACACGCGGCCGTCGTCGCAGCCCGCGTAGATCCAGAAGTCGTCGGCCACGATGCACTTGACGCCGTCCGGGAGCCTGAAGCGGCCGGTCACGGTGCCGGAGTGGGTGACGGTGTAGACGTCGCCGCGCTGGTTGCCGACCCAGCAGCGCTCTCCGTCCACGAAGATGCCGAACGCCGACGCCCCGCTGTCGAAGCGCCACAGGACCGGCGCCTGCTGGGCGGTCGAGGTGCTGCTGGCGATGGCCCGGTGGGTGATGGCCCGGCGCTGGCGCACCCCGCGGACCGCCTGGGCGTACCCCTTGCGGGTCTTCTCGCCGATCTTCTTGGTGGCCGCGGCCTGGGCCTTGGCCGCGGTGGGGAAGTCGGTGACCTTGGTCTGGCCGGCCTCGCCGATGCGTCCGTACGTGATCGTGACGCGGGTGCCGGCCACGGTCACGTCGTAGAACTTGTGCGATCCGCCGCCGTCCTCTGACAACTCCAGATAGGTCATGTCCGCACTTCTCCTGATTTGCCGGGCCTGATCACTTGCCCCGGAGAGTAGAGGACGGCGGCGACAAACCGCAGGGACTTACTTGTCGTACTCGTAGGCCCCGGCGTCGACCGCGCCGTCGCTGCCGTCGATCGCCCGGCCGGTCACGTCGTTGTCGCTGAACTTGGTGATCCCGAGATCGATGGCCGGGCTCCCGGCACGCAGGCTCAGCGGGTTCTCGGTGTTCGTGAGGTCGAACTTCGGGTCGGCCGTGACGTTGTCGTGGCCGCCCATCTGGTGCTGCGCGGCGCCGAAGAACACGTTGTGGTGGCTGTCGGTGACGTTCGGGCCGTAGGCGGTCTTCTTCACGACCTGGATGACGTTCTGCGACATCGACAGGTGGGCGTTGGTGCAGCCCGCGTCGCAGACGACGCCCTGGGAGTCGGCCTGGGTCAGGTAGACGGAGTTGTTGCGGAACACGGTGCTCAGCACGGGCCCGTTCGGGTCGGGGTCCTCGCCGGGCTCCTGCGGGCCGCGGGTCACCAGGGCCGCGCCGGTCTTGGGGCCGGTGATCACGTTGTACTCGAAGACGTTGCCCGAGGTGCCGTCGGGGTCCGCGGGGTCGCCGTTCTCGTCGACGTCCTTGCTGGTGCCCAGCTCGGTGAAGGTCTCGTTGTCCACCGCGATGTTGTGGTGGATGCGGTTGTTGGAGCCGAGGAAGATCTCCACGGCCGCGCCGTCCAGCCCGTAGTCATAGCTGCTCGCGATCGAGCCGCGGATGTCGTTCCAGCCGATGTCGGTGTAGTCGCCCTGGACGAGCATCGCGAACGCGCCCGAGTCGTCGTTGCCCGGCTCCTCGGTGTTCTTGCTCATGAAGTTGTTGTCGACGAACTCGTTCGCCGTCACCGCGTTGTACTGCGCCTTCGGCGCGATGTAGACCCCGGCCGCGGCGCCCGTGATGTAGTTGCGCTCGACGACGTTGTGGTTGCCCGTCACCTTGACCCCGGCCCACTCACAGCGGCCGTCGTCCCGGGGCACGCCCACCTGCAGGTTGTAGACCTCGATATACGAGCCCTCCAGGCTCACGCACGCCTCGTTGTCCCCGGAGATGATCGGTTTGGCGGTGCTCGTGCCATATGTGTCCACGACGATCGGGGCCTGCGCGGTGCCCTTCTCGGTGATGGCGAGCTGCTGCCCCTTCCACGTGCTGCCGCGCTTCAGCAGCAGCTTGGCGCCGGCGGGCAGGTTCGCCGCCGTCGCCTTGGTGAGGGTCTTCCACGCGGTGGCCTCCGTGGTGCCTAAGGCGGAGTCGTTTCCGCTGACGGAGTCCACGTAGTAGACGGCGGCGGCCGCCGATGCGGTGCCCGTTGCCACGGTCGTGGCGAGCGTGGTGGCGACGAGCGCGAGTGCCGCCGTCGACGCGCCGGTCCGCAAGTTCCAGCCTGACATTCAGCCTCCAGAACTGCCGGGGCTTCGTCACGCAACGAAGATCATCCCCAGCTTGCGGCTGACACATTAACCGGATTTTGTCGGAAAGTCCCGATTTTTCCTGACTTAAATCTGTATGTTCACGTTCCTGCACGGAGCGGCACCACGTTGCCGGCCGCGCCGCTCCGCGGCAGCGCGAACCAGGTGGCCTTGCCGACGAGCTCGGGGTGGGTGACGTAGCGCTGGGGATGGCAGCCGTAGAAGCCGTCGGAGAGCCTGGCGATGATCCCCAGCCCGCGCCCGTGCTCGGCCCGCTCGTCCGGCTGGGCGGGCTCCGGCAGCAGCGGACTGCTGTCCAGGACCACGCACATGATCTCTCTCGCGTCGATGTGCAGGGCCAGTTCGTACGGGGCGTCACCGTACATCAAGGCATTGGTGATCAATTCGCTCACCATGAGGACGGCGTCGTCAATGAGGTCCGGACAAAGGGAGAGTTCCGACAATTCATCGCGGATGACCGCCCGCGCATGACCGACCGTCCGAACGTCCTCGCGCAGCGGCCAGACGTACTGCATCCGGCTCCGACGAGCTGATCGCAGCGTGGCCATGGCATCTCTTTCCTGTGTTTGCCGGGCTTCCGGGACAGAGGGGCAGCGAATGCGCGTTTCACTCAACAAGAGGACCTGCCTATGGGTTGACGTACACGGCCGTCGAAACCTGTACGCACGGGGAGGCCTTTTGGGTCGAATCTTCGGTGAGAAATCGCAATTCTTTTTAGCCGCCCGCCCGAAACGACGGGTATGGGCTCTGCCATGAGCACTGACGAGAACACGCCCGAGATCGACACCCAGCCCCCCGCCGCCGCCCCCCGAGCGGGCCGGCGGGGCGAGCCGCCGCCGAAACCCAAGCCCGCCGGGATGAAGGCGCTGGAGCAGGCGCTGTCGAGGGCGGGCATGGAGTTGAAGGACATCCTGGTGACCCGGCCATGACGACCGGCGCCTGAGGATCTTGTTCGCGTCGCCGCCGCCGCGGCCCGGCGACGCGACCCGGCTCAGCGGGCCTGCCCCGCCTCCCCCGCGAGCAGGGACCAGACGTAGGACGGGGTCAGGGGAACGTCGGTGACCCGGCCGGCGATCTCCGGGAGGGCGGCGGCCACGGCGTTGGCGATGGCGGCCGGTGGGCCGATCGTGCCCGACTCCCCCACTCCCTTCATCCCGCCGGGCGTCAGCGGCGACGGTGTCTCCAGCATCACGACCTCGATGTCCGGCACCTCCCGCGTGGTCGGCGGGAAGTAGTCGGTGATGGGCTGGCCCTCGGGGGTGTAGACGATCTCCTCGGTGAGCGCCTGGCCGATCCCCTGGGCCACGCCGCCGCAGATCTGACCCTCCACCACGGCCGGGTTGACCAGCACCCCGGCGTCGTTGACGACCCAGTAGCGCTCCACCTCGACGGCCCCCGTCTCCGGGTCCACGGCCACGGCGGCCGCGTGTGCCCCGTAGGCGAAGGTGTAGGCGTCGGGGTCGTAGGCGACCCGTACCTCCAGGCCCGGCTCGACCCCGTCCGGGAGGTCCCAGCCGCGCCACGCCGACGTGGCCAGCTCCCGCAGCGTGACGGACGCCGCCGGGTCGCCCTTCACCCGCACCGCGCCGTCGGCGATCTCCAGGTCGCCGGGCGCCGCCTCCAGGCGGTGCGCGGCCAGCGCCAGGAGCTTGCCGCGCAGCCGGGCGGCGGCCCTAGTGAGCGCCCCGCCGCCGACCACCAGCGACCGGCTGGCGATCGACCCGACCGACGAGTACGGCGTGGTCGCCGTGTCCCCCAGCACCACCCGCACCCGCTCGATCGGCACCCCCACCCGGTCGGCCGTGAGCTGGGCCAGCGCCGTCTCGATGCCCTGCCCGATCGACACCACCCCCGACGACACGACCACGGACGCGTCCTGCTCCATGCGCAGGAACACCGCCTCGTAGCCGCCCGCCTGGATGCCGGTGTCCCTGAGCTCCTTCGAGGGACCCAGGCCGGTGGTCTCCACATGGCAGGAGTAGCCGATGCCACGCCTGCGCCCGTCGGCCTTCTCGACGGGGGTGACCAGGTCGCGCAGGGTGCGCAGGGCGTGCGGGTAGTCGCCGGAGTCGTACCGCTGGTAGACGCGGTTCGAGTACGGCAGGTCGCCCGGCCCCAGCATGTTCCGCAGCCGCAGCTCGACCCGGTCGACGCCCAGCCGGCGCGCCGCCTCGTCGATCAGCCGCTCCCTGGTCAGGCTGCCCTCCGGCTGGCCGAACCCGCGGTAGGAGCCGGTCGGCGTGGTGTTCGTGACGACGCCGCGCACGCGGACCGCCACCCGGTCGAACCGGTACGGCCCCGGCAGCAGGGTGGCCGTCACCGCGGCCGTCGACGCGCCCACGTTCGAGGGATGCGCGCCGATGTCGCCGACCACGTCCACGTACAGCGCCACGAAGCGCCCGTCCCCGTCGAGCGCCAGCCGCGCCCGGTGTGTCGCGGCCCGCGCCGGCAGCGTGGCGACCAGCCGGTCGCCCGGCGACTCCGACCAGCTCACCGGGCGGCCCAGCCGCATCGAGGCCAGGCAGATGAGCGCCTCGTCGGGATAGACGTGCTCCTTGCCGCCGAACCCGCCGCCCGTGTCGCGGCTGATGACGCGCACCCGGTCCTGGTCGAGCCCGAACGCCCCCGCCAGGTGCTCGCGCACGTGGTGCGGCGCCTGCGAGGAGATGTGCACGGTCAGCTCGTCGTCCGCGTACGAGGCCACCACGCCGCGCGGCTCCATCGGGTACGGCGAGACCCGGCCCATCGTGAACGTCAGCTCCACGACGTGCGCCGCTCCCTCGACGAAGCCGGCGCAGTCCTCGTCGCCCATCGTGAAGTCGGTGAGCACGTTCGTGCCCCACTCCGGGTGGAGCAGCGGGGCCCCGTCCCGCATCGCCCGCTCCGTCCCGACCACCGCCGGCAGCTCGTCCAGCGAGAGGTCGACGAGCTCGGCGGCGTCCCTGGCGGCCTCGGGGGTGCGGGCGACGACGACCGCGAGCGGCTGGCCCGCGTACCTGACGGCGTCGTCCAGCACGCGGTAGGAGCTCATCTGCTGGCCGGGGGACAGGTGGACGCAGGGCAGGCGCAGGTCGGGGGCGTCTTGGGGGGTGATGACGTCGAGGACGCCCTCGACCGCCCAGGCCGCCTTGGCGTCGCAGCCGAGCAGCCGCCCGTGGGCGATGGGGCTGCGGACCACGTACGCGTGGACCGTTCCCGGCAGCCGCACCGCCCCGACGTACCTGCCTCGACCGGTCAGCAACCTGGCGTCTTCCCGCCGCGGCGTCCTGGCGCCGACATAAGGCTCACCCATGGTCCCGATTCTGAGCGCGCCCAGCCGGCCTGTCGATGACCCCCATGGCCAGGCACGGGGTAAAGGGTCTCAGACGACCTCGAAGGCCGCCATCATCGCCATGTCCTCGTGTTCGAGGTTGTGGCAGTGCAGCACGTACCTCCCCCGATAGTCGGTGAACCTGGTGACGATCTCAACGGTCTGGGCCTCGCGCAGCTCGACGGTGTCCTTCCACTCCGGCGGCCCCTGCGGCCGCTCCCCGTTCACCGTCAGCACCTGGAAGTGGTCGAGGTGCAGGTGCACGGGATGAGCGACGTCGCTGGTCAGCCGCCAGACCTCGACATCGCCCAGCCTGGGCCTGGCCTCCATCCGCTTGGGATCGAACGGCTTGCCGTTGATCAGCCAGCCCATGCCCCCGTCGCTGAACTCGAACTCCCGCGTCACCTTCGCCTTCCCCGGATCGAGCGCCTCGACCGTGGACAGCCGCGCGGGCACGGCCGAATCGTCGCTCCCGTCCCGATCCACGGCGAACCGCATGACCCTGCCCTGCGCCCCCTCCCCCGCCAGGTTCCGCAGCTCGACCTGCTGGCCCACCTTGTACGCGGAGAAATCGAGCACCACGTCCGCCCGCTCACCGGGCGCCAGCCGGAGCTGCCGCACCGTACGCGGCTGAGCCAGCAGCCCGCCGTCCGTGCCGATCTGAATCATCGGCCCGCCGGTCGCCAGCTCGTACGTCCGGGCGTTGGAGGCGTTGCACAGCCGCAGCCGGTACCGCGCCCTGGCCACCCGCAGCTCCGGCCACGGCGCCCCGTTCACCAGGATCACGTCCCCGAGCACGCCCCCCATGTACGCCTCCCGCACCCCCGGCCGGTCCCCCAGCCCCGGATACAGCATCGTTCCGTCGGCGGCGAACGACCGGTCGCAGATCAGCAGCGGCAGGTCGCGTTCCCCGGCGGGCAGCGGCAGCGCCTCCTCCTCCGCGTCCCGCACCAGGAACATCCCGGCCAGCCCGCGCCAGACCTGCGGCCCCGTGTAGTCCATCCGGTGGTCGTGGTACCAGAGCGTGGCGGCCCGCTGCTCCAGCGGGAACACGTACTCGCGGGACGCCCCCGGCCCCACCAGGTCGGTCGGGAAGCCGTCGGACTCGGGCGGGGTGTGCCCGCCGTGCAGGTGCATGACGGTCGGCTCGCCGAGCTGGTTGACCAGCTTCACGACGGTCCGCCGCCCGGCGCGGGCCTCGATGGTCGGGCCGGGGAACGTGCCCCCGTACCCCCAGATCCCGGTACGCAGGCCGGGCAGCACCTCCACCTCGGCCGCCCGCTCGGTCAGCTCGTAGAAGTCGGCCCCGCCCGCGCTGCGCACCGGCTTGGCCACCTCCGGGACGGGCAGCGGCACCGCGTACGGCTTGGGCAGCGGCGCCGCGCTCGCCAGGAGCTGCGGCTGCGGGGTGCCCGCGAGCAGCGAGCAGCCCGGAACGGCGGCCACCGCCACCGCGCCCAGCCCCAGCAGCCGCAGCGCGTCTCGTCGTGTAGGCGTCATGACCGGGAGGTGACCCTGACGAGCTGGACGACCCCGGCGCCGAACATCATCACCCCGAGCGGCACGTGCACGGCCTTCACGTGGGCCTCGCCGAGGATCGCCGTCACCACCGTGGCCACCAGCAGCGCCACGGCCGGAACGATGTACTTCGCGCTCCCCCCGCCCGGCCACCGGACCAGGATCGCCGCGACCACGTGCGCGAGCCCGACGGCGAGCAGGGCGACCGCCGAGGCCATGTGCAGCGCCCGGCCGCCGGGCGAGGAGAGCAGCAGGCCCGCCGTCACCGCCTGGAGCAGCAGCGCGACGACGTGCAGGGCCGCCACGGCCGTCAGCGTCCGCAGCTGCCAGGTCACGGGCCGGACGGCAAGGGTGTGTTGCGCGGTCATGATCGACCTCCTGTGAATGCTGAGCCGGTGATGAGGGTCTCCATGCGTTCCATGGCCGAGATGGCGCCGAAGGCGCAGAGCCGTACCAGGTCCCCGTCCGGCCGGGAGCCGCGCCAGGCGGCCACGTCGGCGTCGGTCACCCGGTACGGCGCGAGCGCGGTGAGCAGGGCCAGCCGGGCCCCGGCGCGTTCCCCGGCTGGGACCTCGGCGAGCGGCGCGTCCAGCCAGGCGCCGCCCATGGGCGGGTGCTCCCCGTCCCAGGCCGCGACGGTGCCCGCCACGGCGGCGCGGGCGGCATCCCCGAGCAGTTCGCCGCCGTCGGCTCCGGCGGCCCGCAGCGCGGCGTAGGCGGCGCCGACGGCCGTGCCGGCGCCCCAGGCGGGCTCCGGTCGTGCGGGCAGGTCCGCGATCAGGGGCAGGCTCTCTCCCGGCGGCAGCCGCCTGCGCACCGTGCGGGCCATCACCCGCCCGCCCAGGCTCCTGACCAGGCGCGATTTCTGGAGGTTCGCGGGCAGGAGGTTCTCGGTGAGCAGCGCAGAGGCCATGCGGTTGATGAAGTGGAAGGCCAGGGCCGTGCCGATGTGCTCCGGCCCTGCGCCGCCGCGCCGCGACGTGGCCCAGGCCAGCAGTGCGGCGTGCTCGGGGTCGTCGGGCGTGCCGCCGCGGGCGATGGTCTCCGCCAGCCGGTGGTCCCCGGTCGCGTGCAGCAGCGTCGTGTGCGCGGCCACGCAGAACGGGCACCGGTTCGCCATCGACACGCCCAGCGCCACGACCTCCTTGCCGGTCCTGGACGCGTCCCCGGCCAGCAGCGACTCGCGCAGCAGGGACCAGGTCGCGGCGAGCACCTCCGGCGCGGGCGACAGCGTCAGGAAGACCGCCATGCGCGCCATGCCGAAGTCGTCGGCGAGCTGCGCGTAGACCTGGGCCACCCGGCCGGTGGCGGCCCGCGGCTCCACCGGGATGACATAACGGAACTGTGTCTCCATAGCTGAACATCGTGATATTTCTCCTGCTCCAGGGCGTCGTGCCCTGGTCGACTCCTGCGCCTACCGCGTCGGGCGCACCTTCGTGCGGAGTACTTCGCCGGTAGTAGCCAGGAATTACACCCAGGCGCGGAGGATCGGGTCCCGGCCAAGGCTCTAATGTGCAGGAATGACCTCTCTGCACGGATGGCGGCCGCTCGCCCTGGACGGCGCGCTCGCCGCTGTCGTGGCCGCCATGCTCTCCGTCATCGTGCTGGTCACGCCGCAGGCAGGCGTCCTCGACCTCGCCGCCGTCCTGGTCGGCTCGCTCACCCTCGTCGCCTGGCGCCGCGCGCCCCTGGTGCCGCTGCTCGCCGGCACGGCCTGCATGCTCGTCTTCTCCGTGCACGCCCAGCCGGGCCCGCCGGCCGCCTTCCCCGTGATGGTGGCGGTCTTCAGCTCGGTATGGGCCGGACACCGGCTGCTGGCCGCGATGGCGAGCCTGGTGTTCCTGGGCGCCACCCTGACGGCGGACCTGGCCACCGTCACCGGGCAGAGCCCCAAGGACATCGTCCAGGGAACGATCTTGCTGCTCGGCTGGTTCCTGGCGTCGGGGGTGGCGGCGACCGTCACCCGGCACCGGCAGGCGTACCTGGAGCAGGCCGAGCAGCGGGCCGCCGAGGCCGAGCGCACCCGTGAGGAGGTCGCGCGCCGGCGCGCGGGCGAGGAGCGGCTCAGGATCGCCAGGGAGCTGCACGACTCGCTCACGCACAGCATTTCGGTCATCAAGGTTCAGGCGGGCGTGGCCGTGCACCTGGCCCGCAAGCGGGGCGAGGAGGTCCCCGGGTCGCTGCTGGCCATCCAGGAGGCCAGCGGGGACGCGATGCGCGAGCTGCGCGCCACGCTGGAGGTCCTGCGCGACCCCGGCGCCCCCGGCGACCCTGACGACGCCGGGGACTCAGACGACACCGGGCCGCTGGACAGCCGGCTCGACCGGCTCGACGACCTGGTGGATCGGGCCCGCTCGACCGGTCTGACGGCCACGGTGACGGTCTCGGGGGAACGGCACGAGCTGCCGCCCGAGGTGGACCGGGCCGCGTACCGGATCGTCCAGGAGGCGCTCACCAACGTCTCCAGGCACTCGGGCGGGGCGGCGGCGGCCGTACGCATCGACTTCGGCGGCGACGAGCTGGTCGTGCAGGTGGACGACGACGGCCGGGCGTGCGTGGACGCGCCGCCCGTGCCCGGCGTGGGCCTGCTCGGCATGCGCGAGCGCGTCACGGCGCTCGGCGGCCGCCTGCGGGCCGAGCCCCGCCCGGAGGGCGGCTTCACCGTACGCGCAGAGCTTCCACTGGGGGAACCGACGTGATCCGCGTGCTGCTCGTCGACGACCAGGCACTCATCCGCGGCGGCTTCCGCGCCCTGCTGGAGGCCGAGGACGACATCGAGGTCGTGGCCGAGGCCGCCAACGGCGAGCAGGCCCTCGCCCTCGCCCTCGAACACCTGCCCGACGTGGCGCTCGTCGACATCCAGATGCCGGTGATGGACGGCATCGAGGCGACCCGGCGCATCGCGGCCGACGAGCGGCTGAGCGGGGTCCACGTCGTGATCCTCACCAACTACGGCCTCGACGAGTACGTCTTCAACGCGCTCAGGGCGGGCGCGGGCGGGTTCCTGGTCAAGGACACCGAGCCGGCCGACCTGCTGCAGGGCGTCAGGGTCGCGGCCCGCGGCGACGCGCTGCTGTCCCCCGCCATCACGCGCCGCCTCATCGGCGAGTACGTGGCCCGCCGCCCCGAGCCGGAGACGCAGGGCCTGGAGGTGCTCACCAACCGCGAGCGCGAGGTGACCGCGCTGGTCGCCCGCGGCATGTCCAACGACGAGATCGCCGCGCACATGGTGATCAGCCCGACCACCGCGAAGACGCACGTCAGCAGGGCCATGACCAAGTTGCGGGCACGCGACCGGGCCCAGCTCGTGGTCTTCGCGTACGAGTCGGGCCTGGTCGCTCCGCGTAGGAGTTGACCCCATGATGGAATGAGGCGTGAACATCATTTCGCGCGGTTTCCACGGCCGGCACCGGCCGGGTGACCACCGCCTGCCACCGGGGCAGTACCTGGTGGACGACTTCCCCGTGCTGTCGGCCGGACCGACGCCGCGGGTGCCGCTGGACCGGTGGGAGTTCGCCATCGACACGGAGGGCGAGCAGACCCACCGCTGGTCGTGGCAGGAGTTCATGGCGCTGCCCAGCGAGACGCCGACGGTCGACATCCACTGCGTGACCAAGTGGACCAAACTGGACACCACCTGGGAGGGCGTCTCGCTCGACGTGCTCTTCGAGGACGTCGAGAGCGCCGCCGAATACGCGCTGGTCTACTCGTACGGCGGCTACACCACGAACCTCCCGCTCGAGGACCTGCTCGACGGCAAGGCGTGGATCGTGCACCGCTTCGACGGCGAGGAGCTGGAGCCGCGGCACGGCGGCCCGGCCCGGCTGATCGTGCCGCACCTCTACTTCTGGAAGTCGGCGAAGTGGGTGCGCGGCATCCGGCTGCTGAACGAGGACTGGCCCGGCTTCTGGGAGACCGCCGGATACCACAACTACGGCGACCCGTGGCGCGAGCAGCGCTACGAGGGCGACTGACGTGCGCCGCCTGGCCTGGCGGGCGGCCGAGCTCGCCGAGATCGTCACCGAGACCGCGACCGCGCGCACGCTGCGGTTCCGGGTGCCCGACTGGCCGGGGCACCTGGCGGGGCAGCACGTGGACGTCCGGCTGACGGCCGAGGACGGCTACACCGCGCAGCGCAGCTACTCGCTGGCCGGCCCCTCCGACGGCGACCTCGTCGAGCTGACCGTGGAGACCGCCCCGGACGGCGAGGTCTCGCCGTACCTGACCGAGGTCATCGAGGTCGGCGACCGGATCGAGCTCCGCGGCCCGGTGGGCGGCTGGTTCGTCTGGCGGCCGGAGAGCAAGGCGCCGGTGGTGCTGGTGGCCGGCGGTTCGGGGATCGTGCCGCTGATGGCGATGGTCAGGGCGCGCCGGCAGGCGGGCAGCCGGGTGCCGTTCCGCCTGCTCTACTCGCTGCGCGACCCGGGCCGCCGCTACTACGCCGAGGAGCTGCGCCGCCCCGATCCCGGGCTCGACATCGCCTACCTCTACACCAGGTCCGCGCCGCCGGGCACGTCCCGCCCCGCGAGCCGGATCATGCTGGACGACCTGGCCGAGGGCGGCTGGCCCGCGACCTTCGAGCCCGACTGCTACGTGTGCGGGCCGACGGGGTTCGTGGAGACGGCGGCCGATCTGCTGCTCGCGCTGGGCCACGCGCCCGAGCGCATCCGTACCGAACGTTTCGGATAGAGGGGAGAAACCGTCATGACCGCGGAACACCTCGACGGCAACGCGCTGGCGGACCCGCTCGGAGAGATCTTCGCCGTGGACGTCACCGCCGCCACCGGCCGCTGTGCGAGCTGCGGGCTCACGGGCCCGGTCGCCTCGCTCCGCGTGTACGGCCCCGACCCCGGGTTGGTGGCCCGGTGCCCCGGCTGCGAGGAGGTCATCCTCCGGCTGGTACGCGCCCCGGGCCGGGCCTGGCTCGACCTGCGCGGCACGGTTTCACTGCGCGTTAACCTGCCCGACTGACGACGTTGGGGACAGATCGTTCCTCATGAACGTGCCCGACTGAGTACACTCGGGCACGTTCAACCGGCCGAGATCTGTACGGCGAGGCTCTTGGCCATGGGCGGCGCCCTAGGCCCCGTCCCTCTGGAGTCACGTGAGCAGCGGGCTAGTCGACGCGCCCCCGTCCGAACCGAGCGCGCCACCCCGGCGTCGCCGCCGCTGGCTGCGCTGGACGATCGCGGTCACCGTGACCGTGGTCCTCCTGGTCGCGGGCGTCGCCGTCGGCGTCTACGCGAAGCTGACCGGCAACATCAAAAACATCGACGTCACCGCCGACGACCTCGGCGCCACGCGCCCGCCCAAGGTCGCGAGCACCGCCATGAACGTCCTCATCGTCGGCTCCGACCAGCGCGACGGCAAGAACGCCAAGTACGGGCACAACATCGCGGGCGAGCGCACCGACACGATCATGCTCGCGCACGTGTCGTCCAAGCGCGACAACGCCATGGTCGTCAGCTTCCCGCGCGACTCGCTCGTCCAGCTCCCCGCCTGCCGCGCCACCGGCGGCCTGCCCGGCCAGCGGCCCCACCTGGGCATGATCAACGAGTCGTTCAACTCCGGCGGCATCGCCTGCACCTGGAAGACGATCGAGTCGCTCACCCACATCCGCATCGACCACTTCGTGAAGGTCGACTTCACCGGCTTCAAGAGCATGGTGAACGCCGTCGGCGGCGTCCAGATCTGCCTGCCCGAGCCGGTGAACGACAAGAAGGCCCTGCTCCACCTGCCCGCCGGGCGGCAGACGCTCAACGGCGAGCAGGCGCTCGGCTACGTACGCGCCCGCTACAGCATGGGCGACGGCTCGGACATCGGGCGCATCCAGCGGCAGCAGATGTTCATCGCGTCCATGGTCAAGAAGATCATGAGCGGCGAGACGCTCACCGACCCCGCCAAGCTGCTGGGCATCCTCGACGCCGGCACCAAGGCGGTCACCACCGACCGCGGCCTGAGCATCGGCGTCATGAAGGACCTCGCGACCAGCCTCCAGGGCCTCAACGCCGGGCAGATCCGCTTCATCACCACCCCGTGGCACTACTCCCTCACCCAGCCGGGACGGGTCGAGTGGGTGCAGCCGCAGGCCGGCCACCTGTTCCAGATCGTGGCCAGGGACCAGAGCCTCCAGGGCGTCAAGGGCGGCCAGACCAAGGTGGGGCGGACGAAGATCCAGATCGAGCTCCGCAACGGCACCTGGCGCAGCGGCCTCGGCACCCAGGTGGCCGCCGCCCTGGAACAGCGCGGCTACCACATCACCAAGATCGGCGACTCGGCCCGCAAGCCGCAGCCCAAGACCACCCTCCTGTACGGCCTCAACGGCGAGACCCGCGTCCCCACCCTCACCAACGACCTCCAGACGTCCACGCTCAAGAAGGTCGCGGCGGCGCAGACCAACCGGCTGGTGCTGGTGATCGGCTCGGACTGGACGGGCCTGAAGCCCTTGCGCGCGGACGACACGGAGGCCATCAAGGGCTTCGACGCCACCCACGACACCTGCGCCACCTGACCGCCCCACCCGGCGCACCGCCGTACGAGAGCGCCGGGCCCCACCGCACCACACCCCACCGACGCGGCGCGCCAAGGGACCCGCGTGGGCGCGGCGAGCAACGTCGCAAGTGCGGCAAGCACCATCGCGGGCGCGACGGGCAGCGTCGCGGGCACGGCAAGCAGCGTCGTAGGCGCGGCGGGCAGCGTCGTAGGCGCGGCGGGCAGCGTCGCGGGTTGGGTGCGCGGCAGCCGGCCGGGGTGGGTTCGCGCGGGGGCGTGGGGGTCAGCGGGCTTCGGAGAGGCCGCCGCCGTCGATGGCGGTGAAGCCGGCGTCCTCGATGAGCGGCACCACCGCCTTCTTGGCCGCCTCGTCGTCCCCCCAGTAAGGCATGTCGGCCCGCGACCCGCCCCGCTGCCCCACCGTCCCCAGCGCCAGCAGTTCCTTGGGCCACTTGGTGTTGAACGTCCGCACCAGCCGGACCTCCGCCCCCAGCACGTGCTGCTGGTACTGCGGGCTGGTGAGCCCGCTGGGGACGGCGACCACCACGGACAGGCCGTCCCGTTCGGCGATCGGGTTGCTGGGGTCGACGACGATCTTGCCGGAGAGCGCCCCGTCGAGCTCCGCCGCCACGGTGGGGAACGTCTCCCACCCCACCGCCAGCACCACGACCTCGCCGAACCGCGCGGCCTCGGCCGGCGTGCCGCCCCTGGCCTCCCCGCCGGTCGCGCCCGTGGCCGCCGCCACGCGGGCGGGGTCGGCGTCGCTGAAGAACACCTCGTGTCCGCCCGTCGAGAACAAGCGGCCGAGAGGCACGCCCAGTCTTCCAGAACCCACGATTGCCACACGCATGTCTTGATCACCTCGTCACCGAAGGAACTCCCCGGACCCCGCCGTGAAACATTCCTCCCCAGGTCAGAGGCTTGCTACGCGATGAGCGACGAGAGAGCGGCGAGGGAGTCGACGACCTGGCGGGCGTTGGGCGTCGCGGCCGGGTCGAGCAGCCACTGCAGCAGCAGCCCATCGGTGATGGCCACCAGCACCGACACGAGGACCTCCGGCGCGACCGGCAGCTCGATGTCCAGCTGTGCGACGGCCCTGCGCACCATGTCGGCGCCCGCTCGGCGGCAGTGGGCGTACGACTCGGCCAGCCGCTCCCGCAGCGCGGACTCGCGCAGCGCCGCCGGATAGCCCTCGACGAAGACCACGAGCTGCGGCCGCAACTCCTCGAACGCGTCGACCAGCTCCGTCATGGCGCGCTCCAGCATCTCCCGCGCGCTGCCCGCCGCCGAGCTGAACATCGCCCGCTCGACCTGGGCGATCCACTGGTCGAAGAACTCGGCGATGGCCTCGTTCAGCAGCGCGTCCTTGCCGCCGAAGTGGTAGCCGATGGAGGCCAGGTTGGTGCCTGAGGCGGCGACCAGGTCTCGGGCCGTCGTACGGGCATAGCCCTTCTCCTGCAGGCAGCTCACCGCTCCTGCCAGCAGTCTCTCCCGGTATCCACCGGCCTCTGTCCGTGCCACGTGATCCATGCTACAGATGTATACAAGCGTCTATGACGTACGTACATATACAAGAGAGGTGCAAAATGATCCCTCCCGGGCCGAGACTCCCCTCAGCGGTGCAGACGGCGTGGTTCATCCGGGACGCACCGGGCATGCTCACCAGGCTCCGGCGCAGGTACGGGCCGATCTTCACGGTGCGCTTCACCGGCCTCCCGCCCGAGGTCTACGTGACCACCGGGGAGCTCGCCGAGCAGGTCTTCAGGACCGACCACGGCGGCGGGCGCGCGGGCGAGGCGAGGCGCGAGTTTCTCGCGCACATGGTGGGCGAGCACTCCGTCCTCACGCTCGACGGCGAGCCGTGGTGGCGGCACCGCAAGCTGCTCAACCCGCCGCTGCGCGCCAAGCAGGTCGCCGGCTACCGCGACGACATCGCGGCCATAGCGGCGGAGCGGATCGCGACCTGGCCGCTGGGCAGGCCGTTCGCGCTGCGCGACCGCATGCAGGACATCACGCTGGAGATCATCATCCGGTTGATCTTCGGGATCCGGGACGCCGGGCGCGTCGACCGGCTACGCGCGCTGCTGCCCCCGCTGATCGAGACCAGCGGGTCCCCGCTCATCCCCATGCTCCCGGAGATGTTCCGGCGGATCCCGTTCGGGCCCTACCCCCGGTTCGTACGGGTGAGCGCCGAGGTGGACGCGATCCTGTTCGACGAGATCCGCCGCCGCCGGGCCGCGCCAGGGGGCACCGACGTGCTCGGCCGCCTGCTGGACACCGAGCTGGACGACCAGGAGATCCGCGACGAGCTGATCACCATGCTCCTCGCCGGGCACGAGACCACCGCCACCGGCCTCGCCTGGGCCTTCGAGCGGCTCCTGCGCATGCCCGAGATCCTCGACCGGCTGCCCGACGACGAGCCCTACCTCGACGCGGTGGTCAAGGAGGTGCTGCGGGTCAGGCCGGTCGTCTACGAGGCGCCGAGGTTGCTCGACGCCCCGCTACGGCTGGGCGAGTACGAGATCCCGGCCGGATGGTACGCCGGACCGTTCATCCCGCTCGTGCACCACGACCCCGCCGCCTTCCCCGAGCCCGACGAGTTCCGCCCGGAGCGCTTCGTCGACGGACCCCAGAGCAGGGCCTGGATGCCGTTCGGCGGCGGGCGGCGCTTCTGCGTCGGCGCACAGTTGGCCCTGCTGGAGATGCGTGTCATCATCCGCGAGGTACTGCACCGCCTGGAGCTCACGGCACCCGATCAGGCACCGGAGGCCAGGCGGCTGAAGAACGTCACGCTCGCGCCCGCGAACCTGACCCGCGTCACTGCGCGCGCTCGGACTCCTGCTCGGACGCCGTAGACGGGTAGATCTCCTCGTGACGGTCATCGGCGCCCAGCTCCTCGCGAAGCCGGTCGTAGTCGATGTTGTGGTTGGTGTACTTCAGCTGGCGAGCGACCTTCGTCTGCTTCGCCTTGGCTCTTCCTCGGCCCATGGCTACTCCCTAGTCCCCGCTGTCATGCTATCCAACTACGTTACGACTTGAAGAATTATGCAACTGCGCTGGATTAGTCTGGGCTATATGCACGTGGAGGTCCACCAGGCCAAGGCCGACTTCTTCAGAACGCTCGGCCACCCCGCTCGCATCCGAGTGTTGGAGCTACTCCAGGAAGGGCCGCTTCCCGTCCGGGATCTGCTGGCCCAGATCGACATCGAGGCCTCGAGCCTCTCCCAGCAGCTCGCCGTCCTGCGCAGAGCGGGGATCGTGAGCGCGATTCGCGAGGGCAGCACCGTCGTCTACACCCTGGCCACTCCCGAGCTGGCCGACTTGCTTGGGGCTGCCCGCAGGATTCTCACCGACATGCTCGCCGACCAGGGCGAGCTGCTCGCGGAGCTGCGAGCGGAGGTCACCTAGCCGGCGCCCGCCGCACGTGCTTGGGATACCAGGCCGTGAAGCCGGCGGGCAGTACGAACGAGAGCACCTTGATGGCGATGACCAGCGTCGTCGCGTGAGGTGAGACGGACAGCACGAGGGTGAGGGAGACCGCGGCGACGGTGAAGGCCGCCGCCCAGACCGCGGTGATGATCGCGTTGACGCGGTAGAACTGCGGGGTCTCCCAGACCTCCTTCGGCACCATCGTGCGCGCGATGCCGAGCGTGAAGGGCCTGCGGATGGCCAGCGAGCCCCAGGCGGTGCCGGCCAGCCAGACGTTGACCAGCGCGGGTCCGTACGGCGTGAGCGGCGAGTGCGGGGCCACCAGCGACAGCGCCGTGAGGCAGGCGAAGAACAGCGCCGCGCTGCTCTCGATCACCATCTCGTCCCAGGCATTGCCCGCCCTGCGGTCGATGACGACGAGGGCGAGGGCGATGACGAGCCCGGTGACGGCGCCCCAGCGCCACTCGTCGCCGGTGGCGATGACCGCGTAGACGATCCAGGGCAGGAAGCCGAGCAGACCGCGCATGACGAGGTGTCCTTTCACATTCCTAAAGTGACATGTCGAAGCTAGAACTTCCTAAACCGATATGTCAATATAGGAATATGAGTCTTCGACACGCCCTGCTCGGGCTGCTCTCCGAGGGGCCCGCGAGCGGATACGACCTGCTGAAGATGTTCGACATCTCGCTGTCCAACGTGTGGCCGGCCACGCAGAGCCAGCTCTACTCGGAGCTGGGCAAGCTGGCGGAGGCGGGCCTGGTGGACGTGTCGGCGGAGGGCCCGCGCGGCCGCAAGGAGTACGCGATCACCGAGGAGGGCCTGGCCGAGCTGCGCCACTGGATCACCGACGTCGAGCCGACCAGGGTCCTGCGCAGCGACATGCTGCTCCGCGTGTTCTTCCTGGCCCAGGTCTCGCCCGAGCAGGCCCGCGCGTACCTCCGTGCCACCAACGAGCACGTACGCAAGCACGTGGAGCACCTGGAGGGCATCCGCGAGTTCCTGGAGAACCGCGAGGACAACCTCTCGGCGTACGGCCGGATCAGCCTCGAGTACGGCCTGCGCCTGGGCCGGGCCCAGCGGGAGTGGGCCGAATGGGCCGAAGGACAGATCCGTTAGGCTCTGCCGCATGGTCTCCGAACTGTTCGATCCCAAGGCGTGGCAGGCGGTCGAGGGATTCGACTTCACCGACATCACCTACCACCGGGCAGTCGACCAGGGCACGGTGCGGATCGCGTTCAACCGCCCCGAGGTGCGCAACGCGTTCCGCCCGCAGACCGTGGACGAGCTCTACCGCGCGCTCGACCACGCCAGGCAGACCACCGACGTCGGCTGCGTGCTGCTCACCGGCAACGGCCCCTCGCCCAAGGACGGCGGGTGGGCCTTCTGCTCCGGCGGCGACCAGCGCATCAGGGGCAAGGACGGCTACCAGTACGCCGACGGCTCGGCCTCCACCGGGCGGCTGCACATCCTGGAGGTGCAGCGGCTCATCCGGTTCATGCCCAAGATCGTGATCTGCGTGGTGCCCGGCTGGGCCGCGGGCGGCGGCCACAGCCTGCACGTCGTGGCCGATCTCACCCTGGCCAGCGCCGAGCACGCCCGCTTCAAGCAGACCGACGCCGACGTGGCCAGCTTCGACGGCGGCTTCGGCTCGGCCTATCTCGCACGGCAGGTCGGGCAGAAGTTCGCCCGCGAGATCTTCTTCCTCGGCGACACCTACACCGCGGCCGACGCGCACCGCATGGGCATGGTCAACGCCGTAGTCCCGCACGACGAGCTGGAGCGCACGGCCCTGGAGTGGGCGCGCAAGATCAACGGCAAGTCGCCGACGGCGCAGCGCATGCTCAAGTTCGCCTTCAACGCGATCGACGACGGGCTGGTCGGGCAGCAGGTGTTCGCGGGCGAGGCGACGCGGCTGGCCTACATGACGGAGGAGGCGGCCGAGGGCCGCGACTCGTTCCTGGAGAAGCGCGAGCCCGACTGGTCGCCGTTCCCCTGGCACTACTGAGCCGGCGTAATGCGGATCAAGGTGCCGGCGGCGTTGACCGCGTCTCACGTGAAACATGACGGGGAGGCCGGTCGCGTCTGGTCCGCGGGGCTGCCCGCGCTGGCCGAGCGTTACCTGGAGGAGTGGGAGCTGCGGCTCGACGGGGAGCCCAGGCACGGGGTGGTGTCGCTCGTGCTGCCCGTCGTACGCGAGGACGGCACGAAGGCGGCGCTCAAGCTCCAGCCCGTCACCGACGAGAACGCCACCGAGGCCCCCGGCCTGCGCACCTGGGCCGGTGACGGGTCGGTGCGGCTGCTCGACTCCGACCCCGGGACCGGCACCCTGCTGCTCGAACGGCTGGAGGCCGACCGGTCCCTGTCCGGCCTGCCGGACGACATGAAGGCCCTGGGCATCCTCGCGGACCTGCTGGCCCGCCTGGTGTCCTACCCGGCGCCCGAGGGGATGCGCCGCCTGGCCGACATCGCGCGGGCCATGCTGGACGACGTAGAGGGAGCCGTGGCGAAGCTGCCGCGCGAGAGCGACCGCCACTGGATGCGCTACTGCGCGGGCGCCGTTGGCGAGCTCGTCTCCGAGCCGGGCGACCGGCTGCTGCACTGGGACCTGCACTACGACAACGTGCTGGCCGCCGGCCGGGAGCCGTGGCTGAGCATCGACCCCAAGCCGCTGGCGGGCGACCCGGGGTTCGACCTGCTGCCCGCCCTGCACAACCGCTGGGACGACGTCGTCGCGAGCGGCGACGTGCGGCGGGCCGTGCTGCGCCGGTTCGACCTCATGGTGGACCGGCTCGGCCTCGACCCCCGGCGCTCGGCCGGCTGGACGCTCGGCCGGGTGCTGCAGAACGCTCTGTGGGACGTCGACAGCGGCCAGACCGAGCTCAACGAGATCGGCCTCGCCGTCGCCGAGGCCATGCGTCAGCGGATCTGAAGGACGATCTTGCCCCGGCCGTGGCCGGTCTCGATCTCCCGGTGCGCCTCCGCCGCGTCCTCCAGCCGGTACGTCCTCCGCACCGGGAACGTGAAGGCGCCCTCGGCGTGCAGGCGGGCGTAGCGCCCGAGCCGCTCGGCGGAGCGCTGCCCCTGGACCAGCCGCACGCCCAGCTCGGCCGCCTTGCCGTGCTCGACCAGCGTGACGATCCGGCTCCGGTCCTTGACCAGCTCGATCGAGACCTCCAGCGCGTGGCCGCCGGCCCCGTCCAGCGCGGCGTCCACACCGTTCGGGGCGAGCGCGCGTACCCGGTCGGCGAGCCCTTCGCCGTAGACCACCGGGACGGCCCCGAGCTCGCGCAGGTAGTCGTGGTTGGCCTCGCGGGCCGTGCCGATCACGGTGGCCCCGCGCCGCCGGGCGATCTGGACCGCCGCCGTGCCCACGGACCCGGCCGCGCCGTGCACGAGCAGCGTCTCGCCCTCCGCGAGGCCGATCCCGTCGATCGCCAGCTCGGCGGTCTGCACGCCCGAGGTCAGCCCGCCGGCGACCTCCCACGGCACCTCCGCGGGCTTGGGCGCCACGTTCGCGCCCGGCACCACGACGTACTCGGCGTACGCGTGCAGCACCGAGAACCCGAGCACCTCGTCCCCTGCGGACACCCCGCTCACCTCGTCGCCCACCTGGTCCACCACGCCCGCGAACTCGTTGCCCGGAATGCGGGGGAAGGGGGTCTCGGCGATGTACGCCGGCAGCCACCCGGCTCGTACGGCCGTGTCGAACGGCTGCACGCCGGCCGCGTGGACCCGCACCCGCACCTCGCCGGGACCCGCCTGCGGCGCGGGCAGCTCCATCACCTTCAGGACCTCCGGGCCGCCAGGCTCGGCGAAGGCCGCGGCTCTCATCACCTCAGTCATGAGCCCAAGCGTGCAACCTCAACCTAAGTGGAGGTCAAGTCGGAGAAACTTGCCAGACTGTTCGGGAACTTTCCGCTTTAGTCACGCTTTATCTGTATATAGTCCGTCAGGACATCAACGGGGGATGGGC
This sequence comes from Nonomuraea sp. NPDC005650, assembly GCF_040605375.1. NCBI lineage: Bacteria > Bacillati > Actinomycetota > Actinomycetes > Streptosporangiales > Streptosporangiaceae > Nonomuraea > Nonomuraea sp. NPDC005650. The sequence continues at coordinate 549,758 of NZ_JBEXCR010000002.1, forward strand.
ACACGAGGCGGGATGACCGAGTTCTTAGACACCGCACTGAGCTTTCCGACAGTCATTTTCACTTTCCTTCTCGTCGTGGTCATCGGTTATTGGCTGACCGTGATCACCGGGCTGTTCGAACTGGAAGATGACGCCACCTGGCTGGGCCTCGGGGGAGTCCCGGCCGGAATCGTGCTTTCGCTGTTGATTGCCCTGGCCTGGTTGCTCTGCCTGACAGGCAGCGTGGTGGCGAGTGGCGGCCTGCTCATCGCCGTCCCCTTCGCCGCACTGGGCGGGGCCTGGCTGGCCGTCCGCGGCCTGCTGGGCCCGCTGCGCAGGCTGTTCCCCGCCGGGGACCGGCATTCGCGGGGCGACTTCGTCGGCCAGATGTGCGTGATCCGCACCGGTGCGGCCACCCCCGACTTCGGCCAGGCCGAGGTCACCGCCGCCGATGGCTCGTCCGCGGTCGTGCAGGTACGCACGACCGGCAAGGACCGGCTCGCCCGCGGCGACAACGCACTCATCTTCGAATACGACAAAGACGGCGAATTCTTCTGGGTCATGCCCTACGAAAGTGAGCACTGATGGACGTCATCTCAACCGGATTCGGCATATTCCTCGCCGTCATCCTGGTCATCGTGATTGGCCTGGTCGCCGTCATCGGCCGCCTTTTCCGCAAGGTGGAGCAGGGCAAGGCGCTGATCGTCTCCAAGGTCAACAAAGTGGACGTGACGTTCACGGGCGCCGTGGTCTTACCGGTCGTCCACAAGGCCGAGATCATGGACATCTCGGTCAAGACCATCGAGATCGAGCGGACCGGCCGCGAGGGGCTGATCTGCCAGGACAACATCAGGGCCGACATCAAGATCACGTTCTTCGTCCGCGTCAACAAGACCGCCGAGGACGTCATCAAGGTCGCCCAGGCCATCGGCACCGTACGCGCCAGTGACGAGTCCACGCTGCAGGAGCTGTTCAGCGCGAAGTTCTCCGAGGCGCTCAAGACGGCCGGCAAGCAGCTCGACTTCGTCGACCTCTACACCAAGCGCGACGAGTTCAGGGACGAGATCGTCCGGCTCATCGGCACCGACCTCAACGGCTACAGCCTTGAGGACGCCGCCATCGACTACCTCGAGCAGACCTCGCTGATGCAGCTCGACAAGAGCAACATCCTCGACGCGCAGGGCATCCGCAAGATCACCGAGCTGACGGCGATCGAGCACGTGCGAACGAACGAGTTCCAGCGCAACGAGGAGAAGGAGATCACCCGCCAGAACGTGGACGCCCGCGAGGCCATCCTCGAACTTCAGCGCCGCCAGACCGACGCCGAGCTGAAGCAGAAGCGCGAGATCGAGACCGTCAAGGCCCGCGAGGAGGCGGAGATCGCCCGCGTGCAGGCCGAGGAGCGGCTGCGTGCCCAGGCCGCGCACCTCAAGACCGACGAGCAGCTCGGCGTCCAGAACGAGAACCGCGCCCGCGAGATCGCCGTCGCCGAGAAGAACCGCGAGCGCGTGATCGCCATCGAGTCCGAGCGGATCGAGAAGGACCGCGTGCTGGAGGTCATCGCCCGCGAGCGGGAGACCGAGCTGTCGCGCATCGCCAAGGACAAAGAGGTCGAGACCGAGAAGCGGACCATCGCCGAGGTCATCCGCGAGCGCATCGCGGTCGACAAGACCGTGGCCGAGCAGGAGGAGAGCATCAAGCGGCTGCGCGTGGTCGAGGAGGCCGAGCGCACCCGTCAGGTCGTGATCATCGCCGCCGAGGCCGAGGCCCAGGAGAACCTGGTCAAGGACATCAAGGCGGCCGAGGCCGCGGAGGCCGCGTCCAAGTTCAAGGCGCGCGAGGAGCTGGTGCTCGCCGAGGCCAGGCAGCAGTCCGCCGAGCTGGAGACCCGGGCCAAGATCCGGCTGGCCGAGGGCATCCAGGCCGAGTCGGCCGCGGCCGGGCTGGCGCAGGTGCAGGTCAAGGAGCGCGACGCCGAGGCCATCGAGAAGGTGGGCCGCGCCGAGGCGCTGGTGCTGAAGGAGCGGCTGGCCGCCGAGGCCGACGGCGCCAGGTCCATGGCGCTGGTCGAAGGCGACCGGCTCAAGGCGCAGGCCGAGGGCGAGCAGGCCATGGCGCTGGCCGGGGCCGCCGCGGTGGGCGAGAAGCTCAAGGCCGAGGCCGAGGGTCTCACGCAGAAGGCGGCCGCGATGGCGGCGCTGGACGAGGCCAGCAGGGCGCACGAGGAGTACCGCCTGCGCCTGGAGGCCGACAAGGAGATCAGGCTCAAGCACATCGACGTGTCGCGGCATGTGGCGGAGTCGCAGGCGAGCGTGCTGGCCGCCGGTCTCGCCAAGGCGAACATCGACATCGTCGGCGGCGACACGATGTTCTTCGACAAGGTGGTCGGGTCCATCACCGCGGGCAAGGTGGTCGACGGCTTCGTGGGCCACTCCGAGGTCGCGGGCGCGCTGGTCAAGCCGTACGTGAACGGCTCGGCCAGCCTGGCGGCCGACCTGGCGGATGTGATCGGCGGCGTGCGTACCGAGGACATCAAGAACCTGACCGTCTCCGCCCTCCTCATGCGGCTCATCCAGGACGGCGGCCCGCAGTCGACGGCGCTCGGCGAGCTGCTGGAGACGGCCCGCAGGCTGGGCGTGGCCGACTCCCCGGTGGCGGCTCTTCGGTGAACGACCTGGAGGCAGGGACCTACGAGGTCCTCAGGAATCGGCTCCAGGCCCAGGCCAAGGCCCTGACGACGGCGGCCGAGGCGCTCAACGGGGCGCGGCTGAAGGTGTTCGGCGGCGCGGAGCTGCGCCTGCTGGGCACCGAGCGGATCCGCACGGAGAACAACTGCGTCCCCAGGGACATCGTCTCCCTGGGCGACGTGATGCTCTTCGGCTACAACGTCTTCATCGGCCTCAAGCCGGAGACGGCGGTGGCGGACGTGTTCGCGGTGCACCGGTTCTCCCGGGACGGCGACGCGTTCAGGTTCGACGCCGACAAGCTGGAGACGCTGGACGACCAGGCGTTCAAGAAGGACTTCTCCGAGCTGTACCGGTACTACAAGGAGACCAGGCTGCAGCAGCTCCGGCGGGTCGAGGGCAAGCTGCTGGCGGTGTTCCAGACGGGTCCGGCGGACCTGCGGGTGCTGCGGTGGACGGTTGACAACGGCGGAGTCCCGAAATATCTGGACAACCGGGGGGAGCGTGACCACGCCTTCCCCCCGTCCCACGACTTCGAGTGGACGCCGACCACACGCGACGACCACGTGCTCGGGCGGCACCCGCACATCTCGATCGGCGGCGAGGTGTTCGTCGAGACGGTCGGCGGCGACCTGACCATCAAGATCGAGAACAACACGGAGTCCGGCGCCGGAATCTACTCCGAGCCGGTCGCCGAACAGCTGCAGAGCCTGGCGGACGCCGACGTCGAGTACGCCAGGGTGGGCCCGCTCATCCTGATGCGCATCAGGCCGTACAAGGAGACCGATCGGCGCCACCTGGTCTTCAACACCCGCACCAAGGCCGTGATCAGGCTCGACGGCATCGGCCAGGCGTGCCAGCGCCTGCCCGAGGACCAGGGGCTGATCTTCCCCGGCGGCTACTACCTGACGACCGGGGTCAGCAAGACGTTCGACACGGACGTGACGGACCTGGAGTTCGAGCGGGTGGTCCGCTCGCCCAACGGCGAGGACGTCCTGTACGTCTTCCACGCCAGGGGCGACGGGCGGTCGCTGCTGCTGCCGTACAACGTGATCAGGAAGGAGGTCGCCAACCCCATCGTGTGCCACGGGTACTCGCTGTTCGACGACGGCACGATGGTGGTCTTCCGCGCGACCTCCGACGAGCCGACCCGGGTGCACCCGATGCAGGTCTGGCAGACGCCGTACGTCTCCGACACCTACGCCGCCGCCCAGCCCGCCGGGACGGGGCCGCTGGAGCGCATCGGCAACGCGGAGCTGGTGCGCGGCATCTCCGACTGCCTGTCCGTCTCGCGGATGGTCGAGGAGATGGCGGCTTCTGCGGGGACGTTCGAGGGGCTGATCGCGGCCTGCACGCGGACGTTCGACTCCTACCACTGGCTGGCGGAGCACGGCCTGAGCGGGCCGCTCGCCGACGTGCGGGCCACCGCCGAGCAGGTGCTGGACGAGTACGAGAACGTCGAGCTGCTCACCCGCCAGGCCGCCGACGCGCTCGCCGCCGCCGCCGAGGAGACCACCCATCTCGTACGCGAGGCGCGGGCCGACAGTCCGGCCACCGCGGACGCCTGGGTCGACCTGCTGGCCACGCTGCGCCGGGCCCAGGGGCGCCTGGTGACGTTGCGCGAGACGCGCTACATCGACCTGGCCGGCCTGGACGCGCTGTCCTCCTCCGTGACGGAGGAGCTCGCGTCCGTCGGCCGGCGGGCGGTCGGCTTCCTGCAGGGCACGGACGCGTTCACCGCCTACCACGCGGCCGTCGAGGAGCTCGCCACCGCCGCGGCGGCGATCGGCACCGTGGCGGAGGCCGCCCCCGTGGCGGACCGGCTGGCCGCGCAGGCGGAGGGGCTGGAGGTGGTGACGGAGGTCGTCGGCTCGCTGGACATCGCCGACGCCACCGTACGCACCTCCATCCTCGGCCGGATCGCCGAGGTCCTCGGCGGGGTGAACCGGGCCCGCGCCATCCTGGACGGGCGCCGGCGCGAGCTGCTGGGGGCGGAGGGGCGGGCCGCGTTCGCCGCCGAGTTCGCCCTGCTCGGCCAGGCCATCACGGGCGCGCTGGCCATGGCGGACACCCCGGCCAAGTGCGACGAACAGCTCGGCCGGCTGATGCTCCAGCTGGAGACCCTGGAGTCGCGCTTCGGGGAGTTCGACGACTTCGCGGCGCAGTTGTCGGCCAAGCGGGAGGACGTCTACGAGGCGTTCTCTGCCCGCAAGCAGACCCAGCTCGACGACCTCGCCCGGCGCGCCGACCGCGTCTTCGCCTCCGCGGAGCGCATCCTGGGCAGCATCACGCGCCGCCTCGGCTCCCTCGCCTCCCTGGACGAGGTCAACACGTACTTCGCCACCGACCCGATGGTGGCCAAGGTCCGCTCGGCCGCCACCGAGCTTCGCGCGCTCGGGGACGCCGTACGGGCGGAGGAGCTGGACGGGCGCGTCAAGTCCACCCAGCAGGAGGCTGGACGGGCCCTTCGCGACCGCCTCGACCTCTTCTCCGACGGCGGGGAGACGCTCCGGCTCGGCCACCACCGCTTCGCCGTCAACACCCAGCCCATCGACCTGACGCTGGTGCCGCACGACAACTCCGTGTACTTCGCGATCACCGGGACCGACTACCGCTCGCCGGTGCCCGCCTCCTTCGCCGACACCCGGCCCTTCTGGGACCAGCTCCTGGTGTCGGAGACGCCCGAGGTGTACCGAGGCGAGCACCTGGCCGCCTCGCTCCTGGACGCCCTCTCCCCCGGGGCCGCTCTTGAGGACGTGGTACGGCAGGCGGTGGAGTCGCGCTACGACGAGGGGTACGAGCGCGGGGTCCACGACCACGACGCCACGGCCATCCTGGACGTGCTGGTCCGGCTGCGGTCGGGGGCCGGGCTGCTGCGGTACCCGGCGGAGGTGCGGGCGGCGGCGCAGCTGTTCTGGGCCTTCGGGGTGGACGAGGTTTCACGTAAAACATTCACCACGCGGGCCGTGTCGCTCGCCCGCGCCCGCGCCGTCTTCGGTCCCACCGCCGCCCTGGACTCGCTGGCCGCCGAGCTGGGGACGTCGGTCACCCACTTCATGACGAGTCTCCGCACGAGCATAGGAACGGGGGTCGAGCTTCTCGCGGGTGAGTACCTCGTCGAGGAGCTCGGGAGCAGCCCGTTCGGGTTCGTGACCAGCAAGGCGGCGCGCGACCTCCTCGACGGGTTCAGGACGACCCTGGGCCCCGCCAAGGTGCGTGAGTTCGAGGAGGAGCTCAAGAGCGTGCCGCTCCCCGAACGCCTGCAACTCGCCCACGCCTGGATGGCCGCCTACCACCAGGGCCCCGAGGTGGCGGAGGCCCTCGCGGTGCAGCTGTGCGACGTCCCCCGCCACGACTCCAGCGCCGCCACCCAGGAAACCGTGGACGGCCTCCTGGGCTCCCATCCCCGCATCAAGGACCGCAAGCTCGGCCTCCGGCTGGACGAGATCCTCACCAGGACCCGCCACTTCCGGCAGGAGCGGGTCCCGGCGTACCGGGCGTACCAGCGGCGCAGGAGCGAACTGGTCGAGGCCGAGCGCCGGCGGCTGCGCCTGGACGAGTACAAGCCCAAGGTCATGAGCGCCTTCGTCCGCAACCGCCTCCTCGACGAGGTCTACCTGCCGCTGATCGGCGACAACCTGGCCAAGCAGCTCGGCGCGGCGGGCGCGGGCAAGCGGACGGATCAGATGGGCCTTCTCCTGCTCATCTCACCGCCCGGCTACGGCAAGACGACCCTGATGGAGTACGTGGCCAGCCGCCTGGGCCTGGTGTTCGTCAAGGTGAACGGCCCGGCCCTGGGCCACGAGGTGACCTCGCTGGACCCGGCGGACGCGCCCGACGCGACGGCCAGGCAGGAGGTGGAGAAGATCTCGTTCGCGTTGGAGACGGGCAACAACACGCTGCTCTACCTCGACGACATCCAGCACACCTCGCCGGAGCTGCTGCAGAAGTTCATCTCGCTCTGTGACGCCCAGCGCCGCATCGAGGGTGTCTGGAACGGCCGCACCCGCACGTACGACCTGCGCGGGAAGCGGTTCGCGGTGTGCATGGCGGGCAACCCGTACACCGAGTCCGGCCGGCGGTTCCGCATCCCCGACATGCTGGCCAACCGGGCCGACGTCTGGAACCTGGGCGACGTCCTGTCGGGCAAGGACGACCTGTTCGCGCTGAGCTACGTGGACAACGCGCTGACCTCCAACCCGGTGCTCGCGCCGCTCTCCGGCCGCGACCGCGCGGACGTCGAGCTCCTCGTACGGCTCGCCAAGGGCGACACGACCGTCCAGCCCGACCAGCTCCGCCACCCGTACAGCAAGCCGGAGCTCGACCAGATCCTCAGCGTGCTGGCCAAGCTGGTGCGCGTCCAGGAGATCGTGCTTGCCAACAACCAGGCCTACATCGCCTCGGCCGCCCAGTCCGACGCCGCCCGCACCGAGCCCCCGTACCGGCTGCAGGGCTCGTACCGCAACATGAACAAGCTGGCGGAGCGCATCGTCCCCGCCATGAACGACGCCGAGCTGGAAGCGGTGATCGACGACCACTACCTCGGGGAGGCCCAGACCCTGACCACGGACGCGGAGGCGAACCTGCTCAAGCTGGCCGAACTGCGCGGCCGCCTCACCCCGGCCCAGACCGAACGCTGGGCGGAGATCAAGACCGCCTACCTCAAGGCCAAGGCCCTGGGCGGCGCCGAGGACGACCCGATGACCCGGGCCGTCGGTGCCCTCGGCCTCCTGGCCGACCGCGTGAGCGAGGTCGGCACCGCCATCCGCCAATCCGACCGCTGACCACCACTTCCACCCCGGGCCTGGCTCCCACGGACCCGCCCGTCGGGCCTCTCCCCTCGGCCCCCGCCCGGCGCGCCTCGCCCTCGACTCACCTCACCTGCGGCGCGCCGCGTCGCCGGGGTGCCGTGCGGCGGGGCGCCTCCTACGTCGTCAGGTCGCGGGTGGCCGCGCGTTGGAGGGTGGTGGCGCGGGTGAGGTAGTCGAGGATCAGCTCCAGCTCCTCATCCGTGTACCGCTCGTACAGCTCCCCCAACGCCGCCACGAACGGCTCGAAGAGCTCGCTGAACCCGGCCAGCTGCTCATAGTTGATCTCCACGATCACCCGCCGCCGGTCCCGCGTGTCGCGCACCCGCCGCACCAGCCACTTCGACTCCAGCCGGTCGATCAGCCCGCTGACGGTCGCCGGGGCCAGCCCCGCGTGCTGGGCGAGCTCCCCCGCCGTCAGCGGCCCCATGCGCTGCAGCAGGTCGAGGGTCTTCTCCTCGGTCATGCCGAGGCCCAGCCGCTCGCCCATCGCGGTGTGGAACATCACCGCGGCGTTGCTGCTCTCCCGCCCCGCAGCGGAGAGCGCCCCCAGCAAATTCGTTCGATGATCCGAAATATCTCTGGACACAGGTAAAGCCTCCGCATATATTTCGTTCGACCGAACGAAAGGTTATCACCATGAAGGCTTTGATCATAGGCTGCGGCATCGGCGGTCCTGTCACCGCGATGGCACTGCGCGAGGTGGGTGTGGACGTCGAGATCTTCGAGGCGTACGGGCAGGGCGCGGAGGACGTGGGCTCGTTCCTGAACGTCGCCTCCAACGGCCTGGCCGCGCTCCGCGTGCTGGGCGCGCACCGCAAGATCCTGTCACGGGCCATCCCCACCCCGCGCATGGTCATGTGGAGCGGCAGCGGCAAGCGCCTGGGCGAGGTGGCCAACGGGCTGCGGCTCGACGACGGCACCGTGAGCCACACCGTCCTGCGGTCCGACCTCTACCGGACCATCCGCGACGAGGCCGCCCAGCGCGACATCAAGATCACGTACGGCAAGCGCCTGGTCTCGTACGACGAGAGCAGCAGGGGGGTGACGGCCAGGTTCGAGGACGGCACGGAGGCGACGGGCGACCTGCTGATCGCGTGCGACGGCGTGCACTCGCGCACCCGCGCGGTCCTCGACCCGCAGGCCCCGGCGCCCCGATACAGCGGCCTCTACAGTCTCGGCGGGATCGTGCGGGACACCAGCCTGCCCGGCGAGCCTGGCGTGTACAACATGGTCTTCGGCAAGCGCGCGTTCTTCGGCTACACGGTGGCCGAGTCGGGCGAGACCTGGTGGTTCGCGAACCTGCCCAGGCGGCTCGGCGACGTTCCTGACGACTGGAAGCCGGTGCTGATCAGGGCGTTCGAGGACGACGCGAACGCCTCCGCCGAGGTCATCCGGCGCAGCAACGTGCATCCGGGGTCGCCGATCTACGACCTGCCGCCGCTGCCCATATGGCACCGCGGCCGGGCCCTGCTGACCGGAGACGCCGCGCACGCCACCTCGCCCAGCTCCGGCCAGGGCGCCTCGCTGGCCATCGAGGACGCGGTCGTGCTGGCCAGGTGCCTACGCGACAGCGGGAGCCACACGAAGGCGTTCGCGCGGTTCGAGGCCGAGCGGCGGCCCAGGGTGGAGCGGGTGGTGGCGTACTCCAGGACGATCAGCAACAACAAGGCCGCGGGCCCGGTCGCCCGGGTCTTCCGCGACCTGATGCTGCCCTTCTTCCTGAAGAAGAGCGCGAGCCAGGAGTCACTGGCCTGGATGTACCGCTATCAGGCGAGCCTGTGAAACCGCCGCCTCGCCGGCCGGGACCAGCGGCAACCGCACGTCCGGGGTCGGGATCAGACCCTGGGCGTGCAGCACTCCCTTGATCACGGTGGGGTTCGGCTCGGCGAAGAGCGCGGCCGAGAGCCGGGCCAGCCGGTGCCCGAGCGCCCGCGCCCTGACCGCGTCACCCGCGTTCCAGGCGTCCACCAGTTCGACGTAGCTCCGGGTCTCCAGGTGGGCCGAGGCGAGGATCCCGCCGACGGCGCCCAGCGCGAGCAGCGGCGAGATGAACGCGTCGTCACCCCCCACCACCTCGAACCCCTCCGGCAGGTCCCCCAGGAGATCCACCGCGTCCTGGTCGATCCCGCCCGCCGCGTACTTCATACCCGCGATCATCGGGTGCGCGCCCAGGTGCCGGAACGTCGCGGCGCCGACCGCCTGACCGGTCCGGTAGGGAATGTGGTAGATCACCAGCGGCACCGGCGTCTCCTCCGCCAGCGCCTCGAAGTGCGCGATCACTCCGCGCTCGCCCGGCCGCAGGAAGTACGGCACCGTCACCAGCGCGGCGCCCACCCCGGAAGGCAGGCTCCGCAGAGCCCGGACCGTCGAACGCGTGTCGTTCCCCGTCACCCCCACCGTCAGCAGCGCCTGCCGCTCCGCGCACACCCGCGCGCACGTCTCGATCACCAGCGTCCGCTCGCCGGGGTCGAGCGCCGCCACCTCGCCCGTCGTACCCAGCGCGACCAGCCCGGCGGCCCCCTGGTCGAGGTAGTCCGAGGCCAGCTTCTCGATCGCGTCCACGGCCACCTCTCCCGACGAGGTGAACGGGGTGACCAGCGGTACGTGTAGTCCTCTCAGCATGCTTCGAGCCTGGCTTGTCAGAACCCGTTAGGTCCAGCGCGGATTTCTTCGTTTGAGATTAAGCTCAACTTATGCTCGATCCGCGCAAGCTCCACCTCCTCCGCGAACTCGCCAGGCGCGGCACCATCGCCGCCGTCGCGGAGGCGGCGACGTTCACGCCTTCGGCCGTCTCCCAGCAGCTCAGCGCCCTGGAGCGGGAGGCGGGCGTGCCGCTGCTTGAGCGCACCGGCCGCACCGTGGCGTTGACGCCCGCCGGGCACCTGCTGGTCGAGCACGCGCACGCCGTTCTGGAGCAGCTCGAACGCGCGTCGGCGGCGCTCGCCGCCGCGCGTGGCGGGCCCTCGGGGCCGCTGCGGATCGGCGCGTTCCCGACGGCGGCCCGCGTGCTCCTGCCTCCGGCGCTCGTCGGCCTGACCCGGGCGCACCCTGGGCTGGTGCCGATGGTCTCCGAGATCGACCCCGCCGACGTCTCGGCCGCGCTGCGGGCCGGCGAGCTGGACGTGGCGCTCGTGCACGAGTACGACTTCGTGCCGCCGGTGACCGACGCGTCCATCGAGACCGAGCCCTTGTACAGCGAGCCGATGTACCTGACCGACCGGCCCTCCGTCGCCGACGCCCGCGCCGACTCGTGGATCACCGACAGACCGGGCACGCTCTGCCACACCATGGCGATCCGGGCGTGCCAGGCCGCCGGCTTCGAACCACTCGTACGGCACCACATCGACGACTTCGACACCGTGCTCGCCTTCGTCGCCGCCGGGCAGGGGGTCGCGCTCGTACCGCACCTGGCGGCGATCCATCCGCCGGAAGGAGTGACGCTCACCCGCCTGCCGCTGAGCCGCCGCACGCTCGCGGCGTTCAGAAGGGGCAACGGCGGGCACCCGGCGATCAGGGCGGCCGTGGCCGCCTTCCACGCGGCGATCCCCCACCTGCCTCTCTAACGCAGCAGCCCCCTGACCAGGTCGGCGAAGCCGGCGGCGAGCCGTTCGTGCTGCCCGGCCCGAAGCTGGTCGGCGATCGGCTCCATGTGCAGCGTGCCGAGCAGCATGTGGGCGATCTGCTCGGCGTCCACGTCGGGCCGCCCCTGGGCGATCAGCCCGGACACGTGGCGGTGCCAGGACAGGTAGATCGGGTTCTCCTGCCTGGACTGCTCGCCATGGGCCTTCGTGGTGACCCGGGCGTGCTCGATGGCGCTCATGAGGTTCCCGTTACGCGCCGCCAGCACGGCCACCCCCGCGAAGAACGCGACCAGCCGCTCGACCGGCCCCACGCCCGGCCCCAGCGGCGGCGGCCCCTCGGTGAACGCCTGCTCGAACTCGCGCGCCCGCTCGCTCATCAGCTCGATCATGAGCCCCGTACGGCTCCCGAACCGGTGGAACACCGTCCCCTTGCCCACCCCGGCGGCGGCCGCGACCCGCTCGACCGAGACCTGCTCGGGCGGGTGGCGCCGCAGCAGTTCCTCGGCCGCCCGCAGGATGGCCTGCCTGTTGCGCGCGGCGTCGGCCCGCTCTCGACGTTCCATCCGGTCATTCTTTCCCATGGACAAACTTGACCAGCGGTCCATATATTAACTGGACCATCGGTTCAGTTAAAGGAGCTTCAAGCATGCGCGCAATCGTCCTGTCGGAGAAGGGCGGCCCTGAACGGCTCGAAGTCGCGGACCTGCCGCGCCCCCGTCCCGGCGAGGGCCAGGTCCTCATCCGGGCCCAGGCCGTCGGCGTCAGCTACGCCGAGACGCAGATCCGGGCGGGGACGCTGCCGTTCCCGCTGCCCCTGCCCGCCGTGATCGGCGCGGAGGCGGCCGGCGAGGTGGTCGAGGTGGGCGAGGGGGTGGACGCGAAGCTGCTCGGGAGCATGATCGTGGGGGTCACCGGCGGGCTCGGCTCGTACGCCGAGTACGTCGCGCTCCCGGCCGCCATGACGGTCCCGGTGCCGGACGGCGTCGCCCCGGCCCAGGCGCTGGCCGCGGGGGCGCCGGGCGCGATAGCCCTCGCCCTGCTGCACAGGGCACGCCTCGGCGGCGATGAGACCGTGCTGGTGGAAGGGGGCAGCGGCGCGGTGGGGACGTACCTGGTGCGGCACGCGAAGGAGTTCGGGGCCGGGCGGGTGATCGCCACCGCCGGCTCGCCCGCCAAACGGGACCGGACCGCCGGGATGGGCGCCGACCTCGTGCTCGACCACGGCCCGGCCGACTGGCCCGACGAGCTGCCGGACGTGGACGTGGTGTTCGAGGCCATGGGCGGCACGGTGGCCAGGCGGGTGCTCGACCACCTCACTCCCGGCACCGGCCGGATGCTCTACTACGGGCTGCTGACCGGGGAGCCCGCCGCCGTCACGGCCGCCGACCTCATGGAGCGCGGGGTCACGCTCACCGCGTGCAGCGGCCCCGGCTGGGGCGGGGAGGTGTTCGGGACGCACTATCCGGCGATGCTCGACCGGCTCGCGTCCGGGCGCAGCGCCGCCTACATCGACCGTACGCTGCCGCTGGAGGAGGCGGCGCAGGCCCACCGCCTCCTGGAGAGCCGCGCGGTCACCGGCCGCGTCCTGCTCGCTCCGTAAGCAGGCGTCAGGAGTCGAGGACCGCTTCGAGCACGGCCGTGCTGCTGTCCCCGCCCTGGTCGTAGTCGCCGGCCGTCAACGCCACGACCAGCTCCTCCTCGGGCAGGACGAGCAGGCGCTGCCCGCCGTTCCCGAGGCCGCCGACCCAGTGGCGGTCGCCGGTGTTCACGTACCACTGGTAGCCGTACTCGAACCCGGCCTCGATCACCACCCGCGGCCGCTGCAGCTCCCGGATCCACTCACCGGGCACGACGCCCCGGCCGCCGTCGAGCACCAATTGCCCGACGGCGGCCAGGTCGACCGGCCGCAGCCGCAGGCCGGCCGCGGCGCTCACCACGTCGTGGTATCCCTTGGACCACTCGAACGCGTCGATCCCGAGCGGACGGAACAGCGCGGTCGCGGCGTACTCCTCCAGCGGCCTGCCGGCCCCGCGGGCGATGAGGCCGCCGAGCAGGGCGGAGGCGCCGCCGCAGTAGTGCCACTGCTTTCCCGCCTCCTCGACGACGGGCCGCTCCAGCACGTACCGGTACCGGTCGGGAGCCAGCTCCATCGCGATCTCGCTGTTGGCCGGGCTGGTGTAGGGGGCGCTCTCGTCCCATTCGAGACCGAGCGTCATGGTCAGCGCGTGCTCGACGGTCAAATGAGCGCGTTCCCGATCGGCCACCAGATCCGGATATTCCGGAAATTGGGCCATCAGGGACGCCCCCGGCTCCGGCACGAGCCCTTCGCCCAGCGCGATGCCGTACAGCAGCGCGACCGCGCTCTTGGACACGGACCGCAGGTCGTGCAGCGTGTCCCGGTCGAACTCGACGTGCCCCAGCGAGTCGCCCAACCGATGGTCCGGCCCGGCGCCGTAGCGTTCGAGCACCGTCTTTCCGCCTCGCGTCACCACGAGACCGTGGAAGTTCGGCGCCTTGCCGGAGCGCAGGACCTCGTCGACCCGCTCAGCCATTGCCATGATGTTTCCTCCCGAAAGTCGGCACACCCTGGCATACCGCCTCACACGGTGTCAGGTGCAAGCTCTAGGACAGCTCCGACAGCGCGCGCTCCCAGGGGAAACGGTGGGCGCCGGCGTCCGGCTCGTCCGTCGCGAACTGCCCCGGCCCGCCGAACACGACCCGTACGCCGTCACGGCGCAGCAGGTCGATGCTGTGCAGGAAGGGCGTGCGGCCGGCCAGGGCGTTGTTGACGAACGGCAGCACGACGACGGGGATGCCGAGCCCGGGCGCCTCGGCCAGCAGGCCCAGCGCGTAGGTGTCGGCGATGCCCTGGGCGAACTTGTTGACCGTGTTGTAGGTCGCCGGCGCGACGATGATCGCGCCCGGCCGGGGAGGTTTGGGCTCGTGCGGCTTGCGATACCGGCTGCGGACGGGCCGTCCGGTCTGGGCCTCCAGGGCGGCCACGTCGATGAAGTCCAGGGCCGACGGCGTCGCGACGACCTGGACGGCCCAGCCCTGCTCCTGCGCCAGGCCGACGAGCCGGCCGACGTCCGGCGCCGGTCCGGCGGCGCACACGATGATGTAGAGCTCGGCGCCCTGAGGTTCGGTCACGCGTTGGCTCCCGGAGGGGGTTCGGCGGTGCTGCGCCGCGGCTGCCGGGCAACCGCGGCGCTCTTCATCCCGGCCAGCCAGTGCCGGCCAGCCAGTGCCGGTCGGTCGGGGCCGGTCAGTCGGTGCCGGACTCCATCGCGGCGTGGTCGAGCAGCTCGTCGTCGCCGGGGATCTCGCCGCGCTCCCCGCGGTTGGCGATCGCCTCGGCGCCGCCCTCGGGCATCGCGCCGATCAGCTCGGTCGTGGCCGTCTGCGGGGCGTCGATCAGCATCGGGTGCTGAGGGCCGACGATGCCGAGCCCGGCGTACTGCTCAAGCTTGGCGCGGGTGTCGGCGATGTCGAGGTTGCGCATGGTCAGCTGGCCGATGCGGTCGACCGGCCCGAAGGCGGAGTCCTCGGTCCGCTCCATGGACAGCTTGTCCGGGTGGTAGCTGAACGCCGGGCCGGACGTGTCCAGGATGGAGTAGTCCTCGCCGCGCCGCAGCCGCAGGGTCACCTCGCCGGTGACCGCGGTGCCGACCCAGCGCTGCAGCGACTCGCGCAGCATCAGCGCCTGCGGGTCCAGCCAGCGGCCTTCGTACAGCAGCCGGCCCAGCCGCCGACCCTCGGCGTGGTAGTTGGCCAGGGTGTCCTCGTTGTGGATGGCGTTGACCAGCCGCTCGTAGGCGGCGTGCAGCAGCGCCATGCCCGGCGCCTCGTAGATGCCGCGGCTCTTGGCCTCGATGATCCGGTTCTCGATCTGGTCGGACATGCCCAGGCCGTGCCGGCCGCCGATGGCGTTGGCCTCCAGGACCAGGTCGACGGCGGAGGGGAACTCCTTGCCGTTGATGGTCACCGGCCGGCCCTGCTCGAAGCCGATCGTGACGTCCTCGGCGGCGATCTCGACGGAGGGGTCCCACGACCGCACGCCCATGATCGGCTCGACGATCTCGATGCCCGCGTCGAGGTGCTCCAGCGCCTTGGCCTCGTGGGTCGCGCCCCAGATGTTCGCGTCCGTGGAGTAGGCCTTCTCCGTGCTGTCGCGATAGGGCAGCCCGTTGGCGAGCAGCCACTCGGACATCTCCTTGCGACCGCCGAGCTCGGTGACGAAGTCGGCGTCCAGCCACGGCTTGTAGATCCGCAGGGCGGGGTTGGCGAGCAGACCGTAACGGTAGAACCGCTCGATGTCGTTGCCCTTGAAGGTCGAGCCGTCTCCCCAGATCAGCACGTTGTCCTCAAGCATGGCGCGCACGAGCAGGGTGCCCGTGACGGCCCGCCCGAGGGGCGTGGTGTTGAAGTAGGTGCGCCCGCCGGACCGGATGTGGAACGCCCCGCAGGCCAGGGCCGCGAGCCCCTCCTCCACGAGCGCCGCACGGCAGTCGACCAGCCGGGCGACCTCCGCGCCGTACGCCTTGGCGCGGCCCGGCACCGAGGCGATGTCAGGCTCGTCGTACTGGCCGATGTCGGCGGTGTACGTGCACGGCACCGCACCCTTCTCGCGCATCCACGCGACAGCGACCGAGGTGTCGAGACCGCCGGAGAAGGCGATTCCGACACGTTCACCGACAGGCAGGGACGTGAGCATCTTAGACACGAGTAGAAGTATATACACACCTATGCATGACCATGCAAAGCCCCTCGCCGGATTTCACCCGCGATCGGCATCACCGGCTCAGGGAGCGGGTTTCCTGGCCTCCAGGATGACCGTGCCGAACCACGGCCCGCCGTACCAGAACCGCCAGCCCGCGTCGCGCCGCCGCACGTCCACCACGCCGAGCGAGCGCAGCGTGTCCTCGTACGCGGTCGTGTGCTGGAAGTCGGCGATCAGCATCGACCCGCCGGGCCGCAGCACCCGGTGCGCCTCGCGCACGGCCCGCTCGCGACCCTCGGCGTCGGGGATGTTGTGGATGGCCAGGCTCGACACGATCACGTCGAACGCGCCGTCGTCGAACGGCAGGTCGCGCATGTCGCCCGTCACCAGCTCCACGCGGTCGGCGACGCCTTCGGCCGCGGCGTTCGCCCTGGCCCTCGCCGCCCGGTTGCCCGACTGGTCCTTCGAGTGCCACAGGTCGATGCCGGTCGCCGTGCCGTGCTCCAGCCGCCCGGCCGCCATCAGCAGCACCGCGCCCCGGCCGCAGCCGAGGTCGAGCAGGCGCTCGTCGCCCTTCAGCCTTTCGAGCTCCCCGGCCCAGACCGCGAACTTGCCGCGCCGCGTCGTGTAGAGGTAGCTGGCCGCGCTGGCCAGCGTGTAGAGCCCGCCGAACAGGAACGCGATGCCCGCCAGGGGGATGTCGAGCATGAACGAGACCGTCGCCAGAGCGAGAAGCGCGAGCGCCCCGAGGAGTAAGCCCCCCAGCGCCCAAGGCGCATCGAATCCGTAGCTTCCGTGTCGCTTGCGCACACTCACGTTATATCTCAAGGTGGTCTTGACATGGAATTGACCTGACCCGTCCCTTCCAACCGTCTTTCCCGCACAGCGCATTACTAACCTGACGTGGATGGGCGCGCAAATGGGGGTTTGACCAGGCATGACGGTGAAAGAGCGGGGATTCGGCCTGGGGGCGAGCATGGCCCTGACGCTGGCATCGTCCTTGTTGTGGGGAGTGGCGCACCTGGCCGTGGAGCGCCGTAAGACCGGTCTGGCGCTCATGTTCGGATATGTCGTGATGCTTGGCGGCATTCTCACCGTGCTCACGGCGTACAGCACCCACCTGCTGTCGCTGGCGGTGCAGCCGCGCTGGCTCGTCGGGTTCACCGTGGCGCTGGTGGCGATCGCGATCGTCTGGACCAGCGTGGTCATCTGGTCCTTCGTCCTGGTGCGACCGCCGAGCTACGACAGGATCGGCCGCTTCCTGACCACGGCGCTGACGCTCGCGCTCTGCGGGCTCATCCTGACCCCGACGCTGTACGCCACCAGGCTCGCGTACCTGTCACGCGACGTCGTGAACACCCTGTTCCCCAGCGCCACCGCCACCGCGCCGATCATGGCCCAGGACCCGTGGAGCGGCGCCCGCCGGGTCAACTTCCTGCTCCTGGGCGGCGACGCCGCGCCGAACCGGCCCGGCGTGCGCACCGACAGCATGACCGTGGCCAGCGTGGACACCGAGACCGGCGCGACCACCCTGTTCGGCCTGCCGCGCAACCTCCAGCGCGTCCAGTTCCCCGAGGGCGCGGCCAGGGACCAGTTCCCCTTCGGGTTCACCGGCAGCGGCCCCGACACGCCCGGCCTGCTCAACGAGATCTTCCAGTACGCCGAGGACCACCCCGAGATGGTGCCGGGCGTGGAGCGGCGCCAGCGCGGGCCGACCCTGATCAAGCAGACGATCGGCGACATCCTCGGCATCCCGGTGGACTACTACGCCCTGGTGGACATGAAGGGGTTCGCCGAGATCATCGACGCCATGGGCGGCGTGAAGGTCACCATCAAGGAGCCCATCGTGTACGGCCGCTACCGCGAGGGCCTGCTGCCGGCCGGCACCCGCAGGCTGTCCGGCGAGGAGGCGCTCTGGTACGGCCGCTCGCGCACCGACAGCGACGACTACGTCCGCATGGGACGCCAGAAGTGCCTGCTCAACGCGGTCGCCAAGCAGGCCGACCCGATGACCGTGCTCAACAGCTTCGAGCGGCTGGCCGCGGCCACCAAGCGGGCCATCTCCACCGACCTCCCGCAGGACCTGCTGCCGGCCGTCATAGACCTCTCGCAGCGGGTCAAGGACGCGAAGATCCGCAGCCTCAGCTTCGTGCCGCCGCTGATCAACACGGCCTACCCCGACTGGTCGTTCATCCGCCGCAGGGTCGCCGAGACCCTGGAGGCGCGCCCCGTGGCCAGGACCGCCACCAGCGCGGAGCACACCCCCGGCACGGACGACCCGGACACCCCGGTCAACCTCGACGCCACCTGCGCCTAGACCGGCTCTTTTCGACTCGCCCACCCGGGCTTCTCACGCATGCCTTCGTTTCGGTGTCACGCCGTGCACGGAGTGTGGCATGATGATGAAAACCGAAACGGAAACGGTTTTCATTCCTACGAGGACATCAGGAGGGGTCGTGAGAGTGGCCTTCGTCGGAAAGGGCGGCAGTGGCAAGACGACGATGTCCGCGCTGTTCGCCAGACATGTGGCGAGCCAGGGCGGGCCGGTGGTGGCCGTGGACGCCGACATCAACCAGCACCTGGCCATGGTGCTCGGCCTCGACCGGCAGCCCGAGCCGCTCGGCGCCCACCTGACCGAGATCAAGGAGCGGCTGCGCGGCGACAACCCGCGCATCCCCTCCGCCGACGCCATGGTCAAGACCACCCCGCCCGGTCGCGGCTCCCGGCTGCTGAGCTTCGACGACCTGGCCGCCGACCCGTACGCGCTGACCGCCCCCGAGGGGATGCGCCTGCTGGCCACCGGCCCGTTCAGCGAGGACGACCTCGGCGTGGCCTGCTACCACTCGAAGGTCGGCGCGGTGGAGCTGCTGCTCAACCACCTGGTCGACGGCCCCGGCGAGTACGTCGTGGTCGACATGACCGCGGGGGCCGACTCCTTCGCCTCGGGGCTGTTCACCCGGTTCGACCTGACCTTCCTCGTCGCCGAGCCGACCAGGCAGGGCGTGAGCGTCTACCAGCAGTACCGCGACCACGCCGCCACGTACGACGTCGCGCTGGCCGTGGTCGGCAACAAGGTGCACGACCCGTCCGACGTCGACTTCCTGCGCGAGCACGTGGGCGACGACCTGCTCACCTGGATGGAGCACTCCGCCGCGGTGCGCGCCATGGAGCAGGGCCGCCACTTCACGCTCGACGACCTGGAGCCGGCCAACGCCGACGCGCTGGCCGTGCTCCACAAGACCCTCGACGAGCAGGACAAGGACTGGGCGCGCTTCGGCCGGCAGACCGTGGAGTTCCACCTGCGCAACGCCCAGGCGTGGGGCAACGACCGGACGGGGTCAGACCTGGCCTCACAGATAGACCCGGATTTCGTGTACGGCCCCTGAGTGCCCCCCTCCAGGCATCTGGAGCGATCACAGATCCCCACCTAGCGTCAAATTGATCCCATTCGAGAGGAGACAGCATGTCGCTGACCGTTCCGAACGAACTGCTCGACCAGGCCCGGGCCGGTGACGTCGACGACGCGGCATTCATCGCGTGCGTCCGCGACTCGCTACCGTACGCGTGGTCGCTGATCAGCGGGCTGGCCGAACAGCGCGAGCAGACCGGAGCCGAGTTCGCCGACAACCAGGTGCCACCGCCGTCCGAGGAGGCCCGCGGCCAGCTCCTGCGCTGCCTGGCGAGCGACGCGATGCGCGGAGCGCTGGAGCGCCACTTCGAGGTACGGCTGGCCTTCCAGAACTGCCACCGGGTCGCCGTCTTCGACCCGACGGCGACGAAGGCCCTGCACGAGTTCGTCACCCCGAGGGCCCAGATCCTCAACCAGAAGCCGGAGCTGGTTGACTGCTGACCGGCCGGCCCGGTGACCCGGCTCGCCCCGGGTCACCGGGCTCGCAGCATCGGCAGCACCTCCGCCCCGAACCGCCGCACGTTCTCCAGCGTCCGCCGGTGCTCGCCCAGCCCCTCGACCAGCAGGATGAACCGCTCGATCCCGGTGTTCTCAGCGGTACGCAGAATCGTCGCGGCACAGTGCTCGGCCGACCCGACCGGATGAATCCTGGCCAACAAATCCACATATGCCGGGATATTTCGTGTAGGTCGCGGCCGATCGTCCACCGGCACGTACCCCGCCAGCCCCGGCTCCAGCCACCGGGGCAGCGACTCCTTGATCTCCCGCACCGCCTCCGCCGTGGTGTCGGCCACGTGGGCGACCCCCGCCGCCACGTGGTCGGCGGCGCCCCCGCCACGGGCGATGTAGTCCTTGACCAGGGCGGCCTTGTCGGCGTCCCCGATGTGCATCCCGAGCAGCATCGGCAGCCCCCGCGCCGCCGCCACCCCGACGGTCGCCTCGGAGGTGCACGCGACCACCGGCCGTATGCTCGCGCCCGGCACCACCTGGACCTCCCTGAACCGGAAGAACTCCCCGTCACCGGCGACGGGACCTCCGGAGAGCGCGCCGAGCAGGACGTCGAGCGACTCCCCGAACCCCCGCTCGAACCGCTCGGCCCCGGTCCCGAACACCTCCAGGTCCACCCACGGCCCGCCCCTGCCGACCCCCAGCGTGAACCGCCCGCCGGACAGGTGGTGCAGCATGGCCGCCTGCTCGGCCAGCGCCACGGGATGCCGCGTGGACAGCACGCTGACGGCGGTGCCGAGCCCGATCCGCGAGGTCCTGCCGACCGCGACCGCCGCCAGGGTGGTCGCGGAGGGGCACACGCCGTAGGACATGAAGTGATGCTCGGCGACCCACGCGTCGTCGAACCCCGCCTCCTCGGCGGCCACGATCACTTCGACGGCATCGGCCAGCACCTGCCCGGCCTCCTGGCCGGGGAACTGCGCCGCGATGACGAAGACCCCGATTCGCACCTACCCGATGATGCCCGATGGGGTCCGTTCAGCCGAACAGGCTGGCCTGGCCCTCTCCCACGAGCGGGTCCCGATGGTGCTTGAGGTGCCGCCACCGAGGGAGGTCGTCGAGGTAGGACCACGAGAGGCGATGGTGGGGCGTGGGGCCGAGCCGGGCCAGGGCCTCCTGGTGGACGGGCGAGGGGTAACCGGCGTTCTCGGCGAAGCCGTACTCCTCGTGGCCGATCGTCCCCATGTACGCGTCGCGCCGCACCTTGGCCAGGACGGACGCCGCCGCCACCGAGATGCTCGCCGCGTCGCCCTTGACCTCCAGGCGGACCGGCCAGGGCGCGCCGATGTAGTCGTGCTTGCCGTCGAGGATCACCGCGTCCGGGCGCACCGGCAGCGCCTCCAGCGCCCGCCTGGCGGCCCGGCGCAGGGCCTCCGTCATGCCCAGCGCGTCGACCTCCTCGTGGGTGGCCTCGCCGAAGCCGATGCCGGCCGCCCACGAGGTCAGCTCCTCGGCGAGCGGGGTGCGCCTGGCGGCCGAGAGCTGCTTGGAGTCCGTGAGGCCGGCCGGCGGCTCGGACAGGTCGGTGACGACCGCGCAGACCGTGACCGGGCCCGCCCAGGCGCCCCGGCCCACCTCGTCGACGCCCGCGACCGTGCGGGTGCTCGGCTGGGTGAGCAGGAGGTGCTCGATGTCGTACGTCGGCGCCATAACGGCAGACGCTATCGCCTCACCGGACCGCCCCGTCATTCGTCCAGCGGATCGCCGGGCGGCCGCCGGTCCGCCGGGCGCACCGGGTCCAGGTCGGCGGCGATGTAGCGGGCGGCCACGTGGATCGCGCGGAGCGTCACCGACACCGACGGCCGGTGGACGCTCGAATTCCGGGCGACCGCGTGCACGTCGCGCCCCACCGGGTTGCCCGGGAACCGGCGCACCGCCAGCCCCCGTACGCCTGCCGCCAGCGCGAGCGCGGGCACGGCGGCGATGCCGATCCCCTTGGCCACCAGCGAAAGGATCGTTCCCAGCCCCTCGAACTCCCACGGCGACGGCCGGGTGCCGCCCACGTCCACCAGGAGCCGGTCCACCGCCAGCCGCGACGGCTCCCCGTCGGGCGTCGCCATCCACGGCTCGTCCCGCAGCTCCCGCAGGTCCACCGGCACGTCGGGGTCGGCCAGGCGGTGCTTGCGCGGCACCACCAGCACCAGGGGGTCGCGCAGCAGCGGGAACACCCGCAGGCTCTCGTTGTCGCGCACCCGCCCGTACCAGTCGTCCACGAGCGCGATGTCCACCTCCCCCGACTGCACCTCGCGCATGCCCCGGCCCGACCTGCTCTGCCCCAGCCGGAGCGTCAGCTCGGTGTGCCGGCGCAGCGAACTGGCGAGCGCCGGGGCGAACGCCACCGCCGCCGTCGGGAAGGCGGTGACCACCACCCGCCCCGCAGGCGTCCCCGCGTGCGCGGACAGGTCTGACTCCGCCTCCTCGACCATGGACAGGATGCGCTCCGCGTGCGCCACCAGCCGCCGCCCCGCGTCGGTCAGCTCGGCGCTGCGCGCGGTCCTGTCGATGAGGGCCGTGCCGGTCTCGCGTTCGAGCGCGACGAGTTGCTGCGACACGGCCGAAGGACTGTACCCCAGAGATGCTGCTGTCGCCGCGATACTTCCTCGTCGCGCGAACTCGCAGATCAGGACCAAACGTCGCAATTCAAGCATCAGTCTTCCTTATGCCTACCCACGAAAAGCCTCGCTTGTGCTGATGCCTTCATCAAACCACCCTGGGAACGTGACAAACATGACGGTGACGTTGTCCGCCACTTTGGCGGCAAACGAGGACATCGACCGAAGACGGCGCGCCGGGGAACGAGTGCTGCACCTGGCCTTCGGCGAGGCAGGGCTGCCCGTCCACCCGGCGCTGCGCGACAGGCTGGCCGCCGCGGCGGAACGCAACGGCTACGGACCGGTCGCGGGGGCGTCCGAGCTCAAGACGGCGGCAGCGGGCTACTGGACGCGACGGGGGCTCCCCACCGACCCCGAGCTCGTCGTCTGCGGACCGGGCAGCAAGTCCCTGCTGTACGGCCTGCTCCTGGCGATCGGCGGAGACATCGTCCTGCCCGCGCCCAGCTGGGTCAGCTACGCGGCGCAGGCCGACCTGGTCGGCTCCCGTCCCATCCTGGTGCCCGCACCGCCAGGAGAGGGTGGCGTGCCCGACCCCGACCGCGTGGCCGGCGAGGTGCTCCGGGCCAGGGCCCAGGGCAGGACCGTCAACTCGCTGCTGGTGACGCTCCCCGACAACCCGACGGGCCGCCTGGCCAGTCCGGCGACCATCGCGCGCCTGGTCGAGATCGCCCGCGAGCTCGATCTGCTGATCATCTCGGACGAGATCTACCGCGACGTCGTGCACGACCCGACCCTGCCGTACACCTCGCCCGCCGACCTCGCGCCCGAGCGCACGGTCATCACCACCGGGCTGAGCAAGAGCCTGGCCCTGGGCGGCTGGCGGATCGGCGTGGCCAGGCTGCCCGCGGGCAGCCACGTGCTGCACAGGAGCCTGCTCGCGGTCGCCAGCGAGATCTGGTCCGCGCCCGCGGCCCCGGTGCAGGAGGCGGCGGCGTACGCCTTCGACGAGCCGCAGGAGCTGCTCGTCCGCATCGAGCTCAGCCGGCGGCTGCACGGCGCGGTCGCCAGGGCCGTCCACGAGCGGTTCACCGAGATCGGGGCCGACGTGCCCGTGCCGCAGGGCGGCTTCTACCTCTATCCCGACCTGAGCCACCTCCGGCTCGGCGGCTCCGCCGAGATCACCAAGATCCTGCTGGAGGAACACGGCATCGGCGTCCTGCCCGGACACGCCTTCGGCGACGACCCGGCGGCGGCCAGGGTGCGGGTCGCGGTGAGCCTCCTCTACGGCGAGACCGTCGAAGAGCGACTGACCGCCCTGAACAGCCCGAACCCGCTCCAACTCCCGTGGATCTCCGCCAATCTGGACCATCTTTCGACGGGTCTGAAGGAGCTCGCCTCACCGCGACACTGAGCGGCACGTGAACAGCGTCCCGCGGTGATCCCGACACCATGTCACAGTTAGGCGAATCTTTCCCCAAGGGCGGGTTTACCATCCCCCAAAAGGGGCCGCTGACCTGCAGGAACACCCTGTCTGCAGAAACCTGCAAAAGATCTTCCTAACTGCATGGTTACGTGCGCCCCCGGTTCCCCTCATCATGTGCTCATGCCCGCTCTTGTCACCCTGTCCGGGCGCTCCGTGCGCCTGGAACCTCTCAGCCTCGCGGCGATCGACGATCTCGTCGCCGCGGCGAGTGAAGACCGTTGCACATACGCCTTCACTCGTGTCCCGGAAAGCCGGGACGAGATGGTCTCCTATGTGGAGGCCGCCATGGCTGAGCAGGCGGAGGGCCGCTCCATGCCCTTCGCCATCCGGTGGCTGAACACCGACCGCGTGGTCGGTGCCACCCGTCTCATGCACCTGGAGTACTGGCAGGGCCCCATGCCCTGGCCTCCGGGTACACGTGGTGCGGTGGGCGAGATCCCGTCCGTGGCGGACATCGGTTACACCTGGCTGGCCGCCAGTGCCCAGGGCACGGGTGTCAACCGTGAGAGCAAGTTCCTGATGCTCTCGCTCGCCTTCGAGACATGGAACGTCCACCGCATCACCCTCAAAGCAGATGTCCGCAACACCAAGTCCCGGGCCGCCATCGAGGCCCTCGGCGCACACTTCGACGGGGTGCGGCGAGCGGATAGCCGAGGCGCCGACAACACGGTCCGAGATACCGCCTTCTACTCGATCCTGAGCTCCGAATGGCCGCTCGTGCGCGAGCGGCTCGCCCTGCGGCTCGGACTGGTCGAGGCGGCCTGAGAACCTGTCCATCACGGCCCCGCCCCAAGAAAGTTCGGGCGGGGCCGTATTTTTTTCTGCCTGCAGGTGCTCTACATGACACGCGCCCCCGCGGTGTGGGTCATGCCTAGCCGACCATCAGCATCCAGGGGCACGCTCAACACCGGATCAAAGACGGATCAACGACACATTTAACGATCAGTCCGGAATCTAGGTGACAAACAACGTTGGATCTATCATTTGGTAACAAAACGATCCATTGGGCTGGGAGATATACGGCATGGCTGGTCAGAGCTTCGAAGGCGGCCTGAGGTTCGCCGTGCTCGGTCCTGTCCGCGCCTGGCGTGACGGCCAGGAGCTCGATCTGGGCACCCCGCTGCAGCGTTCCATCCTGGGCATGCTGCTGCTGCGCGAGGGTCATGCGGTCACTCCCAACGAGATGATCGACGCGGTCTGGGGCGAGGACGCGCCCCCGAGGGCCCTGGGCGCCCTGCGCACCTACGTCTCCCGGCTGCGTACGGTGCTGGAGCCCGACCGGCCCGCCCGCTCCCGCCCGGAGCTGCTGACGTCCATCGGGAGGGGCTACGCGCTGCGGCTGCCCGACGGCTCGCTCGACCTGGTCCGCTTCGAACGCGGCGTCCAGGAGTCCGAGAGCGCGCGCAAGAGCGGCCGGCTGCGTGAGGCCGCCGAGGGGCTGCGCGAGGCGCTGTCGCTGTTCGCGGGCGAACCGCTGGCCGGGACCGTCGGCCCCTACTCCGAGCACCAGCGCGACCGGCTGGTCGAGCGCCGCATCAGCATCGTCGAGACGCTCATGGACGTCGACCTGGAGCTGGGCAACCACGCGAAGGTCGTCTCCGAGCTGATCGCGCTCACCGCGGACCACCCGCTGCGCGAGAAGCTGCGCGCCCAGCTCATGCTGGCCTACTACCGGTGCGGGCGGCAGGGCGACGCCCTCAACGTGTTCACCGAGACGCGTGAGGCCCTCATCGACGAGCTCGGCATCGAGCCGGGCCCCGATCTGGCCGCGTTGCACCAGCGCATCCTGGCCGCCGACCCCACGCTGGCCGCCGCCGAGGTCCCCGCGGAAGAGCCGGCGGAGGAGCCGGAGCAGCCGCAGGCGCCCCAGCTGCCGCGCCCCGCGCAGCTCCCCGCCGCCGTCAACGACTTCACCGGCCGCAAGGAGGTCGCCGTACGGCTCCGCACGCTGCTGTCTGCGCAGTCGTCCGGCGAGGGCGTGCCGGTGGCGGCGATCTCCGGCATCGGCGGCGTGGGCAAGACCGCGCTGGCCGTGCACGTCGCGCACCTGGCCGAGGACCTGTTCCCCGACGGGCAGCTCTACGTCGACCTGCGCGGCTACACCGACGAGACGACCGCGCCCGAGTCGGCGCTCGGCGGGTTCCTGCGGGCGCTCGGCATCCCGCCGGACGTCATCCCGGACGGCCTGCCCGAACGCGCCGCGCTCTACCGGTCGATCCTCGCCGACCGCCGCATCCTCGTGCTGCTCGACAACGCCCGCGACGCCGAGCAGGTCCTCCAGCTGCTGCCGGGCTCGCCCGGGTGCGCGGCCATCGTGACGAGCCGCGGCAAGCTGGCCGACCTGCCCTCCGCGCGGCTCATCGACCTCGACGTGATGGAGCCGGGCGAGGCGCTGTCGCTGTTCGCGTCGGTGGCCGGGGCCGAGCGCGTGTCGGCCGAGCACGGCGCGGCCATGGACGTGGTGGCCGCCTGCGGGTTCCTGCCGCTGGCGGTGCGCATCGTGGCCGCCCGGCTGGCCGCGCGGCCCTCCTGGACGGTCGCCTCGCTCGTGCCCAGGCTGGCCGACGAGCAGCGCCGCCTCGACGAGCTGCGCGTGGGCAACCTCGCCGTCGAGGCCACGTTCGCGCTCGGGTACGGCCAGCTCGCGCCGGCCCAGGCGCGGGCGTTCCGCCTGCTGTCGCTGCCCAAGGGGCCCGACATCTCCACGGGGGCGGCGGCGGCCGTCCTGTCGGTGAGCCAGTTCGAGGCGGAGTCCGTGCTCGAGTCCCTCGTGGACGCGAGCCTGCTGGAGGCGCCCGCGCCCGGCCGCTACCGCTTCCACGACCTGCTCAAGCTGTTCGCCAGGCGCGAGCTGGACAAGTCCGAGCAGCCCGAGGCCAGGGCGCAGGCGCTGCACCGGCTGCTGGGCTTCTACCTGGCCTCGGCCCAGTCGGCGCACAGCCTGGCCTACGAGGGCAGCATGATCCCGGCCAACATCGTGACGATCAGCGAAGGGCTCTCGTTCACCAGTGTGGACGAGGCCGTGGCCTGGCTGATCGCCGAGGGCGACTCGCTGTTCGCGGCCATCAACCAGGTCGCCGCGTCGGCCGTCGCCGGCGAGCAGCTGCTGCCCGCCGGCGACCTGCTGGTGGCGATGGAGCCGCTGCTGGAGGCGGGCACGCACACGCGCGAGTTCGCCCATGGCACGCGTGCCGTGCTGAGCTCCGCGCAGCGGCTCGGCGACCAGGCGACCGAGCTGCGCAGCCGGTACGTGCTCGGCCGCGTGCTGTTCGCCGACAACCAGCTGAAGGCCGCCGAGGGGCACTTCAGGGTCGTCCACGAGCTGTCCACGGCCCGCGGCGAGAAGATCGTCACCGGCGAGGTGCTGAACGCCCTGGCCGTCGTCGTCGGCAGGCAGCGCCGCCACATCGAGGCGCTGGAGCTGTTCGACGCGGCGATGCGGTTCTACCGCGCGAACGACGTGCCCGCCGGCGAGGCGCTGGTGCTCAGCTACTCGGCCCGCGACCACCTGGGGCTCGGCCGCCCCGCGGACGCGATCGCGGCGGCGGAGAAGGGGCTGGCCCTGTTCACCGAGATCGGCAGCGGCGCCGGCACCGCCCGCGCCCGCTACCACCTCGGCATCGTGCTGTCGCGGGTGGGCCGGCTCACCGAGGCCGTCCACCACCACGCCGAGTGCCTGGCCTTCTTCCGGGCCAGCAAGCAGCGCGTCTGGGAGCAGCGGGTCTGCTCCAGGCTGGCCGAGACGTTCATCGCCGCCGAGCGCTATCCCGAGGCCGTGCGCCACGCTGAGCAGGCGCTGGTGGTCTCCCGCGAGATCGGCCACCCGTACGGCGAGGCGCTGTCGCTCACGGTGCTCGGCAGGGCGCTGCGCGGTCTGGGCAGCTCGATCAGGAGCCTGGAATGCCTACGGCAGGCGTTCGAGATCTTCTCCCGGCTCGGCGCTCCCGAGGCCGGCGATCTCAAGGCCCTGATCGACACCTTCCCTCCCGCCGAGACCGTCAGAGGGGCCGTCGTCGAGTCCTGAGTACAGCTCGTCGTCCAGACGTGTCATCCACACATGGTTGAACAAGGCTGTCCTTCCGATGAGAAACCTGCTATTTGGACTGCCGCTACGATCGACCAGCCACGACCGTAGGGCGGCAGTCTGATGAGCAGGTTTCTTGTCGATCAGGCCGTCACGAATGTGTCGGTGATGCAGCCCGGCCGGTCATCTGTCGCCGCCACGCGTCGCTAGGGGGCCCGGTTATCCGGATGCTCCGCGTAACGGCTAGCCGCCTCACCTAGACGACCGGCCGGACCTGACACGGCCCTCGAACCCCCCGGGGTCCGTGTCCTGGCCATGAGCCTCCACCCCAGCTGTCAACGTCCAATTAACGGCCGATTAAAGCAGGAAATAGCCCTCCGCGATCAGCGGCCTGACCGCGTCGGAGTCGGGGATCTCACCATCGCCGACCAACTCGGCGATCACGTTGAGCAACGGGCCGAGCGCCAGCTCGCCGTCGCACACACCGGCCAGCGCGGCCTCCACCGTGCCGACCTCCCTGCTGCGGCGCAGGCCCTGCGTCTGGCGCAGCACGATGCGGATGGGGTCCTCCGCGCCCGGCAGGCCGATGCGCTCGTCGAGCAGGCCCTCGGCGGTCCGCAGGAGCGCCGAGTCGAGCTCTTTGGCGCGGTGGGCGGTGGCGACGGCGTCGAGCACGGAGTCGACGTAGTCGCCGACCGGGAGCGAGACCGGGTGGTCGAGGTGCTCGACGCGGACGACCGGGTCGAGCGTGCCGGAGTTGCGCATGGTGATCCAGCCGAACCCGATGCCCTCCGCCTTCCGCTCGTCGAACCAGGCCAGCCAGCGGTCGTAGTGCTCGGCGTACGCCTTCGTGCCCTGCTCGGCGGCGTCCCTGAGCCAGAGCTCGACGTATTCGGCCGGGTCCTGCACGTCGCGCTGGACCACCCAGGCGTCGCAGCCGGTCTCGCGCAGCCAGCCGCCCACGCGGTCGTGCCAGTCCTCGCCCTCGACGTGCAGCCAGTTGGCCAGGAAGTGGGCCTGGCCGCCGGGGTTGAGGTGGGCGGGCGTGCGGCGTACGAGGTCGCGGCAGAAGCCGTCACCGCCGGCCTCGCGGTAGGTCAGGCCGCCCCCCGGACCGATGACGAACGGGGGGTTGCTCACGATCAGGTCGAACAGCTCGTCCTCGACCGGCTCGAACATCGACCCCGTACGCGCCTCCACGCCGGAGACGCCGGACAGCTCCCAGCTCAGCCTGGCCAGCTCGACGGCCCGCGGATTGACGTCGGTGGCCACGACGTGCTCGGCCCGCCCGGCCAGGTGCAGCACCTGCACGCCGCAGCCGGTGCCGAGGTCGAGGGCGCGCCCCACCGGGCGGCGGGTGACCAGCTGGGCCAGGTTGGCCGAGGCGCCGCCGGCCCCGACCACGTGATCAGGGCGCAGCGCCGGGTCGCCGGGGCGCACCTTGCGGTCGGAGACGAGGTAGCCGCCGGTCTCCCAGGGCTGCAGGTGCGCGGTCGCGCTCACCTGGTCGCCGTCGACCTTGACCAGCCCCGAGTCGAGGACCTCCGCGGGGACGGACGCGACGGGGACGGGAACGCCCAGCCACCACAGCCTGATCAACGCCGCCAGCGGATCGAGGTCGGCGGTGGCGCGCAGGGCCGGCACCAGCTCCTCCCTGGCCAGGGCCGAGGCGGCCATGCTGCCCAGCCGCTCGCGGACGCCGTCGATCGTGTAGTCGGTCTCCAGGAGGTGATGGCGCAGTCGTTCCACAAGTCCATCCTTTCACCACAGACCCTCACGAGGCTCCGCCGGTCACGCAAGCTACCGCCCCCCGCCTTCAGCTCGTCGCTTTGTGTGCTCATACTGTTACTTAGGCGCCCAAGCGTTCTGCAAGCGGCGGACAAGTGATGAGCGGTATCTCTAGGGAAGTCGCCACGTCGCCCCGAGGAGCGGACCCATGCTGATCCCCTGCTTGGCCTGCGAGTCCCGGTTCGGCCCCGACGAATACTTCCGTGCCTGCACCGACTACAACCGCGGCATGGACCTGGTGTCCTGGACGTGCCCGCACTGCGGCAACCGTGACGATCTGCGCGTGCTCCCGGGTGAGCTGGGGTTCGGCTATCCGTACAGAGGCAGGTTCGACGTGCACGACCGGGTCCGCGTGCCCGGTCTGCGCAGGCACCGCGGTGATCTGCGGCTGGACATCTCACTCGACCGGGCGAGCTGGCGCGTCCACACCCGGCTCCGCCAGCCCGCCTGACAACCCGAGGCGGTCCGGTGGGACCGGCGGCCGATCAGGCGAACGGGAGGGCGGGCGCGCAGGCGTGGGCGGGCCGCTCGCCGCGCAGCAGCCGGGCGATGTCCTCCACCAGCATCCCGGCCAGCTCCTCCCGGCTCTCCCCCGTGGCCTCGCCCAGCCGGGGCGTCAGCACCACGTTGGGGAGCCCCGTCAGGGGGTGGGCCGGGTCGAGCCACTCGCCCTCGAAGTGGTCGAGCCCCGCGCCGCCCACCCGGCCCTGGCGCAGCGCGTCGACCAGCGCCGTCAGGTCGTGCAGCGCGCCGCGCGAGGTGTTGAGGTAGATCGAGCCCGGCCGCATCGCGCCGAACTCCGGGTAGCCGAAGAAGCCCCGCGTCTCCGCGGTCAGCGGCACATGCAGCGACACCACGTCCGACTCGGCCAGCAGGGCAGGCAGGGTGTGGGTGGCCTCGGGCACGTACGGGTCGCAGGCGATCACCCGCATGCCCAGTCCCTCGCATCGCCAGCGCGTGGCCCTGCCGATGCTGCCCAGGCCCACGATGCCGAACGTCCGGCCGGTCAGCCGCCGGCCGCGGTGGCGCTGGGCGGGCGGCACCTTGCCGACGCGCCCCTGGCGTACCTCCCGGTCGGCGGCCACGATGTTGCGGCTGACGGCGAACAACAGCGCGAGCGTGAGCTCGGCGACCGACTCGGGGTCGCGGCCGGCCGCGTGCAGGACGGTCACGCCGAGCTCGGCGGCCAGCTTCAGGTCCACGCTGGTGGTCGGGCCCATGACGGCCACCACGTCCAGGGGCAGGGCGAGCACCGACGTGCGAACCTGGTCGCCGTCGGTGATGAGCACGGTCGCCCCGGTCTCGATGACCAGGTCGGCGAGCTGCTCGTCGGTGAATCCGAGGCTGGGACGCGCGGGAACCTCGGCCAGGTCGGCCACCTCGCCCAGGCGGGCGAGAGCGCTCTCCGGCAAAGCAGGCAGTGCCAGCGCCCGAGGTCGAGTCACAAGTGGACAATAACACCACAGACGGTACCCGGATCATCGCTCCCCGCACTGGTACGGGCCCCGTTCAGGGGACCGTCATTGCTGGCGGAGGCTCTGCCAGGCGGCGGCGCCCAAGCCCTGGATCTCCTCTTCCGTGGGCGTGTGGGCACCCGCGAACCACAGGCGGCACATCTCCTGCGCCGGCCCCAGCCACAGCACGTAGCACATGGTCGGGTGGACGGGCTGGAGCATGCCGTTCTTCATGTGCGGCCGCCACCAGTCGGACACCTGGCGGAAGAAGGCGCGCCGGGCCTCGGCCACCTCCGCGCCGCCCGGCTCGTGCTTGCGCGGCGGGCGCTCGCTGACCAGCAGCCTGGCCCGCTCCGGATATTCGCCGGCCCATCGCATGTGGAAGGCCACGACGGCCTCGATGCCGTCGCGGGCCTCCTGGTGGCTGACCAGCTCGGCGAGGAAGGCGGCCTGGTAGGCCGTCAGGATCTCCGCGTACAGCACGCCGAAGACGTGCTCTTTGCTGGCGAAGTGGTGGTAGAAGCTGCCGACGCTGACGCCGCTCTCCTCGCGGAGGCTGGCCAGCGTGGTGGCCGAGACCCCGTCCTGGCTGAAGCGGCGGAGGGCACCCTCGATGATGCGGGTCCGGCCGTCGCGTCCGTTCTTGGCACTCTTCACGCTGTCAATGGTGTGCCAACAGAACCTTGTTCCGCAAATAGGCCGAGCGGATCGATCATAGCGGTCACCTCCACCGATCCGGAAGTCACCTTCATCTCGGCGTCCGGCCAGAGCCGGCGGACGAGTCTCAGCACGCGCCGGTTCTCCCCCAGCACGTCCATGCCCACGGTCCGCGCACCCCGTACGGACGCCCTGAGCAGCAGCTTGTCGATCAGCTCCGGCCCGATCCCCCGCCCCCGCCACAGGTCGGCCACGACCACGGCGACCTCCACGTCGGCGCAGCCGCCACGGAAGCTCATGGCGTGGCCGACGATCTCGCCTCCCTCGACGGTCGCGACGAGCGCGTCGCGCCGCTCGTCGAGCGCGAGCAGCGTGCGCACCAGACCCGGGGCGGGAGCGCTGATGCCGGTGAAGAAGCGGAGCGTCTGCGTGTGCAGCGACAGCCCCGTCAGGAAGCGGCTGATCCGTTCCTCGTCGTCCGGGCGCGCGGGGCGGATCTGGGTTCCCTGCATAGACTCAGCCTGCCCGCGAGCGCTGAGTCTGTCAAATGAACTCAGATATAATGCGGCTATGAACGTTCCCTTCCGGGTGGACAACTGCTCGATCGAGCGCACCCTGGACATCGTCGGGGAGAAGTGGACCTTCCTCGTGCTGCGCGAGGCGTTCAGCGGCGTGCGGAGGTTCGCCGACATGCAGGCGGTCACCGGCGCCCCCCGCCAGGTGCTCAGCGCCCGGCTCGCCCGGCTGGTCGACGAGGGCCTGCTGCGCAAGGAGCCCTACCGCGAGCCGGGCCAGCGGCAGCGCGACGAATACCGGCTCACGGACAAGGGCCGCGACCTCTATCCCCTCCTGGTCGCGCTCATGCACTGGGGCGACAAATACCTGGCGGACGAGGAGGGGCCGCCGGTGCTGCTGACCCACCGCGACTGCGGGGCCCCCATCGAGCAGCATTTCCGGTGCGCGGACGGCCACGAGGTGGGCGGGCCGCGCGAGGTGACCCGGATGCCCAGGGTCGGGGGCCCAGCTCAGAAGCGCATAGGCGCGTGAAGGGGCACCCCCTGCGGTGCCTAGTCTTGATGCGTGTACCGGTTCCTGCTGACGCCCCGATGGCTCGCGCTCCACGTGGTGGTGCTGCTGGTCATCCCCGCCTTCGTGTTCCTCGGGCGGTGGCAGTTCGGACGCTTCGAGGAGCGGTCGGCCAACAGCGAGCGGGTCACGGCCAACATCGAGGCCGCGCCGGTGCCGCTGGACCGGCTGGCGGTCCCCGGGCAGCCGGTCCGCCAGGACGACCGGTTCAGGAAGGTCGCGGTCTCGGGCACGTACGACCCGGCCCACGCCCTCCTCGTACGCAGGCGCCCCCAGGAGGGCCAGAACGGCTTCTACGTCCTGACGCCCCTCGTCACCGTCACCGGCACGGCGGTGATCGTGAACAGGGGCTGGGTCAAGGCAGCCGCCACCGCCGACGCCACGCCCGACGTGCCCGCTCCACCCACTGGACAGGTAAATGTCACCGGGCGGCTACGACTCAGCGAGACCGAGGAGTCCAGCGGCATCCGGGACCGCTCCGGTCTGCCGGCCGGGCAGGTGCTGCTGATCAACGCCGACAAGATCGGGAAGGGGCTGCCGTACCGGCTGGTGGGCGGGTACGTCGAGCTGACCGAGCAGGCGCCCGAGCCCGCCGCGGCGCCGGCCCCGGTGCCCGCGCCCGACGTGGGGGCGGGAGGCGGCCTCAACCTCGCGTACGGGGTCCAGTGGTGGCTGTTCATCGGCATCGCGCTGGCCGGGTGGGTCCTGCTGATCCGCCGCGAGGTGGCCGAGCGGAAGGCCGCGGAGCGGCCCAAGGAGTCTGTCACCACCGCCGATTAAGGTGTGGAGGGTGATCCGCCACATTGAGTTCGCCAACATCTTCAACTTCCGCGACGTAGGTGGATATGCCGCCCATGACGGGCGTGCGGTCCAATGGCAACGGCTCTACCGGGCCGACTCGCTCGGCTGGCTGGCAGGAGACGATCTCAGGACCTTCCGTGAGCTGCGCGTACGCACGGTCATCGACCTGCGGCACGCGTCCGAGATCGAGAAGGTGGGCCGCGTCCCGGACGCCGAGGGGCAGAGCTATCACCACCTGCCCATCGAGGGCCGCCGCTGGGACATCACGACCTACAAGGAGGAGAGCGGGGTCGCGAGATTCTTCGCCGACCGTTACCTGGAGGTGACCGAGGACGGCGTCGACAACCTCAGGACCGCTCTGGAGACGATCGCGCGGGCCGACAACGCCCCCGTGGTGATCCACTGCGCGGCCGGCAAGGACCGCACCGGGGTGCTCGCCGCGCTCGTCCTGTCGCTGGTGGGCGTGGGCGAGGACGACATCGTGGCGGACTACGCGCTCACCGGGCTGGCCACCGAGCAATTCATCAGCAGCTGGCGCACCAGGCACCCCGACGCGCTCATGTGGGCGGGGTTCGGCCTGGCGCCCGCGGAGGCCATGCGCCTGTTCATCGACGACCTCAAGGCGCGGCACGGATCGATCGAGACGTATGTCACACAGGTCCTGAACGTTTCCCCAGCCGCCATCTCCGATTTACGCGGCCATCTGCTGACTGAGCCTGGTTCTGCTGGGTAGTGGCAGGCCGGGTCCCACCTGCTGCGTCCAGGTGAGCGGCCCATCCCTGGCCTGGGACCGCCCGCTGCCCCCCTCCTGGCGGTCCCGGGTCAAAGATCTCGGATACCCAACGGATACGTCGCAGCTTGTTCGACGTTATCCCGCCGTCGTACGGTTACCTGCGTGACTACGCCGCTGCTCCCCGACCCTGACCCGAGGCGGCGCGACTACGTGATCATCTCCGCCGACGATCACCTGATCGAGCCTCCCGACCTGTTCGAAGGCCGGTTGCCGGAGAAATATGCGGATGTCGCGCCCAAGGTCGTGGAGACGGAGGCGGGTCATCAGGTCTGGCGCTACGGCGGGGCCACATACCCGTGCGCCGGCATCGACGTGGGCGCCGGGCTGCCCCGCGAGCAACGCACGCTCGATCCCGTCAGGTTCGAGAACATGCGCCCCGGCTGCCACGACATCGAGGCCCGCGTCCAGGACATGGACGTGGCGGGCATCTGGGCCGCGCTCTGCTTCCCCGGCATGCTGGCCGGGCAGTCCGGCATGCCGTTCGCCAGGACCCGCGACCAGGAGCTCGGCCTGGCCCTGATCAAGGCGTGGAACGACTGGCACATCGACGTCTGGGCCGGCACCTACCCCGAGCGGATCATCGGCCTGCAGCTCCCGTGGCTGCCCGATCCCGACGTGGCCGCCAAGGAGATCCGCGCCAACGCCGCCCGCGGCTTCAAGGCCGTCGTCTTCCCCGAGTTCCCGACCCGGCTGCGGCTGCCGTCGATCCACTCCGGTCACTGGGACCCGTTCTTCGCCGCCTGCGAGGAGACCGGCACGGTGGTCGCCCTGCACGCGGGCGACTCGTCGTGGTCCCCCGTGCCCTCGCCCGACACGCCCATCGAGGCCATCACCACGCTGATGCCGACCAGCGCGATGTTCGCCTGCGCCGACTGGCTCTGGTCGGGCGTGCCGCTGCGCTACCCCTCGCTGCGCATCCTCATCGTCGAGGGCGGCGTGGGCTGGCTGCCCATGCTGGCCGAGCGCGCCGACTACGCCCTAGACCACCCGGTCGCGGGCGAGGCGTCGTGGGAGGGCGGGCTCAAGCCCAGCGAGGTGCTGCGCCGTAACTTCTTCTTCGGCACGCTCGACGACCACGCGCTGTCGGGCGTGCGGCTCGCGGTCGGGCTCGACCACGTGCTGCAGGAGAGCGGTTACCCGCACTCCGACTCGACCTGGCCCGACACGCAGCAGTCCGTGGCCCGCAATCTCGGAACGCTCCCGCCCGCCGACATCGCCAGGGTCGCCTACGGCAACGCGGCCCGCCTCTTCGGCCACCCGCTGCCCTCACGCGCCTGGCTGCGGATGGAGGAGATCTAGCCCCAACGCCGTTCAGTTAAGGGAGAGGGCTGTTCGTCAAGAACAGTGAACAAAGCAGCGGAGCCGCTGTAGAAGAGGTCTGTCACTCCAAGACATCC